>JABSRU010000024.1 GCA_013214965.1 Gammaproteobacteria bacterium
TAAGATCTTATCAACGTTGGCCAAGGTCAATGATAACCGCTCAATAAACACGTTTTTTGTTAAAGCTCAATCAAGTTAGTTAAGTTGAGCGCCAATCGTTGGCTTTTATCATAACGTCTTTGAATAAGTGCCAATCTAGTAACGCTCGTTGATATAAACCAGCCTTACCATCAAAGTTAATGCCATAGGAGGCTAATCGATAGGCCAAAACCGCATAAAAAGCATCGACAGCACCAGCATTTTTGAACATGAATTCACCTTGGGCTGAGGACCAAATGTTTTTAATTCGAGTTAGTTCAGTATCTAGTTCTGGTGTGATAATTATGGTTGACGTTTGGTCAATGTAAAACGGACAAGTTGATCTTAATTGGTTAAAACCAGAATGGAGTTCGGCGCAAAGACTGCGTGCAATGGCACGTTCGTTTGATGATTCAGGATAAAGAGAACCACTTGATAACTCATTAATGTACTCAGCAATGGCGAGGGAATCGTGAATTTTTAGTTCGCCCCGAATAAGCACTGGTACTAACATGCTAGCAGAGTATCGTTTTAATCGTGTTTTGTTGTTATCGCTGAGGTTAATAACGGTTTCGTGACAATGCAAACCTGAAATTTGTAAGCACAGCGATGCTCTAATCGACCATGTCGAATCTGTACCTACCACTAGTTGTAATTCATTCAATGGCTGTTTTCCTTCAATTATTAACTATGGCTAGTCATTTGATAATAGCGCTTAACATTTTGAGTTACTTTACCCCAATGAGAGTCTTTTACTCGTCGCTGGTGAAAATCAAAAGCATCTTTATCGATAAACTCTTCATCAACATTAAATTTATTAGGGTTATTTAAATCTTGAGTAACGTCGAATAATAAGCAGCCAGCTTCTTGCTTGGTCAGATTTTTATGAAGAGGTAGAGCCGATAACACCACTGATAAATCACTGTTTGATACAATGATGTGACCTTGTAAAATGACTTTTTTCTCTTGTTTACGTGCATTCATTTAACGTCGCCAACCCCAAATCTATGTGAGCAATTATATAGCCATATTCTTTTTTTGAGAGTATGTCTTGCTGGTATTGTTGCTTAGCAAGCTGGTGTGTCCATGTG
Organism: Gammaproteobacteria bacterium; assembly: GCA_013214965.1. GTDB lineage: Bacteria > Pseudomonadota > Gammaproteobacteria > Enterobacterales > Psychrobiaceae > Psychrobium. Next base: position 1,110 of record JABSRU010000024.1, read on the forward strand.
CTGTTGCACGGTGCGTTTGGGATGGTTGTATCAACCTGTAACAGGTGGCTCTGTTCAGTGGTAAACCCTTTTTTGACCGCGCTTTTTGCACATAGGCTTAGGGCGTATTCAACGGCGTATTTGTCAACGCTTGGGAGGCCAATAAATTCGACATCACAGGCAAGTGTTCGTGTACCCGATTGATCGACATAATAAAGCTGCCCAGTGGTGCATCCGGTCAGTAACAGAGATAGTGTGATGATTAAAAATCTACTCAAGCTTGATATTTCCTAGGTTGGTATGAATAACCGTCTTAAATTTATCGTGCCAATCTTAACGCCATTGGGTGATTAGGGTTCAATTGCAATAAGTCCCACAGGTTACCATATAAGTCTTCGAAAACGGCGACGGTACCGTATTCTTGTTCTTGTGGCTCACGGATGAATTTGATGTTGTTGGCTTTCATTGAGTGATAATCGCGCCAGAGATCGTCGGTGCTAAGAAACAGAAAAACCCGTCCTCCTGTCTGATTACCGATAGCATCAGATTGCTCAGGTTTTGATGCTTTAGCTAATAATATTGTTGCGCCAGTCGAGTTTGGTGGTGCTATTACCACCCAGCGTTTATCTTGCGCTGGTTGGTAACTATCTTCGATTAGCTCAAACTTTAATTTGTTGACGTAAAAATCAATAGCTTCATCGTAATCTTTGACAACCAAGGCGATATAAATGATGTTTTGTTGCAATTGATGTTCCTATTTTTAGTATCATTTAGACACGGTTGCTATTGCAGGCCTGCATGATGGTTTGTGTGGACTGGAGATTAGAGACCTCCAGCTACCCGGTTAGCATTTTATGAACCATATCTTGCTATAAGTTCATTAATTTTTCTTCTCACGGGAGCAACCACATCAGATTGGTTAGCCAAAATTACAACAGTGAATCCACTATCAAGGTGAATGTCCAAACGAGCATCAACACCTAAATATGCTCCCCCGTGTCCAATGACTCTATTGTGAGGATCTCCGCTGATAGAAAAGCCATAACCATACCAAAAAGCAGACTTATATTTTGTTTTTTCACTATAGGCTTCAAGTGTTAATCTCTTACTGAGTAACTGATAGCGAGTCAATGCTAGAGCAAAGTGATACAAGTCTTCTACGGTTGAAAAACCTCCTCCCGCAGGGCTACCTTTAATCGCTCTTGTATAAATACTATCGACCCAATTATCACTATGCATTCTTTTTAAGTAACCAGAAGCCATATTAGCTGTCACCGAGTCAAGCTCAAAACTACCAGAATTAAGCATATTCGCTTTGTTATAAATATTTTCTCTTACATACTTGTAATAGCTTTTCCCACTTACTTTTTCAACGACTAATCCAAGCATTAACATTCCCGAATTACTGTACCTGTTCCGGGTGCCAGGAATAAACAATAAGGGCATTTGAGATATTAATGGTTTATATGCATCTAGGTTACGGTAGACTTCTTTGTTACTTTTATTAAAATCATTATTGAAGAAGTTGCCTAAACCTGATGTATGAGTTAATAGTTGCCTTATCGTTATAGATTTAGCATTACCTTCAGGCAGCCAGCTTTTATCTACATATTGACTGAGTTTATCTTCAAACTTCAGTTGACCTTTTTCTATTAGTTGCAGCGCAGAAATAGCAGTAAACATTTTATTCATCGATCCTAATGAAAATTTAGTATCTACCTTGTTTTTTAACTTCCAGCGTTTGTTTGCATAACCGACAGTCCCTTTAAATAGAATATCTTCACCGCGTGCTACTAATACAGCTCCAGAGAAAGCATCTTTAGCCCCCAGCTCTTTTAGGAAAATAAATAATTCTTGTTCTAACTCTTTTGCTGATAACTGATGATTTTGGATTACCTGCACTTCAGAATCTTGCAAAGTGAAATAGTTGATTTTATGAGGTGATTTTTTGTCTTTGTTTATGATGAGGTTATATATAAGCTTATTATTTTTCGAGAGAACCTCAACACGTTCATTGCCATTACTTGGAGGTAAGAATTTAATTACTTCAAGATTTCCAAAAGTATTTTGACTATTTAAAAAGACACCAACATGATTGTCAATGCCATATCTTTCTATTCTACTTTTTGACATATTATTTGAAAGGTAATCTATCACTTCAAGGCGAGAGCCCTGATTAAATACCTCTATAAATGATGGCGCTATTCCTTGTTTCGCTAACAATGAGTTAGAGAGTAGTAATGTAACTATCAAAAAAAACTTTTTCATTAAAGTAATCCTTTTATCGACACTAACCAAAGTTTAATCAACTTTTAACGCATATTATCTAGATGGGATAATCCCGCAACGCAGACATTTAATTAACGCTGATTCTAGTTTAATAAAATCATAAGCTAAAATTTTTACAAATTAAATACCTAGAAAAATCATCCTGATTAAATAACAATACCGATATAAAAAAACCGAGTCAACTGACTCGGTTTTAAGGGGATAGTTCGAGGATTACTTGTTGAGCATTAACTCTCGGATGTACTTAACGGGTGCGCTGCCGTAGCTTAAGAATTTGTCGTGAAATTCTCTTACACTGTAGTCATCACCTTGGGTGGCTTTATATTCGGTTCTAAAGTCGTAAATATCGCGGAAACCCGAGTAGTAACTGGTTAATTGTACTTGCGATAAGGTTGCGCGGCGCCATTTACCTTCTGCTTCTGCTTTTTGTTGGAATGCGCCGTCCATCATTAATGATAGTCCTTGTGCTTTGCTGAGGTTGTTGACGTGAATCGAATAGTCCAAAATAGTATTGGTGATCACGCGCAAGTTCCACTTGTAATACATTAACCACAATTCAGGTTCAAAATCACCGTAGCCTTCTTCTAGCATCATTCGTTCGCTGTATACTGCCCAGCCTTCGACCATTGCGCCATTACCAAATAGACTTTTGATCAGACTTGGAGCCATGTTTGAATAGACTAATTGAGTGTAATGTCCCGGTACCGCTTCATGGATATTAAGCACCTGTAATACCCAGTGGTTATATTCGCGCAGGTAGCTTTCTGCTTGCTCATCACTCATGTTATCGAGTGGTGTAACATTGTAATAGGTGTTGGCTTTTTTGTCGTAAGGACCCGGAGCGCTAATTGAAGCGCCAGCAAATCCCTGCATATATTTAGGGGTTTCACGAACGATTAAAGGCTTGTCTTTATCGAGGCTAATCAATTTGTTGTCATTAACAAAGGCTTCTAGCTCTGGAATTTGAGCACGAATATGAGTGACAAAATCTTCACGCTTTACATGTTTAGCCGACAATTTGTTAATTACCGTTGCAATTAATTGTTGTTGGTTAGTTGGCTTGTCTTGTCCGGCAAAATATTTCGGCCACAGAGTATCGGCTAATTTAGCCATTTCGCTGAGGACTTGTTGTTTCTCAGCTAGGGCTTTGTGATAAAGTTCTTTTGCTGATAAATCTGACTGAATATCGAAGGTGAATTTTTGCTCGTATAATTCACTGCCAATGCGGAAACTACGACCGCCGTCTTGGGTTAGTTTTGCTTCGAGTTTAGTTAACCAATCAACATGACTCATCACCGCTTGACGGGCTTCTAATACTAGGCTGGCGAATAGAACTTTTTGCTGATCGTTTAGATTAGAGTCTTGGGCTTTACTGATTAATTGGTCAGAAAAAACACTTAACGCACCTTGGTTTTGCATTAGTGCAAGTTGGGTGTGTTCAAGGGTTGGGTTTTCAATGTTTTGGCGAGCCGCTTGGTAGTATTTTGCCACCGACGTTAGGCGCTCAAGCACAGCGGTTAAACGTTCTTCTAATGATGCGTAACTGCCGTTGATGATTTGCGCGAATCCGCTAGCGACATTATATTGTGATGGCTGCCACTGCCAAGATTTAAAGGTTTCTATTTGCCATTTACCTGAGGTTAATAGATTTTCAATCAATTTAGCATCGATTTTTTGCGAGGGACTCAATTGGCTTTGATCAAACTGTGCTAGCAATGCTAATTGGCTGTCAGCAAATTGTAGTTGCTGTTGGCGGTTTTTAGCATTGGGGATCACCAATTTACCATCATTAATGTGATTGCCACTGTAAAGTGCCCATGTTGGATATTGTTGCCATAATGCATCAATAAACTGAGTGGAAAACTGCTCAAATAATGCAGATTGGGTAGCCGTTGCTTGAACCGGAGTAACAGTCTGTTGTGGACTCTGACAACCGACTAATAATGAGCCACTTAATGTCATGGCAATACTAAGTGCAATAATTTTTTGTTTCATCTCTCAATACCTTATTCTAGATTTTTATTTGATGATTGAATTTTAAAACGCCACTCAATGTATTACCAAGTGACTATTGTAAGTAAATGTTTCGTTGATTTAACGTAAATAATAGTCGAGCGCCGACACAAAAAGAGGAGCCAACAATGCGGTTAAAATACCACTAATCACTAACGCTAATGAACTAAATGCACCTTGTTCGCGACCTTGTGCTATCGCTTGCGCGGTGCCAATGGCGTGCGCACTGCAACCCATCGCGAGTCCTTGTGCTTGTTTATTGGTGATTTTACAATAATTTAATAGACTAAAACCGCCGATCGCGCCCAATAGACCAACAGCAATCACTACCGCCGCGGCTAAAGCGGGTAAACCACCACTTTGATTGGCAATAGCCATCGCGATGGGACTAGTAACCGATTTAGGCAATAGGGAAATTAATAGCGCCCGATCATCAGTAAAGTATAAAATGATGCTTAAACAACTGGTGATGCCAATCACGACTCCCAGTGTGCAGCTGATTAAAATCGCTTTTAGTTGTGCTCTGATCTCAATCACTTGGTTGAATAGCGGCAAGGCTAATGCGACAACGGCAGGTTCAAGTAACCAAACAAAGCCTTGGTTAGCGTGGGCGTAATCATTAAAACTTAATGGGGTTAAACTAAATAGGGCCATAAAAAACAGAATGCTAACGAGTAAAGGGTTAGCTAAAGGATGACTAAAACGCGCTAAGATTTTTTTTGCGCTCAAAAATGCCACAATGGTCGCGACTAGATATAAATAAATCATTTGCTTAGTCTTTGATAGCAATAGCCAACACTCAATAATACCGCGACGGTGCTAATGACACTGCTGACCATAATAGCGAGCCAATATTGGCTCAGTAAGTCAGAGTATTGCAACAGCCCAACCCCAACGGGAACAAAAAACAGCGTGATATAATTGAGTAATAAATTGCTACTTGGCAGTAACTGTTCAGTGCTAATTAAGCGTAAATTGAGCGCGCTAAAGAGTAGTAACAAGCCAAAGATACTGCCGGGGATTGGCAGCGATGTTAGCCATTGAATCGCTTTACCTAAATAAAGAAACGCTAAAATAATACCCGCGCTGGTCAGAAATTTTAAGCCCGTTAATCCTACTTTTTTTAAATCAAATGGTTTCAAGTTACAACACCCAAGCTAAGGTCAGAGAAAGACTGACCAAACTGAAAATATTACCAATCAGAACAATGGCAGCGACTTTGGCTGGTTGCTGTTGGTATTTGTCCGCTAAAATATAATTAAGTACCGCCGGAGGCATGGCACCAAAAACCAACAAGATAGCATATTGTTGCGGTGGCAGTGCCAATAATTGTTGAGCTAATACAGCCATCAGCAAACCTGATAAAGGGCATAATACCGCGCCAAGTAATCCGATTTTCCAATCAGAAAAGTCAACATCCGTTAGCCGAGCGCCTAAGGTAAATAGCATTAATGGGATCGCAATTTGGCCAATCATTTCAATCGATATCGCAATGCCACTCGGAACAGTGAAGTCACTCACACTGACAATTAAACCGGCGATGGTCGCTAAAATTATCGGCATGGTTAATAACTTATGGAGCTTGGTTTTATGATCTAGCATGTAAATACCGATGGTGAAATGCAAAGTCATGCCAATGATAAAAATGATCACCGCGCCGGGCAGGGCATCTTGACCAAAGGCCAACACAATTAACGGGATCCCCATATTTCCTGAGTTATTAAACATCATCGGTGGCAAAAAGGTTTTTAAGTTAATGCCACACCAGTGCAATGGCAGCAGGATAATACCCGAACCAATAATAACCATTGCAGCCCCGAGGGCTAGCCCTTGGTAATTGATCAGATCGAGTGACTTGGCTGATAACACCGAAAATATTAATGCTGGAATAAACAGATCCATATTAATAATGTTAGAGAATGCTAAATCCGGTTTAAATTTTTTGGTGTAGAGAAAGCCGATCAGCACAATAAAGGCAATCGGAAAAATAGTAATAAACAGACGCTCAAGCAACATAACAATACTCAATAAGAATGGCAGCCCCGATATTAGGTGAATATTATCGTAATTAGTAGTCAGCAATAGTCTAAAAGGTATAATGCGTGCCATTAGTTTACAACTTCAGTGGAGTGTAATGAAAGCATTAGAGATAACAGGGTTAACTAAAACCTATCGTGGTGGTGTTGAAGCACTCAAAGGCATTGATTTAAGTGTCGAACAGGGTGATTTTTATGCGTTACTCGGCCCTAATGGCGCTGGTAAATCGACCACCATTGGTATTATTTCCTCCCTTGTTAATAAAACACAAGGTCAGGTCAAGGTGTTTGGTCATGATCTTGATAAGGAGCTAGAGCAAGCCAAATTATTGATTGGTTTAGTGCCGCAAGAGTTTAACTTTAATCAATTTGAAACGGTGTTGCAGGTCGTGGTTAATCAAGCGGGTTATTATGGCGTGACACGAAAAGAAGCACTAATCCAAGCCCAAAAGCATTTAACTCAACTTGAATTGTGGGATAAGCGCAACGAGCGCTCCCGGACATTATCCGGTGGGATGAAACGTCGATTAATGATCGCGCGTGCCTTAATGCATCAACCTAAACTTTTGATCCTTGATGAGCCAACTGCTGGGGTCGATATTGAGCTTCGTCGTTCAATGTGGGCATTTTTGCAACAGCTGAACAACGACGGTGTCACCATTATTTTAACCACTCACTATCTTGAAGAAGCTGAGTTGTTATGCCGTAATATCGGTATTATTGATAATGGTGTCATCGTCAAAGACTGTTCGATGAAATCATTGTTATCACAATTAAATGTTGAGACTTTTATTTTTGACTTGGCGGTAACCGAGCTCGATTATCAGCTGACAGGCGTTGAGTATCGCATTGTGGATAATCATACCTTAGAAGTCGATGTGGAGCGGGGCACAGTGCTTAATACAATTTTTGCGCAATTGACCGAACAAGGAATTGATGTGCTGAGTTTACGTAATAAAGCTAACCGTCTTGAAGAGTTGTTTTTACGTTTAGTTAATCAAAAGGGTCAAGGGTAATTATGTCATCTCTATATTTTATTGCGTTTAAAAGCTTATTAACCAAAGAAATTAATCGTTTTACCCGCATTTGGTTACAAACGCTCGTACCGCCAGCCATCACCATGAGTTTATACTTTGTGATTTTTGGCAGCTTAATTGGTCAACGTATCGGTACCATGTCCGGTTTTAGCTACATGGAATTCATTGTTCCTGGCTTAATTATGATGTCGGTGATCACCAACTCTTATTCTAATGTTGCTTCTTCATTTTTTAGCTCAAAGTTTCAGGGCAATGTAGAAGAATTGTTGGTTGCACCAGTACCCACTTGGGTCATTATTGCCGGCTATGTTGGCGGTGGTGTAACACGCGGCTTACTCGTTGGAATGATAGTCACTTGTTTGTCGATGTTTTTTGTCAAGTTACAAGTCTTTAACTTAGCGGTATTAGTGGCCAGTGTGTTGTGTACATCGGTGCTGTTCTCACTGGGCGGTTTAATCAATGCTATTTTGGCGAAGACCTATGATGACATTAGTATTATTCCTAACTTTGTCTTAACGCCATTGACTTATCTTGGTGGTGTTTTTTACTCCTTAACCCTGTTACCTGATTTTTGGCAGACGGTCTCGAAAGCTAATCCGATTGTTTATATGATTAATACCTTTCGCTATGGATTCTTAGGGGTGACAGATATTCCATTAGTCTATTCGTTTGGAATGATTTTGGGATTTGTGGTGGTGTTATATAGTCTGGCGCATTGGATGATTTCGCGCGGTATTGGTTTACGTTCTTAAGGTTTTAGTTATGTCATTTGCAAATTCACATCAAATTATTAGTAATCAAGCGGGTGTGCACGATAAGCTGCAAGCTATTGTCGAAAAACATTTAACGCATTCTTTTCAAAAACCCTATCAACAGCACACTATTGACGGCTTTAAGTTAGTAGAAAGCCAAGTCAAAAAAATAGGCAAACCGCTGATTTTTGATTCTTGTTGCGGTGTTGGTGACAGCACCATTAATCTCGCTAAAGCTCACCCTAATCACTTTGTGATTGGGATGGATAAGTCTGGTCATCGACTTAACAAGAATGAAGCCTATGAGCAACATGGCATCGATAATTTCATGTTGATTAGAACCGATCTCAATGACTTTTGGCGCTTGGCGCTAGAGGCGAAGATGTTGCCCGAAAAACATTTTATTTTGTACCCAAACCCGTGGCCGAAATCGAAACATGTTAAACGTCGTTGGCATGGTGCAGCGGTGTTTCCAACCATCGTGGCATTAGGTGGTGAATTAGAGTTACGCAGTAATTGGCGGATCTATCTTGAGGAATTTGCGGCGGCCTTAGCCATTGCTGACAAGCCATCTTTAGTCAAAGAGTTTGTTCCAGAACCCTGTATTACGCCTTTTGAACGTAAATATCAGGCTAGCGGGCAAGCGCTGTTTAAGCTAACAGCTAGCTTGTAATAACGGTATAAAGATAAAAACCAACAAAGGTTTTGTTGGTTTTTGATTTGATTAGTCAGACTTTTTCTCGTCTTGTTTCTTTTGCTCTTCTTCTTTTTTAGCTTTATCAGTATTTTGACCGCCACAAGCACCACAACATGAACTCATAAGATTAACCTTCTTGGTAATGATAATTGTCCTTATCTTAACTGAGGTGTTTGTTTGGTTAATTGATTTTAGTCATGTTGTTATTCAATCACTCTTTAACTGAAGAGATTCTATGAGCGCCGATTTTTTTACTGCTAACGTGACATCAAATGCAATGGCTCGTCTGAAATTTAAGAGCCAACCTTGTACAACATCTTGATCTACGCTACAGCGACGAGAGCAATTGACTCGATTGGCTGATAATAGCTTGATCGTGACGGTATTATTATTAATCATTAGCTGTGTGTTGATGTCATAGCTTTTATACAGCAGGCGGGAAAAATAATTACCTTGATTGTCTTTACTAAAATCCCAGTGATTACGCTCCGCCGACTTTTTTAATAACACGCTAAGATCAGAAACGTAGTGATAGTAAGGGACAGGTTTGGCATAAGCATCTAGCTCATAAGCCAATGAATTGATCGAAAAGCATAACAAAATAGCCAGTATTAATCGTTTTCTCATTATCAGCTCCTAAAGCATACCTAATCGTTGTTCGATGCTTTTTCTTAAATTTTTAGTGTAATTGTAATAACCTCGCGCATTTTTATAACAAATTCCTGCGCTAACTTTCTTACAAACATAGTCGCCCCAGGCATCATGATATTTTAATTGCACTAATGCGGTGTCATATTCAATTTTTATAATGGTGGTATCACCGCGATAATCGAATCGAGCAAGGACAAAACCGTCACCTTCGCCCTCTAAAACCCATTTGTAACCTCTTGTTGTTATCATACCCTCTAAAATTTCATATTTTATCGCTGCTAAATTTGTCGAATAGTGGGGGATTTCTCGATGAACTGAATTAATCCTTGAGTCGGATGATTGGCGTTTTATCATATTTTCTATAATTAATTTGGTGGGTTTCGCAACCGCCGTTAGCGATATAAGCAGTAGCAGACCACCAAATAATTGTTTTAATTGCATACACTGTCCTTTAGCGTGGTCTAATAATATTGAAGAGAGTTATAGCGTTAGGAGCCATGAGCTATCATGGCAAAAATGTACATCTTCGAAAATAATAATTAGGAACTGTTTTTATTTATTTAATAAGCCTTACAGCTGATGAAGTGTTGATTTAAAGCGGTCATTAATTCATTAACCCCAATGGAACCGATGAGCTGATTATCTTTGATAACGGGAAAGTCTATTTGATGATTTAAGTGGGTATCACTCTGAGTAACACGTTGTGCTAAATCGAAAACACTATCTTCTGCGGTGATATGGACGAAATCGGTATTCATAAACTCTTTCGCTTGTGGAGCACCGTCACAATAGTAACTACTGGCGAGCAAGTTTTTTAAACAGTCTATTTTATTTAAAATTCCGATCACCTTATTATCGTCAACGACCACAGCTTGCTCTTGCTGATTAGTTTGGAGTGCTGCAATGACTTGCGTGATGAGATCCGTTGGCGCAACAGTTAATGGCTGGTGGTTCATGTGATCTTTAATGTGTAAATTATTCATCATAGTTTCCTTGATTTGGCAAAAGCCGTTGAGATGAAACCAGTATGAATTAAGTTTGTTAATAGTTTAAATTGTTTATTACAGCCGAGTGCATAGTTTTTACCTATCTACGGTGCGATCAACCAGTTCGACTCGAGTTGCACCAGTAAATTAGCGTTATTAATATTGGCAGGCCTAGTGCAGCTTAAGCTCGTAGTTAATGGAGTATCCGGTTGTTGGTTATTTGATATGGTCAAATAATATGTTTGACCAGCGCTTATTAAGCTAACGTCTATGGCTTGGATTAAATCAAAATATTGTACTTGGCAAGCCGAGTAAGTTACCGCTTGATTGTTCGCCGCCGCTATTTGGTCATGGCAGGTTCTCATAAAATTTGTTACGGCAGCCTGAGACTGCCATTGTGCAATAATTACCGCGTTACCGCTGTTTACTTCCCAGCCACCGATTTGACCAGCGAACCCGAGACATTGGCTAGTTGCTTGCCAAGCTTGTTGAGCCAACGAGAAATTATCCCGTTGTTCGGACGTTACTTGGCAAATTATCAACTTAGTAATCACTATTTATCTGTCCATACCGCAAATTCATTACCGCTTGGTTCGATAAAATGAAAGCGTCGACCACCGGGAAATGTAAAAATAGCTTGGGCGATAGTGCCGCCAGCAGTAATGACTTTTTTCTGTGTCGCTTCGATATCTTGACTATAAAAAACCAATAGTGCCGCGCCGTTGCTGGTGACTGAGGCTTGCTCTGATTTAAAAAATCCGCCATCAAGACCTTCGCCGGTAAATGCCGCATAATCAGGGCCATAATCAACAAAACTCCAATTAAAAGCGGCACTAAAAAAGACTTTCGTTTTACTTAAATCGTTAGCTGGATATTCGACATAATTTAATTTTTCATGCACGTTCATTATCATTACTCGCTACGGTGAGAACATTAGATTGGTTGATTATGACACTATTTATGGGAAAAATTGATAAATGATATCAATCGATATTTCATTACGAGAGAATTGGGTACCCCCTCACTTCTTATCAACAAGAATAGTTTGATGGCTGATGCTTAGGAATAATGAAATTTCGACAGTTATCATGATCTATGATGTCAGCCAAAGAGAGATAGGCAGAGTTTCAAAGATTGTTTATATCTATTAAGTTCGACGTACTTTTTCTAATGCATTTACAATCTGGTTTATTCTTTGATTTATCGACTAAGGCTCAATAATTGATCATTTATTGAGTTTCCAGTTTATTGGTGGTCAGTTACGGGCTAATTACGTGGGATAGTAAAAGATGTTAATTTTCAATGCTGATAAAGCACAAGATGATGGTTTTAATACTTTCCCATAAGGCTTTTTTATATGGCAGGAAACTGCGAATTACGCCCTTGAGTAATTGCTAGTCTAAAAAATTCCGTCCAAAAAATGGGCGGAATTTTAAAATTAATGACTTATTTTTTGTTAGGAAAATAATAAGGTCCGGGTAATAAACCGCGCTTCTTAGAATTAAATGCTCGATTATTAGCAATACGAGCAGCAATTGGCGTTTGGTCGTTAACAGAACCGATGATTTGCGTTACAACGGCATTAACTAAGGCACCAAGTAAACCACCGCCGCTATTATTGGAGTTTAATACTCCATTAATAGGTGCGTCCCATAATGTATTCCCCGTTTTAGTTGACACGAGTTTAACCGAGCCTCGAACGACAGTACTCGATGATAATACTGAAAATTTTTGTCCCCAATCATCTAATGTCACATATAAAACGGCATCGGCGCCAATGTGTTCTCTGATTTTATCTAGCGGGATTGCATTCATTTCTGCTGGGGTTGGTAAGCCATTTTGTTTTAAAAACGTATCGATCACAGAAACAGGAAATACATAATAACCTTTTTCAGCTAATGGTACCGAAATCGTCGATAAATACGAATATGAAGCGTTCACTTCAACACTATTATTTAGTGGCGGTATAACCAAAATTGAGCGCGGGGCTGCTTCACGTAACGCGCTATAATCATAAGGTTTAACAGTTGCACAACCCGATAGAATCAAAAAAATAGCTGGTAAAAAATTTAACATCTTATTTCTAAACACAACAATAATCCTTATTTAATTGATTGATAGCGCTTTAACATTCCGTTGATAAATGTTGCTGCTTCAGGAAATAAATTTCGCTCTTCTTCTAGTGCTGCTATTGCTTTATCTGCTTCACCAACGGATGAATAGAGCATACCAAGATGTGCATAAATACCTGGAGCTACCTTTTTATTCTTAACCTTTGCACCTGAGATACTTTGAGTTAACAATTCAATCTGCTTTTGAGGTTCAACGGTGCTTTCGCTATTGTGAAACTCATAAACTAAATCTTCGTATTGACCCCATGCATATATTTGTTTGTCGTTACTTGCGCAACCAGCAATGAAAAAAACGGTTATTATTAGCAAATACTTTGTCATAGTGTTATTCATGTATCTTCCTTGATGATTATAATTCTACTTTTAATGTGCCGTTTTCTAAATCTCGAATCATATTATTGACTGTTTGCTTAATGGAAAAATCGAGCACTTTGCCATTAAGCGTAGAGTCATAACCAGCACTAGAGCCAAAACCAATGACTTGACGAGAGTTTAATTCATATTCTCCTGCACCTTGTGTTGAATAAATAACTTCGGATGTCAAAACATCAACGATATTTAGCGATATTTTCGAATAGGCGATTTGACTTTTGCCAGCGCCTAAAATCCCAAACAGCTGTTTATCACCAATAGTTTTTCTACCAAATTCAGTGACAGCACCTGTAATGGTATATCGAGCACCTTTAATGTTTTGTTTAATTCCACGTAATTTTGCTTCGACGGCTATTTGCGCCATATTTTGGCGATCAACAACCTTAAAACGATTAGATTGTTGTAACAAAGTTTTTAAAATAACTTTTGCTTGGCTACCTAATTTGTCTGTATTTGAAGAAAATAGTCCCTGCATGTAATCAGACTTATTTGAGAAGTCACCAACGACAATTGTTGTTTTGGGACCAGAATATGAAACTGTATTTAAAACCATAGGTTCAACAGCAACTGTTCTGTGGCTTTGAGTTGCACAACCAGCCAATAAGGTAATAAAGGAAAGGGTTAAAATAATATTTCTATTCATAGTGAACTTCCATTTAGAGGTTTGTAATGGGGATTTTTACATAAATAGTGGTGCTTTACTATTCAAATTAGTAGTTAGTATATTTACTATTGAAAGTCATTTTTTAATTCGTTAAGGAATAGTGAAAATTCTAGCTCAAGTTGATCATGTGCCATACAAAACCTAATCCAAAAATCAACATTGGTACAATAAATCCTATGGCGTGCCCCAATACCTTAGAAAATTGTTTACCAAAACAGGTAACAGATAAACGTTGACCGCGTTTTTCAACCCCAGATAGTAGATTTTATAGGTCATTCCAATAAAGATGATGAATGCTAACTTGTCCCATTCATCACTTTGTAATGAATATTAGTAACGTTCGTGAATAGGAGTGAATGTCATGACACTACAATAGGTCTGAGCTGGCTAAATAATGTTTCTATTAAAATATCTCTCATCCAGTTTAATTAAGGCCGACGGCTTGCCAGTGTACATATCGATGTGGCACTTGAAAATTAATTTGATTCGATAGTAGATGCACTATCGCCCATTCAGCAGGGGTGCTGATTCGTGTCTCTGATCAACCCAACAAGAAGCCAAATTCAATCCGAGTATAAGACGCTTCAAAGTAAACTAATGATCAGCAAAGTGGTCAACACAATTTTTGTTGAAGAAAGTGGCGTGGTTAATTTCATTAAACAAATACACAATTTGTAAGCTGTGTCGCCGAACTTCCCTTATCGTCAAATACAACATCACCTCTAATACTGTGCCTAGCAGATTCACCTAAGTGTTTTTTTTGAACACTGTGTTTTTTTTTAGACTAAGCTCTGGTAAAACATCAGGGACAACCACTGAAAGATATGATTTTCGCATAGGGTTCTATTGTGAAAATTCTAGTGTTACTGGTGAAGGAAGGAACGACTATATATCACTAATAAGTTTGTAGCGAAAAAGGAATATATATTATCAAAACGTAGGCAAAGGAGAGTTGGATATGTTAAATAACAATCGAAAAAAGATGTATGTCATGCATCATATGGGGCGACTTACACGCCTCCGATATTGGACAACAATGACCGTATTGTGTTCCTTTATTTTTACTTCTTCTTGTAGTTATTTTAATCCAGGTTCCAGTGCCCATGAACGTGCTGAGCGCTTGATTGATCACCTCAAAGGAATAGTTGACCCTAATGTTCGTGAAATGAGCACCGCCTTCGCTTTGAGCTCTCTTTGCTCCCTAAGTCGGCTCGTGTCAGGGCAAGCCGATGGTGAAATTGAAACGGCGATGTCAACGTTTTTTATGTCGAGGCCATCGCAAGTCAAAGCGAGAATCAAACAGCTTGGCTCAGTCCTAGAGGCTATCCCTACTGCAACACGGATGCAATTACTCGGTGGACTAAATATGTATGATCCAGGACCATGCGCCAATGCGCCAGATTGGGCAGGCCTCAAGAACGAAGTCAGGTTCAACCACTTGCCAAACCCAAGACTTCGTACCAACTATTGTGCGGGCAACTTTATTTATGCCAATGGAACCGCTGCCACTCGGGCTATTACGGTGGGCTCAAAAGTTATAAGGGTTGATATTGATAGTGGTGATGTGGGTGAGGTCGCACCGGCGGGCAGCCCTGTGATTATAGGGGTGGAAGGCGAATTCGTGTCGGCAAGGCATCCTGATTTGGAACTTTCTGAACCAACGGAGGGTATTTCGCCCTATGGCGCGAAGACGAATATTCCTTGCTCTTCTAGTAATAACTCGGCTTGTGACGCTAATCTAGGGCTTATTTGTGGCCTTGAATTCAATGGTCCTGCGCGCTGCATAGCTTATCCAGTCGTGCAAAAAGAGAAAATCATGGTGGTTCGTGGCTATAATTTCTGGGACACCCTCAATGCAAAATTAGTGTTAACCCCATTAGTATCGGGGCAGGGAAATCAAACAATCCTACCTATTGATGGTGTTGATAGTAACGAGCCCCTTGATGACGCCTTGGCGTGCGCTGTACCAAGTCCGGTTAACGCGTCCCATAATCGCGCCTTTTTTAACGTGGGTGCTAACGCAGGTGCGTTCTATACGTTACGCATGTACAATGAAAATGGAAATTTCTATACGCAAAGTGACGTCTCTGATCACCTTGAGTCGCGGGTGATACACGTGTGTTATCCGCTTTCGTTAGGTGATGCCGGTTTGCCACCTGACACTGTAAGAGATTGTACTGCGCCACAAGCGAGTTGTGTCGCCGATGGTGCAACCTGCGTTGAGACGTGGAATACACCCCCTCGGGAGTTGGAGGATTGTTCACACAATTTGGGCGATCCGGCCTCTTGCCTTGAAACCCCTCGATGGTTCGCGTCTGAGCGGCTCACATCACGGTCCGACGGTATCAATGCAAGTGATGCAGCAATAGTCTATGTCACCGATGAGCAGCAAGAGCCTGAGTATACCGTGACCGCCACCCTTCAAGCAGTCGATTGTTTGGAAGAAACCGGCTGGGATTGGACAGGCTCAGATGAACCTATGGTGATGTTGGCGGGCATAGTGAATGATCGACTCCCAGAGAATGTCGATACGCAGTTTCTTGAGGATATAGATAATAGTGTCCAGGTATGGAGCGGAAGTGATTTTGATTCCAATGATCGCAAGGAAGTCGGCCAGGTCATCAATACCTTAGATGGGTTAGCGTTTAATGATGAAGTGTCCTACTTTCTCATTGTGGCAGAAGATGACAGTTTCTGGCCCGGCTTTATTGGGGGCGGCGCCGTTATTGCGGGGCTATCTGGTTTTCTCGCTTATCTGGCGACTACCACTGCTCTAACTGCTGGCGCGGCTGTGGGAGGAGGTGTTCTGGCAGTAGCTTTAGGCTTCTACATGACCGAGCACGCTAAGTCTGATTTATTGGGTAGTTCGGGGATTAGCGCTACGTCGCTTAATTTTGACGAGCGGATAGGATCTAATCACGCCGCAGATTTCCTAACCGTAGTACCGCAACGATTCGGCGGACTTCCCAATTTGACAAACGCACCAATAGAAGGGGAAGTTAGCACTCGACTAGTGCATCCGTTTGTCGACGATCGGCAGGCTTATCACGGCGAGCCATTAGAGGTTCAGTGTAACCCTGGCGTTTGTCCGAACACCCAACAGTGTTTGGTGAATCGCTGCGTAGCCCCTGGTTTTGTTGATCCGTCAGTGGGCGTTGGATTTGTTGAACAGCGTCAATACAGTTTAAATGGTGGTGAATATACGTTAGATATTCTCTGGGAGAAGAAGAAAATAAACTAATGAATTGCCGCAATACAATGGTGTTGTATTGGAATAAGGCAATATAAAGTGAGTCTTGCAGTCAAATTAACGGCTGGGATAAGGGAGCCGTGTGTCCTAACGAGAGTGGGGTTAGACGTAGGCCAAAATACGTTGGATCAACCAATGCATTTTGTGTCTACTTTGCAGGAGCAATGGTGGCAACTGAGGTTATTGGTGATGTTAACTTTATTTCTTTCATTAATAGTTTATGACGCAGTTCATGCTCAATTAGCCACTGTTTTCTTGCTAAACCACCGCCATAACCGGTTAACTTACCATTTTTACCAATCACTCGATGGCAAGGAATGATAATCGCAATTCGATTGTGGCCATTGGCACTGGCGACCGCTCGAACGGCTTTGGGATTATTGACATTAATCGCCTGTTGTTGATAACTAACGGTTTCACCGTAAGGGATTTTGTGAAGTGCTTGCCATACTGTGTTTTGAAACTCGGTACCTGGGGTGTCTAATTTAACTTCAAACTGGCTGCGCTGACCGGAAAAATATTGTGCTATTTCTTGCTTAGCTTGCTCAATATGTTGGTTTTCACCGACTACAATTTTACTGTTTAACCGTTTTTGTAAATCTTTAAATTCAGTTTCGAGCATCCGGCGGTCGACAAATTCCAATAAACAAACGCCACTATCTGTCGCACACACAAACATCGGGCCTAAAGGTGTCGTTAAGCGACTAATTAAAATGAGCGAGTCATGTTTGTGATGGCTGGGTGCTTGGCCAAGCAATTTTTTGAAGGTGTAACCAAAGCCACTGAGGGAATCATAACCTGAATCGAATGCTGCCTCTGTGGTGTTTTTTCCTAATTTTAACTCGATAAACGCATTATTGATCCGATACATTCGCTGGAAGGCTTGAAAGGTCATGCCATAGTTCTTATTAAACCAACGCCGGACTAATTCAGGGCTAATGCCTTGTTGTTGGAGTTGATAGTCGGTGATTTTTTGTTTGAGATTGTTTTTGACTAACTCAATGGCTTTATTCACTGGTGGAGGTGCTTGATTAGCATTTTCGGTCGGCTTACAAATTTTACAGGGACGATATCCGACATCGAGCGGATCTTTAAAATTGCTAAAAAACTCAACATTCTCAAACTTTGGCTTACGAGCTCGGCAAGTTGCAATACAGAATATTGATGTGGTTTTAACCCCCACAAAAAAAATCCCGACATAACTGGGATCTTTGTTAACCAGTGCATCGTAGTATGTGATGATTTGTTGCTGATCGGTGATTAACATAATTTACCTTTAAATTATCATTATGGATAATATTCTACGGGTAAATAGAAAGCGAGGACAACCGAAAACTGGACAAGTATATTTAACTTAGCGGTTTAATCAGTAGAATTAATTATCTTAAAAATCCAAGTCCGATAATGAGATAATCTCACTTGATAAGCTGTTGTGCCATATAGTCCGGCTTTGAATTGGCTAAGATCACCTTGATAAAATTGCCAACTCGATAATCCTATTAGCAAAGGGCGTTTGTATTGATAAACTATTGCAGCACCACCGCTATCTCCTGAACCATGTATACCTTCTAGCACTAGTGCGTTAGGGGCTGAATTAAAGCGATAGCTTAACCATTGTTTATTTGATTGCTCAATAATGTTGTTAAATGAGCGCATGATTGGTGTTTTCTTGGTTGCTATCATTTCGCCGGATTGACCGTTTCCAGTCGCGCCACGACCGAACACGGTTACGGTTTGACCTACTTCATCATTGCTCGGATAAATTTCAATGGCTGTAATGTGACTAAATACTGGCGTTGATAATTTTATCAATGCTATATCACTACGTTGTTTTAAAAACGCCATTAAAGGTGCTGCATCACCATTCAGTAGTGACTTTGTTGGGGGTTTATAGTCGGGATGGATGATCATTTTTTCTATTTGGTAATCCTTGCCGCCAATCGTTAGGTATTTTCCTCGATAATCATAAAAAATGACGTGGGCGACCGTGACAACCCATTGAGGGGCGATTAATACCCCATGACCTTCATGTGGCATATCGATTAAATACGCTGGTCTGTCTGTTTTATAGTAATGGTCTGCAATATCATGTCGACGTACTACACTATGGCATAACGCAGAATAAATCGCCCAAAGTGCAACAAAAATATATTTCAACATTTATAGAACAATCCTTTGGTTATTTATTCAGTATTTTATTTTTTATTTCATCACTGATAGGGGCTTGTTTGATCAGTTCTTCAAGTCTTTTTGAGTCTTGCATTTCGCTATACAACCAATACGCAGTTGAGAAAGAGGCGGTGATGACTGACGCAAGCATGGCGGCGGTTAAACTTTCTAACACTGATACTTTAAATGGTTTTTTTATTTGAAGCAGAACGGCATCATCTTTTAAACTTGCTTTATATAAGGCGAGTTCCTCTGACAGGGTGACATTAATAAAGCGATTAACAACAAACTCAGCTTCATTTCTAAAGCGTTTGATAGACTCTGGGCGAGCGATGGGAGTATGAAAATATTTCTCTATTTCTTCGCTGCTGGGGTAGGTTTTGTTTGTTAACTCAAAATGCTTAACCCAAGCGACTTTTTCTTGTTTATATATTGAATAGGCAACTTTCCCGACAAAATCATTATCATCTTCTATTATGCTTTCGAAGATATTATGTTGCCACATGCTCATTACCTTTGGGTGTTAGATTCTTTATACGCTTTATTTATTTCTGATGAGGAATAAGTTCGGCTGGCTATCTGGTATTTTATACCCGCAGGTAAATCATACGAAGAGAGTTCTTTTTTATTCATGATAGCATTAGCTGCTCGTTTAATAATGTCTAATGTCATTACTATTCCCCAGTGTCATTTTTAATCAATTATAAGATGTGTGGATTTTATTATCAAGTTTCTAAAACCCAACAGCAATGGCAGTTGGGTTAATAATAGTTATACCAATCGCATTAATTAAGTGCTCACTTGTGCGTGATGAAACCCATTTATCCTGCGTTGCTCTCATTCCTAATAGCGAGTTATTACTCAATCAAGCGCTGGGCTCAAATACTAAATTATCGATCAATCGTGCTTTGCCAAGGAAAGCGGCGGCTAAAATAACCAGTTGCCGATCAGCTGTCGTTGCGTTAGTTAAATCATCGGCGTAGCGAACTTTGACATAGTCGGTGGTAAAATCACTGACATCCAGTCGTGCTATCGCTAAACTGATTTGTTCAGTAATCGATTCACCTTGTTTAACGGCTTTTGCTAGTTGCTGCATCACTTGATAAAGCAATGGAGCAACGGTTAACTCATCAGCTGTCAAATAGCCATTACGTGAGCTTTTGGCTAACCCTGAGCTTTCGCGGACTGTTTCAACGCCGATAATTTCAGTGTCAATTGATAAGTCTTCGACCATGGCACGGATGACTTGCAGCTGTTGATAATCTTTAGTACCAAAGCAGGCAATATCAGGGGTCACTAAATTAAAGAGTTTAGTGACTATGGTTGCCACACCACGAAAGTGCCCAGGACGACTAGCACCACATAATATGTCGCTAATACCCGGTACTTCAACGAAGGTTTGGGCATCGAGTCCTTTGGGATACATTATCTCAGGGGTTGGCGTAAATAATAAATCAACGCCTTGGGCGATCAATTGTTCACTGTCTTGCTCGAGTGTACGAGGGTAGTTTGTCAAATCGTTAGGATTATCAAATTGCATCGGATTAACAAAGATACTGGCGACAATTTTAGTCGCACGTTTTTTTGCTTCAGCCACTAAGGTCAAATGACCTAAATGCAAGTTACCCATGGTTGGAACAAAAGCGATAGTTTCGCCGGCCAAGCGCCACGCTTTAATTTGCGCGCGCAGTTGTGCTGTGTTTTCTGTTGTGATCATGGTATTGCCTTACTCGAAACAGTGCTCAGGGCCAGGAAAAGCACCACTAGATACTTCGTCGACATAAGCGGCAATCGCCAAATGAATGTCACCGGTTTGCTTGATAAAATTCTTTGAGAACTTAGGGATATAGCCAGTAGAAATACCTAGCATATCGTGCATCACCAAAATTTGGCCATCACAATGAGGGCCAGCACCAATCCCGATCACGGGAATAGTTAGCGCTTCACTTAACCGTTTACCTAAACTACTTGGTACGCACTCAACCACTAATAGCTGTGCGCCTGCATTTTGCAGGGCAATGGCATCGTCGATCATTAGTTGGGCTTGATCCTCTTCACGTCCCTGCACTTTATAACCACCAAACACATTAACTGATTGTGGGGTTAATCCTAGGTGAGCACAGACAGGAATACCACGGATAGTTAAGCCTTCAATAGACTCAAGTAGCCACGAACCGCCTTCAAGTTTAACCATGTTAGCGCCAGCACGCATTAAGGTGGCGGCATTAGTCCATGTTTGTTCTGGTGTCGCGTAGCTCATAAAAGGCATATCGGCAATCAGCAATGACCCTTTGTTACCCGCTTGTACGCATTTTACATGGTAAGCAATTTCATCGACAGTAACGGGAATCGTGGAGTCATTACCTTGTAATACCATGCCTAAAGAGTCACCCACTAATTGGATATCGACCCCTTGGGTGGCGAATACTTCAGAGAAACTGGCATCATAAGCAGTGATGGCTGATATTTTTTGTCCTTGCTGCTTCAATTGCGCTAGCTTGGAACCTGTGATGTTTTTTTTCATAATTATTGCTTACTCTATGCCTATACATTTTATACAGAGCTCGATCCATGAGTTCAATGAATTGGTTTATTCTTAATTGTCACAATATACTTGTAAATCGTTTAAAGGACAATTGTTTACTAAATTTGCTAATGATTGACCATCGGGTAGAGTTAACTGTGGTGCAATCTCAAATAGGGGATATAGCACAAACTCACGCTGCTTCATGCCGTAGTGAGGCACGGTCAAACGTTCATTAACGATAGTTTGATCGCCAAAAAGGATTAAATCGAGATCTAGGGTTCGGGGACCCCAGCGCTCAGCCTTGCGTACCCGGCCTTTTTCTTGTTCGATGCGTTGCAGCTGGTCTAGTAACGCTAGCGGTGTCAGAGTTGTTTCAATCGCCGCGACGGCATTGATGTAGTCAGGTTGATCGCTAGGGCCCATTGGCTTACTACAATATAACGCAGATACTGCCACCCATTGAGATTGTGGCAGTTGTTGAAGCGCTTTGATGGCTAATTGTGCTTTTTTAGCCGGATCACCAAGGTTGCTGCCGATCCCAATGTAACAAATCGTCATTAATTTACTCAGGTGTTCTTGGTTTCTTTTTCGGAGCACGTCGTCGTTTTTTCGGCGCGCCTAATTTTCTGACCATATCACGCTGGATAGTTTCGGTGGTATGTTGGAATGTTGTCCACCATTGTGCCAACTCCTCTACTTCGCCACCTTCAATTTCGCCACGGAGTAACAATAAATCATAACCAGCACGAAATTTAGGGTGAGTCAATAATTTGAAGGCTTTAGCACCAGAGCGACGAGGCAAACGTAACTGCAAATGCCAAACATCACGAGCCATGCTGGTGAAGCGTTTCGGGATCGCGATTGAACGACATTGCTGATCACAAATATCATTCATTGCCACCATCATGGCGTCGTAATAAGAAAGTTCAGCTTCTACCATCACTGCTTGAGCGCGGGCTTCAATTGGATTCCATAGGAACGCTGCAATAATAAAGGCCGGTGTGACTCGTTGATCATTAGCGAGTCGGAGGTCGGTGTTTTTACAAACTAATTGATATAACGCCGATTCTTTACCTTGCATGTTGTTTTCAAGTAAATCAGCACACACCGGGAATAGCTGTTGAAATAAATTATACTCGTTAAGCATGTGGTAGTTAGCTAGTGCTTTGCCCGATAAAAATAATTTTTGATATTCTTCAAACAATCGGGGTGCTGGAATCGAGCTTAATAACGGTGCCATGGTTTTTATCGGTTTTTCTGTTTCCGGAGACATGATCATGTCTAATTTCGTCGCAAAACGAATCGCCCGTAACATCCGTACTGGATCTTCTTTGTAGCGAGTTTCAGGATCGCCAATCATCCGTAAAATCCCCGCTTCTAGATCATCAATTCCGCCACCATAGGCAATAATTGAATAGTCAGCGACATTGTAATAAAGCGCATTAACGGTGAAGTCACGTCGTTCGGCATCTTCATCAATGGTACCGTATACGTTGTCACGCAGTAACATGCCGCCATCGCTTTGCTTGGCTAACTTTTCGGTGTCAGTTTCTTGATGATGACCACGTAGCGTTGCCACTTCAATGACTTCACGACCAAATAGAATGTGTGCTAAACGAAAACGGCGGCCAATAAGACGACAGTTACGAAACAAATCTTTAATTTGTTCTGGGGTGGCATCGGTCGCAATATCAAAATCTTTGGGTTCTTGATCTAATAATAAATCACGGACACCGCCACCGACTAAATAAGCTTGGTAGCCAGCACGATTTAAGCGATGCAAGACCTTAACCGCATTAACGCTCATGTTAGAACGTGAAATGTTATGCTGATCCCGTGATAAAACTTCAACGGCTAACCGTTTGTTAATCACTTGAGATTCTTTTTGTTTTGAACCGCCGATGACTTTACGATAAAGCCCGATAACTTTGGAAAAAATAATCCACCCCTTGGTTGTATTGTTTGGTCTCTATCTTACGGCGTAAAAATGCAGTAAGTGAAAATTTGGAGGCAATAATAACTCAGGCTGACCAAAAAGATAACCCTAAAATGGCATCAATTGTGAATGAATTTTTCAGCAAGGTTTGGCTGCTGAGATATTTTATTTATTTGCCAGTTGTTGATTGCGCTTTTTAATAGCTCTTCAATCGTAAAGTCTTGATATTGCAGGCTGAATTTTTGACCTAAAAATTTTAAAGCAGCGATTAATAATTGCTTGGTATTTTCGGGCGCTAGCGCTTGCGCATGATTTTGTTTACTGAGTTTTAAGCCGTTGGCCGTGACGGCTAATGGTAAATGTAAATAACGCACAAAATTGATATTTAAATACTGATATAAAGTCATTTGGCGCGTAGTCACTTCAAGTAAATCACACCCACGGACAATATCGGTTATTTGTTGATCTATATCATCAAGTACCACCACCAGTTGATAAGCAAATAGGCCATCTTTACGTTTGAGAATAAAATCTTCGTTGGCAAAATCACTTGATACTGAGACTAATCCTTGAAGTCGGTCATCAAAGTGGTTAATCCCTAGAGTGTTTTTTAACCGAGTGGAATAAGGGGCGGATATAAGCGATTTTTGGTTGGCGCAATGTCCCTGATAGAGTCCACCACCTTGCATGATCATTTTTCGGGTGCAATCGCAGTGATAAGCGTCGTTTTTGTTGATAATGAGATCGAGGTGATGCTGGTAGAATTCATGGCGTTGACTTTGGTAGCTAATGTTTTCATCCCAATAGAGACCAAATTGCTCAAGGGTTTTTAAAATAGCAACGCTGGCACCGGAAACTTCACGTGGGGGATCAATATCTTCAATTCGAACTAACCATTGACCTTGATGATGTCTGGCATCAAGAAAGCTACCTAAAGCAGCAATGAGAGAGCCGAAATGAAGCGCACCGGAAGGAGAGGGTGCAAAGCGGCCACGATAGTGAGGGATATTTTTCATTGTTGCTGTCATTGATTGAGCCATCGTTAAGAATGATGGCTCAATAAAAGAGTTATGCCATTTGGCGCTCTCTAATTTCAGCAAGCGTTTTACAATCAATACATTGATCGGCAGTTGGGCGTGCTTCCAAGCGACGAATACCTATTTCAATACCGCAGGTATTACAAAAACCAAAATCGTCTTCTTCGATGATCACTAAGGTCTTTTCAATCTTTTTGATCAGTTTACGTTCACGATCTCGTGTTCGAAGTTCTAATGCGAATTCTTCTTCTTGGGCTGCACGATCCACTGGATCTGGAAAATTAGCGGCTTCGTCTTGCATGTGATTTAAGGTACGGTCTACTTCTTCGCGTAACTGATTACGCCAAGCTTCTAGTATTTTCTTAAAGTGTCCAAGTTGATCTTCATTCATATACTCCTCACCAGACTTCATCTGATAAGGTTCAACGTTGGCAATAGCCATAACTCCAAGTTTTTTAGCGTTTGCTTTAGGCATTTTGCTTCTCCTGTACTCGCCAACATTTGCGAATTTTTAAATTACGAAATTTTAAGGGCGCTATGTATAGCAAAAATTTGTAATGTTGGCAATTTAATCATAAAAATAATGGCTAATTAATGGGGGTCAATAATTTTATTTCAACCCCAAGCCAAGGTATATTTTCGATATTAGCTATTTTTATTATTGATTCGTATAATAAATGTACTAAAATGCCGTTTCATTCATTACTCATTATAAAGGTAGCTCTTTTAGGTAAAAAAAAGCAACAATTTAATGGGTTTAACCTGAATAAAAGCTAAACCGTTAATCATTAATACTCAAATTCTGACTTAATTCGATACCATTGACTGATATTGTTGCGCGATATGCTAATACTTCAACTCCACAATTGATAGCTTGTTGCATTAATTTTTCATAGAGAGGGTCAAGATGGCCAGCTGCTTTAACATTGTTGATGCCGTCATGTAATACCGCAAAGAGCAACACGGCTCGATGGCCTAATCGTTTCATCTCCATGAGCTCTCGTAAATGCTTTTGCCCTCGCGTGGTGACGGTGTCAGGGAAAAAGCCTTGGCCATCTTGTAATAACGTACAACTTTTAACTTCGAGGTAGCAATCTGGGCGATTGGGTGCGGTTAATAAAAAGTCAATTCGGCTATTTTCATCGCCATATTTAACTTCGGGGCTAATGGTTTTATAGCCCTGTAGTTCAGATATTATATGATTGGCTAAGGCTATTTTAGTTAATTGATTAGCACGCGCGGTGTTTACACAAATTAAATGATTGTCTGGAGTTTGAGTGAGTTCCCAACTTAATTTATATTTGCGTTTAGGGTTGTCGTTACTTAATAGCCATAGAATATCGTCTGGCTCTGCACATCCGGTCATTGCACCTGTATTGGCGACATGAATGGTTGTTTCGCTACCATCTTCAAGAATTACATCGGCTAAAAATCGTTTGTAACGCTTAATTAAAATCGCTTTGATTAACGGTGGTGAATATTGCATATTACATCCAGTTTTGTTTTGATGATTCGACTTGGTACAAACAAAAATCAATGATTTTGTTGGCTTGAACGGTCGAAATGAAAGGAATTTTTTGCGCACCAGACGCCAACACTAATACCATGGTTGATAAGCCTCTACGCTCCATAAACCAACTTTGCTTAAATTTAGTTTGTTGTATCTTATGAACAGGGAAGGTGTAGTAATTAACGCCTAACAACCCTTTACGCAGGTAGATAAACTCATGGTCGATTGCAAAGCCCCATCGATACCAACGAGCAATGATTAATAGACTACTGATAACGAAAGTCGGGATTAAAGTTGCTAGGTTTTGCCAGTGATTATTCAGCAAAATAAAGGCGCCAATCATTAAGTGGAGCGGTAGTATGACAACGAAAATATGACGGTAAATAAACCGTTTACTGATCGGACTAAACGCGATGCTAGCGAGTTGGTTGGTTGGCCAAACATCGTCAATAAGCTGATTGAATTGAGTTGGTTCGATCGATGGCACCATGATTTTGTTACGGATATCCATGCCCGGCGGATTTTTCAGATTGGCATTACTTTGTTCGAATTTAAGATTAACGCGTTTAATTAGCACATCGAGCCAATCTTGTTGCCAGATGACAAGCTGAAGGCGAGGCAATTTCATCACCACTTCATGATGAGTGAGTAATCCACTGCGCCTGATATAGGTTTCGCCATGCTTGCTGAGGGTATAGCCATAAAAAGCTATAATAGAGCCAAACACCGACAGCAGCATTACAATTCCGTAGCTGATGATTAACGCGAGCAGTGCGTAGCTGGCAATTTGCCACCAAGCATGAATCTGTGGCGAGAACAGATCGGTAAAATCTAACCCGATTGATAATGTAAATTCCGACATATATTCAACAATATTATCAGCCATCGGGGCCAGCGCCGCGACAAAAATCCAAATTCTGTTATTAGTGACGCCATGAATAATTAAATCTTTGAGTGCACGCTGGTTTAGTATTTCTTCATTGTTCGTTGGTGTTGTGGATGGTTCGTTGTGTTCTTCAGGTTGGGTATTGGTTAGTATTTCTTGCTTTAAATTGTTCGCTTGCGCGACCTCTAAGGCGACTATCTTAGCCTCATTTTTATTAGATCCTGCGGTATCTAATTCAACACAAGTAAAACCAAAGGGTCTAAAATATAAGGGGGAAATTAGCTTCACATTCTGTATTCTAGTGTAAGGTAGGTGAAGGTTTTTCTTAAATATTACCCCTGAATTTATCTCAATGCTTTGCTCATTCAGTCGATATTTAAAGAAATAAAACTGTAAGAATGCGCTAATGATTAACAAGCTTAATGCCGCAAATATAGCCAAAAACACCCACCATGGATTATTGATGATTTTGTCATAACTGGTAAAAATAATTGGCACTAAATAAATGATATTATTAACGATAAATTTTAGGTTTGAAAAAAAGAAATACAATAATGCAATGGGTGATACGCGGCGCCATTTATCCATGCTGAGTAACATCCTTATGATCTAACATGAATTGGCGTAGTTGTTGTGCTTGTTCAAGTGATAATCCGGGCAGCTCAAAAGTATGAACTGCCCCACCGGCACTAAAAACTTGCAAGGTTGCTAGGTTAACTTTACGCTCGAACGGCCCTCTTTTAAGCTCAATATGCTGTAACCGTAAAAATGGCTGAGTGACAATTTTTTTAAAAATAACCCCAGACTGATAACTAATATCTAATTCTCTGATCGCATACCCTTTGGCACAGTCACTCAAATAACCAAAACCAATACGGCTGATCAGCAATAATGAAATGGCTAAAATTAACCAATGAATGTTGGCGGCAGGGAAGGATTCTAATGGTGAGAATGTTTGATATTTAACAATCACCAGCGCCGCAATAATGACTAGGCTAATTAGTACTCTCAATAAGAGGTTTACTCGCCAATAAACCGGCTCTAATGGCTGGAATTGTTGCTGAGAAAATTGAGGAATATCGAGCAGTTGGGCGCTGTCTAATTGTTTATTACTAAACTCTGGGGATGTTGTAGTCATTTTGTTTTTTTATTTATCAAATTATGAATGAGATAGTATCTTATTGAGGTATTATTTGGCTAATTAATTAGAAATAAGGAAAGTAAGTCATGACTAGTGTGATGAATGTGATGTTGTCAACGCAACCAGCGGCTCAACAATGGGGTGAAAAGGCATTAATAAGCAGCGATGGTAATGCGATGTTAATTCACCTACCAGTGAATAATGACGACAAGCTTATCGCAGTACAACGCGCAGCAAGACGCCTTCAAGGCCAAGGGCTTAGCCAAGTTGCTTTAAGTGGTGATCATTGGAACGTCGAGCTTGAGTGGGCTTTTGCTAAGGGGTTTAGTGTGGCTCGCGGCATGATACAATTAACTTGGGCGACTCAACAATCAAACGAAATCATTTTACTAGATGCTCGCGTGGCTTCCCGTGATTGGGCGGTTAAGATGATTAATGGCACGCCTGAAGATATTTATCCTGAAACATTAGCCGCTGCGGCCATCGAAGAAATTACCCGAGTAGCGTCAAGTGATGTTAGTTATCAAATAATTAAAGGTGATGAATTAATTAAGCAAGGTTGGATGGGGGTTCATACCGTAGGTCGTGCTAGCGTCCGCCCACCGTTAATTCTTGAGCTTGATTACAACCCGACTGGCGATGTTAACGCGCCAGTTGATGTGGCACTTGTGGGCAAAGGAATTACCTTTGACAGTGGTGGTTACACCCTAAAGAGTGGTCCGGGCATGGTGAGCATGAAGTGTGACATGGGAGGTGCGGCTACGGTGACTGCGGCCTTATCATTAGCAATCAGTCAAGGGCTCAAAAAACGCGTAAAATTAATTCTGTGTTGTGCGGAAAATCTTGTCAATGGTGAAGCCTATAAACTTGGCGATATCATTACGTATAAAAATGGTACCACGGTTGAGATTTTAAATACCGATGCAGAAGGACGCTTAGTATTGGCCGATGGTTTAATGATGGCAGGCAACACTGGCGCTAAACTAATCATTGATGCGGCGACACTAACGGGAGCCGCGTTAACCGCTGTGGGTACTCATTACAATGCCATTCTAGCGTTAGATAACGAGTTGGCTCAGTTCGCGTTAGATTGTGGCGATCAAGTAAATGAAATGAACTGGCAGTTACCACTCGCGCGTTTTCATCAATTCGAATGCCCATCACCTTATGCTGACACGGCAAATACCACTACGGGCAAAGGCGGGGTAGCTGGTGCGAGTAATGCCGCAGGATTCTTATCACGCTTTGTCCCGAATGATGGCAAAGGCTGGCTTCACTTTGACTTAGCCGCCGTATTCCAAAATAGCGGTAATGCCAGTTGGTCTGCCGGTGCCACTGGATTAGGGATCCAAACTATCGCTCAGATCATCCTAAAAAGCTAAAGTTTAACCTGACCCTACTTTATTGGTTCACACACGAGTAGGGTGTGGCCTAGCCCTACGGGGCAGATATCTTGGGTGATTACTAACCCGGCTTTTTGGATTAAACCAATCAATTCGCGTGAGGAATACATCCGGCTGTTGCCATTGGCAAAACAGGTAAAGTAGAGTGAGGTGGCATTGAGGCTAAAACTGGCAGCTTCGAATTTTTGGCGATCAATGAAGGTTTCCATGATGTAGAGTTTGCTGCCAGGTTTCATCATTGATGCTGTACGTTGTAAAATACTGATAATCTCTTCGGGAGAGAAACAATCTAGAAACTGGCTCATCCATAAAGTGTCTGCACCTTGATAAAGCTGCTGTTCGGGATCGAGCATATTACAAGGGTACGGCGTAAAACGATCTGTTTTACCATCCCGTTCCATATTTTCACTAGCGACCGCAAGTTGTTGTGGCAAGTCCATAATAACCAATTTAACTTGATCATCATGATTGAGGCATTTTAACGACCAACGTCCGGTATTACCGCCAATATCTAAGATAACTTTAGGGGAGTCTTTAAACACGATGTCTAGTGCTTGGTCAAAAGCGTGATCAGAATAAAAATGGTCAAATTCAAACCAGCTTTTACTGGTCTTTTCGGGTAAGGACGTTAATGCTGGATAAACGGTGTCCCAATCGCCAAACACTTTCAAGCCTGCTGGTTTACCTGTTTTAATCGCTTGGGCCAGTTCGCTTAAGCCTTCGTAGCAAAAATGTTGATTAAATTCAAAGTTAACCCGAGTCATCTCATCATTCTGCAAGAAATATCCGGTCTTAGTCAATTGATAGAGACCGTCGGTGTCTATCAATATGCCAATACTGCTGGCGAAATCGAGTAACACTTGCACGCCATAAGATGATACTTGGCATTGCTCGGTAATGTCGCTAGCACTAATCCCTGTTTTTCCGGCACTATCGATGCTACTTAAAATATTCAGTTCCCGTAGTGCAGAGGTCGCTTGAAAGATAAAAGGGGAGAATGCAATATATTGCGCTTGAGCACGAGCTTCGAGCGCGGTCATTTTTTTATTTTTATCAAAATTGAACATCGATCACTGTCTTCCTAACATTAGCTTGATTATCGAATTACTGTACAGTAAAAACGCAATGTTTAAAATAGCGAAGAAAATGACTATTCTAATGAGACTGATTTGATTTTTTAAGCCAAACTCTTTAGCATTTGACAATTATAATCTCTAAGATTGGAAACAAAATGAGTAAAAACTTCAACCATTATTGGCGTATTTTTGCGACCGGTGGTTGTTTTGCATTTTTTGGCTTTGGTGGTTTACTGTTATCGTTATTGGTTTTTCCGATTCAGAAACTCGTGGTCAGAGATGTTAAAAAACAAAAAAAATTGGCCAGAAAAACTGTTCACCTGACGTTTAAGTTCTTCATTGGTTTGATGGCCCTTAGTGGTATTTACAGTTTTAACCTTGCGCAAGCGAGGATCTTACAGGATAAAAGAGGTCATTTGATCCTCGCCAATCATCCCTCGCTGATTGATGTTGTAGTGCTGATTTCAATCATTCCCAATGTTGATTGTGTAGTTAAAGCCCATTTATTCAAAAATCCATTTATTCGCGGTGTGGTTAAAAATACCGGTTATATCAGTAATGCCGATCCTGAAGGATTGCTCAATGATTGCCACGCTTCATTAGCGGCGGGTAATAATTTAATTATTTTTCCTGAGGGTACTCGAACGACGCCTGGAGTTTCACTTAAATTTCAACGGGGTGCTGCTAATATTGCGGTGCGCTGTCAGGCTAAAGTTAGTACGGTGTTGATTGATTTTACGCCGTCGGCATTAACTAAAGTGGTTCCTTGGTATAAAGTGCCTGAGCGTAAATCGATATTCACAGCACAGGTGATTGAGAATTCACCTGCTGTGCCTGAGTTATCATTGGATATTGTCAGTAAACAAGTACGACAATATAATAACGAACTTGAGTCGTTTTTTAAGCAATATCAGTGAGCTTTAATCGCTAATAAGGTTTGGCGTAATGCAGTTTCTTGTTCGCCGCATTGGCTTAATTTGTTAGCGACATCCTCTAAGGTAACATCTTTGCGTTTTTTGCAAAATAATACCGAGTCCATCGCAAAATCACGCCAGTTATCGCCAACAGCAGTGGCTTCTTCGGCCGCCGCTTTTAATTCTTGGTTGTCGGTCAGCTGAGCTGCTTCCGCCATAAAGCTAGCAAACATAAAGCGAAAACCTGCGCCGCCGGTACCAATTTCTTCCTGCATCCGCACGATATTAGCTAAAAACAACTTGGTATATTTAGGCTTTGCGCTGGCTAAGTTACGGATTTTTTTACTGAGAAAATTAATCCCTTTAATCCCAAAAAATGGCAGAATTAAGCCACGCATCATTTTCGCGGTTTTGGCGATTGAGCTATAGATATGCGGGGTTAAGTCGATATTGTCCGGTACCTCTCGAACCACATACATTAAGCCTTTCGGGGCCAATACTCCTTTGGCGAAACGGGCGCGCTTTAAGTCTTCACTGGGACATTCGACTAATTCTTCAAACACTGGATCACTAATTAAATAATTACCTTCGGCTGTTTTTCCATAGACTACTAAATTGTGAGCATTAAAGTGAAATCGCATATCCTCAGGGAAATAAGGCAGCCAATAGACCGAGCTTTGTAGTCCGACTAAATTGCCCTTAGCTAATTCATCGTCGAGGGCTTGCATCCCTTGTTCAGGATTGGAAAACTTTTGGCTGTGTAGTTTAATCTTTAATTTTTTACAGACACTTTTAATAATGGTCTTTGGCGGCATTCGGTAAGCGACTAGCGGCATGCCACCAATCTTAACCATCGGTAAATAGACAAAGGTTAGCGCCGACGATAGGCCAAAAATCATTGGCTCTGAGAGTGCTAGGCCTTTAGCTCGAAGTAAAGTAGATAGTACGCCCGTTTCACAATGGGATGATTGTTGATGCTCAATCGTTAATTTAATCTCAGTCATTGCTGGTCGGTAACTCTTTTAATTGGTGGATGGTTAGTTTCATGACTTCACCGTAGCTGGTGAGTTTTTTGTCACTTAATTTGGCAAATATCGTTGGTTTAAAATGACGTTTGATTTGCCATTGAAAAAAGCCGGTGGTTTGCGCCAGTGAGCAAATATCAAATCGCAGGTTTAACATATGATAATAGAGCGCTGATACCTCGCCAGCTTTAGCT
Source organism: Gammaproteobacteria bacterium (assembly GCA_013214965.1). Classification (GTDB taxonomy): domain Bacteria; phylum Pseudomonadota; class Gammaproteobacteria; order Enterobacterales; family Psychrobiaceae; genus Psychrobium. The sequence goes on from JABSRU010000024.1 coordinate 33,786, forward strand.
TGGGCTAACGCTTGATCGGTTTGTTGGGCTAAGTCATCCACCGCCATCTGAGTGGCAAAGCTTTCGACTTCCCAACCGGTTGAAGTCACACCTTGGTAGTTACCTTCGTTATCTACGGCATATAGTAGCTTTCGTTGCCCTTGGTACGTTGCTGAGTCATCTTGAGGGACATCATCTTTTTTCATCGTTACACTACTGTCAATTGAATAAAGGCACTGGAAAAACGACCACTTTCAGGCACGTAACATAATATTTTTTGGCCTGGCGATAAATTTCCGCTAACAAATAACTCTTCAAGGATAATAAAAATTGAAGCAGATCCGGTATTACCTTTAGTGGTTAAATTGGTAAACCATTTTTCATAAGGAATGGCAAAATCTATCCGTTGCAAGCCGTCAAATAAACGTTCACGGAAATAACCCGATGAGTAGTGCGGCAAGAAAAAATCATAGTCATTCGGGCTGATTTGGCGTTTCGCTATTATTTTTAGCAGCGCTTGCTCGACGGTGACTTTAACAATGTTTTCATTGAGTAATTTAACATCTTGTTTGACCGACAATACCGATTGTTGATTACGTTCTTCACTGGTATAACGGGCCCAACCTTTTAATTGACCATCAACCATATCGCCACCGGCATACATACAGGTATCAAGGGTATCGGCAAAGGATAATATATCAATCCAATCGATTTTGAGGGAAATACCTTGCTGATTTGGCTGGTTACTTAATAATGCTGCGCCCGCGCCATCGGATAACATCCACCGTAGAAAATCTTTTTCAAAGGCTATCTCTGGTTTGCTATCGAGTGTTGCGACCTTATGTTGGCATTCGGCGCTAAAATTACGAGCGTGCATGGTATTTGAGGCTAGCTCACTGGCGACTACTGCACTTTGGCTACTATCACCAGACTTGACCGCTAAATAACCATATTTTAATGCTGTTACACCACATAAGCAGACACCCGCAGTGGTAACTACCTCGCAGGGGGGATTTTTTAATTCACCGTGTACCATCACGCCATGACCCGGCATCAGCTGATCGGCAATGGAGGTTGCCGCGACTAGGGTATCAATATTACTAACATCATTATCGCTAAATAATCCTTTAACGGCTGCAGCTGCGAGTGACGCATTGGTGTAATTATAGAGACCAGTGAGAGGATCAATCGCATAATGGCGGCTCTTAATTTTGTTGCTACGTAAAATTAATGACTTGGCCCGTGAGCGGTGTTCGCCTACTTGGCCGAGTACCTGTTCCATTTGTTGATTTGAGACCGGTTGATTAGGTAAAACCGCACTAAGGTTAGTTATATAGACATTATTGCTCATCGTTACTTTTATTCCCCTGAAGGCTCTGAAAAATAGGCCTTTTGTGTCGCTATCCGTTTTTTTGTAAGTGGAGCTATTAGTCTTTTAATCAAGGCCGAGATAGGCACAACTGTCAAAATTAATGTCACTAAAAATATCACATAGAGCATAAGCCCACAACTGCGGCGTAATGAATACATCGGACCAAATGCACTGATGATTTTACTCCATATTCGAAAGCTATGTTGACCAACGCGCTCGCTTGCAATAAATTTTTCATTAATCGTCACCGCTGCTAAACCTTTGAGCATTGGTTGCTCTATTTTGCTAGGGTCTTTGTTGAGACGTGTTGCTATTGCCTCGCCAAAGCGGTCACACTGAGCTATCTCTTGATCTGAGACACCAGCTTTTGGCACCCAAGAATAGGATTTTTTACGACCGGTAAACATCCACAATGGCGTGGCTAAAAAGCTAAATCCGGCCCCACATTGATCCGTTAATACCACGTTATCTACTAAGGTTGCTTGCAAATTTTCGAGTAAACATTTGACTTTTTCTTGTGCGCTTAACCACATGCCACGACAGCCAATCACCGTGACCACTGGCGTGTTTTTAAATAAACTGGCCGCAAGCTCGCTTTGTAAAAATGACGAGGTTGGTAATGAGGGGGATAAAAACCACACTTGATAACACAAAATTATTAAATCGTAATCAAGGCGTGGCGGGCAAGTGTGTTGCATCGGGATTGGTTGCATTTTGACACTTTCGGGAAAGACATGAAAAAAACTTAAAAAGGGCCAAGGGAATGGGAACGCTTGCTCGGGTTTCAGTTCGAGCAGATCAACATTAATCTGAGGATCATCCTGTAATGGTTTAATCACCGACTCGCTGATTCGAGTTAACTGACCGGTTTGAGAATAATGAATTACTAAAACATTACGCACTGCATAAATCCTTTATGGCATACTTATTATTGCAAACAGTATATAACAAATGGAATAAACTAATGAATAGTTTTAAGCCGATTTTATTTTTGGCCGCCCTATCATTTTCAACATTGGCAGTCGGCCATCCGCAAGAACCCATTCTTAAACTGTCGATTAACTCGATTAAGCCAACTCAGGGCGAACTTTATTATCAGTTATTTAGTTGTGCGAAGGGGACAACGGATTTATGGTCAGACTTAACTCCATTGCTGAATGCTAAAGTAACGGTAATCGGAGAGCAGCAATTTGTGAACTTGGCGGCGACAGTCAATCAGCATTATTGTGTCAGGGTTTATCAAGACACCAATGCCAATGGCCAAATCGATTTTGGCACCGGTGGCATTCCACGGGAAGCGGTAGGTTTTAGTGACAACCCTAATTTGTTATTAGGCTACCCAACACCAAGCGATACGGTGTTTTATCATGACGGAAAAACGGCAGTGGCGATTAAAATGAATTACCCGCGTCATCGCCGTCGTCGCCATTAGTAATGTATTGGTTATACTGCACTAAAATGTGGGTAAAGAGGTCTAATTATTTACAATGGTTTTTGTAATCTGATTTCCATTTATATCAGTAATTACAACCGTGTTACTTCCTTGTGACAAGAATACTGACTTGTGTTCTTCTTGATATGAAATTATCATTCTGTCCAATGGCACTTCATTTTTATGATTGAATTTAAATACTTCAACCATGCAAGGGTATGAATTTTTACAATCACTTGAGCCTATCCTGTAATTTTTTCTATCTAAAGATGTCCATTTAGATACCTTGCTCTTTGCTGGAATAGATAATACGGATGCCATCTCGTTTAGTCTGTCAGATTATTTAGCATTAATACAATGGAGTGGACGCCATGTTGATGCTAATAAAGCAGGTTATCTTGACGCCAAAGAGCCTGATGTATTAAAAGAGCTAGGTATCGATGAAGAGACATGGCTTGAGGCTATTATTAATTTCAGGCGAGAGTACAGGAGTAACATGATATTACGCCGTCATGCCCATTCGCATGGGTGCCGTTGGCACAAGGGCGGTCACTGATAATTTTTCCGCGCAACCACAAAATCAGATATTTATTTCAATGATATAATTGTGCCAGTCTAATATTGTTACTGCTATACTAAATTTTGTAACAACCGCGATAAAACTACGTTAAGTTAACGGGTATATAGAGCTATATAAAAGGATATTATGAGTTTTTTAGGATTAAATAAAGTGGTATTACCAACTCCGGAAGGCATTCATGAGACGAGTTTACATGGGATCGGTTTTTATTATGAAAAAAACACCACTGTCTACAAAACTCCAGAGTACGAGTTGTATATTATCGGTCATACCGATTTTACACCAGATAACTCAAATATTGAAAAATTACTTGAATTGGCCTCTGGTACATTTTGTTATGTGTTGTCATTAAAAGATAAACTTGTGATAGGTACTGACGCTATGGGGTTCTACCCATTATTTTACAGTATGGATGAGGGGCTTAGCTTTGCTAATTTTATCCCCCACCTCAAACATCGTTTAGTTAAACCTAAAATTAACTGGGATGCGTGGAATGAGCTGCTCAATGGTGGTGACATTATCGGTAACAAGACTACGATTAGTGGGATATTACGTTTGCGAGAGGGGGAGAAAATATGCTATCGAGCCGGGCAAGTATCTTTTGAGCACTTCAGTATTATTCAAGCGATGGTATTTGTAGATAGCAATACTTACATCGAAAAAAACAATCAATTACTAAATGATGTGATGAGTCGCTTAACTAAAAATCAGCATGATATCGTGATACCACTTACGGGAGGGCATGATTCTCGGCGAATTGCGATAATAGCGACAGGATTGGCAGTCGATTATACAGCTGTTACGCAAGAGGTAGCTGATATTAGTGGTTATGATGTTGATACTCATATTGCGAAAAAAGTCGCTAAGGTTCTTGATATCAAAAAATATACTAAAATCGACGCGCCTGAGCATCATATGGTTCACTTTAATCGTGTTTATAAAGATTACTGGTGCGGCTTCGAGAGCCCGCAACATGAATGGGCGGCTAATATAACTAAAGAGCTAGCACCCAACAGTTTGATTTTTGATGGTATTATCGGTGATATTACGGTAAATAATCATCCATTTTTCGATCCGAAACTTGATATTGATATTGACTATGATGTCGATTATCTAGCTAAACGCCTTTATAAAGAGCCGCTTTTTAGAATTCAGTCTGAGCTGTTATCAGAATCTCGATTTCAAAGTATAAAAAACGAAATAACTAGGTACCCAAGTGATTGCAATCAAGTCGCATTATTTAAAACATTTAATCATGCTAGAAGAAATACAGGCCACTGGTTTAGTTTGTTTTTGCATGATGGTCATAATATGGCTTTACCTTATGGAGATCTTTCTTTTTTTAATCAGTCGTTATCACTTGAGCCCAAAGAGCGTTCAAAAGCACTTTATCAGCGAGAATGTATGTTAAAGCAGCACAAGGTAGTCGCTGAACTCGAGTCTACTCGTGATAACTTAGCTTCTGATTACGGTAAAAAATCGGGGGCAAAAAAAGCGACCTATGTCCAACAGTTTTATCCACAACGAATGATTAAATTAGACAGTTCATTTTTCTCGTTGTTTGAAGGTGATAGTAAAATCAAGGTCTTGGATGCGCTGGTATATCGATGGCTGCCACCGAAAATATTAAAAAATCGAAGTTGGAAGTATGTCCCTTTACAGCGATTGGCTTTGTTCCAGCAATGGCTAGCGAACGATGAGAGTGAGCTTCCGCTACTATTTAAAGGAACAGCACCATTTGTTAAACAATTAATGAAGCGTTTATAGCTTTATCAATCGAGATGAATGAAATTAATATTAAGCTATCACTAACCCTGCCACGTGGCCGCGGTACGTAGATGCTCTAGGCCATTAACCTTAAGAATTAAGCTTTCGAATCCATCCCACGAAAAATCCATTTTAAACAGGTTCATGCCATCGAACAGCTCGGTTATGGCCTGTGATTCAATTAATTTGGGACAGACAGTGCGCCGAGCTAAAGCGATAGAAAGTTGGAGGGGAACCATAGGCCATTATAACAATCAGAAAAACTTTATTTTCCCAAACCGTAAACCCATTCTTGGGGCTGTGGCACAGCATATCGACAATTGATCCTGTATTGTATTTATAGCTTACATCCATGTAAGCATCGAGGATATATTTAACTCAAGTCTTTTAAAACTGATAGCTTAGACGGGCGTAAATGAAACGTCCGTCGGTGCTATAAGCTGAAAATCCTGAGTATGGGAATATTTGATTAAATGTGCTTTTACCAACATTGCTGATGGTGTCTTGTGGATATTGATCAAATAAGTTATTAGCACCTAATGACACTGCAACAGCTTCAGTCACTTGATAGTTAATGTCTAAATCAGTAATCCATTTTGCAGCTAACCACTCATTTTTAGCGACAGTACTTGAAGCATCTAATACTTCACCGTAACGCGTTGCACGTAATGTGACTGCTAGGTCATCTAACTGCCAGTTGGCTGCTAAGTTATATTTACTCTTTGGCGTACCTTTTTCAAAACGAGCAATCTCTCGTGCCGAAAATAAGATGTAATCGTCACCTAATGAAGATAACTGCGTAGGGTTCTCTTTAACATGAGTGACCTCAGTGTCATTAAAGTTAACCGCCGCGCTTAAACGTAAATCACCATAATCGGCGATTTCTAAATCGTAGGTCGCGACAATGTCGATACCCTTAGTTTTAGTGTCGATAGCATTAGTGAAGTAACGGGCTTTTTGGGTGTTTAATTCGCCCGCTGCGACTAAAATTGCTTTAACCGCAGCGCCACTTAAATTCTCTGATAACACTATACGATCATCAATCGAAATAGTGTAAGCATCAACCGTTAGGTTGAAGTTATCTAATTCATACATAAAACCAAAGGTCGCGTTAATTGATTCTTCGGCGGTCAATTGAGTAGAGCCCAATGCAGCAGCTGCTTTATGATCCGTTGGGAAAATACCTACTTCACTCGGGATACCATCTGAAAATACTGTGGCAATCGAGGTGTAATGGGTTTGGGCTAGCGATGGGGCTCTAAAACCTGAACTAATAGCACCACGAAGTGCAAATTGATCGGTAATTGCAAAACGAGCAGCAAGTTTGCTGGTCAAGGTTGAACCAAAATCACTGTAGTCTTCAAAGCGTGTTGCTAGGGCGACGTTAAAATCATCACTCAAGTCAGTATCAAATTCAACAAATAATGCGGTGTTATGGCGGCTTTTATCGGTGGCACTCGACGGTGAAAAACCAGCTAATACTTGTGCGCCACCAGCAGCAACCGGCTTACCATTACTGTCTAATTTAGTCAGGTAAGAAGCTTCATCACCGGCTTTAATTTGGTAATCCTCACGGCGATATTCAGCGCCTAAAGCAACAAATACGTCATTAGGTAAACCAAAATCAAATGATTTGTTGGCATTGATGTTAGCGATGCTCTGTTGGTAGATTAAGCTACCATCATCAAATTCAGTGGGGCTTTGTGCACCCATTGAAGTGTTAATTGAGTTGGTCACCATAAAGTTAAAATCATTACGACCGTAATTGACGCTGGCATCCCAGATCCAATCATTAGTTTCGCCTTTAACGCCAACCACAATTGCGTGATCTTTTACATTAGAAGCGATGTGAGGTAAAAAACCATCAGGATATACTTCGACCACATTACGTGAGTCAATCGCCCGGCGGTAAAAACCACCTGATAAACCTTCACGCTCACCAAAACTACCGAATGAATAAAGCTCAGTGGTGTCGGATAAGTTCCAACCGGCATTATAGAAGAAGGCGAGATCTTTAATTTCAGCTTTACCAAACTTGTGGTTATAGCGGTCAAACGTTAATTCTCGAGGATCAATCACGTTATCGCCAGATTTCCCATATTGTTCCCGTGGATCAAAACCTGAACGATTGGTCCCTTTGCGATCTCTCGACTCAAAAGACAAATGGATAAAACCATCATCGCCAATGTTAGTGCCCCAATCTGCTGCTATAGTGGTGGTGCCACCGTCGCTGCGCTTACGATCTTCACCTATGGTAAACGCTAAGTCACCGTCGCTGCCTTGGCTAACACCCGTTAACTGAGCCGCGCCTGCCATTTGAGTGTCATATTGACCATAAGTGATACTAACATTACCACCTTCTTGGTCTTTTAGAATGATATTAATCACACCAGCAATGGCATCTGAACCATATTGTGCCGCTGCACCGTCACGTAACACTTCGATACGTTGAATCGCCGAGGTTGGAATCGTGTTTAAATCGACGGCACTTGAACCTCGACCAACGGTACCATTTAAGTTTAGTAATGCTGAACTATGGCGACGCTTACCGTTAATTAGCACTAAGGTATGATCCGGTGCTAACCCACGTAATATGGCTGGGCGAGAGTGATCGGTACCATCAGAAATCGCCGCATGGGGAAAGTTAAAGCTAGGAATTAAGGTGGTTAAAATTTGGCTAACTTCCAATTGACCCGTGCTCGACATATCAGCCACGTTAATGACATCAACCGGTACGGTGCTTTCTGATACCGTACGATCATTACGGCGTGAACCTGTGACAATAATTCGTTCAACATCTGCGCTTGCTTCGTCGGCAAAAACGCTCGCTGTGTGGAAGGTTGTGCTACTAACAATTAATGCCAGTGCCGTTAATTTGGGAGTGAAGCTTAATTTTTGGATTAACATAACTGTCTCAAAATAAGGTGAAATTCAATTTTTTTATTAAGTTAATTTTACTAGCTGATTGATTTTTAAAAAAATCAAGATCCTTCTATGTTATTCTATAAAGATATTAAAAAGCTGATTTAGCGTGAGCTTAGTCACTAATTTCTGGTTTACGAAAATTTATTTTTAGAAATGCGACATTCAATAAGTTTTGCACCAACAATTATTCCTTGATAGGCTAGCGACGTTTCGTTATTCGTCTTGATTATTTTAGAGCCATTTATGCCATACCCTGATCTTTTTCAACCATTAAATCTCGGCTTTACCCAGTTAAAAAATCGGGTGGTGATGGGGTCAATGCACACCAATCTTGAAGAAACTGAGCGTGGTTTTGAAAAAGTTGCGGCTTTTTATGCTGAACGGGCGGCCGGTGGCGTTGGCTTAATTATTACCGGTGGTTTTTCACCTAATGACGAAGGCAAGCTCGCGCCAAATCGCTGCGTGATGCGCGAGCAAAGTGATGTTGATGATCATCGTTTGATTACTCAAGCTGTCCATCAATATGACGCTAAAATTTGCATGCAAATTTTACATGCCGGACGCTATGGTTTTACGCCACAACAAGTAGCACCATCATCGATTCAAGCGCCGATTAGTCCCTATACCCCAAAAGAATTAACAAATGAGCAAATAAACCAACAAGTCACTGACTTTGCCCATAGCGCTTTAATGGCTCAATATGCTGGCTATGATGGCGTAGAAATTATGGGCTCAGAGGGCTATTTAATTAATCAGTTCATTGTTAGCGCCACAAATACCCGTGATGACCAATGGGGCGGTTGTATCGATAATCGCATTCGCTTTGCCTTGGCCATTGTCAAAGCGACTCGTGCTGTGGTTCGCCAAGATTTCATCCTTATTTTTCGCTTGTCGTTGATCGACTTAATTAGCGATGGCAGCAGTGCTGACGATGTTATTGTATTGGCTAAAGCATTGGAAGCCTGCGGTGTTAACATCATCAATACGGGTATTGGTTGGCATGAGTCGCGAGTACCTACTATCGCCACCTCGGTTCCCAGGGCTGCCTTTCGCGAATTAAGTAAAAACATTAAACAGTATTTAACCATTCCAGTTGTGGCTAGCAATCGGATTAATAACCCTGAGTTAGCTAACGATTTAATTGCCAGCGGTGATGCTGATTTAGTCTCGATGGCACGGCCATTTTTAGCCGATAGCCAATTTGTTAACAAAGCAATGCAAGATGATGCTGCAGCAATCAACACTTGCATTGGCTGTAATCAGGCTTGTCTTGACCAAATATTTATTAATAAAATAGCTACCTGTATTGTTAATCCTCGTGCCTGCCATGAAACTGAATTTATCGTGTCAGCGGCAAAACAAGTGAAAAATTTGGCGGTGGTTGGTGGCGGCGCCGCGGGCATGGCTTTTGCGGTGTATGCGAGTGAACGCGGCCATCAAGTGACTTTATTTGAAAGTGAAAATACGCTTGGTGGTCAGTTAAATTTAGCGGTGAAAATCCCCAGTAAACAAGAATTCCTGGAAACTATTCGTTATTTCAATCACCGTTTAACCCAACTTAAGGTTAAAGTGTATTTAAATACGACCGCTACTGCAGCGAACTTAACCCGCTTTGATCAAGTCATTATAGCCAGTGGCATTGAACCTAGATTACCGGAGATTGCGGGGATCGACAGTGATAAAGTGGTCAGCTATGCCGATGTATTAAGTAATAAAGTCGTAATCGGTCAACGAGTCGCAATTATTGGCGCTGGTGGTATCGGCTTTGATACCGCAATATTTTTAGCGCAATCGAGAGAACAACAAACCGACCAGCAATTACAGCAACAATTTGTTGAACAGTGGGGCATCGATTTAAGTTTAGCGAATGCCGGCGGGCTCGTTGCACCAAAGATCGAATCATCGCCGCGGCAAATATTTTTATTGCAACGTCGCTTGCGTAAACCCGGCGCTGATTTAGGAAAAACTACCGGCTGGATCCACCGTCAACATTTAAAGAGTAAAGGGGTTAAAATGTTGGTCGGGGTAAACTATGAACGTATTGACCAACAGGGTCTATTGATTAATGTTCGTGGTAAGCAGCGGTTACTAGAAGTAGATCATGTGGTGATTTGTAGTGGCCAGCTAGCTAAAAATTCTTTGATTGAGCAATTAGGTGATATCCCTTATCACTTAATTGGTGGTGCTAAACAGGCGGCCGGACTAGATGTTCAGCGCGCGATTAAAGAAGCTGCTATATTAGCCAGTCAGTTGTAACCAAAAAGGAAGGTAAACTTGTCACAGCCAAACGTTGCCATTAGTGCGACTCATGTTAGCTTTAAATATCCAGGTAACGATTATTATTCTCTCAATGATATTTCAGTCACGATCAAAGCAGGAAGCTGTACTGGTATTATCGGACCCAATGGCGCAGGTAAATCAACCTTCATTTCATTGCTTTGTGGTTTATTGATCCCTGAAAAAGGCCAGATTATCTACCATGACTGTGCCGAACTTAGTATAGAACAGGCGGTGAAAAACCAAGTGGCGTTGATCCCACAGGAATATGCCTTCTATCCACAACTGACCATTAAACAAAATCTTGATTACTTTGTTGCTTTAAGTGAGAGAGACAAATATAAACGGCCACAAATTATCAGCCAAACGTTAGCGCAATGTGCCTTGAGTGATGTTGCCCATCGAAAGGCACAATCGCTGTCCGGTGGTTATAAACGACGACTCAATATCGCCATTGCCTTGAGCAAACAACCCACCATTATCTTTTTAGATGAGCCAACCGTTGGTATTGATCCCATTTCACGCCAGCATATTATCGATTTATTATTGAGCCTCAAAAAAGCGGGAAAAACCTTAATTTATACCTCGCATATGCTTAATGAAGTAGAACAAATTTGTGATGAGGTAGTGTTACTCAATCATGGACAGGCGATCGCCACCAGTTCAAATGATAATCAACAGATGTTTTTGTCCGTTGAATTTATGCCTTCTTCGCAAGCGATCACACAACTATTACCTAGCGCCGATATTGTTAGTCAACAAGAGGGGAGCCTCGAAATAAAGATTAAAGATAATGCGGATCTCAAACAGCAATTACTCGCCTTAAGTCAGGCGGGCCCGTTAATTAAGAATCTTCATTTTTCACAAAATTCAATCGATCATCTTTATTTTAATAGTTACCGGGGACAATAATGTTATTGCAAAGCGTTAAAAAAGAAGCCATTTTGATTTGTAATGACTTACATAGTGTCGGGGTGTTATTACTATTACCGATTTCATTTATGTTGATCATGACCTTTGCGATGAGTGAGCAATATAGCAATTTAGCCAGTAAAATGACCATTAAATTGGTTGGTCAATCACACAGTGCCCATGGCGCGGCATTAAGCCGTTATGTCAGTGGGCATGGTTTTAAAGTGGTGACAGAACGAGCGATAACCGAGATCGATGCCACCATCGAGATAAAAGATGGTTTCGATCGGGCATTGCTTTTACGCAGTGGCGGCGGTCATATTGAACTAACATTGGCGGACAAGTTATCACCTCAAGCACAGACCTTAATTAAAGAATCGATTAAAGTTTCCTTATCTAAATTAAAGCTTCACGCTTATATGGATGATCTTGGTGATTTTGAAGCGAGTATGAGCCTTGACGAGAAAGTATCCTTGGTCAATGCCAGCGCCGATGTTGACTATTTAATTGTTCATCACGAAACCAAGGCGGTGCTAAAGGCCCCCACATTATATAGTGTGCCATCTTGGATGGTATTTGGTATTTATTTTATTGTGTTACCGATTTCCATTACTTTAATTAATGAAAAACAAAATGGCACCTTAATTCGGATTAAAACCTACCCGATTTCGACTAGCCGCTATTTTAGTAACAAAGCTTTGTCCTATGGTGTGTTGAGTTTGTTGCAATGGCTAACGTTATCTGTGGTCGGGTTAATGTTGGTGCCTCTAATAACTGGTCAGCCGATGTTGGGAATTGATAATATTCCTTTGTATATTTGCGCTGGCCTAATGGTGGTATTTTCAGCCATTGGCTTTGCCTTTTTGATTGCGTCGATGGTCAGTACCTATGATCAGGCGATTGTATTGGGGGGCGGAATTAATATTTTAATGGCGGCGTTAAGTGGCTTTATGGTGCCTGTTGATATTATGCCGCAGCAATTAGCTGACTTGGCCTCATTTTCGCCAATGTATTGGTCCGGTGATGTCATTCGACAAGCGATTGCTGGAGCGACAATGATCGATGGCGCAAAAAATTTATTGGCATTGGGATTGTTTGGACTGATATCATTTGCCATTGCTCTGGTTATTTTTAATGTGAAAAGTAGGAAGCTTTTGTGGAATTAGAATTATTAAAACAACAATTAAAACAGTTGATCGTTACTGAATGCGACAAGGAAGACGACATTAGTGCCGAAGAAATTTTAGATGATGAGCCATTGTTTGGTCGCAAGTCTCGGATTAACCTCGACTCACTCGACGCCCTGCAATTATCTCAGGTATTCAAGAAAAAATTTGGAATAAAAATTGAAGGTTCAAAAGAGACCCGTAAACATTTTCAGTCAATTAATAGTATCAGTGATTTTATTATGAGCGAGCAATAACAGCCATCATGACCCCCAATAAAATGCCAGTTTATATTAATGCCGCAGCGAGCGTTAGCGCGTTAGGCCGCTCTGAGTTATTGCAAAGCGATGACTTTGTCTATCGACCGCAAAGGTTGAGCGATGATGGTCAATTGTTTCAATCAGTTAAAGACTGTCCGGTCAGTCAAAGTCGTGAACGGCTATATCAGTTATTGACTGAGGTTATTGATTCGGTGATTTCACAGTTAGCGCTTACTAGCGAACAATTGTCACAAATCACCTTGTTTTTAGGTTCATCATCTCTTGATATTAGCACTGCCCAGCTTGACGTATCAAAAGTCATTTGGTTGCCACAACTCGATGCTATTAATATTGAACTGACAAAGAAATATGGCTTTTCAGCGCTTAATTTTACATTTAATACCGCCTGTACCGCCAGTGCTAATGCTTTAATTTATGCCACTAAATTCATTGAAAATGGTGATGTTAAACAGGCCTTAGTGGTGGGCTGTGAATTTTTTAATCAATTAACCCTTAAAGGATTTTCATCGTTAGAGTTGATCAGTGAGCAGGGGCAGTATTCGTTATCGAGTTTGCGTGATGGTTTAGTGCTGGGGGAAGGGGTTGGCGCGTTGTTACTATCGAGTGAGAAAGCACCAACCACCTCGCTCCAAGTGTTAGGCGGATATTCATCGTGTGATACTTATAGCCTGACCACGACTCAAGAAGATGGCAGTCACATTCAATCGGTGATTAGCAAAAGCTTAGCGTTAGCAGGCATTAGCTTAGCTGAGGTTGATTTAATTAAGGTCCATGCCACGGCTAGTCATGCCAATGATCAAGCTGAAGTTGCCGCGATTACGGCACTATTTAAGGATATTCCCGCTGTTTTTGCGTTAAAACCTTACATTGGTCATACGTTGGGTGCATGTGGGGTGTTAGAAATAGCCATTATGGCGCAATTATTAGCCCTAGATTATCTGCCTGTCCCTGAGTATGCCGTTGCTCAAGCCGAGTGTAATATGTTGCCCTTTGTTCCTCAAGGGAGTTCTTTTACCGATTATCGGATTATTTTGGCTAACCATTTTGGTTTTGGTGGTAATAATGCAGCCATCATTCTGAAAAAGATCACCTCGATAAGCGAGGCTCCTCAATGTTAAAGGTTGTCGAACAACATTATGTGGAATTTGAACGCGCACTCACGGTTAAGGAAATTCGGCAGCAGGTTAAAGCGACTACCGGCTTTGAAGTGCGCAGAATGGACAGCTTTACCTTAATTGCGCTGGCCACGGTTTACGGTTTACTTAAAGATAAACAGTTAAATGGTGAGATCGGACTCTATGGTATCGCGCAATATTTCTCGGTCGATTTACTCCAAAAACTAGTCGTCACCATTAATGACGATCAAGATATTCGTCCGCTCGATTTTATTGCCACCGTTGGTAATGCCGCGAATTATTATTTAGCCAAGCTATTTAAGATAACCGGGCCCAACTTGTTTCTCGGTGATAGTACTAATAGTGATATTGCGGTTAAGATGTTAGTTAAAGCTGATTTAAGCAGCAATATTGTACGTTATGCGATTATTGTTCGTTGGCATGACAGCCCAGATAAAATCAGTTGTAGCGCGCAATTACTGACGATTACTGACAAAAACTAGAGCAGTTACTCCGAAGATAGCTTGTATCAGGGAATTTGCTTAGGTAAAATCGGGGGCTAAATTATTATTTTGTGTGAGATAGGGACGTTAAGGCTTTGGAATTTTCAATTAAGAAATGCGTAGCTTGGGCTGGTGAATTAAATTGTGCGCAAGATTGGCAGCAATTTTCCGCTGGCGAAAAGTCCCTTAACCAAGAGACACTTAAACCTGCACTATCTCAAATTCCTGCGATGCAACGCCGTCGTTTAAGTCCCTTTGCTAAATTAGCTCTCCATTGTGCGTTAGAAGCGGGCCAAGGATACTTAAGCACCGTGCCTTGTGTTTTTGCTTCTCGTCATGGTGATTTACATAAAACCAGTAAGCTCATCAATGATGTTGCGGCCAAGCAACCCTTATCACCCACTCAATTTGGTTTGTCAGTTCACAATGCTGTTGGCGGTCAGTTTAGTATTTTTACCGGCAATAAAGCACCATTAACCGCTATTTCGGCTGGCGAAGACACTTTTTTCAGTGCAATTATTGATGCGATGTGTAAGCTTAATACTAATCAATACGAAAATATTCTGGTGGTTTATACTGATGAGGTAGTGCCAGTAATTTATCAGCCCTTTGTCGCGCAACAAGAGGTGTCGATTGGCACTGCTTTGTTACTTGAAAAATCAACCGCTGATAACAACAGTTACCAATTAAACGTTGGACCTAGTATTGAACAAAAAGACGAAAACCCTATAATGCAGGTTATTGATTTTCTATCTTTTTATTTTGGAACATCGCTTGAAACTCAAGTCAGCTCGAAACGGCATACTTGGCATTTAAGCAAACAACAATAACAACAATGGGATCATCAATCCTCTTGATATTTATTTTAAAGGAACGCCTAGGCAATGACGACACTAAGTGAAGAAGTAAAAAACTTAATTATTGAAACATTAGATTTAGAAGACATTGAAGCTGCAGACATTAATGATGACGATGCATTATTTGTTGATGGTCTAGGACTTGATTCTATTGATGCCCTCGAATTAGGGGTGGCTATTAAAAAGGCTTACGATGTCAAAATTGATAATAACTCAGAAGATAGCAAAAAACATTTTTACTCAGTAAAAACACTGTGTGATTTTATTGAACAAACCCGTAAATAAGTGGAATAGAGCATGACTAGTAAAGATCAAAT
This sequence comes from Gammaproteobacteria bacterium, assembly GCA_013214965.1. Classification (GTDB taxonomy): domain Bacteria; phylum Pseudomonadota; class Gammaproteobacteria; order Enterobacterales; family Psychrobiaceae; genus Psychrobium. Next base: position 49,269 of record JABSRU010000024.1, read on the forward strand.
TTTCGAGATGTTAAGCGAAATATTAGTTGATTATTTTGAGATTGATAAAGAAGACATTAACCTTGATGCCCATTTATATGAAGATTTAGATCTTGATAGCATTGATGCGGTAGATTTAGTGGTAAAACTACGGGAACAAACCGGTAAAAAAATAGAGCCTCAAGACTTTAAACTGGTCCGTACGGTTAATGACGTTATTGTTGCCATCGAAAAATTAATTGACTAATTACGATAAATGAAAAAAATATTACTAGGTTTACTTGTTGTCGCTTATCCCTTAATTGTTTATTTTGGATTGCAATATGTTGAACCTGGTATTATAGCCGCTGTGTTTGCGATATTTTTCCTCATTCGTCACTTTAGCCAAAAAAGTAGCAACCCGGCGATACCTAATCTCAATGGTGTCGCGGTGGTTGTATTAGGCTTGCTGGGTTTTAGCATGATTGCTAACTCAGCATTGGCCTTAAAATTCTATCCGGTAGCGATGAGTCTCAGTTTTTTAATCATTTTTGGTTATTCATTATATAAACCGCCCACGGTGGTTGAAGTGATTGCAAGGTTGACCGAAGAACTCGATCAAGCCGGCGTTACTTATACCCGTAAAGTAACCAAAGTGTGGTGTCTGTTTTTTAGCACCAATGCCTTAGTCGCCTGTTGGACCATCTTTGAACCCAACCCTCAAGTGTGGCTGATTTATAATGGTTTGATTTCATATGTGTTGATGGGATGTTTGATGCTGGGTGAGTTTTTGATTAGGCAACGAGTCAAGCGACTAGCTAACCATGAGCCGAGTAAATAAAGTCATGAACTTTCCACATAATCGCAGTTATTTTGTCGAACAATCACAACCCTTTACAGCCTGGCTACGCCAAGTTGAGCATTGCCAACAGCAGTTTCTGCGTAGTGATGGCCACAGTTTTTTATTGTTTGACCTTGATTGTTATCGGTTTTCGGTATTATTTTTTGGCTTGATTGCCGCTAATAAACGCATTGTGTTACCACAAAATGGCCAACCTCAGCAGTTACTACAATGCATGAGTCATGCTGATTATTTTGTGGGTTCGAGTGAATGCACTGAGCTGGAGCTTTTCGCCATCGATCCCACACAAGCAGCTAGCACATCATCACCTCTAGTATTTAATCCGGCCACTGAAATTATTTTTTATACCTCAGGCTCCAGTGGTAGCGCTAAGGCGATTGAAAAAAACTTTGGCCAATTGATCACCGAAGTCGAGCAGCTAGAACAAACCTTTGGCGCGATGATTAACGACGCCATCGTGATGTCGACCGTGTCTCATCAACATATTTATGGTCTATTATTTAAGTTGTTGTGGCCAATTTGGAGCGGGCGAGATGTCTATTTAAATACCTTTGAGTATCCTGAACATTTGGTTCACCAGGTACAACGATTAGCTCAACGCTCATTGTGTCTTATTAGTAGCCCAGCTTATTATCACCGCTTGGTTAAAGATAATGTGCTGGTGGCGGTCAAAGATAATATCGCGGTACTCATCTCCTCCGGTGGACCATTAGATTTGAGCGCGGCGTTGAGTTTAAAGCAGGCGTTAAATTGTGCGCCAATTGAAGTGTTTGGTAGCACTGAAACTGGTGGCATTGGATGGCGACAGCGTAGTAGCGAGCATTGTGAGGCGTGGCGCGCTTTTGATGATATCGCTATTGCCATCGATCCGCTGGAGCAACGGTTACTCATTGATTCGCCCTATATTAGTCAGTCCGGTTGGATGATGACTGATGATCGGGTGGAAATAATTGATCAGCAAAGATTTAAACTATTGGGCCGGGCTGATAGAATTGTCAAAATTGAAGAAAAACGCTGCTCACTAGACGAAATTCAACTGCGTTTATCTAGCCATGAATGGGTCGAACAGGCTTATGTGTTAGCGTTAAGCGGTGAACGCCATTGTTTAGCCGCGGTGGTTGAATTATCAGCAACTGGGCGTGAGGCTTTTGCCGCAACGGTTAAATTTAAATTTGACCGTGAAATTAAAGCCTATTTAAAACAATATTTTGAAGCCTTGGTGGTACCAAGAAAGTTTCGCTATCTTGATGCGTTACCTTTTAACCGCCAGGGCAAACTCAATAAAAAAGAATTGGAGCAGTTGTTTGACTGATTTTGTATATTACCCGCAGGTAGATGTTATTTCACAGACCGCTGAAATGGTAGAGTTGAGTTTATTGATCCCTAAAAATTTGTATTATTTTCAAGGACATTTTACTCAAGCACCTATTTTAGCCGGGGTGGCGCAACTCGATTGGGTGATGACGTATCTCGCTAAGTATTTTGATGTTGATAAAACCAAACTCAGCAGCGTTGACGCGCTTAAATTTCAAATTATTGTTCGTCCTAATTATCGAATTAACTTAATGTTAAACCGAGTTAAGCCAAACAAGTTTAGTTTTAATTACAGCTCTGAACATGGCCAACACGCATCGGGTAAGGTTGTTTTCTCGTGAGTGAAAATCAATATGGTTTCGTCATCCCTAATTACAATCATCACTTGGTGATTGCTGACACGATAAAAGATTTAATCGCGTTTGATTTGCCGATCTTATTAATTGACGATGGCTCTTGTGAAGAAACCCAGTATGTACTAGAACAAGTTGATGGTGAATATAGCGCCGTTACTTTAATCCGCCGCACAGAGAATGGTGGTAAAGGCGCAGCAGTTCAAACCGGTTTGCAAGCGGCACTCGATTTAGGTTGGAGTCATGTGGTGCAAGTGGATGCTGATGGTCAACACGATCTAAATGATGTTCAGCGGATGATTGATTGCTCTAAGCAAACGCCATTAGCACTTATTAGTGGTCAGCCCATTTATGATGACAGTATTTCAAAAGGGCGCTATTACGGCCGCTTTATTACCCATTTTTGGGTTTATGTTGAAACATTATCCTTTGAAATTAAAGACTCTATGTGTGGCTTTAGGGTTTATCCATTAGCCTCTTATCAGCAGTTAATAAGCAGCACGGCATTGGGCTTTAAAATGGATTTTGACATTGAAGTGATGGTTAAAATGTCATGGCTTGGAGTGCCAGTTCAGTTTGTAGAAACAAAAGTACATTATCCTGAAAATGGTATTTCACATTTCCATGTCTTTGAAGATAATGTCTTAATTTCATTAATGCACGCCCGATTGTTTTTTGGGATGCTATTACGTTTACCACAATTATTGAGTCGAAAAATACGTGCCAAATGAACAACAGAAAACTTCAGTGAAACAAGACTTACACTGGTCAAAATTTAAAGAGCGCGGCTCAATGCTTGGTATTGAGTTTTTGGTATTTATTTACAAAGTGTTTGGTAAGTGGCTGTTTAAAATCGTGCTAACGCCAGTGATGTTTTATTTTTATGTCACGGGTAAGGAATCTCGTAGCGGTTCTTTACATTATCTCGATAACCTTCATACCAGCGCTGGCCGTGATAAAAAAGTCGGCTGGGCGCGTTTTAAAGATGGCTTTCGACTTTATTTCTCGTTTGGGATGGCTATTTTAGATAAATTTGATGCCTGGCTCGGTAAGGTTAATATCGAAGATATCGATATTGCCAATAACGAGGCTTATCAAGAGTTGCTCGAAGCCAAAGGCTCGGTGATTTTTAGCTCGCACCTCGGCAATATGGAAGTGTGTCGCGCCATTTTTAGCATGGGCGAAAATAAACGTCCTTTAAATGTGATCACCTATAATAAGCATACTCCGTCGTTTAATAATTTTCTAACCAAGGTCAATGCTGATTCGGCGATTAACTTTATTCATATTGATGATTTTGGCCCCGACGACACAATTAAGCTTAAGCAGCGGATTGAAGATGGCGAGTCGGTGGTGATTTTTGCTGACAGGACGTCAGTCAACAACCCTAATAGCGTTCATCAAGCTGATTTTTTGGGCGAGCCAGCTCCTTTTGCGATGGGTCCATTTGCCTTGGCGACGATCATGGACTGTAAAGTCTTTTTAATGTTTTGTATTAAGCAAAATGGTCGTTATTGTGCCCATATTGAAAAATTTGCCGATCCGGTGAAAGTGAAGCGCAAAGAACGGGCGGCACACTTTCAGGGGATGGCGAGCCGATTTGCCGAGCGATTAGCGCACTATTGTCATTTAGCGCCTTATCAATGGTATAACTTTTTTAACTTTTGGCAGAAAATTGAAGCGCCAAAAGATAGTGATAAATAAGTAACTGATATTAGTTTTGAGTTACACCCTAATTTTTATGGAGTGCGGTACGTGGAAAGTATTACTTTTGGTCATGGTCGACTAGCGATAGAAGACATTATTAGTGTTTTTAAACAGAACGCAAAAGTTAGTTTAACCAATGATAGTCATTTTTGTGAAAAAATCGACAAAGGTGTCGCCTTTCTTGAGCAATTATTAAAAGAAGATGGCAACATTTATGGCGTGACCACCGGTTATGGTGACTCTTGTACCGTTGATATTCCCATGGCATTGGTTAACGAATTACCGATGCACTTAACCCGCTTTCATGGCTGTGGTTTGGGACGTTTTTTTAGTATTGAACAGGGTAAGGCAATTTTAGCCGTTCGCTTGGCTTCTTTGTCGCAAGGGTACTCTGGCGTCAGCTGGGATTTATTAAATCTGTTGGTTGAATTAATTAATCGCGAAATTATTCCGGTGATCCCAGAAGAAGGCTCAGTGGGAGCTAGTGGTGATTTAACGCCACTATCCTATGTTGCTGGTGCACTTATTGGTGAACGTGATGTTTATTATAAAGGTCAAATTGTTAATTCGGCGCAAGCATTTCTTCAAGAAGGTTTAACCCCAATTACCTTACGACCAAAGGAAGGGTTGGCGATCATGAATGGCACTGCGGTGATGACCGCCTTAGCTTGTCAGGCATTTGATCGCGCTGAGTATGCTAGTAAGTTAATGACTCGAATTACCGCATTAAGCAGTATTGCGCTTAAGGGCAATAGCCATCACTTCGATGATATTTTGTTTAGTGTTAAACCCCATCCTGGTCAGCAAAATGTCGCGCGTCGAATCCAAGGTGACTTAAATCACCATGAGCATCCGCGTAACTCCCATCGTTTGCAAGATCGCTATTCGATTCGTTGTGCGCCCCATGTAATTGGTGTGCTAGAAGATAGCCTGCCGTGGCTGCGTAGCATGATTGAAAATGAATTAAACAGTGCCAACGACAATCCAATTATCGATGGTATTGGTGAACACGTGCTACACGGTGGTCATTTTTACGGCGGTCATATCGCCATGGCGATGGACTCAATGAAAAACTGTGTCGCCAATTTAGCCGATTTGGCTGATCGTCAAATTGCGACCTTAGTTGATGTTAAAATGAATCATGGCTTGCCTTCAAACTTAAGCGCCGCTTGTGATGAAAGAAAATACATTAACCATGGCTTTAAGGCGATTCAAATTGGTTGTTCTGCTTGGACCGCTGAAGCGCTTAAATTAACCATGCCTGCGAGTGTATTTTCACGCTCAACGGAATGTCATAATCAAGACAAAGTCAGTATGGGCACGATCGCAGCGCGTGATTGTTTACGCGTACTAGAATTAACCGAGCAAGTGTTAGCAGCGACGTTGCTAGCCAGTGTCCAGGGTATTCGAGTGCGAATTATCAATAAAGAAATTGATGCGGACTCGTTAACACCTGATATCGCTAATATGATTGATGATATTAGTGAGTTTTTCGAGTTGTTAACCGAAGATCGACCAACGGATGATTTATTACGTCAAACCATCGGCTATATTCAAGCGCAACGTTGGGATCTTTATGGCTAAGGCAACCGCGTTGGTGTCGGCTCACCATGATTTAACCGTACAGTTTTATGATGTTGATCCGATGCGCGTGGTTTGGCATGGTAATTATGTAAAGTATCTCGAGGATGCGCGTTGTGTGTTACTCGATAAAATTAATTATAATTACGATGTGATGGAGCAATCGGGTTATGTATGGCCGATTGTTGATATGCGACTTAAATACGTTGGCTCGGCTAAGTTTGGCTCAAAAATTCGGATTCAAGCCGATTTGATTGAGTATGAGTCACGGTTAAAAATTCAATATTTGATCACTGACATTGCCAGTGGTCAAGTATTAACTAAGGCTCACACGGTGCAAGTGGCCGTTGATGTTAATAGCTTAGAAATGCAATTTGAAAGTCCTAAAATATTGTTGGATAAATTAGCCGGGTGGCTCGATGAATAAAGTCATTACTTTGATATTAATGATGTTGTTACTAAATTGTGGTAACGCCATCGCACAGCAAAGCGCAGATGAACTACGTTTGCTTGAGCAACTGCGGATCGAGCAAGGTAGTGGTGAATTTAGTCAGCAGAAATATTTTAAATTTCTATCACTGCCTATTCGTTCTTCAGGGGTGTTTAAAGTTAATCCCAACGCCGCTTTATGGCATACCCAGCAACCGGTGTTTTCTCAGGTTTTATTTGCCGATGATAATATTTATCGTCGGTTAGCACTTAATGGACCTTATCAAGTATTAGTGCAAAACTCAGAGCTTGGCAGTGTGTTGGGCGCGATTTTTAAAGCTGAAATATCCACCAATGACTGGTCGATTTCGATGGTTGAAAAGCAGCCTTGCATTAAGTTAATCCCGAAAAACCCCAGTTTAATCGCAATTTTTTCACGGGTCAGCTTATGCTTAAAGCAGCAACAGCGCGTGATTACCTTGTGGGATAAACAAGATAATAAAACTATTATTACCATGACTTTACTGGCTAATCAGTTGTCTCAACAGGATGTCGACGCGCTTGAGTTACCTCACTAATTATTCCCAGAGTAATGGCTTTAAAGCATTGGCTTGGTTACTGCAATTTAGTGCTTTAGCCGCGCTATTAATCTATCAACAATTGACCAATCCTTTAGCACTCAATAGTGATATTAGTGCTATTTTTGCCAGTGAAAAATCATCACCATTGGCGGCGATTACCACACAAATTGAACAACGGGCAACGCGTTCACAAATTGTATTGGTTGGAGCGCCTGATCTTAATGGGGCCATTAGCGCCGCTGATAAATTAGCGAGGCAATTACGCACTATTACTGGTATTGCCACCGTCAATGTCATTTTTGACCAATTGCCGACGCTGCCGCAATTAATTAATCAACATCTTGGTGCTAAACATTTATTACTCAGTGATCACTACGTTAAGTTATTGGCGGCGGGTGACAGTGAAGCCTTGTTTCGTTATCAATTTTCACTGCTTAACCAGGTGGGTAATCAAGCAGTAGCGTTGAGTGTGCAAGCTGATCCCAGCTTATCTATCGCCGACTACTTTTCCCGTTCGGTGATTGCTTCTAGTGGCTTATCGCCACAACAAAATCATTTGGTTGCTCAGTATCAAAACAAGCACTATGTCTTTATTTCCTTTCAAACGGAGCAATCGGGCATTGATATTAAATCGTCACAGGCTTTGGTTGCTCATTTAACCCAACTGGCTCTGCAACCCAACTTTGAATACCTTTATACTGGGGCTATTTTCTATGCTAGCGCCGCTAGTGAAACGGGACAATTTGAAATGACCCTCTATGGCGGACTGTCATTACTGGCGATGTTGTTGATGATCGGAATAGTTTATCGCAGTGGCGTCGCCATTGGGTTAACGCTAACTTTAATTGGCGTTAGCTTTTTATATGGTTACTTAGGATTAAGCCTTTTTTACGACGAAATAAGTGTGATTGCTTTAGTCTTTTCCGTGACCTTAATTGGTATTTCCGCCGACTATAGTTTCCACGCCCTGACCGAATTAAAATATGGTAACGGTCAACCACAGCAACCTTTACGTGCGATAACCTCTTCGTTAGTGATGAGTTACTTAACCACAGGCGCTGGGTATTTGGTGTTATTGTTAGCGCCGTTTGTGTTATTCAAACAGATTGCTATTTTTACCATTTTTGGTTTGTTTGGTGCCTTAGTGACGGTGTTATTGCTTTACCCATTATTGCAGCGTTATTTTAAACAAGGCAACAGTGAAATCACCCCCAATATTATTAAATTAAATCAGTGGCATCAGCGTTTTAGTCGCCGTTTCAGCTTAACCAAGCATTTGGCATTACCATTACTTATATTGTTAGGTACCGCTGCTTACATTAGCGATTTTAATGATGACATTCGTGATTTTTATGCGGTAGCACCCGCGATTAAAGCCAATGAAGATAAAGTACAAAGTATTCTAAAACAAAAATGGCAAATGCAATATTTATTGATTGCAGCGTCATCGCCTCAAGCGTTGCTAGAACGGGAAGAGTTAGCGCTTAAGCAATTAAAACCATTAATTGAGCAAGGCGTCCTCAGTCATTATTCGGCGATTAGCCAATGGCTGCCCTCACAACAACAGCAACTTGCCAATCTTGAGTTAATGACACAGGCTCAGGAACAAGGGATGTTTAACCGGCTAACATCGATGCTGGGGCAGCCGTTAATTATCAATAATCTTCAACAGAGTTTACTGCCTAATAAGTGGTTTGAGACCGCCTTAGGCCGAATGTTTTCTAATCAATGGTTAGCGATCGATCAGCAATATTATTCGGTGGTTCGTTTAGCGGGTATTACCGATGTTTCCGTCATTAATCAGACATTTTCGGCTAATCAACAGATTAATTTTATTGATAAAGCCAGTGAAATTTCGGCACAAGTACAGCAATTTCGCCAATTGTTAATTTGGGTATTAGTGGCCGCTGTGCTGGCGGCTTTAGTGGTATTCTGTTTACGTTATAATATCGCGATTGCACTGCGAGCGATTGTTAGCCCAGTGGTTGCTTTGTTAATTGCTTTAGCGCTTAGTAGCTTAATTGAGCAGCAGTTGAATATTTTTAATTTGGTTGCTGGGGTGTTGATTCTCGCCTTGGGTTTAGATTATTCGGTATTTTTTGCCGAGCATGGTTTTGAGCGAAAAATAACCCTCACTACATTAATGTCGGCGCTGAGTTCTATTTTTGTTTTTGCAATATTAATGTTTAGTAGTATGCCGGCCATTCGCAGTTTTGGTTTAACGGTCTTTATTGGGGTGTTAGTGGTGTTTGTGTTAGCCCCTCAAGTCATCAAAGCAAGGAGCTTGTGATCAAAAAATTAATTATTCAATGGTTCTTGATAATAGTGCTATTGGGTTTAGCCACCGGTTGTGTTAACAGCCCTGAGCCTAAGCACTCAAGCCAGTATTTTCCATTACAGCCGGTGCCTAATGAGTTAATCGGGCAAGTTTGGCTCGAAAAGTTTAGTTTTAACGGCGTGGTTAAACGTTCAATGTTAGTGCAAACCGAATTGAATAAAAATGGCTTAAGTTTGGTGGCAATGACTTTTGAAGGGATCCCGTTATTACAGAGTCGTTACCACAGTGAAACCGACGAAATAGAGAGTAATTCGACGTTGCAAATGGGATTAGATCCGGCGCAAATATTTCATGACTTACAAAGTGTTTATTGGCCGCAAGCCAGACTGAAACCGTATTTATTACCCAATGTTAGGCTGGTTGAACAAATTACGCCACATCAGCGCCGTGATTTTTATCTGGGTGAACAGTTGATCCGCAAGATAGACTATCACCATAATCAGATAACGGTGGTCGATTTGGTACAGGGTTATCAATTAGATATTATGAGATTAACGACAGAACTAACAGCATCAACCAAGAGCAGCAACGATGAAAAATAAAATATATATCAGTGATTTTGGTCTGGTCAATGCGTTAGGCAATGATAAAGAAACCATTAAATTCCAACTATTAGCGGGCTCGCAAGCTGGCTTTAACCTCAGCACTGCGTTACTGAATGACGGTAATATCAACGTGGCAGTCGTTAGTGCTAAGTTGCCTTCCTTAGCGGAATATCCATTGCACTTTCATAGCCGAAATAATCAATTAGCCCTAATGGCTATTGAACAAATTAGAGCTGAAATCAATGATGTTGTTAGCAAATATGGCAGTGAACGAATTGCCATTGTCGTCGGCACTAGTACGTCTGGCATTGGTGAAGGTGAGCAAGCGATGAAAGCTGCACAACAACAAGCAGAGTCAATCGAATTACCGACTGCCTTTGGTGCTGGTTTTGATTATCGAACCCAAGAGATGTTTAACTTGGCTGACTTTGTCGCCCATGAGCTTGCCATTAGTGGCTTAGCGTTAACGATTTCCACTGCGTGTTCATCTAGCGCCAAAGCTTTTCAAACGGCCTATGAGTTAATTGATAATGGCCTAGCCGATGCTGCGATTGTTGGCGGCGTTGATGCAACTTGTGGCATGACGGTTAACGGTTTTAGTGCGTTAGAGTCAACATCTGCCGGGCTTTGCCAGCCATCAAGCGCTAACCGTGATGGCATTAATATTGGTGAAGGTGCGGCACTTTGTGTGTTGCGTAAAGATCAGGGTACGATTCGATTATTAGGGGTTGGTGAGTCGAGCGATGCTCATCATATGTCAGCGCCTCATCCCGAAGGTGATGGTGCCGTGGTGGCGATGCAGCACGCATTAGATGATGCTGGTTATAGCGCAAGCGATGTCGATTATATTAATTTACATGGCACCGCGACTCCTAAAAATGATGAAATGGAAGCGAAGGCCGTCGCAAGATTGTTTGGGCTGGAAACGCCCTGTAGTTCATCTAAAGGGATGATCGGGCATACCTTAGGCGCTGCTGGCGCGACAGAAGTGGGGTTATGTTGGCTATTACTGGATGATAATAATCGTTATTATGCTCCTCATGTTTGGGATAATGTTCGCGATCCGTTGATGCCGATGTTAAATTTTGTCGCGGTTGGTCGCCAACACCCACGGGCGCTTAAAACCTGTTTATCAAATTCTTTTGCCTTTGGTGGCAATAATGTGAGTGTATTAATTGGATTATAAAATTAACAACTATCCGATCGAAGCGGTATTACCCCACGATCACCCAATGATCTTAATTGATAGTTTAGAAAAATACAGTGAGGACATTGGCTGTTGCCAAGTGACGATTACCACAACGAGTAATTTTTTTGATCCTAAGCTTGAGAGCGTTCCAAGCTATGTTGGGATTGAGTATATGGCTCAAGCGATTGCTGCCTATGCCAATGCCCATGAAAAAGATTTAGGCCATACCGTCGCCATTGGCTTTTTGGTTAGTAGCCGCAAGTTTAAATTGTATACTCCACAATACTCATTGGGCGCAGTACTTAAAGTCACGGTGGAAAAACTCTACAAAGATGATTCAGGCTTGTCTGCCTTTGAGTGTAAAATAGAGCAAAATGGCGAACTCTTGAGTGAAGCCAAAATCAATGTATTTCAACCCGACGATCCTGACCAGTTTTTAGCGGAGCAATAAGCATGACCACAACTATAACCAAGACCATTTCCTCAACCAGCCCAACTAAGCGTATTTTAGTCACCGGCTCAAGTAAAGGCATAGGCAAGGCGATTGCGTTAAAGCTGGCCAGCGACGGCTTTGATATTTGTGTTCACTGTCGCTCAGGTGTGGAAGCAGCTAATCAAACGGTGGTCGAAATTCAAGCGTTAGGGCAAGAGGCGACTTTGGTTCAATTTGATATTAGTGATCGCGCCAGCGCAAAAGCGGTGCTTGACCAATATGTTGAACAGCATGGCGCTTTTTATGGCGTAGTGTGTAATGCCGGTATTACGGCCGATACAGCTTTTCCCGCGATGACTGACCATGAATGGGACAGTGTGATCCACACCAACCTTGATGGTTTTTATAATGTCCTGCATCCGTTAGTAATGCCAATGGTTCAGGCGAGACTGGGCGGTCGTATTGTTACCATGTCGTCTGTTTCTGGGGTGATTGGTAATCGTGGTCAGGTTAATTATAGCGCTTCAAAAGCGGGTTTAATTGGTGCCACTAAAGCTTTAGCCTTAGAATTGGCAAAACGTAAAATAACGGTTAATTGTGTTGCTCCGGGACTGATTGATACGGGGATGACCGATGATTTACCAATTAAAGAAATTAAGAAAATGATCCCATTAAATCGGATGGGGCATGTTAAAGAAGTTGCTGCGACGGTGGCATTTTTGATGTCACAAGATGCCGGATATATTACCCGTCAGGTAATTTCAGTGAATGGTGGGATAGCATAATGAGAAGAGTAGTAGTTACTGGCATGTCGGCAATCACAGCCTTAGGCGATGATTGGAACACTTTCCGCCACGGGATCGAGTCTGGTTGCAATGCGGTTACCTTAATGCCCGAATGGGATAGAGTTGAGGATTTAAATACGCGCATTGCTGCCCCAATAACCCACTTTGAAAAGCCAAGCCATTACAAACGAAAAATGGTTCGCTCGATGGGGCGGGTTTCTTTAATGGCGACTCGTGCCACTGAATTAGCGCTTGAACAGGCTAATTTACTGGAGCATCCTGCATTAACTGATGGCTCAACCGGTATTTCTTACGGTTCATCGGTTGGCTCAACCTCACCCATTATCTCCTTTGGTAACTTAATGGCTAATGGTGATATGCGCGGCGTGACCGCGACCAGTTATATTCAAATGATGTCTCACACCGCACCGGTTAATGTTGGAGTATTCTTCAGCTTAAAAGGGCGGGTGATCACCACTAGTTCCGCTTGTACTTCTGGCTCGCAAGGGATTGGTTATGCCTTTGAAGCAATCAAATTTGGCCGTCAAGATCTGATGGTGGCTGGCGGTGCTGAGGAATTATGTGTCACCGAAGCCGCAGTATTTGATACCTTATATGCCACGAGTATCAAGAATGATACGCCACAATTGACCCCACGTCCTTTTGATAAAGATCGCGATGGTTTAGTGATTGGAGAGGGCGCATGTACCTTAATTTTAGAAGAGCTTGAGCATGCTAAGGCACGCGGCGCGACTATTATTGCAGAACTCGTTGGCTTTGGCTGTAATTCCGATGGTAAACATGTCACTCAACCCACCGCTGCAACGATGCAAGTAGCCATAGAATTGGCAATTAAAGATGCAGGTATTAGCCCAAGTGATATCGGCTATGTTTGCGCTCACGGAACGGCAACCGACCGTGGTGACATTGCTGAAACCAATGCCACTGCTGGCGCATTAGGAAAAGTAGCGATTAGTTCGCTCAAGAGTTACCTCGGACACACCTTAGGCGCTTGTGGCAGCATTGAGGCTTGGGCATCCATTAACATGATGAATGATAATTGGTTTGCACCGACCTTAAATTTAGACAATATTGATCCAGAATGTGGTGAACTCGACTATATTACTAAGTCGGGCCGCGAAATTATCACCGATTATGTGATGAGTAATAATTTTGCCTTTGGCGGTATTAACACTTCTTTAATTTTTAAACGTTGGTCTGATGCATAAATTATATTCGGTAGTTATTTTAATCTGCTTAGCGCTATGTTCTTTTGCCGCCACAGCACAATATAAGCTTGAAATAGGTGCCGGTATATTTACCACTCAATTACCCCATTACCCAGGGGCAGATCAAAAAAAGACCTATGTGTTACCGATGCCCTATATCTTTTTTGAATCAGAAAATTTTGAATTAGAACGTAATCGCCTAACCGGATTTATGTGGAATAGTGGAAACTGGCATCTTGATTTGTCTGCTGGCGCCGGCATCAAAGTGAATAGTGATGACAATGAGGCTAGAGTTGGGATGCCCGATCTCGATTGGGTGTTTGAGCTGGGTCCTTCATTAAAATACTATCTTCAAGGTTCGCCAAAGAGTCCCCAGCATCTAGTGGCTGAAATCTTTACTCGCAAGGCAATAGCAACAGATTTTAGCTCAATCGGTAATGTCGGTTGGCGTTATGGTCCGGCGATTAGCTACCAGCAACAATTTATGGTTGATGGTGCTAATCACTTAGCGCTTAATATCCGCGTGGTGGCAAATTTTTCAGATAAGCGTTATTTGGACTATTATTATGGTGTTAATACGCAATATGCTAGCGACACCCGTCCAGAGTTTCACAACAAGGGTGGTTATGCTGGTAGCGACTTATCGTTGGGATTAACCTATAAAACTCGTTCGATTTGGACTGGCGGCTATCTGCGTTATTATCAGCTTTCGGATGCTCAGCAAGTTGATAGTCCACTATTTTTTAACACTCAAGGTTGGTCATTTGGCCTTGGGATAGTATGGATTTTTTATCATAAAAAAGGAAAGTAACGATGAAAAAACTAGGAATGTTATTTGTATCTTCTGCATTGTTGTTAAGTGCTAATGTTGCTCAAGCTCGTGATTCAATAACAGAATACTCGATTAAAGATTTATTGGACAGCGCACAAGCTAAACAAGTGTTACTTGATTTTCCTTTATTTTTTGCTGATCAAAAGCATGGCAAAGTAGCAAAAAAATACAGTGAAGTTATCACCAATAAAAAAACCAATGCGTTTAATAAATCTGATAGTGAAGCCTGTAACTGGGTAATGCTTAGCGCACTTAAAGCATTACAAGAACGCGCCCAACGTGAAGGAATGAATGCGGTAATCAATATTGAGTCATATTACAAAAAGCGAAAGTTTGTCAGTGCCACTCATTTTGAATGTGGTGCCGGTACTTTTATGGCGGGTGTTGCGTTAAAAGGCACACCAGCTACGCTTAAGAAGTAATAGAAACACCAAGACTAATTATAACCCTAATCGGACTTAGTGTTTTAACCACGGGCTGTTTAAGTATATTATTATTTGAAGTAATAAATCCACACAGCTTTTTACAGTGGAAAGGTTCACTAGTTCGCGTTCTGTTGTTAATTAGTTTTATCGTTTGTATTTAGTTATGGATACCACTGCGATCAAAAAAAATAAAAGCATACCTCATTGATCTATTAGGCTTATTTCCTAAGGCGTATGGGCGCATATTTTATTCGAAAGATAAAGAAAGCTTGGTCGATTGTGTTTTGTTGTTAGGTATTGTAAGTTGGATTCTCTTAATTTACCGATGAAGTTATAACCACATTGTTGATAAAATAACAAGGTAGATCTAAACAATAACGATGACTCCTTTCGAATTAAGTAACGAGATTTTTCATTAAATATGCGTACTAATTGATAGATAAAAACTATTCTAAGGCGAATATAAAACCAAATAAATATATTAAACTTATTGGAGTGTTCAAAGATGATAAAAGTTATAATTTTACTAGTAATACTTTCCTTTACATCAGTTAAATCTAATTCAGCTGATTGGGTAAATACCAGTGGAAATTCAACCCAAGTAGGTGATGTTCTCGAACTCGTTAGCGATTTTTCGACTACTGCTCGTTCTGAAATCGAGCTTGATGTAATACCCGGTAATACTTATACCTTATACGGAAAAATTAAAAACTCAGTCGATGGTCTAAAAACCTATATAGGTGTTAATAACGGTACAGAAAATATCGAACGTTATCGTGATAAAACTTCATCTCGCGACATCGCGCCAATACAATTTATTGCTCAGGGTAATACGATTATTGTTTATGGTTCACTATGGAAGCAGCAGGGGGAAGGTTTTGGTTCTATAAGCGAAGTCACCTTAGGACAACCTATTTTAACGCTTCAGGCTAGTGGTGATACAGGTGGTACCGGTGGTACAGGAAACTGTGAGGGAACTTATACTTTATGTGATGATTTTGATAACGCTTCGGTTGATACAAGTAAATGGTACATATTAAGAAAGCAATGGGGCGGTAATAATGCTAACGGAGGTGTTGTTGAAGATAATGTATCTGTTTCGGACGGAAATCTAAACCTTGTAGGTTTAGGTGATTATTACAATGGTTCTGTTAAAGGAATTAATAAAGATGGGTCTATCCGCGCTGACGGTAAGAAAACCGGCGGCGGTATAGCAACGAAAGATTATCTTGGCTCAGGCATTTATGAAGTTCGGATGAAAGCTTTACCTAATTTTGGTGCTGTATCAACTATTTGGACTTTTCACTATCAGGCATTTTATCCTAATGATCAAGAATATATCGATAATAATGGCACTGGTACTTATTGGGCATCAAACCATGAAATTGATATCGAAATTCCTGGAAGACCAGCTGCTGCGCACGGAAACTTTTCTTTCGATTATTTATTAGCCAATGTTTGGCAAGGAGAACGCGAAAGTGAATATGATGTCAACTATATCAACAGTGGTGATAATGCCGATGGATTATTCCATGACTATAAATTCATATGGCATACTGGTGGAAATGGAGAAACTCCACGGGTTGAATTTTACCGTGATGGTCAATATTTGTTTACTGAAATAGACTATGTTCCAACTAAAAAAGGTCGTCTGTGGTTAGCCGTTTGGTTTGCTAATGGCTGGGCTGGCGATGCAAATTTCGATTCTGACGTTATGGTGGTCGATTATTTCAGATTCACTGCTTTTAATGAGCCAAATGATAATGATGAAGCTGAGCACTTTCCTTGTGATGGGCTAATTGGCTGTGAATAAATCGTTTGCATTATGAATAAGTAGAACAGGATAAACACTTCTGTTTACTATGGCTATATAGGGATGTATAGCCATTTATATGATGACTTAAAGTAAGTTCGTAACAGGTGATATCGAAGAGATAGAAGAGGTTGAAAAGCAGGGGTGGGTCAGAGAAAATGAGGAACACACAACCCATAAGGCATGGAAGGCTATTTTAAAGTTTAAGAGCGATAAAGAGAGTAGCATTAAAGCATTAGGTAAAGTAGCTGACTGTAAAACACCTAGAAGCGTATATGAAGTAAAGAAGTCTGAAGTAGCTAGGTTAGTCGGTATCAGTGCGCAGAGCATATTTAGAGCTTCTTCATTTAGTTCGGACATTTTGGTTTTCTTTAATGAAGTGAACGATAAATTACTAAAGCTTCATGAAAAAGAACAGAAAAAGCAAAAATATCGTAGTAAAAAAACAGGTATTAGAACAAAGAAAAAAGAGGAATTAGTTGATGATGTTCAAACGCTAAAAAGAAGATTGAGGGAGTTAGAGTGCCGACAAGTGAAAGAGACTCTAGACTTACTCATTGGTCAGCTGCTTATTGATTTGCAACAAAAATTAAAATGTTGACACGTTCAGTGGTAGACAAAGTCCTCAGTAAAACGTTAAGGTATTATTGGTTTGATTAACGCCATAAGCGATGGTGGTATCAGTATATATTCAAAGGTTGATTAGTTGTCAATAGTAATTACTACCACTCAAAAGCAAGTTGCTCTACTTCATTTTTATGGGACGAAAGTCCAAGATGGATGCCAATCAGGCGTACTTTTTTACCATTGCCTCGTGCAAAGGCTTCGGTTAATAACTCGGATAAGATTACAATATTAATATTATCAGTTGAAAACTCTTTCGTTGTTTGATGAAAATCTGAAAACTTGACTTTAACGCCAACCTTGCCAATGCCCCTGTCTATCAGGTGTTTCTCCGCTCTTTTTTTTAGCTCTGGCAGTAATTGCTTTGTAAGGATGTTATCAAGGATAGATAAGTCAGAAATATCTTCGGGAAATGTTATTTCTACTCCCACGGACTTTCGTTCTCTATTAACCACAATAGGTCTATCGTCATTACCACTACATCGATCCCATAACATCGTTCCTAACTTTCCATATTTAGAGGTTAACAGTTCCTGATTTAAAGCTTTGACATCTCGACCATATCTGAGGTTATCACTTTGCAGCTTTTCATTAGTTACTTTACCAACACCAGGTATTTTGCTTAATGCCATATCGTCAATGAAGGAATCCACATGATTAGGTGAAATAACAAAGATACCGTTTGGTTTATTTAGATCTGAAGCTACTTTTGCCAAGAACTTTATCGGCGCTACGCCTGCTGAAGCCGTCAAGTTGAGTTCTTTATATATTGAATGGCAAAGGTCTTGTGCTATTAAGGTAGCGGAACCACCAAATAATTTACAATCAGTTACATCCAAATAAGCCTCATCCAAACTTAAAGGCTCAACTAAATTAGTATAACGTTCAAAAATTTCTCGAATTTTAGAACTAACTGATTTATATACTTCCATCCTGCCTGGAACTAAAATTAAATGAGGGCATTTTCGCAATGCAACACTGGTCGGCATTGCACTCCTAACGCCATATTGCCTCGCGATATAATTGCTAGTAGAAAGAACACCTCTAGTATTCCTGCTACCACCTACGGCAACTGGTTTATCGGCTAATTCTGGGTTATCTCTAATTTCGACAGATACATAGAACGCATCCATATCTACATGAATTATTTTTCGCATATATAAAATACTTAAAGAACAAAGACTGTATTAAAATACAGTGTTTCGCTGGAGGTATCAATTAATTATGAATTTAACCTTCCCTTATTTCCTGATACATATCGTAAGGTACTATTGAAGTGGCATAGTTAATTAGGTCGAAATATTAAGTTTTAACTTCATGTTTATTGTCCCTCAACAATACCAGAGTTTAGGAACAATACAGTTTTCCCGATTATTATCATGACCTAGGTGCTAGAAGTTTTGTAAGTTGCTATCGCGCAAAAGCGATGTATGGACTCCACTCCCACAGCAGGATAGTCTGAATCAACTATCGAGGAGATCTATTATGTTAAAGTCTAATATTATCGGCATTGATTTAGCTAAAAACGTCTTTCAAGTTTGTGTGATTAGTAAATACGGTGAATTAATCAGTAATAAGGTCGTCAGTCGTCAAAAACTAAAAGAAATATTAGCCAAGTCCCAGCCTGCTGTCGTTGGTATTGAAGGCTGTGGTAGCAGCCATTACTGGGGCCGGTTTGCAGAACAATTCGATCATGATGTTCGTATTATTAGTCCAAAGAAAGTAAAAGCATTTCTTCAAGGTCAAAAGACAGATGCTAATGATGCAATCGCCATAGCAAATGCAGCGATGCAAATCGGCTTAAAGTACAGCAAACCCAAAAATGAAGAACAACAGATCCTTCAGTCACTAGAAACAAGCAGAGTGTACCTTTCAAGGAATAGAACCTCACTAGGCAACCACATCAGGGCGATGTTATATGAGTATGGCATCGTCAGTGCTAAAGGTGCCGCAGGCCTACGGAAAGTAGTGATGGAGACGCTAGATGAGCAGCATCCCCTTCCTGCAAATTTATTATCATCGTTACATCATTTATGGGCACATTATCAGAGTTTAAAAGAAGAGTTTACGAAACAAGAAAAGGCAAAAAATGCGTTAGTTCGCCAATTGGAACCTTGTAAATCACTGATGGCATTAGAAGGTGTTGCTGAAGTTTGTGCT
>JABSRU010000025.1 GCA_013214965.1 Gammaproteobacteria bacterium
AAACATGTTTGCCATCGATGGCTGTAAGATTAAATCCAATGCTAGCAAGGAGTGGAGCGGTACTCATGAAGAACTTGGCCGCAAACAAGAGAAATTAAAACGTGCCAGCAAACGCATCTTAGCCAGGCATCAAGCCCATGACAATTCAAATGAAGAAGAGCTTGAGCACGATCTAAAGCAGAAAGCCAAGTTAGATAAAAGCGCTGATAAGATTGAAAAATTTCTAGCATCCAATGAAGAGAAGCTGGGCAGTCGAAACACGCCCGTTAAAAGCAACATCACCGATCCTGACAGCGCAAAAATGACCACCAGTAAAGGCACAATCCAAGGCTATAACGGGATTGCGATTAATGATGATAAGCATCAAATCATCTTACAAGCTGAAGTTTGGGGCTCGGTTGGAGAGCAACAAACATTGGCGCCAGCCGTTCAACAATTAGAAGAACAGTTCGCTAAACTTGGCACGCCAGATACCTTTGCAACCGCTGCATTCACGGCCGACAGTGGTTTTCACAGTGAGAAAAATCTTAAGTTCATGGCAACAACGGGTTTAGACACTTACATTGCGGACACGAAATTTAGAAGTCGAAATCCATTATTTAAAACCAGTGAGACTTATCACACCGAAAAAGAAAAACGACGATTAAAACGCAGTAAAGGCAGACCGAAACTGTTCAGCTCAAATGAGTTTAATTTAGATATCAATTCAAAGACATGCCGTTGCCCTGCGGGAAAATTAATGAAGTTTAGAGGTGACAATGTTAAGAGTGAAGGGAAATTTTATACACGCTTTCAAGGTGAGTTAAACGATTGTGAGAATTGTGCGCTAAGGGCGATGTGTATGAGAAATCCCCCCAAGAAAGAGGGTCGGCAAGTACAATTTTTGAATGACACAGTAAAAAATATAACCTATACAGCGAAAATGCGGATAAAGATAGATAGCAGCATAGGTCGACGGCAATACAGTAAACGATTAGGGATGATTGAACCGGTGTTTGGCAATATAACGGTGAACAAAGGCATGAATAAATTCACCTTGCGAGGAAAAGACAAAGTGAATGCCCAATGGCAGATGTATTGCTTTGTCCATAATATTGAAAAGCTTCGAAATAGCCTTCATTGAAGGGTAAAAGACCACAAATCCAGCCTAAAACTATCAATTAAGCGTTCTGCATGTACTAATTCACCACAAACACTTTTATCACCAAATAATCAGTTAGTGATTGAAAAGATGAACAATCTCAATTATTGTCTTCATATATTAAAAATTTAGGCTGAGAATGATTAATTCTACAGCCTCGTTAGGGCTATAGGCAGAATGTCGAGTAAAATTCCAGATTCATGTTATGCATGTGATAGCTCACCTAGTAGTCGTGAGCACGTTCCTCCTAAATGTCTTTTTCCCACAGAATTAGGACAAAATTTAAGAAAGGACTTAATTACAGTCCCAAGTTGTGAGGTACACAACGGTAAGAAATCTGATGATGATGAGTTTTTGTTAGCCAGCTTAGCTGGTATTGTTGGATGCAATAATATTGGTATGTTGCATAAGTTTACTAAAGTAGACCGCGCTATTCGCAGGAGTGGTGGTAGATTACTCAAAAAAGTATTAAAAACATCTGAAGTTAAATCTCATAAATTGGAAGATGGAAATGTTGTTGATATAGCTTGGGGTAAACCAGACCTCGAGCGCTTACATACTTGCTTTTCTCTCATTGGTCTAGGCCTATATTTTCATGAATTAGGCGAGCGATTTAAAGGTAAAGTAACCTGTGAAGTAGTTTATGTGCCAATTAATGATCGGGGGCGAGCTGGTTATCGAGAGTTTGCAGTTGAACAAATGCATAAAGAACTTTCTACTAGTAAGGTTAAAGGTGAAAACCCGGAAGTATTTCAGTGGGTAATTGGCCCAAGAGATCCGTCTGGAGCATGTTGCGGTAAAGTTGTATTTTATGGCAATCTATCTGTTTATTTGGCATTTATTCCTGAATCGTTTAAAGAGGATGATTTTGTTAATCTTTATGATATTGCTAAATCGGCTAGTAAACCTGTTTATATCCAAAAAGATGGAAAAAGGTTCAGGATAAACTAAGCCCTAACAAATAAGAATAGGTGTCGCGCAGCCGACACCTTATTCGGGTGTTGGACAAGCCCGCAGCCCCACTTATATAGTCAATTGTGAATTTTGTTTTAATGGGCACTCAACCTGCGGGTGAACTCAGGCCGAGTGGTGTTAGGAGATCAAGCTTTATCGTTTAATATCAATGAGTTATATTTTTTTTGTCATAAATTACTACGTCCTCACATGGTGTGGTTTACGTTTTGAACACCACTAACTATCGCCATTATCTTTACCGCCTGAGCCCTAAATCGTTAACGTCACTCGCACGCATGACATGTTTTGTTGGCAACATGGACAAGGACATATTGCTATGCGCTTCGGGACTGGTTTTGGCGCTAGCCAGTTCGGTGACCGACACAAAATAATCATGATTTTAAAGAGTGTGGCTTTGGCATTGCCGCGTAAAAATCCATAATCACGCACCCGCTGGAGTCCTTTAGGTAACACGTGTTGTAAAATCAGCAGCAAAAACTTCAAGGTGGGTAGATTTCGGTATTTTGTGGTGTTGGTTTCGCTGTCCTGGTATTTAAAGATCACCTGGCCATTGCTGGTGCTAATGATGTCTTTACCACTGATGACACCGCGATAGAGATATCGGGATAAATATTTAAGGGCTGGCAGTCCGTAGCCAATTTTTTGCAATGGACAACCCATTGAGTTGGCATTTTATGACGATGATAATCAGTAAAGATAAAGAGTCATACTGCGTAATTGCCTCAAATATTCGCGCGTGCCAAACACGTGCTAGGGCTTGTTGATTAAATAAATACTCCGGATCGCCTGTGTGTGCAATACGCTAGTAAACCCAATTTCCCCTTTTTTCTGCTGCTGGCCAAAGTCCTTCATCACCGAAGCTGACACCTGAAACATCAGTTGGTATAACACTTTTGTGTTGCGTTTCACTAACCCTTGCCATATCAGTGAGGTAGTGGGATGAGTCGGTCTTTACCGCCTTTGCCATCGCTGTTTCTTCGTTTTACTGATTAATTTCGCGACCTCGTCAGGCGACAAAATATCGGGAAGCCGTTTGACTTGAGGCGGCTTAACAATACTGAGCCATTCCCATTGTTTATTCAGGGTGTGGCGATAAAAGAACTGCAAGCCATTGCGATCAAGCTTGATGGTACTCCACGAGTGCGTTTTAATCAGTGCATGAAAGTAAGTTTTTAACTCTTGCGTGGTTAAAGTGTCAGGAGCTTTATCAAAGAACTCAGTGATACGGCGCACGGCACGTGTATAGGCATCAATCGTTGAGGGTCGCATGCCTTGTAAGCGAAGATTAATAAGGTGTTGTTGTTCAGTAGTGTTCATTTCTTATACTCCATTAAAACCATCGAAAGATGAAGTATGGTTG
The DNA here is from genome assembly GCA_013214965.1 of Gammaproteobacteria bacterium. Lineage (GTDB taxonomy): Bacteria > Pseudomonadota > Gammaproteobacteria > Enterobacterales > Psychrobiaceae > Psychrobium. The sequence continues at coordinate 3,477 of JABSRU010000025.1, forward strand.
AGCTAAAACTCTGCCAACAGAAAACCCAGCAACGGGCGAAACCTTAACTGAGGTTGCATCTTGCAATGCTGACGATGTAAATGTTGCCGTTGCTAATGCTAAAGCGGTTTATGAAGACGGTGTTTGGTCAAAATTTCGCCTAGTGAAAGGAAATCAGCCGTACTAAAACTCGCTGACTTAGTTGAAGAGCACGCAGTAGACTTGGCTGGTTTAGAAACGTTAGAATCTGGCAAACCTATTCATGAATATATTAAGACTGATTTACCAGAAACTATCAGCTGCATTAGATAGTATGCTGAGGCTGCTGATAAAATATATGATCAAATATCGCCAACCGGTCATGATGCACTAGCAACGATACGTAGAGAAGCAGTGGGTGTTGTTGCTTGTGTACTACCTTGGAATTTTCCATTAATGATGGGTAACTCGGTTATTATCAAACCTGCAGAATCAACCAGTATGACCACACTTAAAGTGGCAGAACTTGCCATTGAAGCAGGTATACCTGCGGGTGTTTTCAATGTGTTACTTGGTTTTGGCCCTGAAGTTGGTGAACCACTTGGTATGCATGATGATGTACAAGTGGTTTCATTTACTGGTTCAACGGCAACAGGTAGACATTTTTTAAGATATTCAGCGTTGAGTAACCTTAAGCGTGTTGTACTTGAATGCGGCGGAAAAAGCCCAAGTGTCATTCTTTCTGATGCAAAAGACTTAGATTCAATTGCAGATAATGTAGTGAACGCTGCTTTGTGGAACATGGGACAAAATTGTACCGCTAATTCTCGCATAATTATTCACAAAGATTTAAAAACCGCATTAACTCAGAAAATCATTGAAAAGCTTGATGAATGGCAAACTGGCGATCCATTAGATCCTCAATATATGCTAGGCTCAATCATCAATAAACCGCAATATGAAAAAATCTTACGTTATATTGAAATTGGAAAAAAGAGGGTGCAACCTTAATTTATGGTGGCAATGCATTAAGCATTAATAACGGTTTATTTATTGAACCGGCTATTTTTGATAACGTAACACCTGATATGACTATCGCCATTGAAGAAATATTTGGCCCTGTTTTTGGATTAATCGAAGCAGCGTCTGATGAAGAAGCTATTGCCATTGCTAATGACAGTTGTTACGGCCTGCAAGCCTCTTTATATACCAGCGATCTTAAAAAGGCTCATTTGTATGCTCAACAACTTCAAGCAGGTACAGTGTCTGTTAACTGTTTCTCTGAAGGCGATGTAAGTACACCGTTTGGCGACTATAAACTGTCAGGTTTTGGTGGTAGAGATAACTCATTAATGGCTTTTGACCAATACAGCGAAGTAAAAACGACTTGGTTTGATCTTTATTAAGGCAACTACAATAAAGTGGTGATTGATAAATCACCACTTTACATCATATAACCTTTCTAACACTAGCAACGCTTAACCGTAGTGTTCTTACACCATTATTAAGATATAGTCTCAGCAATCGTCGCGGTAATACTGCGTTTTTCGTGATTCGTTTGGGTGATGATTAAATTCACTTGATCTTTAAGTTTAAAGCGCACTTCATTATCAACCTTAATAGTACCAGCCTCACTGTCACATTGGCAGGCATTACGATCGGGGTGAATATGACTCATGGGTACAAAGACCACGGCTCCATTATCATTCAACTTTGCTAAAAATCCTGCGCGATTGATGTTAAAAATGGTCGCTGAAAATACTTGCTTAGATTCTGCACAATCACTCAAATAATTGACATAGAGCCAGTTACCGATATCACGTTCAACTAAGCGTTGATTATCTCGTTGTAATTTTAGCTGTTGTGCGTTTTCTTCAGTCACAGTATCGGCATGGTATTTGGAATGAATAATTGACTTAATAAGCCGATGATTCAATAAATCGCCATATTTTCTGATTGGTGAAGTCCACGTTGCATATTGCTCAGTACCTAGCCCAAAGTGTGGCATCGGTGCGGCTGAGATATTGGCATAATTTTGAAATTTACGTAATCGAGCGCCTAGGCCTTGAGCACCACGACTGACCAGTTCACGCTGTAATTGGCAGTAGCCAACTACCGTTAATAAGTGCTCTTTGCTGTAAATAAAGTTGTGTTCCTTTAATACGGTGGCTGCTTTGGCCGCTTTATCAGGATCGATGCCAGGATGGGTATTGAAAATACCATTATCGAGATGTTGACGTAATAATTTTGCGCCGCTAAAGTTGGCCAGCAGCATTGATTCTTCAACCATTTGCTGAGCAACGTTATGGTGTTCAACTCGAATGTTGGTGACTTGGTTATTGTCACCTATTTCAAAACGAAAATCTGGCTGGCTGTCAAACAGTTGGGTGTTTTTAGCGCGCCAACAAGCGCGAGAGAAGGCCATGTCCGATAATGATGTTAGCGCAGCAGCCAATGCGGTATCGGGTTGCCAATCTTGCGGTTTCTGATCAATGAAATTAGCCACTTGTTGATAGTTTAGGCGGTGAGAGGAAATAGCCCAACCGCTATTAAACTCAACATTATCAGTCAATATCCCGCGATCAGTGATTTCCATTTTACATAGCATCACCGGGCGTTTTTGGCCTTCACGTAATGAACAAATGTCATGGCTGATACTATCGGGTAGCATGGTGATGTTGCGCCCTGGCAAATAGTGAGTATAGCCACGTTGTTGGGCTATAAGGTCGTATTCACTACCCGCCGCAATATAAGCACTAGGATCTGCTATGGCAATGGTTAGCTGCCAATGACCGTTGGCTAATGGCACAATATTGATTGCGTCATCCATGTCTTGGGTTTTTTCACCATCAATGGTGAAAAATAATTGATCGCACAAATCGATTCGCTCGATATTTTGATCATCTATTTGCCATTGACTCGGCTCTGATGGCGCAGCGCTTGGTAAATTTGCACCGGCTAAATTGTGTTTAGCAATAGTCACTAACCACGGGGCATTACTGTCTTGCGCCGCGACAATCAGTTGATCTATTTTTGCGGTGAAGGTCTTTGGTTGCTCACTGGAAAGCGGGTGTGCCGTTAGTGTGGCTAAGACCCAATCATTTTCGGTGAGCTGCACTCCTGTTATTCCCTTGGCCGGGATCGGTTTAATTTGTGGCGTATTATCAACGGTGACAAATAGTTTGTTATTGTGTTGTTTTACTCGACCAATAAACTGAGTCAAAGCGGGTGTAATTAAGCTCTCAGGCTCTGCTTGGGTTTTATTTTTTTCACTACGTAGCACTGCTGAAACTATATCACCGTGTAATACATTCTTCATCAATGGCGGGGCGATGAAGTGGCTTTTACCCTTATCGGTTTCTAAAAAACCATAGCTTTTATCTGTCGCTTTGACGCGACCTTCTACTTTGGGTAAATCTTCAGTAATATTTTTCTTCAATTGCGCCAGTAGCGCATTGTCTTTGAACATGTCTAAATTCCACTAAAACGATGGCGAGACTATAGGATAAATCGCTTAATGAAGCTAGTACCTATCGCGCTTTGGATTTAAATTATCAAAACAAACGCGAAATAACATAATTTTTACTAGTATCTACTAGCATATCAGGTAAATTATCTACTTTTAGTAAAGGGCATATTTTTCTAACGGATGAGAGCAACGTTAACATGGCATTAAAAAAATTATTCAAGCTATCAATAGGGTTACTATTTTCTTTTGGCATGACCGTTTATCTGGTTTTTAGTGATCATGGCATCGTGAGTGCAAATCATCAGGTGTCAATCAAGGAAGTTGCAGCGGCTAAGCAAACGGTTAAGAGCATCGTCAATAAACTTTCTGGTAGTAACCAAACGGTAGAAATTGCTTTATCACAACAAGATATCGATGCCGTCATGTCCGTTGCGTCTCATGTCATCGAGTCTGCAACATTTCAGTCAAATTTAAGTGCCTTTGGCATGACGCTTAATGCCACGATAAAAGTTGATTACATTGTGTCGACCAGCTATATCAATCTGCAATGTTTACTAACACCGGGGTTTGAAAAATTTGAGTTTGATAATTGCAACATTGGTTCTATTTCAGTACCAGGTGCCTTTGTTGAATGGTCGATTAAAAACGGGACCCATTTAATATTTGGCAAAGAGGTCAAAAATACGGTAGCGATGCTAATTGATGATGCGGTTCTTAGTAATAATAAAATTGTATTAAAAGCGACTAAATCTGACCATTTTAAGCAAGATATTAAAGACTCCTTACAAGGGGCTACCCAAATTGTTCGTAGCGTCTTCAAGAAAAAGCAAGTCGACAAACAGCAAGTATTAGTCTACTTAGATTATTTAAACAGCTTAAATCATCGCTCCGATTCCATTGCTTTTTATATCGGTAAATTGTTTGCTCAGGTCCAACAGGTGGGCAATATCGATGATAATAGCGCAGCACTTTGGGCGTTAATGATCGCCTATGCTAACCCTGGGTTTGGCCAATATATCGGGATTAATTACCGTCACTCCCATCCAACTAGCCATATAACGTTACGTGGGCGTCAGGATATCTTACTTCACTTTCTTTATTCAGCGTTTTTAGAACAAATAGGAGACGGTAATATCGGGGTTAAAATAGGAGAAGTGAAAGAGCTATTTGACAGTAATAAAGGCGGCTCAGGCTTTAGCTTTGCCGATTTAGCCGCCGATAAAACAGGGGTTAAATTTGCTGAAATTTTAACGGATGATGATTCTGCAGGCCATGCTGTCGCCATGCTGGCAAATATCACTCAAGAAAGTGTTTTTTTTCCAATCATCATCGATTTACCTGAAGGGTTCAGTGAGCAAGCATTTAATCAACAATACGGCGGTGTTAATGCACAACCGTATCAAGCAATGATGAGTGAAATTGATGCTCGGATTGCGAGGCTGCCACTTTATTAAGCAATCGCCATTCCAGCAATTTTATGCCAGTAACCATTGCATTCTTGGCTGCTATCGAGTGGATAGCGCCTCGGTGCATCAAGCTGGTTTTTAAATTGCTCAACCACAGAGAGTGATTCAATTGACTCTGGGCTAATGCGCATGATATCGACACCTGCATCGGCCAGTTCTTGCACTTCATTAATTAAGTTATAGCAATAACCCGACATGGTTTGAACACCATTGAGGATAAATACTTGCTGACCTTCCCGTGAATTCATTTTCATACCATTGGCATAATTGATACAACAATAACGGCAATCGTCTTTGGGGCGGTTTTCGGCTCGAGCAGTAAAGCAACGGGCAGAATAGGCGAGGGGAATTTGACCATAACTAAATACTTCCACTTCGAATTGGTCGCGAATCCCGGCAATTTCGGCTTCGCGTAATAAGATTTTTAACCAGTCGCCAGAGAGTTCTACCGGCATCACCCAGCGAGTCATTCCTTGTTTTAATAATACTTTGAGGGTGGCAATATTATAGCAATTAATCGCTGGTCCAATGACAAACTTGACTTTCATGTCTTGCGCTAATTGTACTGCTGCTAAGTCGTTAGCTTCGATTAATATTTGCCCCTGTTTAATTAATTGGCGCATTGTCATGAGTTCGGCGGCAGACTCTAATAGTGCCATGGTGGATAACACGACTTGTTGATCCGGTTGTTTAATTTTATTGGCTAAGGCAATCCAATCTTTAGCTTTGAGCTCTCGACGTTTTGAACACACAGTTTCGCCTAAATAAATAATATCAGCGGCTGACGTCATCGCTTGCTGATAAAAATCCTCAACAGTTCGTTTTGGCCAAAAATAAAGAATTGGGCCGAGGGAAAATTTCATCATTTGCTCCTATTGCCACTTGCGGTGATAAGCACCAAGCGTGGTTTGACTGCCTTCAGACAGTTTGGCTAATGCACTCATCCATGTATCTTGCACGATAAAGTTATCAGGGTTTTGTTGATAGAAATTGATAGCGCTACGCCACGTTTGAGCCACTTGCGCTACATAGGCTGGGCTACGTTGACGACCTTCAATTTTAAATGACACGATGCCAGCCTTGGCTAAATCCGGTAATAATTCTAAGGTATTTAAGCTGGTGGGCTCTTCGAGTGCATGATAAACATTGCCCTCGACCTCAAAACGTCCTTTACACAGGGTCGGGTAACCGGCATTTTCATCTTTGGTGTAGCGATCAATTAACACACCGTTTAAGCGTGATTCTGTACCTTGGTCGGTTTCTTGCCATCGGACATATTTGGCTGGAGAACATGCACCAGCGGTATTGGGCGATTCGCCGGTCATGTATGATGATAAATAACAGCGACCTTCGGCCATAATACACAAACTGCCAAAGGCGAAAACTTCCAGAGGGACAGGACTCGTGCGGGCTAATTGTTTGACCTGTTGCACCGATAGCACCCGTGGTAAAACTACGCGCGCGACATCAAAGTTATTATGGTAGTAATTGATCGATTCGACATTGGTACTTGAGGCTTGAACCGATAAATGGCGTTCAATATCAGGGTAGTTGTCACTGGCGTATTGAAGCACCCCAATGTCAGAAATAATTAAGGCGTCAACGCCAACATTTACGGCATTATCCACTGCATCTTGCCATCGTTGCCATTGGCCTGGGTGTGCGAACGTATTAATCGCGACATGCAATTTTTTACCATGCTGATGAACATAGTCGGCAGCTTGTGCTAATTTTTTATCATTAAAATTAAGTCCGGCGAAATGCCGAGCATTGGTATCGTCTTTCATTCCGATATAAACCGCATCGGCACCATGATCAATCGCCGATTTAAGGGCGGGTAAATTACCCGCAGGGCAGAGAAGTTCCATTGAAATATGCTCTGGTATAACAGTGAGCCAGATAATAAAAATATCAGGCGTTGCTAACCTTGATTTTAAACAAGCGTATATACCCATAATCAATGAAGATGCAGGTTTTGTAGCGGTCTAAAACCCGATCTGCTTCGTTGCACTCAATCCTAATAGCGGGCTATTGCTCGGCAATGTGATCCATGCATTGCTAAAGGTCACGGGTATGAAAATTTATCTGATTGGATTAGACGCAATTGACCTAAATCATTTATATTTGATCAGTGATTTTTATAATAAGGTTTTGATCTTAGGAATAGCGCTGATGCTAAATCATATAAAAAGCATTATTTTCACGCGGGGCCCGGTGGTTCTTGAGCCATTATTGGCGTTAATGCCCTTTAGTCTGCAAAAGAAAGCACTAGAGCATACTCTCAATCAACTGTTTAGTGAGGAAATCACCGATGGCGACTTTGAATTTTTAGTCGGTAAGAGGCTGAAGATAAGTGTGACCGATCTTAATTTGCACTGGTTAGTCACCTGTGATGGTAATGCTTTACGAATTGAAGCTTCAGGGCAGACGCCACATGCATTCGATGTCTCGTTTAGTGCTAGCGGTGATGATTTGTTGTTAATTGCGGCACGTAAAGAGGATCCAGATTCATTGTTTTTTCAACGTCGCTTAGTCATTGAAGGGGATACTGAACTTGGACTTGAGGTTAAAAACTTAATAGACAGTGTCGAACTTGATGCGCTACCACGTTATGTTAATCGCGCTGTTAATTACAGCGCGCAGCAAATTGAATTATACCAATTCCGTTAAATTAATTGTCTATTTATTAGCGAGGAGAAACGGATGAGAACAAGGCATTTATTTACGTGTATAGTCATTCTATATAGAAAATAAATAACGCTGTTGCCTACCGGACGTAGTTAAGGGGCGATAGCAGGACGCGGTAGCCTTATTATTTGTTTTAACTGCTAATAATGAACAGTTAATTATCGGAGGTGGTATTAGTTCAAGCAAGATGAGTGATTAATTGATCCAGTAAGCTTTTTAACTGACGAGCTTTATCGAGATCAAAATCAGCTTGCTCGATTAATTGTTGTGGAATACAGGCCAAGGTTGTTTTCAGCTGCCAACCTTGCTCGGTTAAATTGATTTCAACCGAACGTTCATCATTAACACTGCGCTGGCGTTTTAATAACTGTGCTTGCTCCATCCGTTTCAATAACGGTGTTAGCGTATTACTACTCAATAACGCTTTTTGACCAATCAACTTAACGCTAGCACCATCATGCTGCCACAAAATCATCAACACAATATATTGTGTGTAGGTCAAATTATGTTGCTCTAATAATGGTTGATACAAACGCGTGACTAAACGAGATGCCGCATACAATGGAAAACAGAGCTGTTGATCAAGTTGTTGATTATTCATTGATTAACGCTAAGGCTTTTATGATATGAGATTCAATCGCCGCTGGTTTCGTCGTTGGCGCGAAGCGTTTAATCGGCTGGCCATTAGGTCCTAATAAAAATTTGGTAAAATTCCATTTGATTTTGTTCCCGAAAATTCCAGGTAACGCACTGGTCAAATATTGATAAATTGGATGGGCATTGCTGCCATTGACTTCAATCTTATCGAACATCTGAAAGCTGACCCCATAATTAAGTAAGCAGCCTTTAGATATCTCATTAGAACTTCCCGGCTCTTGTTGCTTAAACTGGTTACAAGGAAAGCCCAAAATCACCAGCCCTTGTTCGTGGTATTTTTGATGTAATTGTTGCAAGCCCTCATATTGAGGGGTTAAACCACATTGACTTGCAGTGTTAACAACAAGGACCACTTTATCCTGATATTGTTCCATCGAAATAGGTTGTTGTTGCAGGCTGGTGGCGCTTAATTGGTAAAATGGTTGCATGTTGTTTTCCTAATTCATTTATTAATCTTTGGCGATTATATCGCGCACGATCAAAAAGTCAAGATTGCCTATTTTTAGATTAGTGAGGTATATTTACTTTAAATAATTAAAATGGCCGTTCAATGAAATTACCTCACTTACTTATTCCTTTACCAAAGTTGAATATATATCTATTTTTTGCTGCGCTACAGCGGATAAAAACAAAACTTATCTTTCTATTTATGCAATTAACGTTATCGCAAAAAATATATGGATTATGCTTACTGCTGTTAATGTTTAATGGAGCTGGCGAGTATCCAATCATTAGTTTATTGATTATGAGTGCGTTGACGTTAGAGTTTTGGCCGCGTTTTACTCAACTTTGGCATTCCTTAGCGGGTAAGGCCGTATTATTGTTTTGTTATGCTGTTGTGGCTAATTTTGCATTAGTCAATGCATCGGGCTTAATTAATGAAATCACCGGTGTGAGTGCCATCCACCTAACCTATAGCCATAATTTTGCGATCTTATTGATGCTGCCACTGTGGATTTTGGGTTTTACCTTGGCGATTTTATTGCTGATGCAGTTTATTATTCCGCTCTATCTGATCTTTTTACTATTGCTCAAACCCTTTGGGATTAAAGCCACACAATTGATCAGTTCTGTGCGTTATCCTTTTACGACCGGCATCGTCAGAATGGGTCTGTCAATGTTGTTATTATCACAATTAATTATTTATTTTCCTGATGATTTTCAAAAGGTCGCTAGGGTGTTTGATGATGAAAGGGTAATTAACGAAGTTATTGAAGAGGTGATTGATGAAGTGGATATTCATCAGAGTAAGACATTGCCTCGGCATTATGAAAAATTTATCGGTTGGAGCTTAAGAGAGTTTATTTATCAGCTTGAGGCGGATTCATTTTCCCGTTGCCAAATACCTGAAAAATCACGGGTGATTGAACTTAACGATTATGAAGTTTTAGCAATATCAAAACAAGAAAAGCAGTATACTTATCAAGTGATAAAATGTCTGTCACCGGCAATCGGTCAATAAAGGAAGTTTTTGTGAGTTCAAATCAACGTGCTATTCGGTTAGCAATTTCTGGGTTATTAGTGGTGTTTGGCCTCGTGTCATTAAGCCAAGCCGGTTTTTATGTTATCCGTTATTTTACACTCGGTAATAACTTAAATAGCCATGAGCTTCAGGGCCTATGTTTGAGTTTTTGGCGCGGATTTTGGGTGGTTTCATTGGCGGTAATGATTCATTTTACGATTAGAGAAATTTTTGAATCAAAAATATGGTCATTCTTCTTATTAGTCAGCATCGGTTTAACCGGCTACAGTTTTTTAAATTGGTACATCTAGTTAGACTAAAGTCTTATAAATGTTGTAATAATGTGGCGTTTGTTAAAAGTATGCGCTATTTTCTTGAGTTTTAATTATTTATTTGCTTGACTAGTAACCACAATCATTAAAATGATCATCAATAAGGAAATGGCCCATGTCAATAAATAGAACAATTTTAGCACGAACACTGTCGAGTATTTATGAAAAATCTCGGGTGTTGTGCGGTGTAGCAATTGGTTCAGCACTGTTATCTACGTCAGTATTTGCAGCCGAGGAAGCAACCGAAGAAGCGCAAGCAACAGAAACAATTTCAGTTATCGGTAGCCGAGTCGCTGGTCGCACCGAGGCGGATATTCCAGTACCCGTCGATTTAATTAGCAGTGAACAATTAAAATCTACTGGTCAAACGGAAGTCGGACGGATGTTACAAGCTACGGTCCCTTCATTTAACTTTTCTAGTTCTAGTGTTAGTGATGGCAGCGACGCGTTGCGCCCTGCAACGTTACGTGGCTTGGGACCTGACCAAACATTAGTATTGGTTAACGGTCGTCGACGTCATCAATCGGCATTAGTGCATATAAATACCTCGGTCGGTCGTGGTACCTCAGGCGCTGATTTAAATGCGATTCCTGGTAGTGCGTTAAAGCGCATTGAAGTATTACGTGATGGCGCTGCCGCTCAGTATGGTTCTGATGCGATTGCCGGGGTGATCAATCTGGTCTTAAAAGACGGTAGCGATCCAGGTTCTGTCAGTTTGTCATACGGCGAATACAGTGAAGGTGACGGTGAAACTTATAATTTCTCGCTATCTAAAGGTTTTGAATTTGATGAAGGTTTCGTTAGTTTAACCTATGATTATCGCGATCGGGGTAACACTAATCGCGCTGGATTATCGGCACAATGTCAATATACCTGTAGTGATGATCCTAACAATGCTGGTGTTGTTATTGCGACTGATCCAAGGGAAGCCACGTTTAATCGTCTTAATTTCAGAGTCGGCGATTCCGACTCTGTACAGCACGCGGTAGTAATCAATACTGGAATGGATATCGGTGATGATGAATTATATGGTTTTATGACATGGTCGGATCGTGAAAACCAGTCCGGTGGTTTTTATCGCCGCGCTAATCAAGATGGCCGCAATCCTAAATTATCAGATGGTGAAGCGTATTACCAAGACGGCTTTTTACCGCTAATTAATACCCTAAATGATGATTTTTCGATTAATGTTGGTTATCGACATGAATTAGAAAATGAGATGACCTTAGATCTGTCGGTCACTAAAGGTCAAAACTCCCAAGAGTATGTGATAAGTAATTCTCTAAATGCGTCTTGGGTTGCAGCTCAAGGGCGTACAGCATCACTTAGAGGTAGCAGCCAAACTCAAGCATCGGCAGGGAAATTGGTACTCGATTTAACCACGGTTAATTTAGACATGACTTGGGCCTCTGATGAGATTAGCTATGCCTGGGGCGCTGAGTTCCGCCGTGATGGCTATCAAATAAAACCCGGTGAAGAATACTCTTGGAAAGATTATGACGGTATTGGTCAAGGCGCGCTAGGTGGTATACAAGTGTTCCCTGGATTTACCCCGGGTAATGCAGTTGATGAAACCCGCGATGTCTATTCACTTTATTTAGATGCTGAGTGGGATATTAGTGATGACTTCTTATTGACTGGCGCTTTACGTTATGATGATTTTGAAGATTTTGGTAACACCACTAACTTCAAGGTATCGGGTCGTTATAACATCATTGATGAAATAGTAATACGTGGTGCCATTAGTACTGGCTTTAGAGCACCGTCGATGCAGCAACAGTATTTTAATAATATCAGTACTCAGTTCGCGGGCGGTAAAGCATATCAAGTGGGGACATTCCGTAATGACTCGCAGTTAGCAAAGGACATTGGCATTCCGCAATTGCAAGAAGAGCAATCGAAGAATTACAGTATAGGCATGACATTCACCCCGAGTAATGGTTTAACCTTAACCGTTGATTATTATAAAATTGTGATCGATGATCGTATTGTTATCAGTGACAATATTAAACCAGGCTCAGGCAGCGCAGTATTTGATGCAGCCTTAGCTAAAAACGGCGTAACGGGTGCCCAATTCTTTATTAATGGTGCCAATACTAAAACGGAAGGGGTTGATGTTGTTGCCATTTACGATACCAGTGTTGGAGAGGGCGATCTTAAGTTATCTTTAGCGTTTAATACGACTACCACCGATGTCACAGAACAGTTCTCACCGGGCGGCTTAAATGGCATTAAGCCACAAGATGTCTTTGGTGCGCAAGGGGTGTCAATCATTGAAGAATGGCAACCTAAAGATCGGATAAACTTCACCACGAACTACTCCATTAATGATTTTAGTGTCAATTTTTCATTAAACCGTTTTGGTGAATATACTGTAATGGATGGTGGTAAAACGCAAACCTTTAGTGCTGAATGGCTAACGGATGTTCAAGGGACTTGGCATATTAACGACAACGTTAGTGTTAATATTGGCGCTAATAATTTGTTTGATACCGTGCCAGATACAAATACCATTGGCCAATCTCGATCGGGTACTATTATGGACAGTAACGGCAACTTGATTGTGCAATCAGATGGCGTATTTCAATATTCTCGCCGTAGTGCACCGTTTGGTTTTAATGGCGCATACTATTACGCGGGTATAACTTATCAGTTTTAAGTTTGCTTGAATATTAATCGAAAGCAGTTTAGTTAACCCTAAGCTGCTTTTTTTTCGGCGAACAACTGTATACAAGGTGTCGAACATTGCTCATAATAGCGCGATAAATTTAGTTCGTTTGTTTTTAGGAAATTTAATGATTGCTTTACTGCGGATCTTGATCCTCGTCCCTATTATTATTCTGTTATGTATTATCGGCTGTTTATTTTGTCTGATTCGTCCTTTTCATCAAAATAACACCTTTGTTATTGCTGGGTGGCTTAGTAGCCTTGCCCCGTTGTTTGGTATTACGTTAATTGTTCGAACCCCGAAAAACTTAGCGTATGAATCTAGGGTGTTTATTGGAAATCATCAAAACACTTTTGATGTGGTGACTATTTCCGGAGCCGTCCAACAAGGTACCGTTAGTGTTGGTAAAAAAAGCCTTAAATGGGTGCCATTTTTCGGTCAACTATATTGGCTATCGGGCAATATCATGATCGATAGAAAAAATAAAACTAAAGCCGTAGGGACAATAAAGCAGACTGCGGATCGGATGATTGAAGATAAATTATCGATTTGGATGTTTCCTGAAGGCACGCGTAATAAAGGCGATGGTCTATTGCCTTTTAAAACCGGTGCTTTTCATACTGCTATTCAAGCGCAAGCACCTATCGTTCCTGTTGTACTAAGTGACACCAGTTATTTTAAGCTAAATCGTTGGAATAATGGCCATGCTATTGTTGAAATGATGGAGCCAATCAATGTGCGTGATTATAAAAAATCCGAGGTTCGTGAGTTAGCTAGTTATTGTCATGAGCAGATGACTGCCAAACTCAATCAGTTAAATAGTGAAGTAGCGCAACTTAATAATACTTAACTTCGTGATGCGTTTTGATTTATAATACTGGGGTTGTTTCCCCAAGAGAAAAATTATGTCTGTTGAAAAAGAAATTGAACATCAACAATTAGAAAACCGTGAAATTGTCGAAGCATTACTTGCCGATGGCAGTGCACCAGATGTTGATTATCCCATTGAACATCATATGTCTTGTGCCAATTTTGATTCACTGGAAAAAGCCGCGGTTGATGCGTTCAAGCTTGGTTTTGAAGTATCTGATGCGGAAGAGTTAGAATTAGACGATGGTGCATTGATTTTTTGTTTTGATGCTACCATCGATCATAAGCTGACCGTTGAACGGTTAGACAAGGACACTGAAGCCTTAATTCGAGTTGCCTTAAAGAATAAAGTCCAATATGACGGTTGGGGTACTTACTTTATGGATGAGAATGGCCCGGTGTTTGACGAAGATGAAGATGACATCGAAGATTAAAAGCTTTAGTGACTAAGCCTCCGCTATTTAACGGAGGTTTGTCGGTGAAAATTTTATATTCGCTATTTTACGATGCCATTACTTGCTTTTTTCGCTTCAAGTAGTGCCTGCCAATGAATGATTTCCGCGGGTAACTCCGGTTGTACTAATGGCTCTTCGCTCAACGCAATAATATTATCGATATCGATGACCTTGCGCTTATGGACAAATAAGCCACGCAGATGCGCAATAGCATAGACTTTATCATCACCAACAAATCGTTGTTCAATATAAAAATATTTATGATCCCATCCGACCATTTTAGTGATGATGTCACACTTTTGCCACGGTCTAATATCTTTAATAAAGGTAATTTCAGTCGAGCTGACAATGGGGAGCCATTTCTTTTTTAAAAAGACCTTAAACATCCCACAATCACTCATCATTTTAGTGCGGGCTAAATCCATTAACGCTAAATAGCGAGAATTCGTGAGATGAAAATTGATGTCACAGTCAAGCGGTAACACCCGAAAAGAATAATGGCTGGGATCGGTTAGTAATTGTTTGGTTTTATTGCGAGGTATTTGCCATAACAATAAAAAGAACAGTCGGAAATATAAATTCATTACTGATTATTAAACTCATGTTTTAAATTATTGTTATGATAGCATTCAATGTCAATTCGTCAGCAAATATATTAAAATCGCTCTCATAATAGTTTAAGCAAAGGAAACACATCGATGACCAATATTGTGGAAATCAACCCTGAAAATTTTCAACAGGTATTATTACAACAACCCGAACAGCTTATTTTAGTTGAACTATATTCGCCGCGAGATTCGGCCAGTGTACCGATGTCCAATCAATTGCGTCAGCTGGCCTTTGAAATGAGCGAAAAAATTGTGCTTGCCCGAATCGATTGTGATACTCAATCGCAAATTGCCGGTCAATTCGGTGTTACTTCGGTACCGACCTTAGTACTAATTAAAGCGGGTCAACCGATTGATGGCTTAAATGGTGTGGTAACGATGCCACAGGTTAAAGAAATGTTAGCCAAGTATTTACCTAAGCCAGAAGATGACTTGTTATTACAAGCTAGTGCGATGCTACTTAATGAAAAGATAGCAATTAATGACATTTACGCGATTATTGAGCAAGCTTATCAGCTCGACAATCAACGGGTTGATATAAAAAGTTGTTACATTGAAGTCTTAATTAGACTAGGGCAATTGCCTCAAGCTCAAGAGCTACTCAACGGTTTTGCGTTGGAAGATAAAAATAGTAGCTTTGAGCGCCTTGAATCATTATTAGTGTTAGCAAACGAAGCAGGGCAGTCGCCTGAAATCAAAGCCCTAGAGCAGCAATTAGTGCAAGCACCTCAAGATGATCACATTAAACTGCAGTTAGCGATTAGCTATAGTCAAAATAATCGCAGTGAAGATGCGTTGGCATTATTATTTGGCGTATTAGCGACTGATTTAAACTTTGAAGATGCCAAAAAGCGTTTTTTAGATATTATTGCGGCCTTGCCGGCTGGTGATAAGTTGGCGTCCGGTTATCGACGAAAGTTATATAGTTTGTTACATTAAGTGATATAGGCAGATAATATTATCTGCCTTTTTTGACAAGGAATTTGTCACGATGATTACGCGTTTAGCTCGACCATTTTTGTATCATAATTTTTTGATATTAATTATTAGTAGCATGCTACTGTTCACCGCGAGCGCTCAGTCGACCGTGCCGGATTCATTGCAACCCTGGGTATCATGGGTGCTTAAAGAATATCCAAATCATTCTTGTCCCGCGATTAATCAAGCCGACTTTTCTAACAGTGATAATCATCTTTGTGCCTGGCCCGGTACGTTAAATATCGATGTTAACGAACATCAAGCAACGTTTAATCAGCGTTGGCACGTATTAGCACCGAGTTGGTTGTTATTACCAGGTAATAAAGATAACTGGCCGATTGATGTTTATGTCAATAAAAAGCCCATCGCAGTCGTTAGTCACGGTGGTAGTCCAGCCATCAGGTTAGCTAAAGGTAACTTTCTAATTACAGGTCAGTTCCAGTGGCTTAAGATGCCCGACACCCTAAAAATCCCCCCAGTCAATGGCATCATTACACTGAGTAATGCTCAACAAAAAGTTGCCTATCCCAAGCGAGTCGATAATCAATTATGGCTGCGCGAACAAGGTAGTGTCACTACCGCGCAAAACAGCACTGGGCTTACGGTCATGCGAAAAATCAGTGATGGTCAGTATATTAATCTTGAAACATCGATTAAATTAAATATTTCCGGTGAAATGCGCCAACAATCATTAGGGATGGCTTTACCTAAAGGGTTTAAATTAGCCAAAATAAGCAGTAATATCCCGGCCTATTTAGATGCGTCAGGGATATTACATGCCAATGTCAAGCCAGGGCAATGGCAGATTATTATTAGCGCTTATGCGCCCCCAACCTTGCTCTCGTGGCAACGACCACAGCAAATAGCCCCGTGGCCGAATGACGAAATTTGGGCTTTTTCGCTTAACGAAAAATTTCGAGTCGGTAAGCTTACTGGCGCTCGAATGATCGATCCAACCTTGGCTGATTTACCAGAAAATTGGCATAATTTACCCAGTTATCTGATGACCACGAACGATACCATGACCTATCAAATATCCCATCGAGGTAAACCCGATCATCTCGCGGATCAATTACAATTGAATCGCCAAATGTGGTTGTCGTTTGATCATCAATATTTTAGCTTTGAAGACAAAATCAGTGGCGCTATGACCAGCGGTTGGCGCTTTGATATGAGCGAGCCTTTTTTACTCGATGGTGCAAAAGACCAAGACGGTGCGATGCTAATAACCCATTCAAACGACACGCAACGAGGCATCGAAAATCGCCATGCCAATGTCGATATAACGGTCAGCGGTAACGTCAATAATACTCAAAAAATCGCCGTGACCGGATGGAATAATGATTTTGAACAGGTTAACTTAACGCTTAATTTACCCCCAGCTACTCGTTTATTTGCAGTTTTTGGTGCCGATTATGTATCAGACAGCTGGTGGAGTAACTGGACAATATGGAGCTGTTTTGTGGTCTTGCTTTCTTCGATATTTGCGGGCCGGGTGATTGGCGTATTAACTGGTGTGGTTACATTTGTGATGTTGGTATTATTGTTTCAAGAAAATGAGGCACCAGTGATCGTGTTGATCAATTTGTTATTGGCGGTAGCCGTATGGAAACATCAGCCGTTTAAGAAACTTGAATTGACCGTTAAATCCTATTTAGGCTTGAGTGCTTTAGCAGCATTGGCGGCAGGCCTGTTGTTTAGCGCGATTCAGATCCGCCAGGTTATTCACCCGCAACTAGAGAAACCTTATCATCAGGTTTCCGCTAACCGCGATCTAAGACACTTAAGCCAATACCAGGATGCTGAGGTAATGACATCAAGTGTTAGCAGTAAACGGATGATGCTAAAAGGCTCAATGATTAAATATAAAAAATTGGAACGCTACCAGTCTGACGCTGTCTTGCAAGTCGGAGCAGGCCGACCTGCTTGGACTTGGCAGCAGCATTATATTAAGTGGCACAGCCCCGTCGCTCATAATCAAAATTATACTCTATTAATCTTAAATCGAACGGCTAATACGGCCTTAAAACTAAGTGCGATAACGATCATGGCGTTGTGGTTTGTGTTGATGGCAAACATGTTGCGTTCATCAATACGCTGTAGCGACATTAAAAAAGTAACCGTACCGACCGTTAATCTTATGGCGATGCTCATACTGGGTGCAACGCTACTATCGCCAATTGATGTGCAAGCCAGTGAGTTTCCAAATCAAAAGTTACTCGATCAATTACAGCAGCATTTACTCAAATCGCCGTCTTGTCAGCAATCTTGTGTTGGGCTTAATCAAGTGGCTGTTGATTTGAGAGATAAAGCACTAATCTTATCGATTGAAGTGCACAGTTTAACTGATAGCGCGATTGCGTTGCCACAATCTGAATTTTGGCAGCCCAATAAAATTATGGTCAATGGTAAACGTGCCACCGGAATCATCTCCAAAAATAGCTGGTTATATGTGGCTATTAATCAAGGGATATCAACCATTGAAGTGAGCGGATTAGTAGATCCGGTTAATGAATTTCAGCTTAAATTCAAACAAATTGTTAATAATATCAATGTTAAAGTCGATAAGCATTGGCAAGTACAAGGGGTGAATAAAAATACGCTGAAGGCTAATAGTTTAGGCTTTGTTGTCACTAAACAAAAACAACAGGTCAGTAACAAGCAACAGATCAGGTACCATGTTAGTCCTTTTGTGCTTATTAAGCGCGAGCTTCATTTTTCCGAACAATGGCATGTGACTACCACAATTGAGCGTGTCGCACCCGCAACAGGCAGTTTTGGCGTGAACATTGCGCTGCTAAGTGGTGAACATCTCTTAACTTCTAATATTACCGTCGAAAAAGGCCAAGCCAAAGTTACATTTGCTGATGATCAACGAATGATAACGTGGAAATCATTACTCAACATCAGTACCGATTTAACATTAACCGCCGCAAAGGGAGATGCCGCAGAACATTGGCAACTTGAATCGAGTCCCTCTTGGCATCTATCATTATCAGGCATGGTTGAAGTGTTAGAATCTGAGAATATACAGGGTATTTATCGTCATTCCTACTACCCACAGCCTGGTGAACAATTGACGATTAAGAGCCATCGGCCACAAGCAATAGCCGGGAAGTATTTTTCAATAGATAAGGTTAATTATCAATTAAACCAAGGGCAGCGCTCAACAACGATTAACTTATCTTTTGCCTATCGCAGCACCCGAGGTGGTGAACATACCATTGATTTACCCGCTGATTACCAAATCAGCACCATAAAAATTGATAATAAAGTGATTCATCTGCAATCACAAGAAGGGGCTCAACAACAAGCATTAACCCTACCTTTAGTACCGGGCAGCCACGACGTCGAGATTGTATTGCAAGCAGCTACGACACCATCAAATTGGCTAAAAGCACCGTTAGTTGATTTTAATACTCACATTAGCAATGTTGTCACTAGCGTTGACTTAACGGATGATCGCTGGATTTTATCGGCTGATGGCCCCTTACTTGGCCCCGCTGTGGTGTATTGGGGGGAGTTAATCGCATTTTTTGTCATTGCACTGCTCTTTGGGCGTTGCTCCTTTTCTCCGTTAAACACTCTAAGCTGGTTAGTGCTGGGGCTTGGGTTTAGTTTGAGTAACTGGAGCGTGCTGATGTTAGTCGCTTTTTGGTTTATAGCCGTCACAGCGAGTACCTATCGAAATAACAGCCTAAGTAGAGGGTGGTATAATACTTCGCAAATTGGTTTGTATCTGCTATCGATTGTCTGCTTATTGGCACTGATTAGTCATATTCCAATGAGCCTACTTAGCAGCCCCAATATGGGGATTGTCGGTAATTCATCATCAGGTAATCATTTACAATGGTTTATCGATCACACGAGTGGCACTATACCAACAGTCGAAGTCATGAATGTATCAAGGTTATTCTACAAAGCAGGGATGTTATTGTGGGTGATTTGGCTCTGTTTTTCATTATTGGGTTGGATAAAATGGGTATGGACAAAAATTGGGGTCAATGGTTATTGGCAGTCCAATACCCTCGAACATAACAGCGATTGACTACTTAAAAGAGGTGCTAAACGCACCTCATTTATATGGCTAACTGCGCTTACATTGGTGCTGAACAAAGGGGTTATGATTACCTTGGGCTTGACTGATCCGCTGGTCACGGCGACATTCATTTTTATCAACGGGATCTATCTTGTCCCATGCCCTAAAAAGTTTGAATTGTGATTTAGCTATTCTCAGGTTGTATTGTTTATTAAAGTAAAAATAGATCCGTGCAATATCACCACGGCGATTTTTAGGAGGCTGGGCTTTACGTCCTTTAAAGTCGACAATAAAGTCACATTGACCATATTGTTGAGGTTGACCGTTCCATTGGCTAAAACGGTAATTAGACCTATCACCATTCACTTCACCAACCGCGGCGACTAAGTTGTGTAGGTCACCTTCCATTGCTTTAAATATTTTATCATTTTTGGTGCAATTTTTACGGCGACCTTTTTGCCAACATTGGCGTTGATGACCAAATTCCCAAGCTGGAACAATATGTTCCCATTCAATTCGACTAGCTCGTTTTAGTTGTTTTCGATACTGATAACCGCAACTGGCCAGATCCGGACGCAGTTTTTTCCCAATACGCTTGATATCGCAACCGCAATAGAAACTAGTATCTTGTTGCTGATGGAGCTTTAAAGCCATTCTCTTGGCTTGACTGAAGCTTTTTGGGCTGGCTTCGGTGTAAAAAGTACTTAGGATTATTATTGTGATTAAAAACAATTGAAAAAACTTAGGCATGGTTATTTATTAGTTCCAAAATTATCTAAATATCGAAGGGTTATGATGGTAATTTGTGCGGAGTTTAAAGGGAAAAAAGCTAAAGAGCAATTAATTGCCCACGGCAACGACGACAAAGGTAAGTTGTTCCTTTTAGGACATTGTTATGACGTTTGACGCTAAAACTAAGAATTGTACATTTGCATTGGTACTGGATTGTTCTTATTCCAATATTATCAGTGTCATACTGATGAGTACGCTCAGGTGGTAATGAAAAAACGCTGATCATCATCGCTTGCCACTCTTTACCGTGGGGTCTCACTCGACCAAATTTTTGCCACACAATTAAATGAGCGATTTCATGGGCGACCACATGTTGCAAAAAATGGCTAAGGTTTTGCTGATAAATTTGGGGGTGAAAGCGTAAGGTATTCCGCTGTAACAGCGCTGAGCCAGCAATTTTCCCCCGCTGATTAAATAGCACGATAGGTCGTGGCAACACACAAGCTAATTGTTGTTCAGCGAGTTGATAGCACTCTTCAACTCGTGTTAACAATCGCTGTTTATTTGAAACTAGTAGAGGCATGTTTTAACATTTCAGTAATCTGAGTCACGGTTTGCTTAATCACAAGGGGTTCAAATGATTTTATTCTTGGGGTATGAATATGCCCGATGGCCATATCACTGGCTAGTTTATCCCGTAGCGCGATGCTGCGATAAGATATTTCATTGGATAAATATGAACCACCGGAGCCCTGTACCGAAATTTCATTAGTCAGTTCAGTTAATGATTGTGGTGATATTTTTCCTTTAGCTAATGTTGTTACTTGATGATTGTCATTTATTTTAAACACCCCCGTGGCTTGCTGCATCAACTTAACAGGCAAGGAAAATTCGACAAACTCAGCGCTATCATGGGCTTTACTTTTTAATAATGGAATGAGTGGATTCACTGGACTCGCGCCGGTAATCACATTGCGATTACCCGAAATGGTCGCTGATCGTCGCTTACCTGGAAAACGTTCAAGGTCAAAACTTTTTCTACCCATTGAAATCGTGGTGATCAGGTCGATTTTTTTTTCTGGGGCCATTAATGGGGTTAAAATCCGTTCAATCAAGTCTTGGTCAAAATCGTCAAATCTCACTGGGATCATGACCGTTTCAATTTGAATTTTTTTACCCTTAAACTCAAAAATAACGCCGTCGAGTAATAGAGCGGTTACACCTGATGGGTTACTTTGATCAATGTTTCGATCCAGTAAAAAGGGATCAAAGCCAGTCAGAAATATTCGGTCAATCGTTGGGTCGTCACTATAAGATATGGTCGTTAAGCCACGAGAACCATCTTCCCACAACTGGAGTAATACAGCTTGTTGCTTTGATGATAATTGAAACGGGAAATCATGTTGCTTAAGGCTTATTCTGCCAAGTAATCGTGCCCAATATAAAGGCCTGTCATCATAGCTATTACTTGCTTTAATCTGATTTATTGCGCTATACCACAAGCTTTCAGCATGGTTACTAACAATACGTTGTGACTGAGAAAAAGAGGTTGTGTTAACGAGTGCTAATTTGAAAGATTCAATTGACTCAACTAACGGTGTTATTTTCTCGCCTAACATTTGGTGTGCTTTGCCGACTCTTTGTTCTTCTGGATCTAACGAAGAAATAGGCTTTGCGGTAGCAGCTAAACAGCTGCAATAAATAAAAACAAGTAATACATTTAGTTTCATAGCTTAAGTGACCTTTTTGTAAGGAGGGCAACTATAGTCAAAATAAATAAATAACACCAATCTAAATGATTTATTTTTTGTGCAAACAGCCCCATTTTGTAACGATATGTTACAAAGATGTTGACATTATGGATAATGTATACAATTATTCGCGGGCAATACTTTTAGCTTATTAAAGTTATTGTGACAATAAGAAATAATAATTATTATTAAGATCAGATTTTAAGGGGTTACATGAAATTAAGATTATTGACTACATCAATTAGTTTAGCATTGAGTGCTAATGTTTTAGCACATTCTTCGTTAGAAGAAGCCGCTAGTGTTAAATATCAATTAATAACCAGCACTGAAATTACAAAAAAAAGTGCAAAAACCATTAAAAAAACAGTATTAAAAGCACCACGTGTTGGGCCTACAAAATTATTGCCGAAGCAGAACGCTGTAAATCCTAACTATAGTCATCATGGCCATCCAGTTGTTGTTGAAGGTGGGAAAGGTGCTGTTGGTTTTGATTCTGTTATGCAATCTAATACAGCTTGTACAGTTGGCGATTTCGCCAGTACCAATGATATGGCTAATTTCGTGGCTTCCCATGGCGGCGATTGTATTGATCAATTATTTAATGTTGAAGGAGCTAACGCTAAAGCGATTTTCAACGAAAGAAATATGGTTGATGTAGCAAATTTAATTCGCTCAAAAGCATCACGTTATCAGGGTAATAATAGCAATAACATTGAACAGTTAGTTTATTTTCTCCGTGCTGGTCTTTATGTGGCTTACTACAAAAAAGATGATATTGGTAAATATAGCAGCAATGTAAAACAACAAATTTCGTATGCATTAGATGCATTTTTTGCCAACAGTAAAGTTTTTTCGAAAACTGATGCTAATGCGAAAGTGTTGAAAGAAGCAATTAGCTTGATTGATAGTGCTGAACTTAATGCGCGGTTTATTTGGGTTGTTAAGCGTTTATTAAGTGATTTCGATGCCACCAGTCAAGCAAGTTGGCACATGGTTAGCGCGACCAATGGTGTTTTTACTGTATTATTCCGTGGTCATCAAAATGACGATTTTGTTAATATCATTAAATCTGATCGCAGCTTAGTGGATGCGCTATATAACTTTTACAATAATAAATCTAACTTAATTGGCACCGATTCTAACTATTTATTAAATAACTCAGTGAAAGAGATGGGGCGTTTTTTACAGTATGACGCTCAGCGTTCGTATGTTGCTGCTCGGATTAAAACTGTTTTTGATCGTTACACCATGAATGGTGAGGCGGCTGCCCTTTGGTTAGGCGCAGCTGACATGGTTAACTTTTACGATAAAAATAATTGTGAATATTACGGTATTTGCGGTTATGAAGAAGTGCTTGAAGCTCAAGTTTTAAGTTATAATCACAGTTGTTCTGATAGCCTAAAAGTTCGTGCACAAGACCTAACTAATGCCCAAGGGCAGTGGGTTTGTGAAACGTTGGGTAATCAGGAAACTTTCTTCCACCAGTTACTTGATACTAATAATCAGCCAGTGTTTGGCGATCTCAACACCGCATTAGAACTGGTTATTTTTGGAAGTTCTACTGATTATAAGACATTTGGTACCACATTCTTTGGGATGAATACTGATAATGGTGGGATGTATTTAGAAGGTTCACCGAATGTTGCTGGTAACCAAGCACGTTTCGTGGCTTATGAAGCAGAATGGAAGCAACCAGATTTCCATGTTTGGAATTTACAACATGAATATGTCCATTACTTGGATGGTCGTTTTAATTTAAGTGGTAACTTTGGTCGTTCGATTTCTGAAAATACTATTTGGTGGATTGAAGGATTAGCTGAATACGTATCTTATCGTGACGGTTATGCCGACGCGGTTGAAGTGGGTCGTTCTAAAAAGTTTTCTCTCAGCGAAATATTTAAAAATAACTACAGCAGTGGTCAAGATCGTGTTTATCGTTGGGGTTATTTAGCGGTTCGCTTTATGTTTGAAAAGCATTCAAGTGATGTTGATACTATTCTAGCTTTCTTAAGAAGCGATCAATATGAAGAATATCAAGACTTCATCGACAGCATTGGTACTAGTTACGATAGTGAATGGAAGCAGTGGTTAGGCGAAGTTCAGGTGGGTGAAACAGGTATCATCGCAAGCGGTCCATCTGATGATGGTGTCGAACCAGAAGAACCATCACCGGAAGAACCTGCACCAGAAGAGCCATCACCAGAAGAACCGGCTCCTGATACAGCATGGCGTTCCTTAAATGCTAAAACTCAGACTGTTCATCTAGAACAAGGTGAATTCTTTGGTAAATTCTATGTTGATGTTCCAGCTAACACAACTAAGTTAACGATCAAAAGTACTGGCGGGACAGGTGATGCAGATATGTATGTTAAGTTTGCAGAACGAGTGTCACAAGATAATTTTGATCAACGTCCTTATTTATCAGGTAATGAAGAGTCAGTTGTCATCGAAGCTCCTATTGCTGGGCGTTACTTTGTTGGTTTATCTGCTTACAGTACCTTTAGTGGTCTAAAACTGTCAGCGGTACTAGATGGATCTGACCATGAAGAGCCGATTCCTGATGGCGACGATAATGGTAATGGTGAGATGACGCCGGAGCAAGATCCTGCCAATATGTCATTAATCAACGGTGTTGCAAAAATTGCAGTATCTAGCGCAAACCGCTACTTCTCAATCTTTATCCCTAATGGTACTAAGCGAATGATTGTTCAGTTACAAGGTGGCAGCGGCGATGCGGATTTATACGTAAATCCAAACTCTTGGCCATCAGAGAGTAACCGTTACTGGTTATCAACTAATCGTGATACTAACAATGAGTCAGTCGATGTTGCATATCCGCATCGTGGTACTTATATGTATTTTTACCTAAGCGGTGACTTTAGCGGTGCTAATTTTAAAGTACAATTAATTGATTAACCTATTTAATCAATAAAAAATGCCGCTCGATGAGCGGCATTTTTGTTTCTCAGAACAATAAAACCTTAAGCTAGTTTGTCCGAAGCAACATGGTACTGTGGATCTTCAATTACATTGACTTCAACCAGTGAGTTCGCTTTTTTCAGTAAAGCAGTACACTCAGGGCTAAGGTGACGTAAATGTAATTTCTTACCGATTGCGTTGTAGCGTTCAGCTAATGAATCAATCGCTTCAATACCAGAGTGGTCATAGACCCGAGATTCTTTAAAGTCGATGATAATATCGTTTGCATCATTATTATAATCGAACTGTTCTTTAAACGAAGCGATAGCACCGAAGAATAATGGCCCTTCAACTTGATAAACTGTCCAACCTTGTTGATCGGTACTACGAGTAACAATCACGTGCTTCGCATGTTGCCATGCAAAAACCAATGCCGACACAATGACCCCGACAATCACAGCAATCGCTAAATCAGAGGCCACAGTAACTCCAGACACTAAGATTAAGATGAAGGCATCTGTTTTCGGTATTTTCTTTAACTGACCAAAGCTTGACCATTCGAATGTGGCAATAACAACGATGAACATTACCCCGATTAATGCCGCTAGTGGGATCATCTCAATCCATGATGAAGCAAACAAAATAAAACCGAGGAGGGCAAGTGCAGCGACCACACCGGAGGTGCGACCGCGACCACCAGAGTTAACATTAATCATCGATTGACCAATCATCGCACAACCACCCATGCCACCAAAGAAACCGGTAACCGTATTAGCTAAACCCTGCGCCATACATTCTTTGTTTCCTTTACCGCGAGTTTGCGTTAGCTCATCGATTAATGTCAAAGTCAGTAATGACTCGATTAAACCAATCGCTGCTAGAATTAGTGCATAAGGAAAGATGATCACTAGCGTGTCCCAGTTCATTGGTACATCTGGAATACTAAATGAGGGTAAGCCGCCGGCAATTGAAGCAACATCACCAACAAGTTTAGTGTCGATATTGAGGCCAATTACCGCTAATGAAACCCCGACAATAGCGACTAACGCTGAAGGGACCGCTTTGGTTACTTTTGGTAGGAAATGAATGATAGCCATCGTGACCGCAACCAGTCCTAACATGATATAAAGGGCTTCGCCTTGCATCCACTGCATCACACCAGCACTATCGGCGACTTTAAATTGACCTAATTGCGCTAAAAATATCACAATAGCGAGACCATTAACGAAGCCAAGCATCACGGGGTGGGGGACCATCCGGATAAATTTTCCGAGCTTAAAAGCGCCAGCAAGAATTTGTAAAATACCCATTAACACGACAGTGGCAAAGAGGTATTCAACACCGTGGGTGACCACCAAAGAAACCATGACCACGGCAAGCGCACCGGTTGCGCCGGAAATCATCCCGGGACGACCACCAAATATTGCGGTAATTAAACCAACAATAAAGGCTGCATATAAGCCGACTAATGGCTCTACTTGCGCGACAATGGCAAAGGCAACAGCCTCAGGTACCAACGCGAGCGCCACGGTTAATCCCGATAAAATATCGGACTTTTTACTAATTACTCTATTTATATGAAGCTTTAACATCTTGGTTTCTTTTATTTGCTGGACACAAAGGAAAACGCGAAATATTCTGCGTTTTAGGGGGAGTAAATTTTAGATAATTAGGCTAAAAAGTCAACCTTTTTAGCCTTTGATCGGTGATGCGACGCGAATATTATGGATTGAGCGGCATTGAATATTTTTCTCGATAACGTTCTTGGACAATTTCAACGAGTTTATCGGGCTGAAATTTGGAGACAAATTTATTACAGCCAACCTTTTCGACCATTGCTTCGTTGAAACTACCGCTTAATGAGGTGTTTAAGGCAATATATAAATCAGACATTCGAGGATCATTACGAATTTCGTGAGTCAGTTTGTAACCGTCCATTTCTGGCATTTCAGCATCGGTTATCATCATTAATAACTCATCGGTTACCACTGTGCCTTCGTCGCACCAAGCTTTTAATTTGTTCAAGGCTTGAAGACCGTCAGAGGCTTCAAGGACCACAATGCCGATTGAGGATAAGGTTTGATTCACTAGATTTCTGGCGGTTGATGAATCATCGACAATGAGCACTTTACAACCTTGCAGCTGTTCAGAGATCTCTTCATCGAGTACACCTTCTGAAATACTGGTGTCATAGGTGATAATTTCAGCGAGGACTTTTTCAACATCGATTATTTCAATAATTCGATTTTGTCCTTGATAATCAATTTGGGTAATCGCGGTTAAATAATGATTACGACCAGCGGTTCGTGGTGGTGGTTGGATATTTCCCCAGGTGGTATTGACGATTTGTTCAATTTTTCCAACAATAAACCCTTGGATAGTTCGGTTGTATTCGGTAACAATCAGATTGCAATCATCGTCTAATTCTACAGGGTTCATGCCGATAGCACCACGAAGGTCAATGGCTGGAATGGTTTTACCACGCATGTTGACCACACCTTTAATATTGGCATTGGAGCCTGGTAAACCTGAAATTCGTGGAATTCTCACCACTTCTTGTACTTTAAACACGTTGATGGCGAAAACTTGATGACTACCTAATCTAAACATCAATAATTCCAGTCGGTTTTCACCCACCAATTGTGTTCGCTGATTTACACTATCTAATACACCAGCCATAATTAAATCCTTTCATTACACGGTTTAGTTAATCTGAGTTCCGTATAAACTATTATCCAGAACTCAGGTTAGTTAAGGAATCGAAAAACTATTTCGATTATTATAATAACGATAACCAAAATTGTGAAGTATGCCAATGATTATCACTAATTAAATTGTTGCTTTACGATATTCAACGCCTGTTATTCAGTTTATAATAGCGGTATATTTTTAGGGTAATTAGTCATAATTACCCATGTATCGATATTTAAGGGTTTAAAATGAGAGTTTGTGCTGTCGAGTTAAGAGACAATGCTGCTAATATTTGTATATTACAGCAAGATAATGATGTGTTTGATATTCCTGACTGTCGTCAGCAACGTTTTACCATTGGTAATGTTAATGATAATGAGCAATTGAAAGAATTTCAATTTGCTTTTTTTAAACTAATGGAAGATTACAAAGTTGACCGTGTCGTGATTGCTGAGCGAATTTCAAATGGTAAACATGCCGCTAAGATGTCTACCTTCAAGTTAGAGGCTGCATTACAACTGTCTAATGATTATAATGTTGATTTAGTGCCTTTGAGCGTGTTCAAACAGTGGATTAAGCGCTCGCCGCCGCCGATAGAGTTTAAACACACGGGGCTAAAACCTTTCCAAGAGCAAGCCTTTTTAAATGCTTACTATTATCTAAGTCACTAAGTCACTAAGTATTTTATTGGGCCTAAAGGAGTTTTTTAGGCCTTTTTTATACGAACGACTTTCATTATTTCAATGTCAAAGCCCGCAACTGTTTCTATTGTTGGATAGTAGGTGAGGTTAACGAGCGATCCTGTTAAATCCATATAGCGATTTTTTCGCTTAAATTTAAAAGCAACTGTAACATTTTCTATCATTATGGTATTAATCAACCAGTCATTCTTTGCTCGCTGTATATGTGAAATAACTTTAACATCAGTTGAATGAGTTAAATGAGGATGTTTAAATAGTAATTTATCGATCGGGCTTTTAGCCATAGAAAAAACCTAACTGTTGTTAACAGAAGATACATGATACTAAATTATGAGCAATAAATTAACTTATATTCAAGGTTATTCCGAAAATATTACTTCCCAAGTACAGGAATTAATTAAACAAAAAAAATTAGGGCCTTATTTATTGTCGCGTTACCCTCAATGTCATGATTTGGCAACGGATAAAGCGCTCTATCGTTATGTCCAACAATTAAAAAAACAATATATCCGTCAATCAGTGCCAATTACCAAGATTATCTTTGATGATAAGATACATGCGGTAAAAAATGCGTTAGGTACTCACACGTTTGTCACCCGTCAACAAGGCGCTAAACTTAAAGCTAAAAATGAAATTAGAATTGCGAGAGTATTTAAACGGGTCCCGGTGGAATTTCTTCGGATGATTGTGGTACATGAGTTAGCGCATGTAAAAGAAAAGGATCATAACAAGGCATTTTATAAACTGTGTCAGTATATGGAGCCTGATTATTTTCAGTTGGAACTGGATCTGCGTTTATATTTAACCTTATTAGATATGAAAGATGATATCTACTCAATCCAATAGGTAGAAGGGTACCTTATGGCTATTTTTTATCGAATATTACTGATTATTGGAGCGCTATTTTATTGCTTCTCGGTATCGTCGGAGCCGCATCAAAGTCCTTTTGATAAAAAATTAAATGTAATACTCGCGTCAAAAGATCCTGCTTTAGCATTAAAAGGCCTTGAGGTTTTACTCAGCGATGTTAATTTAACGATTATTGAGCGTATCAACATTAGGGAGCACCAAGCAAAATTATTCCATCAACAAAATAACCTCACGTCGGCCATCAAGATACTGCACCTTGCCCTTGGAGAGCTCAACCCCTTCAATTTAATACCTCAACAAGCCGTTATCCAAAAATTATTAGGAGTGATGTATTATTTAAAAGGGGATAATTCCGATGCCTTGATTGCCTACAATCATGCGTTATCATTTTATATTGAGTTGAACTCACAGCCGTTACGCCAGGCTAATTTATATAACAATATCGGTTTGGTCCACGCGGCAACTGGCCGAATGGAAGCCGCTATCAAGAGCTATCAACAAGCCCAATTGCTTTATCAACAATTTGGTTCTGAGGTTGACCAAAATGATATTAAATTTAATATCGCCGGTTTGTATAATCGTTTGCAGCGTTATGATGTTGCGATTAAAGCGATAATGGAGGTTATTGAGGCTCGTACTAAATTTAATGATCAAGCAGGGTTAGCGTTAGCCTATGGTGATATTGGGATTGCTTTTTTAAATAGTAACCAACTAATTCAAGCTAAACTCTATTTCCTTAAATCATTAACTTATTATCAAGACGTTAATGATACTTACTTTATTGCTTCACAATTGGGTAATCTTGCCGACGTCTATAGCCTTATTGAGCGTCGCCAATTAAGTATCGAATATGCGAAGCAATGTGTTGAGTTTGCGACTGTTAGTGACAATCAATATGCTTTTGTTGGTTGTCATTATATGTTGGCCAAAGAATTTTTTGCTTTGCAACATTATGAGCAGTCATTAAAACATATTAGAATTTCTCAAAATAAAGCACGAGAAATTAATGCTATTGCTAAATTGAATCAAGGGTATAATTTACTCGCATTAGTGTTAGCGGCTCAAGGGGAAATATTAGCAGCCGTACAGGCCAATGATCAGTTTACTAAAGCGCTGATGCTAGAAAAATCAAATGAGTTAACCAAGCACCTTAATGAATACTACGCACTTTTAGAATCTGAACAATTGCGTAAAGAAGTACAAGATCTGACCCAAAGTAAAAAAGTTGATCTATTACAGCGTAATTTCATGATTATAGCGGTCATTTTAATTTTGGTTAGTGTTTTTTTATTTTATCGCCGCTTAGTGGATCGCAGTATTAAGACCAATTTAACTAAACAAGTTGATCTACGAACGGCACAGCTCGAACAGACCATGAGTGATTTACAGCGTGCTACCGAAATAAAAAGTCAATTTTTGGCTAATATGAGCCATGAAATAAGAACACCACTTAGTGCCATTATTGGTCAAGCTGAAGCGATTTTAGCGGGGCACGTTGATGCCGACTACCTTGAATATGAAGTTAATATTGTCCTTAACAATAGCAATCATTTGTTGGATTTAGTCAATGATATTTTAGATTTGAGTCAAATTGAAGCGAACAAACTAACACTCAATGTTGATAAGAGTGATCTTCATGATATTTTAGATACCTTAGTTGATCTATTTACTAAGCAAGCGTTCGAGAAAGGGTTAAACTTTTCAATTTGTCATGACTTGCCTCAACCGCTTTGGATTGAGGTTGATTATGTGCGGTTAAAGCAAATTCTAATTAATCTTTGTTCTAACGCGATAAAGTTTACTTACCATGGTGATGTTAAAGTCAACGTGTTCATTGACCGGAAATTGCTTAAATTTCAAGTGAAAGACAGCGGAATAGGACTTAGTAATGAACAGCGTGAGCAAATATTTTACAGTTTCTCACAGGGCGATAGTAGTATTAGTCGACGTTTTGGAGGGTCGGGATTAGGCTTATGTTTATCGCAACAATTAGCCACCTTAATGGGCGGATACATTGGAGTCGATAGTGAAATAGAACAGGGCAGTACGTTCACTTTAGTCATTCCTTATTTGGATGATACACCAGAAGACCTTTGCGATAATCGGGTTGGTTCATTATCTTACCCCATCGATTTTAACGACACACAATTAACAGGCTTAATTTTATTGGCCGATGATCATCATGATAACCGAAGATTGTTTGAGCGATTCCTTCGTGTGTTAGGGCTTGATGTCGTGTGTGCCGTCAATGGGTTTGAAGTGGTGGATATTTGTCAGAAACAGCGACCTGATTTAATCTTACTTGATATTCAAATGCCAGAAATGGATGGTCTTGAAGCTTATAAGATAGTAAGAGAACAAGGATTTTCTAATCCGATCGTTGCGTTAACAGCTAATGCGATGACCCATGAGATTGCTGCCTATGAAAAACTAGGCTTTGATGGCTATTTAAGCAAACCAATGGATCGAAGCCAGTTTGTTACCACAATAGCGAGACTACTTAAGCAACACATTACTGAAAAATGTGGGGAACAACAGTTAAATAAGGTTGAATTGAATGACTTGTCCGCTGATTTTAAGGCGAGTTTAGGGTCTGAGTTGATTAAATTAGGTCGGTTAATTGAGACTAATGATTATCAAGCATTAGCAATAACGGCTCATAAATTATCCGGTGCTGCTTCGATGTTTGGCTTTCCTGAAATGGCAAAATTGACCGCTGAGATTGAAAACTCAATCAACAGCGACCAATTTACACTAGTAGATCAATTATTAGGGGCGTTACTTGAGATGCTCAAGCTAGAAAATAACTAATCTCAGGTGAACTAATGAAATAGCATTGAACTATTATGCTCATGATAAAAAAGAGCTTGTTCGCAGGTTATGCGTTGTTTATTGGTCAATTCCATGCCATTGCTCCAATGGCCCTGAGTGATGGCTTGACGAAACTCTACTAAAATTTCCGGTGGTAAACTAAACACAACCTGCTCAAACATCTTAAGCTACCTCTGCCGAATCATTAACATCATTGCTTTCTGTTAGGTCGACACTCTCTTGCGAGAGGATCGGTAGTGGATTTCTTGAGCCAACCGCTTGCTCAAGAGAAGTAAAACCATCTTCTTTCAATAATTGCACTAAACCACGGTTAATTTCATTGATATTTTGTGGACCATCAAAAATCATTGTCGTGATCATATGCAACAAGCTGGCACCTGAGGTGATTTTTTCGTAGGCATCTTTAGCGGTAAAAATACCACCAACCCCGATAATTGTCATTGAACCACGAGTTCGACGATAAACATGACGGATAACATTGGTTGAAATGCGTTGTAAAGGTAGGCCACTCATTGCGCCTTTCCCTTTAGGCAATACACCAAGATTTGATGGATACTCTGCTGCGATATGCTCTTGGTTCATGTCTGGTTTTGCTAAATTTGTGAGTACGACACCATCCATTTTATGTTCGATACAGCCATCAATAATAACGTCAATTTCAGCGAGACTTAAATCTGCTGCTAGTTTGATATAGATTGGCTTATTAGAGATTGTTCTAATTTTTTGGTTCACCGCAATTAACAAAGCATCAAGATTGGCTTTGTCGACAAAAGGTTCACCATCTTGGGTGTTAGGGCAACTGATGTTAATGGTGAAGTAGTCACCGATGTCTTTAAATAGGGTTAAGGTTTTGATGTAATCACGAATCGACTCTTCAAGCACAAATTCTGGGGTGACATTGGATTTTGCGGCGTTAATACCTACTTTTAAGCGGCCAAAATCTGCATTGGCTAAGCGGGAAGATATTTTTTCTGCTCCTAAGTTATTTAAACCATACCAAACCACAATTGATTTTGATTTAACCATTCTAAATAGTCGCTTGCCTGGGTTTCCAGGGCAAACTTCACCAGTAAAGGAGCCAAGTTCTGCTAACCCAAAACCCAAAGAAGGGTATATTTTTGTTAATTCGCCGTCTTTATCGAAACCAGCGGATAAGCCGACCGGGTTACGGTATTTAATGCCATCGACTTCAATATTGAGCATCCGGTGATTATAATCAAACAATAATGATGTAATAGCGCGGGTGATAGGGTTACTTCCTAAGAAAACCCCACCTTTTTTGAGGGTGTAGTGTGCTTGTTCTGGATCCATTAAAAAGATGATTGGGCGAAAAATCCGATATAAAACTTTGAACACAAAGTTTCTTAGGCCAATAATAAAGCTCATGATTAACTCCTTAGTTATTCTCATTAAACAATTCAAAATGATTGCGTAATGCAAAT
The DNA here is from genome assembly GCA_013214965.1 of Gammaproteobacteria bacterium. Taxonomy (GTDB): domain Bacteria; phylum Pseudomonadota; class Gammaproteobacteria; order Enterobacterales; family Psychrobiaceae; genus Psychrobium. Next base: position 37,065 of record JABSRU010000025.1, read on the forward strand.
GATAATCGATCTTGTTATCATTTGGCAACTAAGTTGGTTAAATTAATCACTCGCCGACCAGTTAAAGACTACTCTGGATCGTAACTTAGGATCGGCGATAGCCAACGCTCGGTTTCTGCTAAGCTCATGCTTTTACGCTTGGCATAATCTGCAACTTGATCGCGTTTAATATCCGATACCCCAAAATAGCGAGACTCAGGATTGGCAAAATACCAGCCAGAGACTGCTGCGGTCGGGAACATCGCAAAACTTTCGGTAATATTGAGACCAATCTCTTTATCGGGTTGCAATAAATCCCATAACAACGCTTTTTCTGTATGATCTGGACATGCCGGATAACCCGGAGCGGGGCGGATCCCTTTATATTTTTCACGAATCAGTGCTTCGTTATCTAATATTTCATCCTTAGCATAACCCCAAAATTCCTTACGGACCCGTTCATGCATGTGTTCGGCAAACGCTTCTGCTAGGCGATCAGCTAAGGACTTAATCATGATTGAACTATAATCATCCTGTGCCGCTTCAAAGCGTGCGATGTGTTCATCAATACCGATGCCAGCGGTGACTGCAAACCCCCCCATGTAATCAGCAACATTAGATTCTTTCGGGGCCACGAAGTCGGCGAGGCAGAAGTTATTGTTACCAATGCGCTCAAGCTGTTGTCGTAGATGATGGGTGGTCATAATGACGTTATCACGTTGCTCGTCACTATAGATTTCAATGTCATCACTATTGACTGTATTCGCTGGATATAAGCCTATGACTGCACGCGCTGTTAGCCATTTCTCGCTAACAATTTTACTGAGCATCTCTTGGGCATCGGCATATAGCTTGGTGGCTTCTTCCCCAACCACTTTATCGGTTAATATTTTCGGGAATTTACCGTGGAGTTCCCATGAGCGGAAAAATGGCGTCCAATCGATCCGTTCCAGTAACTTGTCTAATGGATAATCTAAGAATACCTGTTTACCCATCACGGCGGGTTTACTCGGTGGATTATTACTATAATCATAGGTGCTTTTATTGGCACGTGCTGCGTTGATGCCAATGAGTGCTTTACGTTGTCCTTGTGCTAGGCGTTTAATCCGCATTGCTTCGTATTCTTGATAATGCTCATCGATGCATTGTTGGCTGGTCGTTTTATTTAATAACTTGCTGACAATCGGGACTGCACGGGAAGCATCGGCAACATATAAAGCGCCGGGCCCATAATGTGGTGCTATCTTGACAGCTGTGTGTATTTTAGAACACGTCGCACCGCCAATAAGTACTGGAATATCTAATCCTTCTCGGGTAAAGGCTTTAACGTTATGAACCATTTCATCGAGGCTTGGTGTAATTAATCCCGACAAGCCAATGATATCGGCATTATGTTCTTTGGCACATTTAATGATCGCTTCAACACTGACCATCACGCCTAAGTCGAAGACTTCATAACCATTACATTGCAATACGATACCAACGATATTTTTGCCAATGTCATGCACATCGCCTTTAACTGTCGCCATCACGATTTTACCGTTAGAGACCGACTCCGATTTTTCTTCTTCAATATAAGGATTCAAATAGGCTACTGCTTGCTTCATCACCCGTGCAGACTTGACCACTTGCGGTAAAAACATTTTACCAGCGCCAAATAGGTCACCAACAATGTTCATGCCGTCCATTAAAGGCCCTTCAATAACCTCAATTGGACGGTCGCATAACAGGCGAACTTCCTCGGTATCCTGCACGATATATTCATTAATCCCCTTAACTAACGAATGGGCTAATCGTTCTTTAACCGGTAATTCTCGCCAAGTTAAATCTGGCCCAGTGATTTTAGAACGGGTACCTGCGCCAACATATTCCTGAGCGATATCGAGTAATTTTTCGGTCGCATCATCGCCTTTATTGAGTACTGCATATTCAACCGCATCACGTAAGTCCTGCGGAATATCATCGTAAATTGCGAGTTGCGCCGCATTGACAATACCCATGTTCATGCCTTCTTTTATTGCATAATAAAGAAAGACACCATGAATGGCTTCACGCACTGGATTATTGCCACGAAATGAGAATGAAACATTTGAAACACCACCAGACACACCGGCATAGGGCAGATTTTGTCGAATGTAGCGGGTTGCTTGAATAAAGTCGACCGCATAATTGTTATGCTCATCAATACCCGTGGCAATGGCAAAAATATTGGGATCAAAAATGATATCTTCTGGCGGAAACCCGACCTTATTGACTAATACATCGTAGGCCCGTTGGCATATTTCAATTTTTCGTTGGTAAGTATCAGCCTGACCATCTTCATCAAACGCCATCACAATAGCGGCTGCACCGTAACGTTTAATTAAGGTTGCGTGTTTAATGAATAGCGCTTCGCCTTCTTTTAAGGAAATTGAATTAACAATACATTTACCTTGAACGCACTTTAAACCAGCCTCAATCACTTCCCATTTTGAGGAGTCGATCATAATGGGCACACGGCTAATATCCGGTTCTGAGGCAATTAAATTGAGAAATCTAACCATTGCCTCTTTTGAGTCGAGCATCCCTTCATCCATGTTGATGTCGATGATTTGAGCTCCGGCCTCAACTTGATGCGCCGCAACTTGCAGCGCAGTGGCGTAGTCATCTTCTTTAATTAAGCGTAAAAAGCGGGCCGAGCCAGTAACGTTGGTTCGTTCACCTACATTGGTAAACAAAGAATTTTCATCGGTGTTATAGGGTTCCAATCCCGCCAATCGACTAATAATAGGCAGTTTAGGTGGTATACGAGGTGTTAGGTGGCTGAGCTTATCGCTAAATTGCTGAATGTGTTCAGGGGTGGTACCACAACAACCACCAACAATATTTAAAAATCCACTTTCGGCCCATTCATCGATATGGCTCGACATCTCATGGGCACCCAAATCATAACCACCAAATTCATTAGGTAGCCCAGCATTAGGGTGAGCACTGACATAGCACTCACAAATCTTTGATAACTCTTCGACATATTGACGTAATTCATCGGGGCCTAATGCACAGTTTAAACCAATACTTAATGGATTTACGTGACGTAATGAATTATAGAAAGCTTCGGTGGTTTGTCCGGTTAAGGTTCGCCCTGAAGCATCGGTAATGGTGCCAGAAATCATCACCGGTAATGCGTATCCAATGTGTTCGAATAATGTCTCAATCGCAAATAAACAGGCTTTAGCATTAAGAGTATCAAAGATGGTCTCAACCATTAATAGGTGGACGCCGCCGTCAATTAACGCCTGTGCAGATTCGGTATAAGCCTCGACCAATATATCGAAAGTAATATTTCGAAAAGCGGGATCATTAACATCGGGAGAAATACTACAGGTACGATTGGTTGGACCGAGCACACCAGCGACAAATCTTGGTTTGTCTGGGTTTTGTGCGGTGAATTCGTCGGCCACTTGCCGAGCTAGTTTGGCTGACTCGAAGTTGATCGCCCGTGAATGAGCTTCCATGCCATAATCGGCCATGGCTATTGTCGTGGAGTTAAAGGTGTTTGTTTCAACAATATCGGCACCAGCGGCGTAATAAGCGCGATGGATCTCACTAATGGCCTCAGGTTGAGTAATTGACAACATATCATTGTTGCCTTTTACCGAGCAGTCCCAATCTTTAAATTGTTGGCCGCGAAACTGTTCTTCAGAAAAGTCATGAGCCTGAATCATTGTCCCCATCGCACCATCGAGGATCATAATTCGATTTTTTAAAATACTATCGAGCTGTGATCGTAATGCAAGTGCTTGGGTTTTGTTGTTCAAATGATTCATATTTCCACTGTCCTATTAAAAAGAAATAGACGTTTAGACGTCTAGATGATTTCGATAGTACGTGGCTTTAATTGAAATTACGAGCAGAAAATGGCTTTTTGTTAAATTAATTAAAATAAAGTCGTAACACTGTTTCAGCAATACAGGCGAGGCGCTTACTATCTTCTATTTCGATACTCACTTCACTGATCACTTCAATACTACGCTTCATGGGGGTGACCGCAATTAACCGGGTACGGGCTCGAACTCGAGTCCCCGATTTGACCGGTGAGGGAAATCGCACTTGATTTAAGCCATAATTAACGGCCATTTTTGCGTCTGGATAAGGATTGTTGTCTGGATTTACGGTATCGGTTAACTTAGGGATTAACGCTAAGGTTAAAAATCCGTGAGCAATAGTGGTTTTAAAGGGTGATTCGGTTTTTGCTCGCTCGGGATCGGTATGTAACCACTGGTTATCACCAGTGACAATCGCGAACTGGTCAATACAAGCCTGGTCTACTAGATGCCATTGCCCGAGATAGGTTTCTTGGCCGAGTTGTTGTTCTAACTCGTGATACATCTTTTTGGTTTGCGCGGTCATCACTAAGGGTTTGTCAGAAGCATTGACTTTGTCATCTTCGATCGGCGTGAATCGTGACATCCATGGGTTGTTTAAGGTATTGGTAAAAGTATTATTGAATAGTTGTGACCAATCCTTGATCTTAGGCTCTAATAACGCCCGAAACTCGGCATTTGATTGTTGAAAATCCATTTGTTTTTGCTTAATAAACTCAATTACTTTCATTTTTCCCTCAGACTAATTCAACGGTACTTTATCACGCCTGTTGATCCTACTATGTCCATACTGATAGATCACGTTTTCTGCGCAAAAACATGATCTAGTTTCAATATAGTCGAAAAAAATAATTGATACCTTAATGATTAATGAATTTTAGATAGTTTAATCGAACTTTTTCGACTAACACATAATTAATTGGAATTAAAAAGAGGGTAATCACCGTCGCAAAAATAATACCAAAGGCCAGTGATACCGCCATTGGGATTAAAAATTGCGCTTGGGTCGATTTTTCAAACAATAACGGCATTAAGCCAATAAAGGTGGTTAAGGAGGTTAGCATTACTGGGCGAAAACGGGCAACACCGGCATTAAGGACTGCTTGCTGTAGGTTCATTTTTCCTAGTTTGTAATGTTGGTTAATGTAATCAACGAGCACCAACGAATCATTAATCACCACACCAACGAGTGCCATCATCCCCATTAAACTTAGCACGGTTAGATTCATGCCCATGATTAAATGACCTGCCACCGCGCCGATAATCCCAAACGGAATAACAGACATCACAATAAACGGTTGTAGGTATGATTTAAACGGGATGGCTAACAAGCCATAAATCACGAATAGCATCACTAATAAGCCAATGCTCATCGAGCTAAACGATTCACGCTGCTCCCGTGCTTCACCTTCGAATTTATAATGAATGGTTGGATATTGAGTCAAAATCTGATCAATGTATTGCTTCATTTCCTGTTGAACTAATTGCATATTCAGTTCTGATTTAATTGCATCACTTGACACTTTAATAGTGCGGTAGCGATCAATGCGAATAATTGAACTGGGTGAGGTGCCCGGAATGAACTCAACCAATTGATTAAGCGGAACTTTTATCCCTGTTGCTGTCGTAATCGTTAAATCATGCAAACCAGCAATTGATTCTCGCTCTGACTTTGGCAACTTGATCATTACGCGCACATCATCGCGGCCCCGTTGAATACGTTGTACTTGCAGACCAAAATAAGAACTTCGGATCTGACTCAATATTTCACTGCGATTTAACCCTAATGCATAGGCCGTATTATTGAGCACCAGCTGTAACTCTTCCTTGCCATCGGATAGGGAGTCAGTGATGTCGTAAAGGGCAGGGTATAAGGCCAGTTGCGCTTTCACCAGTTCAGCTACTTCGCTTAATTTGTTGAAATCGTTACCGTAAAATTGAATATCAATCGGATCCGATGTACGACCAATTTCAGCACGATAAGTTAGGGTTTGTGCGCCAGGAATATCACCAATTAACTGGCGCCACTCTTTGATTAATTGACCACTGCTAATTTGTAATTCCCGTTGTTCTGGTGGCACAATTTCGAACATCACTCGTCCACGGTGGGATCCGGTTGAACGACCACTGCTGCCGGTCACTGAGTTAATGTCTAAGATTAAATCAATCCCTTCTTGCTCATAGTATTTCTTTTTAAGCGTGAATGCTGCCGAGGTCATTTTTTGAATATATTTATCGGTGATTTCATAGGGAGTTCCTGCCGGCATCATTAAGTTGGCACGAGCCACTTCGCTTTCAACCCGCGGGAAAAATGTAAACTTCATCCAACCGCTACTAAGCATTGCTACAATGATCATTAGCAACCCGACGAAAGAAAACAGTGTCAGTAATTTGTTTTTGAGGGTAATGGCTAATAAAGGTTGATAATACTTTAATATTGAACGTTCAAAACCATCGGCGAATCGTTGCTGTAATTGACTTAATTTATTGGTGCTGGTGGTTGAACTGCGTAATTTCAAGTGTTTTAAATGCGCAGGTAATACCAATTTTGATTCGATCAACGAAAATAACAAAATGGGGATTACCACTATTGGAATTTGCGCAAAAATATCGCCACGGCGTCCTTCAATAAAGGCTAGTGGCATAAAAGCAGCCACCGTGGTTAATATGCCAAAAGTCACAGGAACCGAGACCTCTTGAGTACCGCGAATGGCCGCTTGCAGGCCATTTTCACTGCGATTAAGGTGTGAGTAAATGTTTTCACCGGTGACAATGGCATCATCAACCACGATGCCAAGCACTAAAATAAAAGCAAATAAACTGAATATATTTAAGCTAACGCCAAAGAACGGCATCACAAAAAAAGCGCCCATAAAACTTACTGGAATACCAATGAAAACCCATAGGGCGACGGCAGGACGTAAAAATAAGGTCAATAATAGCAGCACTAATATGCCACCCTGAAAGGCATTGGTCGCTAGAGTGTTTAGCCGATTTTTAACAATAGTCGATCTATCGCGCCAATAGGTTAACTCAATGCCCTCAGGCATTAAGGGCTGTTGGTCAATCAGGTACTCTTTTACTTTGTTGGCGACGTCGATGGCACTTTGGTTGCTGATACGATAAACATCAACAAAAGCGGCTGTTTTACCATTAAATCGACTCGAAAAATCGCTATCTTCGAAGCCATCAACAACGGTGGCTATGTCTTGTAACTGAATAATCGTGCCATCATTTTGGGTTAACACCACAATGTGATTAAAATCGAGTTGATTGAATGCCTGTCCCGATGAACGAATTAAGACATCGCCACCAACGGTTCTTAAATTTCCCGCGGACAAATCCCGTGAACTGTTATTAATAGCATTAGCAATTTGTTGTAAGGTCAGACCATATTGACGTAATGTGGCTTGGTTTATTTCGATTCTTATTTCATAGGAACGTACCGAGTCAAGCTCCACTTGAGTGATGCCATCTAAGCGCAGAATGCCATCACGAACTTGTTCCGCTAACTGCCTTATTTCTTGTTCGCTGTGATCACCTGCCACCACTACACTAATCACCTCACGTTGGCGTTTGGCTAAGGTTACTATGGGTTTTTCGGCATTGGTCGGGAAATTGTTGATGGCATCGATTCGACTTTTGACATCATTGAGTAAGGTTTGTGCATCATAACCACTGTTTATCTCGATCCCGACACTGGCACTGCCTTCGGTTGAGCGGCTGGTAATTTGCTTTATTCCTTCCAGATCTTGAACCGCTTGCTCAATTAAAATCGAAATTCCTTGCTCGGTATCATGGGGCGTTGCACCACGCAGACTCATCGAGACATTAATGTTACGGGGCTCCACCGAAGGGAATACCTCTAATGGAATTCGATAATTAAGCGTAATCAACCCAATTAATAATAAGGTCAACATTAATAAATTAGCAGCAACGTCGTTACGCGCAAACCATGCAATCATTAGTTGTTCACCTTAACTTTAGTGCCAGAATGGACTTGACCTAATGCGGTGATCACTAATTGTTGTTGTGGCTGGAGGCCGCTAGCTATTAATGATTGCCTCTCATTTTGATACCTAATCGTAATATTACGACGTTGTAAGGTGTCATTCTCAACCACATAGACATAGCTTCCTTGGTAAATCGCCGTATTTGGAATGACAATGGCATTGTTAAATAATTTTCCTTTAATTTGTGCAGTCATAAATTGACCGACGTTTAAAGGTCGTTTAGTTGGGTCGCTAAAAGGCTGCTCAATTTTCGCCAGGAGATGGACTTGTTGTGACATTTGATCAATGGCACCACTGGTGGCAAACAGCGTGGCTGACCATAATTGTTTCGCGCCACCTAATTTATTCGATAAAGTGACGGACTGTGGCTCGGGCTTTTTATTTGAACTGCTTCGGTTATTTGGCAGCTCAATTAATCCTAACTGTGAGTTTTTAATGGGCAGTTTTATTTGCGCTAAATCGGTGGCATAAATTTGGGCAATATTAGTATTTGTGTTGACCATTTGCCCTAAGTCAACCAGCTTAGATTGGATTCGACCCGTGTATGGGGCTCTGATTTGTGTGCGCTCGACATCAAGTAATGCTTTCTTTAATTTGGCATTGGCTGCCTGCATTTTAGCTTTTGCCGCGGCCATTTGTGGTTTTCTTAAGGCAAAATCACTGGCACGATTACTTGAACCTAAATTTTTTCGATCTTTTATTGCTTGGTTCGACAAAGCAATTTCCTCATCGAAGGCGACCTTGGTTTGCGCCAATTCGGCATCAGCCGCTTCCACTTGAATGTCGTAGTCTCGGCGGTCAATGCTAATTAAGATATCTCCGGTATTAAAAAATCCCCCTTCAAAAAATTTATCACTGACGCTAACAATGATCCCACTAACCTGAGCGGTCAGCTGACCTTGGGTCTTAGGCGTTAACTTACCATAGGAGTCGATGATGACCTGAAAGTCTTGCTCGTTAATTTGTTGCACTTCGACTGTTAACGCAACATTAGGCCGTTTGCCACGCTTTTGGCTTGAAGGAGATGACTGGTTGATACCGTAACTAATCACGACAAAGGATAGGAGAAGAGCAAAAGGCAGCAAGCGTTTAATTATTTTCATTACGGGTTTCCAAGACATCAACATTTGTGCAATAGCGTACAAGATTTGTTAACTACCGTCATTATTAGCACCAGAGGATAAGGGTTATTTACATAGCTTTACTTTAATGTGTCAAAAGTTTACTCAATTGAATATTTATCAAGCATTTGAATCGAGCCACTAGCACAATACTCTGCGCTCAGGTTATAATGGCAGCAATATTTTAATTTACATTAGTGGTTTGCCTTTATTATGTTTGAAAACCTCACCGATCGATTATCCCAAACGCTAAAAAACATCAGTGGTCGCGGCCGCTTAACCGAAGACAATATTAAAGAAACGTTGCGCGAAGTTCGAATGGCTTTACTCGAAGCTGATGTTGCGCTGCCTGTTGTTCGCGACTTTATTGGCAAAGTTAAAGAACGTGCCGTTGGTACTGAAGTTTCTAAAAGCTTAAGCCCTGGTCAAGCCTTCGTTAAAATAGTTCAAAGCGAACTTGAGTCAGCGATGGGTGAGGTTAACGAATCACTTAATCTTAATGCTCAGCCGCCAGCGGTGATTATGATGGCTGGTTTGCAAGGGGCAGGTAAAACTACCAGTGTTGCAAAATTGGCTAAATTTTTACGGGAACGTGAGAAGAAATCTGTCGTTGTGGTGAGTGCCGATGTTTATCGTCCTGCGGCGATTAAACAACTTGAAACCTTAGCTGCTGAAGTCGAAGTTGATTTTTTCCCATCTGATATCTCTCAGAAACCCCTTGATATTGTTAACGGCGCTATCGCCCATGCTAAAAAAGCCTTCGCTGATGTCGTGATTGTCGATACCGCGGGCCGTTTGCATGTTGACACGTCGATGATGGATGAAATTGTCGCTCTTCATAAAGCGGTTAATCCGATTGAAACATTGTTTGTGGTTGACGCCATGACCGGTCAAGATGCTGCTAATACTGCCAAAGCGTTTAACGATACGCTGCCGCTGACTGGTATTATCTTAACCAAAACCGATGGCGACGCCCGAGGTGGTGCTGCATTATCTATTCGTGCAATCACCGGTAAGCCAATTAAGTTTTTAGGGGTTGGCGAAAAAGTTGATGCCTTAGAACCTTTCCATCCTGATCGGATGGCGTCTCGCATTTTAGGGATGGGCGATGTACTTTCCTTAATTGAGGAAGTTGAACGCAAGGTCGACAAAGTAAAAGCGGAAAAACTGGCCAAAAAACTTAAAAAAGGCAAAGGGTTCGACTTAGAGGATTTTCGTGACCAGCTGATTCAAATGCGCAACATGGGCGGCATGATGGGCATGATGGATAAACTACCTGGGATGGGGCAAATTCCAGATGCCGTTAAAAATCAAATGGATGATAAATTAACCGTTCGAATGGAAGCGATTATTTCATCGATGACTCCCGGTGAACGTGCGCGTCCAGATATCATCAAAGGCTCGCGCAAGCGTCGTATTGCAGCGGGTTCTGGGGTTCAAATTCAAGACGTTAATAAATTGCTGAAGCAATTTATGCAAATGCAAAAAATGATGAAGAAAATGTCCGGCAAAGGCGGAATGCAGAAAATGATGCGCGGCATGAAAGGCATGATGCCTCCGGGTGGCATGGGCGGTATGGGTGGTTTACCACCGCGTCGTTAATCCATTGTTTAAAATTCATTTCATCTAAAAACAGGAGCCTTGCTCCTGTTTTTCATCTCAACAGCCTATTTTCTTATACGGAACTCCGATTATTTACAAAAATGTGAGATAAATAGCAACTTACGAGTTGCATTACTCCACAGTTAGCGTAAAATTTGCGGGCTTTCTAATCTGGGTGCGTACAACACTGACCTAACATTGTTCTTACTGTTGCGTTATTAACGCCGGTAATATTCAGCATTAGGTCGTGAAACCATTTAGATAATCTCTGGTTAACGCCAGATACAACACAGGAATCTTTACCTATGGTAACCATTCGTTTAGCACGTGGTGGCGCAAAGAAGCGTCCTTTCTACCAAGTAGTAGTAGCTGATAGTCGTTGCGCACGTGACGGCCGTTACATTGAGAAAATTGGCTTTTTCAACCCTATGGCTCGTGGCCAAGAAGAGACTTTACGTCTTGATCTTGATCGCGTTGACCACTGGGTCGGTCTAGGCGCTCAAACTTCTGATCGTGTAGCAAAATTAATTAAAGACGCGCGTAAAGCTGCGTAAGGGTTGTTGATGAGTAACTCCACCGAAAACGTACTATTAGGCTGCATTGGTGCACCTTATGGTATTAAGGGTTGGATGAAAATCACTACCTACACCGAATCACCAGAGAGTATCTTTGATTATTCTCCGTGGTTACTTGAAGTAGCTGGTAAGTGGTGTGAAGTAGAAGTTGCCGAATGGCGAACTCATGGCAAAGGGGTTGTAGCAAGATTTGCTGATAGTGATGATCGGAACGAAGCAGTGCGACTGACTGGTTGTAAAATCGCTATTAAAAATGAGCAACTCCAAACACTTGATGACAATGACTTCTACTGGCGTGAACTGATTGGTATGGAAGTCAAGAACACTAAAGGTTATCACTTTGGGCATGTAGATGCCTTAATGGAAACTGGTTCTAACGACGTACTACAAGTTAAAGCGAATATTCGCGATGCGTTCGGTAAAAAAGAAAGATTAATCCCTTTAGTAGATGGGCAAGTGGTTATTAATATTAATCGCGAAACTCGTTTAATCGAAGTGGACTGGGATCCTGATTTCTAATGGTTCGGAGTACGTAATATGTGGTTAGGTGTTATTACACTTTTTCCTGAAATGTTTCGTGCGATTACCGAATTAGGAGTGACGGGTCGAGCTGTTAAGAACGGCTTAATACAGTTGCAATGTTGGGATCCTCGTGATTCCACCCATGATAAGCATCGTACTGTCGATGATCGCCCTTACGGCGGTGGTCCAGGGATGTTAATGATGGTGCAACCACTGGCTGATGCGATCAACGCGGCGAAAGCGGCGTCAATCGAACAAACTGGTGAAAGCGCTAAAGTTATTTATTTATCACCACAGGGCCGTCGTTTAGACCAAACTGGGGTTGAAGAGCTGGCCACAAATTCGAATATGATTCTTATTTGTGGTCGCTACGAAGGAATAGATGAACGGATCATTCAAACGCTGGTCGATGAAGAATGGTCTATTGGTGATTATGTATTAACCGGGGGGGAACTCCCAGCAATGACATTGATTGATGCAGTGTCGCGCTTTGTTCCTGGAGTATTGGGTAAACAAGCATCCGCTGAGCAAGATTCGTTTAGCGACGGTTTGTTAGACTGCCCACATTATACTCGCCCAGAAACCTTAAATGGCATGACAGTTCCTGCGGTTTTATTAAGCGGAAATCATGAAAAAATAAGACGTTGGCGATTAGAGCAATCTATTGAGAGAACTTATACTCGCCGACCCGATTTAATCGATGACCTAGCTCTGACTGACGAGCAAGCTAAAATGCTTGCCAACTTTATCAAATAAGATAAAGGTTAGAAGAGAGTTCAGTATAATCTAGGATGAGAGAATTATGAAAAATCCAATTATTCAAGCAATCGAAGATGCGCAGTTAAAGCAAGATCTTCCAAGCTATGCACCTGGCGACACTGTTGTTGTTCAGGTTCGTGTTGTAGAAGGCGAGCGTACTCGTCTACAGGCTTACGAAGGCGTAGTAATCGCTGTTCGTAACCGTGGTTTACATTCTGCGTTTACAGTTCGTAAAATTTCTAATGGTGAAGGCGTTGAACGTGTTTTCCAAACACACAGCCCTGTTGTTGATAGCATCACAGTTAAGCGTCGCGGCCTAGTTCGTCAAGCGAAACTTTACTATCTTCGTGACCGTTCAGGTCGTGCTGCACGTATTAAAGAGAAATTGGCTAAGCGTTAAGCAACCATTTTCCCACCCAAAGATTAGAAAAGCACTCAAAAGGCCCGCATTAGCGGGCCTTTTGACGTTTGGAACAGTAATAAATTTTATTTAGATTTATTATGCTTTACTTAACGTTAGTTAGTAAGTAAGTAATTTGATGGAGTGATTTTAGTAATGTTTAGACTGATGTTGAAAATATGTTCATTAGCGTTATTCTTGGTGGGCTGTGGCAGTAACGATAACAAAGCAAGGATCAAGCCGACTACACCGCCTCCATCGTCGACTAACTTTAGTGTTAATGCCGGCTCAGACCAGGATGTTAATGAAAATACCTCGTTTGAACTTAACGGCATAGTCAGTGGTACTGATCAACAGGATAAAACATACCGTTGGACCCAAACCTCGGGCAAAAAAAGCACTATCAATGATCCTTCACAGCTTACTAATCCGCAAGGAACGACGCGATCAGGTTTAGTGTCGATCATGGTTCAACATATTAATATATTGCCAGTCGTAACAATTCCTAGTGTTGATAATGTTAACGAATTATAAAGCGTGACAATCACACCAACAGTTAATGATCCCGACGGCTTTAGTTCGCATCACTGGGCAATTAATTCTTCCGAGCAGCTACCTTATATCAAATTGATAGCGCTAGAACACTATGGTGTTAGTTTTGTTGCTCCATCATCAAAGGTGCCATTGAATTTCAACTTAACACTAACCGTTTATGATGAAGAGGGCGGTAGTACTCAGACTGATACTCGGATAAAAATTAATGCGGGTGCGCGTGTCAGTGATTTGATGTTTGCCAACAAGGGATTAGCCAAGTGCGTTAATCGGCTCGCGGCCAGACATAACCAACGCTTAGTCGCTAGTTTTTGGTTTCTAAGTTGCAGTAATGTTGCCAATTTACAACAGAAACTTGGCATTGATATTAAGCTAAGCCGTTGTAATCCTTAATTGAGATAATAGTTATTCTGGCGACCAAACTCTTGGTCACTCTTTTGCTATCTACCCTGTTATTTTTGGTGATAAACCTCACGTTTCAGCTAACTAATTTAAGTGCGCTAATTTATAACAATTATATATAAGCTATTAACATCAATGTTTTATGTGTAATGTTTATGTTTTTATGTTTTTTTGGTTGTTTAGTGCTCTATTCTCGGGCTAGACAATACTATCTAACTACTATTTAATGCGCAAAATTTCACTAAAAATCATAAAAGCAGCGTGAAATAATTCAACAGACTTGTCAAAAGGAATTGTCAGTTATTAGTTACCAATTTAATCATTACTGGAAAATAATACACAATGAAATTCATTGCAAAAACGGCTACAGCTACTGCTATTGCGCTAGTTTTATCGGGTGCAGCTGCTGCACAAGATACTTCTTCGGCATTACGCGGTAAAATTACGACCCCGTTCGGCGACGCGGCACAAGACGTAAAAATTACAGTGGTTCATGTTCCTACGGGCACAGTGAAGCAAATCACCACCAACGAAAACGGTGTGTTCAAATTAAGCGGTTTACGTGTTGGCGGCCCTTACAAAATCTTAGTCGATTCTGAAAAATACCGTGATACATCAGCACAAGGCATTATGCTTCAACTGGGTCAAACATTCCGTTTCTCGACTGAGCTTGAAGCACTTAACATCGAAACGATTGCCGTAACTGGACAGCGGTTAGCGCCTGAAACCGGTGCTGGCAGCTCAACTTATGGCTTAGACATTATCGAAAACATGCCTAGCTTCAACCGTGACATGAAAGATGTAGCGCGTTTGAACCCGTTAGCCAGTGTTAATGGTAAAGGTGAGTTGGTAATTGCGGGTAATAATCCTCGTAGTAACAGTATTAGTGTTGATGGCATTGGTCAAAATGATGACTTTGGTTTGCAATTTGGCGGCTACGCAACGGGACAACCACCTGTTTCAATGGATGCGATTGAGCAAATTAGTGTTGATGTCGTGCCATTTTCTGCCAGCAAAGGTGGTTTTTCAGGTGGTAGTATTAATGCCGTGACAAAATCGGGTACCAATGAATTTAAAGGCTCGGTCTTTTATGAATTCAAAAACCCAAGCTTAGCCGGTGATAATTACATTAATGATTTGCAGCAATATGCAGCGGATGTAAAAAATGATGAAGGCAAGCGCATTCACAAAAAGGGTGACAACATTCTTGATACCGATGGTCATCGGACATTTAAAGAGAAAAAAGTTGCTTCAATTAGCACACAAAGTACGTTAGGGCTGACCTTAGGCGGACCGTTAATTGAAGATGAACTGTTTTTCTTTGTTAACTACGAGCAGTGGCAACGCACTGAAGATATGGATTATGGATTTGCTGGTAGTGGTAAAACCCACGAGTTTGATACCAGTGCTGAAAACTTTCAAAAATTCCTCACTATTCTTGATGACACTTACGGTTTAACGGACTCTTTAGGTGGTAATCCTGAAGATAAAGATCGTAAAATGTTGACTAAAATAAGCTGGAACATTAATGAAGATCAGCGTTTTGACATCACTTATCAATGGCAAGACAATAAAGATGACCGTAATCATGCGACTAGCGGACAGTCTATTTCTTTAAATTCGCAACGTTATACTTATCACACGCGTAGCAGTAATGTTGCGGCTAAACTGTATTCAAACTGGTCTGATGATTTCAGCACCCAATTATCACTGACTTTAAAAGATGTTAGCTCACGCTCATTAACCAATTCTGATATTGGTAGTGTGTACGTTGAGGAAGGTTATAAAGGACCGAGCTACAAATTTGGTCGTGACTCATTACGTCATGCTAATTTGGCCGAAAACAAAAACTTAACGCTGGCACTCGATGCGACTTATTTGCTTGATGAACATCAAGTAAGCTTCGGTGCTAAAATTGAGCGTTTGTCACTGTACAATCTATTTGCTAAAAACTCGATGGGTAGTTGGCAATACGATAGCCTTAAAGATTTTGCAGCCGGTAAGCTAGGCAGTTATAAAGGCAGCTACGATTTTAAGTATGACAATGCTTACACTAATATTGCAGAAGATACCGCATACGATACGGTTCGTTATACAACTGCTATCTATGCTGAAGACACTTTTGATATGACCGATGATCTTGAAGTGACTGTTGGCGTGCGTTATGAACGTTTATCATCTAGTGATAAGCCAACTTTAAATCCTGGATTTGTAAAAACTTATGGTTACTCAAACCAGCAAAATCTAGACGGTGCAGAGATTATTATGCCCCGCCTTAACTTCAAGTATTTTGCCAGTGATGCCTTAACGGTTTCTGGTGGTGTCGGTCGTTTTTCTGGTGGCATTCCTAATGTCTGGTTTAACAACCCGTTCCAAGCTGATGGTATTACCTTAGTTTCGGTGCCTGATAGCGCAGTTAATACTTATTTTAAAGCTAATCCACTTGTTACTGATTTCTCTTCGGTTCCGCAAGAGCTTCAAGATTCATTGCTTAAAGGAACTGGCAGCACTAACTACACCGATCCAAACTTCAAGTTACCATCGGATTGGCGTGCGCAGTTAGCCTTTAATTATCTGTTTGATATCGAAGGTATTGCCGATGGTTTTAGCTGGAGCACTGAATTCATCTATAGCATTAAGAAGGATGAGCCAGTATGGCTTGAAACTTCACGTACTGCACTTGATGATAATGGTGACTTACAATACTTAAGTGACGGTCAGCGACTGATCCAAGGCAGTATTTATCAAGGCGACTTAGCCCAAAACTCTGACATTATGTTAACCAATGCTGAGCAAGATGGTCGTAGCAAAATATTCTCGACTAGCTTGGCTAATAATTTTGACAATGGCTTAAGTTTCACCGCCAGTTACACATTCCAGGATGTTAATGAGAATACCCCAGGATCGGCTTCTACTGCTTCAGGTAACTATAAGCATTATGTGATGGTTAATCGTAACCAGCCATTTACTGCCACGGGTCATTATGAAATAGAAAATAGCTTTAAATTGTCGTTAGGTTATGCAACCGAGTTTGTTAGTGGTTATGAAACGCGCTTTAATTTGTTCTTCGAACGTCACTCAGGTCGTCCGTTTAGTTATACCATGGGAATGTACAAAGATGGCCAATTAGGCGATCAAAAAGATTTCTACTCTAACTCTGCTTATCTAGCCTATATTCCATCAGGTCCTGATGATGCTAATGTTGACTGGGATTACAAGCGTAACGTCAGTTGGGATGAGCTAAAAACAGCATTAGACCGTGCTGGTATTGATGCTTGTGGTTGTGTGCTTGACCGAAATACGCATCGTCAACCTTGGGTGACTGAACTTGATTTATCGATTCAGCAACAGCTACCTGCCTTTAGTGATGATCATAAAGCGACGCTTTATTTCACTATCGACAACCTAGCTAATCTGATTAATGATAAATGGGGCCATGAACGTCGTCTGAAATATTCTAGTGTTTCATTGTATGATTTTGGTGGGATTTCTGACGATGGTAAATATCGTATAGAAAGAACCTACAAGGGCTATGATGTTCGTAATGCAACCGAAACTAGCCAGACAAGTTCAGCTTGGCAAGTGAAGTTTGGTGTACGTTATAAATTTTAAATCGTTAACTTAATACCAGTTAGCTAGACCATATACCGTGCCAAATTCAGGCGCGGTATTTTTTTGTAAACAAATCATTACAACTAACAGCACAGTTCACTTTGTATAAAATCTTGCACATCAATAGTTCTAAGCTTAGATTAAATTCTAATAATAAAAAAGCTGAAGGAACGCTATGTCATCTTACAATCATTTCGAAACCCTAGTAATTCATGCTGGTGAAAACCCAGATCATCAGTATGGCTGTCTAAGCACACCACTTTATCAAACATCGACCTTTGTTTTTGATAGTGCGCAGCAAGGTGGACGCCGCTTTGCTGGCGAAGAGCAAGGATATATCTATACCCGATTAGGCAACCCGACCACTCGTCAATTAGAGGAACGCTTAGCTGCTCTAGAAGGGATGGAAGACGCAGCCGCAACTGCAACGGGCATGGGCGCTGTTGCAGCAACGCTAATGGCTAATTTAAGATCTGGTGATCATATTATTGCGGCGAATGCCGTTTACGGTTGCACCTATTCATTATTGACCGAGCAGTTTGCCCGTTATGGAATTACCACCACATTAGTCGATATGTCTGATCATCAGGCCATTGAGGATGCACTACAGGAAAACACCAAAGTCATTTTCTTAGAAACACCTGTTAACCCTAATTTAGTGGTGTTTGATCTTGACTGGATAGGACGATTTGCTAAAAATAATCAACTGATTTCAGTGGTTGATAATACTTTCTTAACCCCTTACCTGCAGCGACCAAAAGATTTTGGCATCGATTTAGTGATCCACAGTGCGACTAAATACCTTAATGGTCACGGCGATGTTGTGGCAGGGATTATTTGTGGTAGTGCAGCACAAATAGAAAATATAAAAATGACCACGTTAAAAGATATGGGGGCAACAATCAGTCCCCATGATGCTTGGTTAATTTTGCGGGGGATCAAAACTTTAGCAATTCGGATGGATAGGCATTGCAGTAACGCACAGCAGATTGCTGAATTTTTAGAACAAGACTCTCGCGTGGCACGAGTATTTTATCCGGGGTTACCTAGTCATAGTGCTTATCATCACATTGGTAAACAAATGAAAGCCGCCGGGGGAGTCTTAGCATTCGAATTGGAAGGAAGCTTTGAACAATCACTGGCTTTTATTAATACACTATCGTTATTTAAAATTGCGGTTAGCTTAGGGGATGCCGAATCATTGGTACAACATCCTGCGTCAATGACTCACTCACCATATAGCCCTGAAGCGCGTGCTAAAGCGGGGATCTCTGATAATTTAATTAGAATATCAGTGGGGTTAGAGCATGTTGAAGACTTGATCTCAGATTTGAAAATTGCCTTAAAAGAAATAAGTTAGTGTTTCTATTGATCCCGATCAGGTTTATTTTTCTCCTTTTTTATATGATGAGAAACATAAAATAAACTCGGGAGCAATAACATGGACTGGCTAGAATTCATACTAAATAATGATGCTGCAATAGGAGCTATTATCGGAATGAGTGTGATGGGCGCAATTATTATTTTTATGATTTATTACGCGACATCACACTTAATTAACGACAAAGGTGAAGAGTAGTCGCTCTTGTAAATAATCAGATACAGGTTTACAGCGGTGTAAATTTGATTATTTGATGATTTGTGTCACTCATTGTGGTTAGTATTGGTAACAACAATAATAATGATAAGGAGGGTACACATGGCTAAAGTCACTAAGTATCAAGCAAAAATTCCCGACAAGCATGGATACATTAGCTATTCTCAGGAAGAACACGATATATGGCGTGAGTTAATTACACGCCAAATGTCATGGATTAAAGACACCGCCTGTGATGAGTTTCTCGCTGGTTTGTCGCGGTTAAACCTCCCAATGGATCGTGTACCACAACTCGAAGAGCTTAATGTTGTTTTACGGCAAGCAACGGGTTGGGAAACTGCACCGGTGCCTGCATTAATTGGCTTTGAGCAATTCTTTAACTTACTCGCTAACAAAAAATTCCCAGTGGCGACTTTTATCCGCTCCCGTGAAGAATTAGACTATTTACAAGAACCCGATATTTTTCATGAAATATTCGGCCATTGTGCGATGCTAACGAATCAGCACTTTGCTGATTTTACTGAACATTATGGTAAATTAGGCCTAAAAGCGTCGAAGCAAGAGCGAGTGTATTTAGCGCGTCTTTATTGGTTCACTGTAGAATTTGGTTTAGTCAAAAGTCACGATGGCTTGCGCATTATCGGGGGCGGTATCTTATCTTCTCCCGGTGAAACTGACTATGCCTATCGTAAGGAAGCGGATATTCAACCTTTAGATCCCTTAACTGTTTTTCGTACTCCCTATCGTATTGATATCATGCAACCGCAATATTTTGTGCTAGATGATATGGCTCATTTGACGGCGTTAACGAAACTCGATTTAATGTCGATTGTGCGACAAGCTATTTCGTTGGGATTATTACCCGCCAAATTTGAACCTAAAGCTAACAAAGCTAGTTAATAACAATAAGAGAAATTATTATGAGTTTAAGTGAACAACAATGTGAAGCATGCCAAGCTGGCGCACCGAAAGTATCGGATGAAGAACTGGCATCATTAATGAAACAAATTCCAGATTGGGTACCTGTCGCTGTCGATGGTGTGATGCAATTACAGCGAGAATATAAATTTAAAAACTTCAAATTGGCCCTTGCTTTTACCAATAAATTAGGTGAGTTAGCTGAGACTGAATTTCATCATCCGGGGATCCTAACAGAATGGGGTAAAGTGACGGTGACCTGGTGGACTCATGCTATTGGTGGCTTACATCGCAATGATTTTATTATGGCGGCTAAAACTGATCAGTTGTTAGGTTAAATAGCTCTAGTGATTTATGCTTGTTTTAATTTTCAAAAAGTACCAACGTACCATTTTTTAAAATCAATGAGCTAACTCTCTTTCTTTGTCTATACTCGGTCTAGGATATTCAATAAAAGAGAGAGAGCCATAGTGTTTACTAGAATCTACCAGCCCATTGTATTTATATCCCTTGCAACTATATTTATTCAAAGTCACGCGAATGCGTCGACAGCAGTTTCTTTGCCAGAATACGGAACAATTGTCTCAAAACAATCAGAGGCTAAGTGTCTCAATATTCGCTATGGTTCTCTTAATGATGGCGGGGAGGCTATTCAGTACACCTGTGGTATACATAACAATAATGATAAATTCAGCTTTGTTAACACTGGGCAAGGCTATCTTATTAAAGCAAAACATTCAGGTAAATGTCTGGCCGTTGAAGACTCCTCGATGACGTCGTTAGCGAGGATTATCCAATTAAGTTGTTCAATTGAATTGAATCAGCTGTGGACGATTGAAGGACAATTTAATCAACAGAGAATTAAGTCCGTGCTGAGTGGTTTATGTATGGATGTTGAAGGGGGGTTAGGTTGGAATAACGGCGCTAAAATCATTCAATATACTTGTCACGATGATACTAACCAGCAGTGGAAAATTAATGCCTACCAACCTACTACAATAAAACCACTTTATGGCGTAATTACTTCAAAAAAAGTGCCCGACAAATGTGTGAAAGTTATTCGAGGTAGCGCCAAATCCGTGACTTGTGATGGTCAGCCAAACGAGAAATTTAAATTAATTGATAAGGGCAATGCTTATCAACTTAAAGTGCAAGATTCGGGTAAATGCCTAGGGGTTGAAAACTCATCAATAAATGCAGGTAAATTAATAGTTCCCTTGAGTTGTCGTGATGAGTCTAATCAATTATGGCGAATTAGCGGTGAGGGTGAATATAAAATATTGAAATTACAGCATAGTGGTTATTGCCTAGATATTTATGGTGGTAGTACCTATTCGGGCGCAAAACTAATACAGTGGCCTTGCCATGGTGCTAGTAATCAACAATGGAAAATTGAAGCTAATACTCTACAGCGTAAGCCTCGATTTGGTAAGATTATTGCCACACAGTTAGGGGGTAAGTGTATCAATATACCTCAGGGCTCAAGTGATGATGGTGCTAATGCTTATCAATATTCATGTACTAATGAATTTAGTCAAGAGTTTAGTTTCTCAGCGACCGAAGGTGGATATTTTATTCACACTAAACATAATGGTAAATGCTTAACGGTTGAAGAGAATTCACAAAGCCCTGAAGCATGGATTATTCAAGATGTTTGCAATACTGATTATGCTCAAATTTGGCAGATAGCAGGTCAGGGAGACAATACCACCATTAAAGCGGTCCATTCTGGCATGTGTTTAGCCGTTGCTGAAGGTAATTTGCAAGATCATACCCCAATCGTTCAAACACAATGTGATGACTCAGCCAAAACAAAATGGCGTATTGATGCTGAATTATCGCGACAAACCGTGCCGTCTATTTGGCAAGGCCCCTATGAAATGCCGATGGTATTTGCTGCCGCCGCTAATTTACCTAGTGGTGAAATACTGGGTTGGGCCGCTTGGAGAAAAATGGACTTTGGTGGCTCACATGGTAAAACTTATACCACAATATTTGATCCAGATACCGGTGCCACTACTGAAGGTTTAGTTATTAATACTCAACATGATATGTTTTGTCCCGGTACCGCGATGTTAGCGGATGGTAAAATCATGATCACAGGTGGTAGCAATGCTGAAGTCACGACCATTTATGATCCGGAAACGAATCAATGGCAACGTGGTCAAGATATGGTTCTACCTCGGGGCTACCATGCAATGACACCATTAAGTGATGGGTCAGTCTTTACTGTTGGTGGTTCGTGGAGTGGTGGCATGGGTTACAAAAATGGTGAGATTTGGGATTTTTCAACAGGGGAGTGGAAGCTATTACCACAGGCTAAAATTAATAAATTAATGACCAATGATGCAGCAGGAGTTTATCGCGCTGATAATCATATTTGGATGTTTACTGCACCAAATGGTCAAGTTTTTCAAGCTGGGCCTTCTAAAATGATGAATTGGATTGATGTATTAAATCAAGGTGCTGTCGTTTCTGAAAAGCTAAGAGCAGACGACAATGATGCGATGAACGGGAATGCCGTTATGTATGATATTGGTAAAATCCTCACCTTAGGTGGTGCACGAAATTATAATAGTGGTCTCGCTTCTAAACGCGCATATGTTATTGATATTAACGGTGGCATAGGGAACGTAACCGTTGAACGTGTTGCAGATATGAGTCATGAGAGAGCATTTCATAATAGTGTCGTATTACCCTCTGGCGAGGTGGTGGTGATTGGAGGTCATCAAGATATCATCGTATTCTCTGATCAAACGTCAGTATTTACAGCTGAAATTTGGGATCCAAAGACTCAGTTATTTACTGAATTAGGCGATATGCTTACTCCTCGTAACTACCACAGTATTGCTTTGTTACAAAAAGATGGCCGAGTGTTCGTTGCTGGTGGTGGTTTATGTGGTGATTGTGCAACAAATCACGCGGACGCTGAAATACTAACCCCGCCATATTTGTTAAATAATAATGGCACACCTGCGACACGTCCGGTGATTGAGCAAGCACCGACAAGCGCGATACATGGGCAAACTATCAGGGTGGAAATGGATAGTGCTGATGACTATAAATTTGTTTTAGTGCGAACAGCAGCAGCTACTCATGCGGTTAACAATGATGAACGCAGGATCCCTTTGTTAGCAATGCACGTTGGAAATGGTGTTTATGAGATAGAAATACCAGTACAGGCATCGGTTGCTGTTCCTGGAAACTACTTTTTGTTTGCAATGAACCGTCATGGTGTTCCAAGCATTGCTAAGGTGATTAATATTCCTGTTAGTTAACCTGAGCTGTAAATTAGCAAATTTTACAATAAAAAAGGCGACTAATTTAATCTAGCGTCTTTTTTGTGTTTGCCAATTTGAGGATGCTGATTTAAAATGGCTTTAATATTTTTAAAGAGTTAAAGAGAAATTATGAGTTTAGTACCAATGACCGGACAAGGTGCGATTGCACTACGGGAAGAGTTAGATTACCTCAAGACTGAATTACGCCCCAGAATTGTGAACGATATTGCGATAGCAAGAGACCATGGTGATTTAAAAGAAAATGCTGAATATCACGCTGCCCGTGAAGAACAGGGTTTTTGTGAAGGACGAATTCAAGAAATTGAAGGCAAGTTGTCTAATGCTCAAATTATCGATGTTACTAAAATACCCAACAAAGGGCGCGTTATTTTTGGTACCACAGTAACAGCAATCGATTTGAACGATGATTCAGAAGTGACTTATCGAATTGTTGGTGATGATGAGGCAGACATTAAACAAAATCTAATCTCAGTGAATTCACCGATTGCCCGAGCTTTTATCGGTAAAAATCTTGATGATGAAATATTGGTAAAAACACCTGGCGGTGATAAAGAGTTTGAAATAACCAAAGTCGAATATATTTAATTTAACTTTGGTTATTAATTTTTTAAAGGAGCCTAGGCTCCTTTTTTATTAACCGCGTGGCAAAAGGATTTTTTGCGCGTCGCTAGGTTTATAAATAACCAAGATATGACCAATAGTTTGCACTTGAATCGTTTCTGTTTCACGGACAATAGCTTCGATGATCAATTTCTTCATCTCACGGTCACTGGTCGCTACTTTAACTTTAATTAATTCATGGTGCGCTAATGCATTCTCGATTTCGGCGATAACACCCTCGGTTAAACCATTTGAGCCAAGTTGAATGATTGGTTTTAGAGAGTGAGCTAGACCTTTTAGGTGTTGCTTTTGTTTATTGCTTAATTTCATGATTGAATAATTCACTGTAGTAGGGTTGAAAGGGCGCTATTTTACCCCCATATCATTTTTAATTCTATTAGCTAAGTCGCATAATATTTGTAAATCGCTTATTTTGGGTAAATTAAATGAAGCATGAAAGAAAAACTCGATCAAAAAGTAGTAATCGTTGGATTGAGGAACATTTTAACGATCACTATGTCCAACTAGCACAAAAACTGGGATATCGTTCGCGCGCGGTGTTTAAACTAATAGAAATTCAAGAAAAAGATAAATTAATCAAATCTGGAATGACCGTGGTTGATTTGGGGGCTGCCCCCGGTGGTTGGTCTCAATTAGCCTCAAAAGCCGTTGGTGATAAAGGCCAGGTGATTGCTTGTGATTTATTAGCAATGGATGCGATTCCTGGGGTGGCTTTTTTACAAGGTGATTTCAGAGAAGAATCTGTACTAAATGCTTTGTTAGCCCGGGTTGGTGATAGCAAAGTTGATGTTGTATTGTCTGATATGGCGCCAAATTTTAGTGGTAGTAGTTCAATCGACCAACCTAAAGCGATGTATTTAGTCGAATTGGCGTTGGCGATGTGTCGTGATGTGTTAGCACCAAACGGCAGTTTTGCAGTTAAAGTCTTTATGGGTAGTGGTTATGAAGATTACATGAAGGAGATTCGAGGGATGTTTCAGGTGGTGCGGACGCGTAAACCTGATTCTTCACGAGATCGATCGCGTGAAGTTTATATCGTTGCGACGGGTTATAAAGCATAATAAGTAGAATGGGGTTATAAAATATAGTAACCTTATGATAGTTTTTTAATTATTTTCAATAAGAAGAGGTCATACATTGAGTGACATGGCTAAAAATTTAATATTGTGGTTAGTAATAGCTGTTGTATTAATGTCAGTATTTCAGGGGTTTGGTGGTGATAATGTTGCTGCTAACAAATTAGATTACACATCTTTTGTTCAAGAGGTTGAACGGGGCAGTGTGGCAAAAATTATGGTCAGTGAAGACGGAATTACCTTAAACGGTGATCGTCGTGATGGCACTAAATTTGTCACTATATTACCGATGTATGACGCTAAGTTGATAGATCAACTTATTATAAAGGGCGTGAAAGTTGATCGAGATGCGCCTGAAGAATCTAGCATGTTGATGTCGATTTTAATTTCTTGGTTCCCAATGATTTTATTGATTGGTGTCTGGATTTTCTTTATGCGCCAAATGCAAGGTGGCGGCGGTAAAGGTGCGATGTCATTTGGTAAGAGCAAAGCGCGCTTAGTGGGTGAAGATCAAATCAATACTTCATTTGCTGATGTTGCTGGTTGTGATGAAGCTAAAGAAGAAGTCGCAGAATTAGTCGATTATTTAAAGGAACCGACTAAATTCCAAAAACTAGGTGGTCGCATTCCTACCGGGATCTTATTGGTAGGCCCTCCAGGTACCGGTAAAACATTATTAGCTAAAGCCATTGCTGGTGAAGCTAAGGTACCTTTCTTTACGATATCAGGTTCTGATTTTGTTGAAATGTTTGTCGGTGTTGGTGCTTCGCGTGTTCGTGATATGTTTGAACAAGCTAAAAAATCTGCGCCATGTATTATCTTTATCGATGAAATCGATGCCGTTGGTCGCCAACGTGGTGCTGGTGTCGGTGGTGGTAATGATGAACGTGAACAAACATTAAACCAAATGTTGGTTGAAATGGATGGTTTTGAGGGTAATGAAGGTATTATCGTTATTGCTGCGACCAACAGACCTGATGTGTTAGATCCCGCTTTATTGCGTCCTGGTCGTTTCGATCGCCAAGTTGTTGTCAGCTTGCCGGACATTCGTGGCCGTGAACAAATTCTAAAAGTACATATGCGTAAAGTACCGTTGGGTGATGACGTTAAAGCGAGTGTTATTGCTCGTGGTACCCCTGGGTTCTCTGGTGCTGACTTAGCGAACTTAGTTAACGAAGCTGCACTATTTGCTGCCCGTGGTGTAAAACGTGTGGTTAGTATGGACGAATTCGAAAAAGCTAAAGACAAAATCATGATGGGCGCTGAGCGTAAATCAATGGTGATGCGTGAGTCAGAAAAGAAAATGACTGCTTACCATGAAGCGGGCCATGCAATTGTCGGTCGTCTAGTGCCAGACCATGATCCTGTTTATAAAGTGAGTATTATTCCCCGTGGTCGCGCTTTGGGTGTCACCATGTACCTGCCGGATCATGATCGAGTGAGCCACAGTAAATTACATTTAGAATGTATGATCTCAAGCTTGTATGGTGGTCGTGTTGCTGAGTCGATAATTTATGGTGAAGATCGGGTTAGTACAGGTGCATCTAATGATATTGAACGAGCCACTGAAATTGCCCGTAAAATGGTCACACAGTGGGGTTTTTCTGAAAAGTTGGGGCCATTGCTATATGCAGAAGAAGAAGGCGAAGTCTTCTTGGGACGTAGCATCGGTAAGAATAAACACGTTTCTGATGAAACAACACGTACGATTGATTCTGAAATTCGAGCGTTTATTGATCGTAACTATCAGCGTGCACAAACATTGCTAGAAGAAAATATTGATATTCTTCATGCCATGACTGATTGTTTAATGAAATATGAAACAATTGATGCCTTGCAAATCGATGATTTGATGGAGCGTAAAGAACCACGCCCACCGGCTAATTGGACGACTGAAGATACTAAATCAAAAAATGATTCAGATAATGATTCAGGTACCGCTGTTGTCAAAGAAACCGTTGATGAGCAGTCAGATTCTACCACTAATGAAGATCCGGAAACTAATACGCCGAGTGCATAATAGTTAACTGGATTAAGGAAATAGCCTCGGTTTATCTGAGGCTTTTTTTATCCATGATAAAAAGTAAAGATAAAACACTAGATCTCACTACACCACAAGTGATGGGCATTTTGAATGTGACACCAGATTCATTTTCTGATGGTGGACACTTTTTAAAATTTGACCACGCGCTAAAGCAAGTGGAGTCCATGATTAACGATGGCGCTAGTATCATCGATATTGGTGGTGAATCGACCCGGCCAGGGGCGCAATTGGTGACTATTGAACAGGAGTTGGAACGGGTTGTGCCAATGATTGAAGCAATCAATAGTCGTTTTGATTGCTGGATCTCAATTGATACCAGCAAAGCAAAGGTGATGACCGCCGCGGTTAGCGCTGGAGCTGATTTGATCAATGACGTTAGAGCTCTCCAAGAGCCAGGTGCATTGGTTGCTGCGGCACTGCTGAATGTCCCGGTGTGTTTAATGCATATGCAAGGTAAGCCAAGTTCGATGCAAAATTCTCCTGAATATGATGATATCATTGTTCAAATTAATGAGTTTTTTAAACAAAGAATTAATGCTTGTCTGCAAGCTGGCATTCAGCAAGCGCACATCATACTCGATCCTGGTTTTGGTTTTGGCAAGACAATGGAGCATAACTTTAAATTAATTAAGCATCTTAAATCATTTAGTAAGCTTGGTTATCCGGTGTTAGCAGGCTTATCACGGAAAAGTATGTTCGATCATCTATTATCTCGTGAACCAAATCAGCGATTAGCTGCTAGTCTTGCTGGAGCGATACTTTGTGTCCAGCAAGGGGCAAAAATAATTAGAGTACATGATGTCAAAGAAACAGTTGACGTCATTAAAGTATTACAAGCAACACAATGAAAAATTTAAAGGAATGAGTATGTCAAATCGAAAGTATTTTGGAACCGATGGTGTCAGAGGAAAAGTAGGCGAGGGACATATTACCCCAGCTTTTGCGATGCGTTTAGGCTATGCGGCAGGAAAAGTATTAGCAAAAATAGGTACTCGTAAAGTGATCATCGGTAAGGACACCCGAATTTCTGGCTATATGCTTGAGTCTGCTTTAGAAGCTGGTCTATCGGCTGCTGGTTTAGATATTGCCTTATTAGGCCCGATGCCAACACCAGCCGTTGCATATTTAACGCGTACGTTCCGTGCTGAAGCCGGCATTGTGATTAGTGCGTCACATAATCCATACTATGATAATGGGATCAAATTCTTCTCTGCCGATGGTACTAAGTTGGATGATCAATTAGAAATGGCCATTGAAGCTGAGCTTGAGAAGCCAATGGGCTGTGTTGAGTCGGAATTATTAGGTAAAGCAACTCGAATTGACGATGCTGCGGGCCGTTATATTGAATTTTGTAAAAGCAACTTCCCTAATTCACTATCATTACACGGTTTAAAATTAGTCGTGGACTGTGCACATGGCGCGACTTACCATATTGCACCGGCGGTATTCTCTGAACTAGGTGCTGAAGTGATTACCATCGGTTGTGAGCCCAATGGTTTAAACATTAACGATGGCTATGGTGCTACTGATTTAGCAAACCTACA
Organism: Gammaproteobacteria bacterium; assembly: GCA_013214965.1. Taxonomy (GTDB): domain Bacteria; phylum Pseudomonadota; class Gammaproteobacteria; order Enterobacterales; family Psychrobiaceae; genus Psychrobium. Next base: position 65,567 of record JABSRU010000025.1, read on the forward strand.
AAAGAAGGTTGTTGAGGTTGGTGCTGATCTTGGCATAGCACTAGATGGCGACGGTGATCGTTTAATGCTCGTTGACCACAATGGTGATGCACTTGATGGCGATGAAACACTTTATATTATTGTGACAGAAGCCCTCAAAAGCGGAAAATTAGGCGGCGGTGTTGTTGGTACCAAAATGACTAACTTGGGCTTTGAATTAGCGCTCAAGGAACTCAATGTGCCATTTGTGCGCGCTGATGTTGGTGATCGTCATGTGATGGAAGTATTGGCTGCTAAAGGTTGGAAAGTCGGTGGTGAAAACTCAGGTCATATTATATCGCTTGACCATAATACGACCGGCGATGGAATAGTTGCCGCGCTGTTAATATTAACTGCTATACAAAAGTCAGGCTTAAACTTAGTCGAGTTACGCCAAGGAATGACATTGCTGCCGCAATTGATGATCAATGTTCGTTATCAAAACGGTCGAGATCTTATTAACGATCCTAGCGTATTGCAGGCCGTTGTCGATGCCGAGCAAGGAATGGGCGATGATGGTCGAGTGTTACTGCGCAAGTCTGGTACGGAGCCTGTTATTCGCGTCATGGTGGAAGGTGTTAACCAAGCTGACGTCATATCTCATGCTGAAAAAATTGCCGAAGTGGTTAAGAGCCTCTGTCAATAAAAGCAGCAAACCACAGAGTAAAAACACGGACGTATTGCTCAAGTGGCTAAAAATAACTCGAACAGTCAGAAATATCATTATTTTTAGCAATCTAGCTTGTATCCATCCCAAAGAATAGTTAATATCAGCCCCGCATTATTGGAGAGAACATCAATGCCTAAGTTAAGATCATTAATTGCCGCAAATTGGAAAATGAACGGTGATAAAGCATTAATTGAAGAATTCAGCAAAACATTTTCATCATCGCAAGTAAGCAATGTGGATATTGTTGTATGTCCTCCAAGCGTATACATTGAATCGTTAACGAATCAAGTAGCAACCAATAAATCCGTGATAAAAGTCGGTGCTCAAAATGTAAGTGAGCAACCAAAAGGCGCATTCACTGGTGAAGTGTCAACAACAATGTTGTTAGATTTAGGTTGTGAATTCGTTATTGTTGGTCATTCAGAACGTCGTAGTTTATACGGTGAAACTCCTGAATTAGTGGCAAATAAGTATCATGTTGCTTTGCAAGCTGGCTTAACACCTATACTATGTACTGGTGAGTCAGACGAACAACGTCAACAAGAACTAACATTCGATGTGATAGCACAAGATATTGATGCGGTTATTAAACAAAGCTCTATTGCCGCGTTTACTAACGGTGTTATTGCGTATGAACCTGTTTGGGCAATTGGAACAG
>JABSRU010000026.1 GCA_013214965.1 Gammaproteobacteria bacterium
GGGTTGGTGCCCCTAACATCGAGCCAAGATTGCAGTGCACTGACGGTTTTTTGGTGCATCGCAACTTGTCTTACTTTTCCACCCTTGCCTCGGAACCTTAACCGGTTATTCACTAAATCGAGATTACTGATCATTAAATTAGTTAACTCGAATCGGCGTAAGCCACAGCCAATCAATAATGAAAAAATAGCCATGTTACGACGATTGGCCATAGAGCCTCGATTAAATTGTGATAAAAACAATTCAAATTCTTCGAAATCAATTATTTGATGTTCTTTTTTTCCACCGCCTAATGGTAAGTTAACCGAGCAAACTCGATCATAATGAAGCTGGGATATTTGCTCTAACAGGTAGGATTTTTTGAGCACGCCTTTAATCACTGCCGCATATAACACGATGGTGTCGGGTGCCAATTGTGCTGATTCAAGAATAATGATCAGTTGATTCATGGAATGTAAATCGAAGTTCGCCCATCGGATATCGGCAATGCTTTGTTGCTTTAAATGTCGAGCAACCGATTGCAGCACTGATCTGGCCGTTGCTTGTGAAGATTTTTTTCTCAAGCCATTAATGTAAAGATACACCGGGCAGTTCGCATCAATTTGGATTAAGCTTGGCTGTTGTTTAATCGAGTATTTGGTGAGATGTTTTTGGTTAAGAATCTTAGATAATCGATGTTCTGTGCTCACGCCCTGCTCACTGCTTTAAAAAATCGACTCATTATACCTAATTATCGTTATTATTACTTTCCTAAATGTGTATTTAGGAAACTTAATATTATGTTAAATATAACTAATTAAAATTAAGCTCAATAAATAACAGTTCACAACACAAACATTACATTAATGCTTTTTTATATCGTGTTATTCGGGTAAGATTATCGCCATAATAACAAGGATATAAGAATTTTAAACAGTATGATCGACACTTGGTTACAGTATCTTCAACAGGGTAAACATTTATACCTTAATAGCAAAGAACACATGGAGGAAAATGAGCTAGAAACTCTAACCTTTAGCGAAAATTTTATTGCCAATGATAGAAAACGGTCACTAAAAAATATTAAACGAATCATCAAACCGTTATCTTATAAAAATTTTTTAAATCAATACCGTGTCTATAAAAGTAGATTACTATGTGATGGTGTTGAGATTAATATTAGTAAAAATAATTTTAACAACATAAACTCATTAACAAAAATTTTGGGTTACCAAACGAAAAATGAAACACTTGAATTGCTCTGTCAATATTATGCTGAAAGTCATCATATTAATATTAAAGAACAGTAATAAAATTTAGGATTGAAGAATGAAAATAATTAAATGCTTGGCGGTATTAGGCTGCTTATCAATAACCTCTTGTGCAACCTTGCAACAGCAAATTTCTGACAATATTAAACAGCCCCAAGTTAGCTATAAAACAATGTCGATTGGCCAACTAACTTCGAGTTCTATCGAACTATTTCCTGTGTTTTCAGTGTATAACTCAAATATGTTTGATATACCGGTGACCAAAATATCATACAATGTCACAGTAAATCAGCAAAAAGTAACGTCAGGAATAGCGAAAAATATCGGTACTTTACCTGCTAATCAGGATAAAGACATTCAATTAGCGATGCGGTTTGAGCAACAGGCGTTGAACACATTAAAAAATATGCTGTTAAATGTTGGAAAAGTTGATTTGGTCATCGACGGTAAAATTAACGTGTTAGGGCTGCCAATTCCATTTGAAAAGCGGGCAACAATATATATGCCGTCAGTTAAATTGGGTAAAATTAAGGTAAAAAAAGCTTCATTTAATCAAGTTCAGTTAAATTTAGAACTCATTGTTGATAACAAAAATGACTTTTCATTTCCACTTAATAACGTGAAGTATAATGTCTCGAGTCGAAACGCATCATTGTTTAATGGTCAAATATCGTCGCAAAAGATGACGACAGGCCAACAAACATTAAATGTTCCGTTATCTATTAATCCATCACAGCTATATTCTAATATCTTGGGTTTATTAAGAAGTCCTATCATTCCGTTGACGATTAAGATCGACGGTCCCCTGTTTTCCTCTGAACATACCCTGTCAGTTAATTTGAATGACCTACTAAAGTAATCATAAATTATCTTGTTAATTGCCGTTGGTGGTATTTTTTAAATTTTAATAAAGACCCTTCTATCATTTGAAGGGTAAAGGGTTTAACAATAAAACCTCTGGCGCCAAGTGAGAAAGCTTGCTTAACATTATTAGCAGTACTGGCACTGCTAATAATGACAACATAGGTGCTTGAACATAGCTTTTTAACACTCTTTAGCGTTTCCATACCACCCATACCGGGCATTTCAAGATCCAGAAACATCAGATCGACTTTATGTTTAGTAAATAGTTCAACGGCTTTTGAGCCATCATCAACCGTTTTAATATTTTGAAATCCCATTTGTATGATGCTGCTGCTTAACACTTGGCGCATCGACAGTGAATCATCAACAATAAGAACTTTTACGTCATCCATAACCTTTCCATATCCTTAAGACATAAATCATAGTGAGTTTTATTTTCGTAATATTATATAATACATTGCCTTATCAATTGATAATCGTCAATGTATTATGGCAGTTTTGTGACTTACCCCGACAATAAGTGCCCCTATGTATGCTCTATAACTAATACAAAAATTAATTTTAGATCCTTTATTTTTGAGTAAACGATATTTTTAAATATCAATTAATGTATCCTCTTTTACGCTGATAAATCACAATTAAAAACTTTAGTCTAAGCTCCGTAATAAAACTACATACAGTACTTTAGTATTGATGATTTTTGGGTATACTATTGGCACATTAAAAATGTTTCTTTCTGTGATAAAAACGCTGGAATATCGTTAAATATTAACTTTAGTTTTTGTTACAGTAGCCTTTCTAGAAATTTTAGGGAATTAAAATGTCGAAAAATAACAACACCATTTATTACACGCTCACCGACGAAGCGCCATCGTTAGCGACTTGTTCTTTGTTACCATTATTACGTACTTTTACTACCGCTGCCGGGATTGATGTAAAGTTAAGCGACATATCTCTTGGGGCGCGCGTTTTATCGGCCTTTCCTGAAAATTTGACCGAACAACAACAGGTCGAAGATGGATTAAAATTTCTTGGTGCACTGACCCAAGACCCTAGTGCGAACATCATCAAGTTACCGAACATTAGTGCGTCGATTCCACAGTTAAATGACTGTATTAAAGAACTACAATCTCAAGGATATCAAATCCCAGATTTAGTATTGAATCCTGTGACTGATGAAGACAAAGCTAATGCAGCTCGTTATTCAAAAATATTAGGCAGTGCGGTTAACCCCGTATTACGTGAGGGTAACTCAGATCGTCGTGCTCCACCTGCTGTTAAGGCCTATGTGAAAAAATTCCCACACTCAATGGGAAAATGGAGCCAAGCTTCACGTACCCATGCTGACTTTATGCGTGAAGGTGATTTTTTCTCAAGTGAACAATCAGTGACTGTTGATGAAGCAACTGACATTCGTATAGAGTTCACCCCTACTGGTGGAATAACTCAAGTGATGAAAGAATTTTCGCTTGAGAAAGATGAAATCATTGACGGCATGTTTATGAGCAGTAAATCGCTACGTGCCTTCTTCGAGAAAACACTTGAAGATTGTAAAAGCACCGGCGTTATGTGGTCTCTTCACGTAAAAGCCACCATGATGAAAGTGTCACACCCCATTGTATTTGGTCATGCTGTTTCAGTTTTTTATAAAGATGTTTTTGAAAAGCATGCTGAAACCTTTACTAAGTTAGAAGTGAACCCAAACCTTGGTTTAGGTAATATTTACGACAAAATTCAAAATTTACCACGAACAGCTCGTGAACAAATCGAACGTGATATTCAAGCTTGTTATCAATCAAGACCTGAAATGGCGATGGTTGATTCAGTCAAAGGTGTTTCAAACCTTCACGTACCAAGTGATGTGATCGTTGATGCTTCAATGCCAGCAATGATCCGTAATTCTGGGCAAATGTGGGGTGCTGACGGCAAATTAAAAGATACTAAAGCTATCATGCCTGAAAGCACTTATGCGCGTATCTACCAAGAAATGATCGACTTTTGTAAAACTCACGGAGCTTTCGATCCAACCACAATGGGTACTGTACCAAACGTTGGCTTAATGGCTAAAAAAGCAGAAGAGTATGGTTCTCATGACAAAACATTCGAAATGGAATGTGATGGTGTGATGAAGATTGTTACCTCTGCGGGTGTTGTGCTTACTGAACATAATGTTGAGAAAGGTGATATTTGGCGTGCTTGTCAAACTAAAGATGAGCCAGTTAAAGATTGGGTTAAGCTAGGCGTAACTCGTGCTCGTAATTCTAATACTCCTGCTATCTTCTGGTTAGATCCTGAACGTGCCCACGATATGGAATTAATGAAGAAAGTCGACAAGTACCTTCTTGATCATGACACCGATGGTTTAGACATCACTAAGATGGACTATAACCAAGCGATTCGCGTATCAATGGAACGCCAACGCCGCGGTTTAGACACTATTTCAATCACTGGTAATGTACTACGTGATTATTTAACTGACTTATTCCCAATCATGGAACTTGGTACTTCTGCTAAAATGCTATCAATTGTTCCAATGTTATCTGGTGGTGGCATGTACGAAACAGGTGCTGGCGGTTCAGCCCCTCGCCATGTTCAACAGGTTGTTGAAGAAAACCACTTACGTTGGGATTCTTTAGGTGAGTTTATGGCGATTGCTGTTTCTCTAGAAGACATGGGAATGAAGCAAAATAATACTCGTGCTGCAATTCTTGCAACAACGCTAGATAAAGCAACCACAGTATTGTTACAAAATAACAAATCACCTTCACGTAAAACCGGTGAATTGGATAACCGCGGCAGTCATTTTTATCTAACCATGTATTGGGCACAAGAACTTGTTGCTCAAACTGATGATAAAGAGTTTGCCTCTAAATTTGTTGAATTGGCCAAGTCTCTAACTGACGCCGAAGACAAAATTATTGCAGAAATGAAAGCTGCCCAAGGTCGTCCGACGGTTCCTGGTGGTTATTACCATCCAAATCGTGATGCAGTAAAAAAGATTATGCGTCCAAGTAAAACGCTAAATGCAATCATTACAAAATTTAATGCAAAATAACTTATCTTTAGTTATTTGATTTTAAAGGTCTGCTATTTAACAATGCCAGACCTTTTTTACAATTAAAACCGCTGTTTTAATTGTAAAAAATAGCTTGAATATTGATTTTATGTTAAATTTACTACATATTATGTTTTTTAAATAAAGTAAAAATTAATTTATATTGTGGTAATTGTTTAATGAATAAAGTTTGTGAATCCTTGTTAGCTGACCTCTCACTATCTTCAACCGAAAATGATTTTCACCAATTAAAGCAGTACTTACTCGCGACGCAGTTGATCAGTCAGTTGACGCTTAATTGCACCAATATTAACCGTTATTATCAAAGCCTCGAACGGATCTTAAGCAAAGGTTTTGCGATTAAGACCTTTGCTGTGTTACAGATTTGTGAAATGACCGAATTGGTTGAAGTCGCTTATGAAAAAGAAAATAATTCTATCCATTGCGACAGCCTTTTTACGCTCGAAGAACTCAATATGCCGCCGCTCAACCAAATGTGGCTAGATAATGTGACGGTAGTAACCCCCCACCCTGATCCCACTATTCATATTTTTAACTTAAGTGCCCATGCCGATGATGCTAGTGCCTTAATCATAAAAATAGAACAATCTAATAAGTTATTAGCGGCTTTATTTTCATTTTGTGCCCAACAGATTTTATTAGTCAAAAATATTATTAAAAAGGATCAGAGTAACGACAAAAATTCAGTGTTAGAAATACAAAACCTTAAGCAACAAATTAGAGAACAAGAAAATAGTGAATTACTTCAAGAGTCTCTCTTACATATATCAGAACTCAGTAGTAAAAATTTAACCGAATACACTTTCTATAATCAAGTTCGAAATATCATCGGTCAATTGCTTAGTTCTTCTAATTTTTATGTGGCCAAGCTAGATCAAAATAAACAGGTCATTGAGTTTGTTTATTTTGTTGACCAGTTTATGGAAGATGGTGGTGAATCGATGGCGGGAGTTCAACGTCAATGTAGCAACTCCTTAACCGACTATGTTATCAATCAATCAAAAGTGGTTTTATTAGGACGCCAAGAAATTGAGGAATTACACGATCAAGGAATTATTCAGAAGTCAGGTGTGTATTGTACTTCCTGGTTAGGTGTACCTTTAATCAGTGAAGGCATTACCATCGGCGTTATCGCCGTTCAGAGCTATAACTCTGAAATTATATTTACTGATAAAGACGCCGACATCTTAAAGTTTGTTTCACATCACGTCTCCATGGCGATTAAGAAAAGAGAAAACCTTGAATATAAGGAACGGGTAAAGGAAATACTCGAACAAAAAGTCCAGAAACGGACGAGAGAGCTAAAGCAAGAAATAGAGCGACGACAGCTGATTGAGAAAAAGCTACAGTATTCCGCCTCCCACGATGCTTTAACCAAACTCCCTAATCGCGCTTATTTTTTAGAGTCATTAGGTCAAGCAATCAAAACTCGAATCGCTGATCAATCAAGGCACTTTGCAGTGCTATTTTTAGATTTAGATCGGTTTAAAATGGTGAATGATAATTTGGGACATCATGTGGGTGATATTTTATTGCAGTTAGTTGCTAGCGATCTTAATAGCATGGTGCGAGAGTCAGATATGGTTGCACGTTTAGGCGGTGATGAATTCGTATTACTGCTTAACAATATTGATAATAATACTGAAGCAAGCGATGTTGCTAAAAGAATAACCAGTCAACTATCACAACCTTATGTTATTGAACAACAAGAAGTTAAAATTGGAGCCAGTATCGGTATTCTATATGGTGCAGACCGATACAGCGATGCATTAGTCATGCTACGAGATGCCGATACAGCACTGTATCAAGCAAAAGGGGCAGGAAAAGGTTGTTTTGAAATATTCGATATGAGGATGCATCAAGAGATGCAAGATGCCTTTGTACTAGAAGCTGATTTACGTACAGCCGTCGAACATCAGCAATTTGAACCTTATTTCCAACCTATTGTTGACTTAAACACTAACAGAATTGTCGGTTTTGAAGCATTAGCACGGTGGAAGTGTCCCAAAAGAGGCACTGTTTTTCCTGATGGCTTTATTACTAAGGCTGAAGAGTCTGGTATTATATGCACCATCGATTTACAAATTTTAGAAAAAGCCATTGCGCAACTAAAACAGTGGCAAGACAATTTTTCAGACAGTGAGTTATACATCAGTAGCAATTTTGACTATACCCAGTTTTTCGATCAATCAATGCCTGGGATCGTTGAATCTATGTTGCTTAAGTCAGACGTTAGGCCGAGCTGTTTATTGCTTGAACTGACCGAACGTGGGTTATTAGAAAACTCCGATTTAGTCCAAAATAATATGCAAGCCCTTAAAAATATAGGTATTAGATTGGCCCTAGATGATTTTGGTACCGGTTATTCATCGCTAAGTTATTTATACCGCTACCCGATTGATATTCTCAAAATAGATCGATCTTTTGTGCTCAATATCGAGCAAAACCCTAGTAACAAGGCGATTGTTAAAACTATTATTGATCTTGCTAGTAATCTAAACATGAAAACAATTGCCGAAGGGATCGAAAATCAATACGAGGCAAATTATCTCAATTTGGTTAAGAGCAGTTTTGGTCAAGGTTATCATTTTTCAAAACCAGTTTGTGCCAGTGAAGCATTCGCCTTGCTACAAGAACAATATTACGAGTCGATTGAGATAGAGTAAATTTATCCTCCGTCATTAGAAACAGCTCGGCATAGCGACACTATGCCGTATATTTTGGAATATATTAGTGCCTAAACATAACCTTTCTATTATCGCCCCGGTTGCCGAAAAAATATCATTTGAACATAATATCCATGGTCAAACTCGCCAAGATAATTATTATTGGATGCGTGATGATAGCCGTAGCGATGAAAAAGTCATTCAACATTTAAATATCGAGAATAAATATTGTGATGACATGCTAGCCCCGCAGCAAAAGATTCAGGGCGAAATATTACAAGAGCTTAAAGCACGAATCGTTGAAGATGACAACACATTACCAGTTAAAGATGGTGATTTTTGGTACCACAGTGAAATCAATGGCAGCCAAGAGTTTTCCAGTTATTATCGTGCCACTACGGCTGATGGTGCTAATAAACTGTTGTTACTAGATGTTAATGTTTGTGCCGAACCACATGAATATTATGACATTGGTGACTTGTCGATTAGTCCCAATGATAAATACCTCGGCTATTCTGAAGATATTGACGGCCGCCGGATATTTACTATCTTGTTTAAAGATATCGCCAATGACACATTATTAAACGATCGGTTAGAAGACACCGAAGGTCAAGTGGTGTGGAGCAATGACAATAAAACGGTATTTTATGTCCGAAAAGATCCTGAAACATTATTAGGCACTCAGGTCTATCGTCACCGACTTGGCACTGCACAAGATGATGACGAGTTAGTCTATGAGGAAGAGGATCACCAATTTTACCTTAGTCTTGATAAAAGCCGCGATGAATCATTAATTATGATTTGTTTGGAGGCCACCGAGTCATCACAAACCTTAGTGCTCGATGCGAACAATGCCAATGGCGAGTTTGGTGATTTATTTGATTATCAAGAGAACCATGAATGCCAAATTGATAAACTCGGACAGCTATTTTATATCGTTAGTAACTTAGACGCGGTTAATTTTAAAATAATGACCGCAACGGTCGCTACAATATCCGACCCACAGCAATGGCAAACGTTAGTTGCGCATCGTGATGATGTATTAATCGAAGGCATCGACCTGTTCAAAGATTTTGTCGTTGTTACCGAGCGCTTTCTTGGTCAAGTTCGCTTTGTTGTCCACCATAACGATGGTTCAACCAACACCCTTGAATTTGATGATCCTTGTTATTTTGCCGCGCTTGGTGATAATCCTGAGCCAGATAGTCATCAAATTAGAATTTTCTATTCGAGTTTAACCACTCCCAATACTATTTTTGAATGTGATATTAAAACCCAACAGCGTAAAGCGTTAAAACAGCAGCAAGTATTGGGTGGTTTCTTGAGTGATAATTACCGTTCTCAACGGATATTTATTGACGCTCGCGACGGTCAAAAAATACCCGTATCGTTGGTTTATCATAAAGAAAAATTCAAGCAAGATGGGTCTAATCCCCTGGTACAATATGGCTATGGTGCTTATGGCATCACCATTGATCCAAGCTTTTGTGCCAATACCGTGAGTTTATTGGATCGAGGTTTTGTTTATGCGATTGCCCATATTCGAGGCGGCGAGATGCTTGGGCGCCAATGGTATAATCAAGGTAAAAAGTTAGCAAAAATGAACAGTTTTAACGACTTTATCGATGTGACCAATGGCTTAGTAAACCAGAGCTACTGCGCCGAAAATAAAGTGTTTGCCAGTGGCGGCAGTGCTGGCGGATTATTGATGGCGACCATTGTTAATCAAGCCCCGCATTTATATTTAGGGGTTGGCGCTCATGTGCCATTTGTCGACATTGTCACCACCATGCTCGATGAATCTATTCCGCTAACCACCAACGAATATGATGAATGGGGCAACCCTAACGACAAGACCTATTATGATTACATGATGACCTACTCACCCATTGACAATATCACTGCTCAAGACTACCCAAATTTGTTAGTCACAACAGGCTTACATGATTCGCAAGTGCAATATTTTGAGCCGATGAAATGGGTTGCAAAACTGCGTGAATACAAGACTAACGATAATATGTTGGTGTTCAAAACTGATATGGAAGCCGGACACGGTGGTGCATCGGGTCGCTATAAATCGTTGGAAGAAAAAGCACTAGAAATGGCCTTCTTTATTCAATTACTCGATTAAGTTCGATAGAGAATGAGGGGCCCTCCCCTCTAAATTGCTAATGATTTACTCAGTCAAAACTGACTTATTACCCTGCCAAATATAATTTACATCAGCTTTCCTGATTGACATTCTTCCTAAAATACCTAAGATAACGCCATTCGAATGACGTTATCTACATTATAGTGAGAGTCAATTATGGCACCAGCACCAAAATATAACTTGCAAGAGCAAGAGAATATAATCCTAAACGCGGCGGCACAATGTATTGAGCAAACCTCGCTGATTGACTTTACCATGTCGGCTGTTGCTAAGGCGGCAGGGATGTCAATGGGATCGATCTACAAACATGTGCAATGCAAAGAAGACATTGTTTTTGCTCTCGCGGTGCAGGTATACCTGCATCAAAGTCAGGTGTTCGAGCAAGTCATGGCGCTGGAGTTAACCACCCCCGAAAAGCTGATTGGCATCACCTTATTAAATCCGCTTAAAACACAGATTTACGCGTTCGATGCCCATTTAGATGCCTTTGTCACTAATGAGTTAGTGGTTCAACGGACTTCCCCACGGTGGCGAGAGCGGATGATCGACGCCCAACAGCATTGTGAAGAGCTATTTAGTCGTTGTATGAGCCAAGCTGCTCACTCAGGTGAACTATCAGGAGCCGGTGATATTGAGCAAGTTATCGAGGAAATTAACCTCGGCGGCTGGGCATTAACCGTGGGTTACCAGACTGTCATGCGAATGGTACAAATTCGTGAGATTGCTCAAGGTGATGCCAAATTATATGAGCTGGTGACCGTTGATGCGCCCATTGTTCGCATATTTACTCGGTTGTTTAATTCTTATCAGTGGCAAAAGCCACTCGATGCCGCTGGTATTAAGCATACCGCGCAATTATTAACCCAACATAATTTACGCTAGTTTATCAGGAGAACTATTATGAGTTTACGTCGTTGGAGTGTTGCGGTCATTATTGTTGTGGTTAGCATAGGCTCTTTAGCATTTATCAAGTTTCAACAGGTACAAGCTGCTATTGCATTTGGTGAATCTTTTCCTGAGCCGTCTACCACGGTAGAAACATTGTTGATCCAATCATCAAACTATCAACCAACTTATCAAGTGACCGGACAGGTTAGAGCAATCCAAGTCGTGACACTGCATAACCAATTGCCTGGTACTATTGAGAAAATTAATTACATCGCTGGTGGTCATGTTGAGCAAGGACAATTATTGATTTCACTCAATACCAGTGGGGAGCAAGCGAAACTGCAAGCCGCTAATGCTTCATTTAAGTTAGCTAAGGCAACGTTAGAGCGTAATAAAAAGCTACTTGATGGTAACAAAGTGAGTCAACAGCTGATCGATTCTGCTTTAGCTGATTATCAGGTTAGCCGAGCTAATATCGCTAGCTTGGAAAGCGTCATTAGTAAAAAACAAGTTGTTGCGCCTTTTAGTGGCACCATGGGACTAGAAACCTATGAAGTGGGACAGTTTCTAAACGCCAATGCAAGCCTAACGACCTTGGTTGATGATAACCAAGACATGTGGGTCGATTTTAAATTACCACAGACTATGGATAAATTATCACTTGATAGCCACGTTGCGATTAAAAAAATCAGTAAATCGACTAAACCGCAAGTAATGCCTGCAACTGTTATCGCCAAGAATAGTCAAATGGATGCTGCTCGACACTTAACCTATCGCGCGCAAATCAATGCCAGTCGCCAACTGTTATCGCATAATGAATTAGTTAAGGTAGTGATCCCTACCACTCCCGAGCAAGTGGTGATGGTGCCAAACTCAGCCATTGTCAGAAGTCCATTTGGGTCTTTTGTCTTTGAATTGATTAAAGATGAGCAAGGGCAATACCGGGCGAAAAAACGTGATGTTGAGCTGGGACAACGTGACGGTAATAATCATGTGGTGCGCCATGGGTTAGAGAGCGGCATGTTAATCGCGACCATCGGCGCATTTAAATTAAGACCATACTTGCTAGTTTATATCGAGCAAGCGAATAAAGCAGCGCCGATGTTAGCTGATGTTGCGGGGGTAAAATAATGATCGCCGGCCACGAAAATAACAAGTCGATTATGGACATCTTTGTCGCGAAACCACTGTTGGCGATTGTGTTGTCATTGCTGATAATAATTGCTGGTATTTATTCATCGAGCAGTATTTCGGTGCAGCAATTTCCTAAAATTGAAAGTACTTCCTTGGTGATTAACACGGTTTACACTGGCGCCTCAGCGGAAGTGATTAAAGGATATATTACCGAACCTATTGAGCGTGTTGCCTCTACTGTACCAGGCGTTGATTATGTTGATTCAGTAACCATAGCTGGCAGTAGCAAGGTTACCGCTTGGCTCGATCTTAACTATGACTCAACGGCCGCACTGGCAGAACTTAGCGCTCAGCTTAGCCAAATAAGATTTGAACTTCCGCAAGGGGCGCAAAATCCCACAATATCGGTGGTACGTGCAGATAGAGTAAACGCGTTATTTTATTTGAATATTGAGTCTGGCGATTTAGCACGGAGCAAGGTTAGCGATTATTTTAGTCGTAATATCATTCCAGTATTAAGTGATATTGATGGCGTGCAAAAAGTTACCCTTGAAGGCGGACGCAATCCTGCGATGCGCATATGGATTGATTCTAACAAGCTAGCCGCATTTAATATTAGTGCCAGTCAAGTGTTAGCCGCACTGCGAGATAATAATACCATTGCCACGCTTGGCTACAGTAAAAATGGTAGGCAACGAGTTGACTTAATGGCCAACACATTACTAAGCACCGTGGCAGAATTTCAACAATTGGTGATTGTCAGTATTGATGGCACACAAATCAGATTAGCAGATGTTGCCATTATCGAAGAAGGTGAAGAAGAAGGACTTGCCGATGCCCGTCTCGATCACAAGCAAACGACGTTTATCGCAGTGTGGCCGCTATCTGGCGCGAATGAGATAAATATTGGCGACGAACTTTATAAAAAAATTAACAACATAAATCAGCACCTGCCCGATCAAATACGTATCTCTATTGGTTATGACGGCACACTATATATGCGAGACGCAATTAAGGAAATATTTACGACTCTACTTGAAACGGTGTTTTTGGTGGGCATTGTGGTGATCTTAATGATGGGATCCATAAGAAGTGCGTTGGTGCCACTGATCACCATTCCTATCTCGATTTTAGGCGCAATTGGTGTGATGTCGTTAATGGGATTTTCGCTCAATCTATTGACCATTCTAGCAATAGTTTTATCGGTTGGTTTAGTGGTGGATGATGCCATCGTTGTCGTGGAAAATGTCGCGCGGCACATGCGTGAGGGTAAAGGACGCTTTGAGGCGGCACTCATTAGTTCGCGTCAGTTGCTAGTACCTGTGATTGCCATGACTTTAACCTTAGCGGCGGTATATGTACCGATTGGTTTTTTATCTGGGCTGACAGGTTTCTTATTTAGAGAGTTTGCCTTTACCCTCGCTGTTGCGGTACTGATCTCAGGGCTAGTCGCAGTGACACTATCTCCAATTATGAGTGCATTTGTTTCGCCACAAGGAGGGTCTGAAGGTAAATTTACGCAAATGATTAATTGTTATTTTGAGCGCTTACAGCAACAGTATGTCAGCGCATTAGATGTATTGTTTAGCTGGCGTGTGCAAGTGATATTTTGTGCCATTATCTTTAGTTTACTAGTGGTACCGTTTTATTTATTATCACAGCAAGAGCTGGCACCGGTTGAAGATCAAGGTGAAATCAATGTCGTGATTACCGCGCCACCTGAAGCCTCGTTAGATTATACCACCAGTCAAATGTTCCAAGTAGCCGATGTGATGAACAGTGTCGATGATGGTAAATTCACCTGGCAAATCGTGTTTAAAAATGCCGGTTTTGGTGGTGTTAAACTCGAAGACTTAGATAAACGTGAGAAAACTGTACATCAAATAGTGCCGCAGTTATTTGGTCAACTTGGCACGGTCAGTTCATTAAATTTATTTCCAATATTACCTGCGGCGCTGCCGACCGCTGGACAGTTTGATGTCGAAGTCGTGATCCGTGCTAATGATAGTTATCAAAACATGTTGGGATATGCGCAACAAATTATCAATAAAGCGTATCAGTCGGGAAGCTTTATGTTTGTCGATACCGACTTGAAAATCGATTTGACACAGAGTCAATTAGTGATCGATAAAGCGATTATTGCCGATTTAGGCTTAACCATTGCAGAGATTAATGAGCAGCTGAGCGTTTTATTGTCCAATGACTTTGTCAATCAATACAATGATAACGGTAAAGCGTATCGAGTTATCCCTGTGGTGGATGCGCAAGAAAGATTGAATCCAGAACTTATTTTGAATCTTAAGGTGACGACTCCCTCTGGCGATGCCGTCACTGTGTCTAGTTTTGCTCATGTTGAGCCCGTAGTAGGTCCACGACTATTAGGTTCTTTCAATCAGCAAAATTCGTTTAGAATATTCGCTGGTGTATTACCCCATATCACTAAAGAACAGGCGTTATCGCAAGTAGAAGATATCGCAACGGAGCTGTTACCCGCTAGTTATTCGATTGATTATGCCGGGCAATCCCGTGAAATACGTAAAGAAGGCACAACCATGATAACGGTGTTGATGGTATCTCTTATCGCTGTTTATTTTTTGCTGGCCATTCAATTTAATAGTTTTAGAGATCCCTTAGTCGTATTACTTGGCTGTGCGCCATTAGCGCTTTCTGGCGCATTAATGTTAGCGTTTTTAGATTTCACTTCGATTAATATTTATGCTCAAATCGGCTTAATCACGCTGGTGGGTTTAATCACTAAAAATGGTATTTTAATCGTTGAGTTTGCCAATCAAATGCAGCGGCAAGGCATGGATAAACTTAGCGCGGTGAAAGAAGCTGCTAGCACGAGGTTACGTCCAATATTGATGACCACGGCAGCAACTGTTTTGGGTCATTTTCCGTTGGTATTGGTGACCGGTGCTGGCGCTGAGGCACGAAACAGCATCGGTGTGATATTAGTGGCAGGGATGATGATAGGAACGGTATTTACCTTAATAGTGCTGCCTATATTGTATCAGTGGTTGGCGAGAGATCATCGCCAACAAGCACAAGATGACGCGCGTAGTGAACAACTAGCGCCAGTCTAACAGCACTTGGTATCAACAAAGTACAATTCCGGTTGTGCTTTGTTGATCACTGTTGATAAAGCTCCAGCGGTAAACCATCGGGATCGCTAAAAAAAGTGAATTTTTTATCGGTATAGGGATCAACTCTAATCGGTTCTACCGCCACACCTTGACTAATAAGGTATTGCGCTATTTTATCAACGCATTCGACCGTAAAAGCCAAATGTCGTAAGCCTTGAGCCTCGGGAAAACTAGGTCTGATCGGTGCCCCCTCAAAGGAAAATAATTCTATTTGTCCCCCTTCAGGTAGCTTAAGATCGAGTTTATAAGAGTCTTGTTCGGCTCGATAATTTTCGGCAATGATTTCTAAGCCCAACACCACATGGTAAAAGTGTTTCGATTGTTGATAATCAGAACATATTATTGCCGCGTGATGTATGGACTTGAGCATGCTAGCTAAACTTCGCTTTTAACTGTAACCAACAATCTTGCACTAATAACCGGTCCGGTTGCGCCAGTTCGTTATTTGAATAGGCTAAGGTTAAACTTTGTTCCATTTGTGCCATGAAATTTGTAAAGTCCTGTTGCTCTTGAATACAGCCTTGCAAAATCAAATCGAGATGCCCCTGTAAATAACCGCTAGCAAATAATTGATCGTCACTGCCATTGGCTAGTATATTTGCCACAAAATCATTAACGGCTTGTTCTGTTTGTTCTAACTGCATTAACCTAACCCCTCTGGATTCTTTATTTGATACATCACGTAATCATTGTAACCTGTGGTTATTTTGATGTAACCACCTAATTCTTTATCGAGTTCACTATCGCCGGTATCAACGATTAATGGTCGATTATTGAGTGCTTCTAATTTGGTTTTAGTCGCAATAATAATGATATTGTCACGACCAATTTTCCGAATAACCCGAGGGCTAAGCTGTTGATTACCACGACCAAACACATGCCCTTGTCCACCAATGAGTGTAATGACTAATTTAACTTGATCGTGTTGTTCAATGTACTTTAAAATTTGTTGCTCGGTGACATCACTGGCAATCAGATCCTGATCTCGTACTAAATCAACCCCGAGTAAAGTGTTTTTTAAGCCAAGTTCTTGCATTAAAAACTCGGTGGTGGACCCCGAACCAATCACAAATAGTTGCTCATCCATGTGTTTTATCACGTCTGCGGCAATATCGGCTAACACCAGTTCATCGGACTCTTTACCACCCATTTTCACTGCTTGCATATAGCGCAATTGTGCGGGTACTTGCATCTCGCCAAACCGACGGGCTTTAACAATGCCTTGTCTAAATAAGGCTTCATCAATATCCATGACATCAGCTTCCATCAAGGTCACCAATTCGTTGCGCACTAGTAATTCCAACACATGGCCGGCACTCGTGGGTGTTACCGCATAAACGCCAGAATGAATTTTAACCCCGGCGGGGATCCCCAGTACCGGAAAATAATCACCAATGGCACTATAAATATTGCGTGCTGTGCCATCGCCACCAACAAACACCAATAAATCAACCCCAGCCTGTTTAATTGCTCTAGCGGTGTCAATCGTATCTGATTCATTTGAGCTTAATAAATCACTCGTAACATTATCATCGCCTTCATAGCTAACAACTTGATAATCAAACCCAAGCTTTTGACACAACGATTCGCCCATATTGTTAGCAGCCGTCAGGATAGTTATTTGCGAGCGATATGGCACTAAAGCTTGTAAGGCTATTTCGGCTCGAGCATTGGATTTTGCCGTTGCGCCACGCTCTAAAGCCATTTGTGACACGTCATCACTGCCCTTTAGTGCGACACTACCACCTAACCCGGCAACGGGATTGATCACTAGCCCTAATCTTAAGCTCATATTATTGATTCTCTTTTATTTCACAGTAATGGAATTGGCTTATCGCAATGGCTGGCGTTTGGTAAAATTGATTTAATGCCAATAAAAGCTGTTGAGTTCTGGCATTAAAGCCTTGTTCAATCAACTGTTTTACTTGTTGATGTACCTGATGTTGAAAGGCAACCCGATTCGATTGCCAACCATTGAGATTGTCACTACTGACATTGAATCTAAAACCACATGCGGTGGCTAATGCCCACTCAATCGCTTGTGGTTTTATTTCAACTTGCTCAAATTTTATTTGAGTTTGTTGATCTCGGCCATCAGGGCAATACCAGTAGCCAAAATCTTCCAGTAAACGACGACTTTCTCCCGCCACTAACCAGTGAGAAATTTCGTGTAAAGCGCTGGCAAAAAAACCGCGAGCAAAAATAATTCGATGGTAACGATTTTGTTGATCCGCTGGTAAATAAATCGGTTCATCCCCGCCTTTAACCAGCTCAGTTTGATGGGATGTCAAAAACTGCTGATTAAAAATATCGATCAAATTTTGATAACTATGTTGCAACTGCTTGGTTCCCAGTTTTTGGTTGTAATGCTTGCGGGCATTGTATCAAGCAAACGAATAACAATGCTAGTACAGAGATCAAGGCAGCGCCTAACCAAGTGATTGTCGCTCCCTCGCCTCCTTGCCATAAATAGCCCGCGGCTAATACACCAAACGTACCGCCAAAACCAAAACAAACGGAAGCATAAATGGCTTGTCCCCGTCCGCGATGATTGCCCGAAAACCAATGATGTAAAAACACCATGGAAGCGGCATGGGCGGTACCAAAACTCGCTGCATGTAGTAACTGCACTAGTGCTAATGACCATAGATTATCCACAGCCAATGGCGTTAACAACCACCGAACAATAGTTAATAATGCACTAACCAGCAATAATTTTTTGGCACCAAACCGTGCAATTAAACGGGCACAAAAAGTAAACACAACAATTTCTGCAACCACCCCTAGTGATATTTGAGCGCCGGCCACCATTTCACTGTAACCGTGTTGGGCTAAATACAGCACAAAGAAACTATAATATGGGCCATGGCTTATCTGTAACAACAGATTGGCACCAAAAAAGAGCATAATATTTTTACTTTTTAGTAATGGCCAAATAGAGGTTTGATTGACTAAAGGCTCTGGGGATTCTTGATAGTTGATCCGCTGGGTAATAAACACTAACCCTAGCATTAGTAAAGCCGCCAGCGGTAGAATTGCTTCGACCCCAATGGTGGCGACGAACACCCCCGCTATCGTTACCGTGGTGATGTAACCAACACTACCCCATGCTCTAATTTTACTGTATTGATGACTTGAATTACCTAACGATGCCAGCGTAATCACTTCGATTTGCGGTAATATCGCGCTCCAACAAGAGGCATATAAGGCCAGCACGAGTGCGATCCACCAATAATCACTAACAAAAAATAATCCGCAAAAAAATAGTAAAGCAAGCAACACACCGGCTTTAACAATTTCAATTCTTTGACCATTTTTATCAGCGATACTCGCCCAAATCGTCGGCATAACAATACGAGTGGCCATAAAAATGGCCAACAACTCGCCAATTTCAGCCGAATTGAAGCCGCGGGCATTGAGTAATGAACCCCAATAGGGAATAACCAAGCCAAGAAATGCAAAATAGATAAAATAACAACCAGCCAGCATCCGGTGCTGACTGGTCGCTAATAAAATGTTGCTCATTATAAGGTCTTAGGATCTGCCATGGTGTATGCAGTAGTCGACAATTTAACATCATAGTTTTGGGCACGATGTCTTAATAAATGATCCATTAAGGTAATCGCCAGCATCGCTTCAGCAATTGGCACCGCGCGTAAACCAACACAAGGATCGTGACGACCTTTGGTCACTAAATTAATTTCGTTACCGTCGTTATCAACACTCGCGCCGGGCGTTGTGATGCTCGACGTTGGCTTCAAAGCAATATGGGCAATAATTGGTTGGCCCGAAGAAATCCCTCCTAAAATGCCACCGGCATGATTAGACAGGAAACCTTTTTTGGTCATTAAATCACGATGAGCAGAGCCCTGTTGATTGATGACTGCAAAACCATCACCAATCTCGACCCCTTTGACGGCATTAATACTCATTAAACTGTGCGCAATTTCGGCATCGAGTCGGTCAAAAATAGGCTCACCAAGACCAACCGGAACGTGATGGGCTTCAACCGTCACTTTGGCACCAATGGAATCGCCCTGCTTTTTTAACTGGCGGATCAACGCTTCCATCGGCTCTAGTTTATCAATATCAGGGCAAAAGAACGGATTGGTTTCGATTAAATCAAAATCAACTTTTTCAATTTTAATGTCGCCCATCTGGCTTAAATAGCCACGAATTTCGATCCCAAATTGTTGCTTAAGATATTTTTTTGCAATGGCACCCGCTGCAACCCGCATCGCGGTTTCACGAGCCGACGAACGACCACCACCGCGATAGTCACGAATACCGTATTTTTGTTGGTAGGTGTAATCGGCATGACCCGGGCGAAATTGATTTTTAATTTCACCATAATCTTTAGAACGTTGATCGCCATTTTCAATCAATAGACCAATCGGTGTCCCAGTGGTTTTACCTTCAAAGACCCCTGACAATATTTTTACTTTGTCGTCTTCGCGTCTAGCGGTGGTAAATTTAGAGGTGCCAGGTTTACGACGATCTAAATCACCTTGTAAATCGAGTTCACAAATATCAATACCAGGAGGACAACCATCAATGGTACAACCTAATGCTATCCCGTGACTTTCGCCAAAGGTGGTAATACTAAACAGTTTACCTATGCTATTGCCTGACATATATTCCCCTTAATGATTCTGCGCTTAGCCTGTTGCTAATGCCGCTTCAAATGTACTACTAAACTCAACCAATTGTGCTTTGGTCAAAATAAACACGCCATGGCCGCCTTGCTTAAAGTCGTACCAATGAAATGGCACCGTTGGAAACTGTGATTCCATATGAACCTGAGAATTTCCCACTTCAACCACCAGAATGCCACCATCATTTAAGCAGTCTTTAGCATCGACTAAAATTCGTCTGACTAAATCTAAACCATCAAAGCCAGCCGCCAACCCTAACGCAGGTTCATGAATAAACTCTTGCGGTAAACTGTCCATGTCTTCTTGATCAACATAGGGCGGATTAGATACAATTAAATCGTATCGTTCCCGCAACACTTCGTTCATTAAATCGGATGCCATCGGAATCACTCGATCTTCAACACCGTGGCCATATATATTAATATTGGCAACATCTAAGGCATCGTTTGAAATATCGAGCGCATCAACTTCGGCATCAACAAACTCATGGGCCATGGCAATGGCAATACAAGCACTACCAGTGCATAAATCTAATGCACGCAGCACCGGTTTACCAGCAAGAAAAGGTTCAAACCTTAGATTAATTAATTCTGCAATAGGCGATCTTGGTACTAACACCCGTTCATCAACATAATATTCAAGGCCAGCAAACCAAGCGACATTAGTGAGATAAGAGACTGGCAACCTTTCGTTAATACGGCGACTAAACAATTCAACAATCGTCAGACGCTCTGTTTTGGTTAAACGCGATTCAATCATATGACGTGGACTATCAATCGGCAAATAAATAGCATGTAAAGCTAAAGCTACCGCTTCATCCCAAGAGTTATCATTGCCGTGACCATAAAAAATATCTGCTTTATTAAACTCACTAGCCCCCCATCGTAAAAGGTCATTTATTGTTCTTAATTCATTAACCGCTTCAAGAATTGATTGTTGGCTGACTAGATACTGTTCCAAAGAAAATACTCCTAAATGTAAGAGTCGATATTGTACCTGAAAAATTGAATCCAACCATCATAAAAAATATCACGTATAATAATGTATATAGTGACTTAAGCGAAATATTATCAATGAATAATAACAAAACGGAATCCATGGCCAACTGGATAAAAACAGATGATATTAAAGTCATGATTCAGGATAAGGTTGAGCTAAAGAAACCTAAATCCGTGCGCATTAAGCAGCATCTTAAATTAAAAGAAAAACAGGCCGAATTTTACTTTTCCGATGGTTATGTCCCTCACTTTAGCGATGAAGGACCGATGCGTTTTTGTGCCGAAGATGTCGAAAAATATGAATTGAAAAAATTAAGACGAGGTGATTATCCACCTGAACTTATTCTCGACTTGCACGGGTTAAACCAGGAAGACGCAAAGCAAGAAATACTGGCGTTGTTTAAGGCCTGTAAAAAACAACAAATTCATTGCTGTTGCATTATCCACGGCATCGGCACTGGCGTATTAAAAACGAGAACGCCCTATTGGTTGGCTCAGCATCCTGATGTACTCGCTTTTCACCAAGCGCCGCTCGAATGGGGCGGCCAAGGCGCGCTACTGGTATTACTCGACTATGTGGAACCGATAGAATTCTGATGCGCTATGTCATCATAATGTTTATGCCATAGCAGTTTACCCTGCCAGCTATCTAAATCGATATCTAGGCAGGCAATCGACGAGGGTGGAAAGTGAGTAATAACAGCCCCTGGGCACAAATCAGTAATTAATAAACTAACTAATGGTAAGTGTGACACGACCAAGGCGTTGTCCATTTTATGTTGGGCACAATAGGCCAATAAAATATCACCACAACTGGCGGGATCAGACTCTGGCGTCAGTTCGTCAAGTTGCCAACGATTTACAATGCTTTGGCTGTTTTCGCTCATAATTTCACGGGTCTGTTGCGCTCGAACATAAGGACTAGCGAACGTCGCCTCTATCGTCGTGAGTTTTGCTAACCATTGTGACATGCTGTGGGTCTCTTGTTCACCGGCAGTGGTTAACATCCGCTCAGCATCCGTTGGCGCGACCATCTGTGCCTGTCCATGGCGCATTATGTACAATTTCATTAACAACTTCCTACTAACATTTACTTTTAAAGTACTTTAAGACTATTTTGGACGCAAAAAATAATAATTTGAATTGGGCAAAAGTCTATAATGGAGATTCTAGCACTATTGTTGTGATTTAAATCAACCAATTATTTGCTAAAACAGAGTGAAAACGCTAATAATATATATTCAAATACAAAATAGGTGTAACCCTCGTTGATTCAATCGCAAAATGATCAAAAACAATATCGCCAAATTACATTAAGCAATAAACTTTCTGTGTTACTTATTTCCGATCCAACCACAGAAAAATCTGCTGCTTCATTGGCGGTCAATGTTGGTCATTTTGATGATCCTCAAGCCTCTCAAGGCTTAGCGCACCTACTTGAACATATGCTTTTTTTAGGCACTAAAAATTACCCAGACCCAGACGAGTATCAAACTTTTATTAAGAATCATGGTGGTCAAAATAATGCGTGGACCAGCAGTGAATTTACAAACTTTTTTTTCTCAATTCAAAATACTCATTTTACTCAAGGGCTCGAACGCTTTAGTGATTTTTTTATTAACCCTTTAATGGATCATGAATGGATCAATAAAGAGCTATCAGCGGTTGAGTCTGAATACAAACTAAAACTGACCGATGAAAATAGACGAGTACTCGCGGTATTAAAAGAAACAGTCAATCCCGAGCACCCCTTTAGTAAGTTCTCTGTCGGCAATAAACAAACGCTGAAAGACGATGCGACTAGTAGCTTAGGTGACAAGGTTAATCTTTTTTACCAAACGAAGTATTGTGCGAGCAAAATGAAAGTGGTGCTTTATAACAACGCCACGCTGGATCAAATGGAAGCCTTGGCAAAAATATATTTTAAACCAATCATCAATCAAGGGCTTACTACGAATTTCCCTCAAATAGACCTACTATTAGAGCATCAAAAAAATATTGCTATTTCAATTACTTCCTTAAAAGATATTAAGAAATTGACCTTAAATTTTTCGATGCCGAAAACCGCTGATTGTTATCAAAGTAAACCATTGTCGTATATCGCCTACTTGTTAGGGTATGAAGGGACAGGCAGTCTACTTTCTTTACTAAAAGCTAAAGGGCTGGCTAACCATTTATCGGCTGGTAGTGGGATTAATGGTTATAACTACCTTGAATTTTCGATCGTCATCGCGCTAACCAATGAAGGGTTAGAAAAAATTGATCTGATCATCAAACACGTATTTTCCTTCGTGCGTTTAATCAAGGTTCAAGGCGTTGATTGTTGGCGTTATAGTGAAAAGCATAACATTATTAAAGCTGCTTTCGATTTTCAAGAAAAAGCCAAACCGATGGATTTGGTCAGTCACTTGGTAATTAACATGTTTAAATATCATAGCGATGACATTATTTATGGTGATTTTGCGATGGCAAACTTTGAACCTGATTTAATTTTAGAATGCCTTAACGCCATTGTGCCAAGTAATTTAAGACTCATCACCATGGCACCAAATTTTAGTGGTGATTGCTTGGCTAAATGGTATGACACACCTTATCAAGTTGCACCAATAACACCGTCAGATCATCTTAAATGGCAAGCCTGTAGCAACGACATTCATTTACCTGGACCCAATCCTTTTATTGTTGAGCGCTTAAGTTTTCAGGACAACCATAGTCAATGTGCCATTCCCAAGGTATTGCAAGACAAATTAGGCTTAAGACTATGGCATTACCGGGATAATGAGTTCAAAGTGCCCCGCGGTCATATATATACCGCCATTGATAGTCCACATGTCGGCAAAAATGCCAGAACCGTCGCGCTATGTCACCTTTACGTTGAGATGCTCCACGACAACTTAGCCGAGATGACTTACCCTGCTGAAGTTGCAGGACTCCATTATGATATCTACCCTCATCAGGCAGGTCTTACGATGCATGTTAGTGGCTATACCCCAAAATTGTTTTTGTTCTTTGAAATGTTAATCACGCAAATCCAACAACGCAATTTTTGCAACAGTCGTTTTGATGAAATCAAACAACAGTTAACCACAACATTGCTTAATTCAAAGAAAGACAAGCCTATTAATCAGCTATTTAAAGGATTAGGATCTGTTTTACAGCCCAATCAATATCCCAGTCAGTTGCTATTAGCTGAGCTTTCTTCAGTGAGCTTAGATGAGCTCCATCAATTTATTAAGAGTCTATATCGCAAGGTTCATCTTGAGTGTTACGTTCAAGGAGATTGGGAGAAAAAAGAGGTCGAGACATTAGGTCACGGTATTCATCAGCAAATTTCGGCGATTGCGAGTCCACATCCAGCAATCAAACGTCAATTAATTGATATTAATAATCGTGGTACGTTAATCAGAGAGTTCGATTGTGGTAGTGAAGACAGCGCCATTATTGTGTATTTACAATCGTCATTGGTCGATAAGAAAAAAGTAGCTTTATTTAGCATGCTTAATCATATTTGTTCCGCTCATTTCTTTGCTGACATTAGAACAAAACAACAATTAGGCTATTTGTGCGGTACATCTTATATGCCGATTAATCGACATCCAGGGATGATTCTTTATATTCAATCCAATGTAGAAGGCCCTGATTACCTCGTAAACGCGGTAGATACGTTTTTCAGCACCTTCATCAGTTATCTTGAGCAGCTATCTACATCTGATTGGGAAAAAGCACGTCAGGGCTTATTAAGTCAAATTAAAACGCCAGATCACAGTGCCAGATCGCGAGCCCATCGTTTTTGGTTAAGTATCGGTAATCGTGATTACCAATTTAATCACCGTAGCCACATAGCATCAGCGGTCGAATCATTAACCAAACAACAGCTGATTGAATTCGTGACGTTGAAAATAACGGCTCAGCACAAAGACCGATTAGTCCTATGCACCTATAGTAAAAAAAATCCCAAACAACGCTTCACTCGTGGCCATGGCATTAGAGAGCTAGACTTGTTTAAGCAGCAAGCCAAAAAGTTTACCCTTTAGTCCTGTAAGCCAACTTGTTGTTGAAAATGGTTGCGGCACATTGATACATAACGGTCATTGCCGCCAATTTCAATTTGACTGCCACTACGAACAGCATTACCTTGTTCATCAGTTCTCACCACCATATTGGCTTTGCGTCCACAGTGGCAAATTGTTTTTAATTCAACCAATTTATCAGCCCAGCTCATTAAGTATAAACTCCCGGTAAAAGGTTCGCCAAGGAAATCAGTTCTCAAGCCATAGCACAAAACCGGAATGTCTAATTCATCAACTACTCGACAAATTTGCTTGACCTGAAGCTTGGTTAAAAATTGGCTTTCATCGAATAAAATGCAATGAATCGGCCCATCGTTAAGCTTTTGGCTGATATTATC
The DNA here is from genome assembly GCA_013214965.1 of Gammaproteobacteria bacterium. Classification (GTDB taxonomy): domain Bacteria; phylum Pseudomonadota; class Gammaproteobacteria; order Enterobacterales; family Psychrobiaceae; genus Psychrobium. The sequence continues at coordinate 25,238 of JABSRU010000026.1, forward strand.
AAACAAATCACACTGGCTAGAAAACAAGTCTGCCGGTTGACTTAACCCAATTCTTGAGCTGACTTTACCAAGACCATAGCGATCATCGATAGCGGCAGTAAAAATCACTGAACGCATACCGCGCTCTTGGTAATTATAAGCAGATTGTAATAAAGAGGTAGATTTACCAGCATTCATTGCTGAGTAATAAAAATAGAGCTGAGCCAAGGGAGGAATCTCAAAAATAAAAATGAGCCTAATGATAACATGAAAAAAAAGCGCCCTTCGGCGCTTTTTATCAATGACGACAACTTAACTATAAATTAATTATAGTTTTTCATTTAATTCAGGAATCGCATTAAATAAATCAGCTTCTAGACCATAATCGGCAACTTGGAAAATTGGCGCTTCAGGATCTTTGTTGATAGCAACAATCACTTTAGAATCTTTCATGCCTGCTAAATGTTGAATAGCACCGGAAATACCAACGGCGATATACAGATCAGGAGCAACAATCTTACCCGTTTGGCCAACTTGCATATCGTTAGGAACAAAGCCAGCATCAACCGCAGCGCGTGATGCACCAACGCCTGCGCCAAGCTTGTCAGCAAGGGTTTCTAACATCGCGAAGTTTTCACCATTTTGCATACCACGACCGCCAGAAACGATGATTTTGGCACTGCCTAATTCAGGACGTTCAGATTTTGTTAGCTCAGCGCTAACAAAAGTAGATAAACCAGCATCGTGTACTGCATCTGATGATTCAACCGCAGCACTGCCTGTTGCATCAACACTATCAAACGCTGAAGTACGTATCGTTAACAACTTAATTGAGTCAGTACTTTTTACGGTAGCAATTGCGTTACCGGCGTAAAATGGACGACCAAATGTGTCAGCACTATCTACTCGAATAACATCTGAAATTTGAGCAACATCTAATAAAGCAGCAACGCGTGGTAAAAAGTTTTTACCCGTTGTTGAAGCGGCAGCTAATACATGGCTGTAATTCTTACCTAAATCAGCCACTAACAAACCTAAATTTTCAGCAAGTTGATGTTCGTAACACGCATGGTCAGCAACGATAACTTTTGAAACACCAGTTAAAGCAGCGGCAGCAGTTGCAGCATCGCTACAGTTTGCGCCAGCGACTAAAATCTCAATATCACCACCAATCGCTGTTGCTGCTGCAACAACTTTAGCGGTATCATCTTTTAATGATGCGTTGTTATGTTCTGCAATTACTAATATAGTCATTAGAGCACCTTCGCTTCGTTACGTAGTTTTTCGATTAGCTCATCAACTGATTCAACCATAATCCCAGCACTGCGACTAGCAGGACTTTCAACCTTGACGTATTCAAGTCCTGAGGTGATTTCTACCCCTAAGTCGCTTGGTGTTTTGACATCAATAGGCTTACGCTTAGCTTTCATGATATTTGGTAATGATGCATAACGTGGCTCATTTAAGCGTAAATCAGTGGTAATGACTGCTGGAAGCTTTAACTCAACGGTCATTAAACCGCCGTCAACTTCACGAGTGACTTGTACTTTATCGCCATCAACTTTAACTTCAGAAGCAAAAGTACCTTGACCCATACCGGCTAACGCGGCAAGCATTTGGCCAGTTTGGTTATTATCACCATCGATGGTTTGCTTACCCATTAAGACGATAGATGGTTGCTCGGCTTCAACTATTTTGTGTAATAATTTTGCAATAGTTAATGGTTGAACTTTTTCGCTAGTATCAATTTGAATACCACGATCAGCACCCAAAGCTAACGCAGTACGCAGTTGTTCTTGACATACTTTCCCGCCAACTGTAACAACAATAACTTCACTCGCTACGCCAGCTTCTTTTAAACGAACCGCTTCTTCAACCGCAATTTCACAAAATGGATTAATTGCCATTTTTAAATTGCTTAGATCGACATCGGTATTATCAGATTTAACACGTACTTTAACATTAGCGTCAACTACGCGTTTAATCGGCACAAGAATTTTCATAAATACTATCCTTTACCATTAAAATTGACCAAATAACTTGGCATAATAAAACATACGTTTAAATTAACTTAATGTTGACCATTACGTCAATAAAAACTTGCAACTAAATTAGTTTCCCCCGAGGTTAAGTTGATGAGAAATATCACATTACAGCATTGGAATGAGTGTTATTATCATTTGTTAGTTATTGATATTACGTATTAAAATAACATTTAGTTGTTAGATTTAATTGAAATTTAAATATTTAACCAATAATTTAGTGATAAAAAAAATATCAATTATTTATCTTTGTTAGTGAATACATTAAGATAAATTTCAAACATTACATCACCTATAAGATATCATCATGACCAAATTTAAATTGAGTGTCCTCGTTTCTCTACTTTTACTTAGCGGCTGTAGCGACGATGTCGGAAAAGTTAGCCTCGGTATGTTCACCACCAAAGACATATTTATCGACGCTAAACGCGATCCGAAAATTGCAGGAGTTACCTGCCACATCACCCATGTTGAAGCAAATTTTGATTTATCTGACCCATCGAACACTAGCATCGCTTGTCGCCAAACGGGCCCAATAACGGCTGCTGATATAGCCAATATTGATAAATCAGCAAATGGTGAAGTTATCTTTAGGGAATCATTAAGCGTATTATTTAAAAGCTTAAAAATAAGACGTATCTATGATCAGAAAAATAATACGCTTCTTTATTTGTCATATTCAACCAAAGAGACTAATGGCAGCTACAAACATTCGCTGTCTAGTGTCAGTTTGTATACCGCTAGTTTAGGTAAGTAGTTTGACTTCAATTTGGTCTGATTTACCATTTCCACAAATTTAAACTTAAAAAACTGTTTAATATCAACGCAATGAAGTTGGCATGACAATTGTACTATTAGTGGAAATACAATTTATAATTAAGGAAATAATATGTCTGTCTTTACTATGGTTGTTTGGATTGTAGCCATTTGTGTTATTGGTGATATATTCAAACGAAAGATGAGCACAAAAAACTCGAAGAGTGATGATAAAAATCATATCAATAATGACCAAGTTGAAAAATTGATTTCAATTAACCAGCAGTTAAACCAACAGGTCAAATCATTAGAGAGCAGAGTCATTCATCTCGAAGCTATCGTTACAGATGAAGGTTATGATTTAAAACAAAAAATAAGCAGCTTATAACTTTTTATTATATACCAATCGTTAAAATAACCAATTATTCTAAGCAACTCTCGCTATTTTGTTATTATATCTATCCTTATGACGTACGGGTAAATGCATATTTCTATTAGCGGGAGAATCAGATGAATATCGTCATAGAAGCTCATGCCAACAAACTAGCAACTTTAGATTGCAATCTCAACACGACATCCTGTCACCTTTACCTTGATAACTGCCATTTTCCGGTCAACATTCAAGACAAAATTTTAAACTCGGTTTCAAAACTCCAAGTGGTTAGCGTTGAGAACATCGCCCAAATTATCGATCATTGTTATGATTAACCCTCTGCATCCTTAGGAAATTGTTGAGCAGCATCTTTTAAATGTTGGCTGTAGAGGCTATAAAATACGATAGCCACCAACATCGATAATTCAACCAAGACTATCCAGATTGTCACCATGGGTGTCAGTCTGTGTATTTTGGTCAGCATAGACAAATGAAAAAGTAATTGAATAACTCCACTAACAAATAACAAGTTAGGAATTACCCGACAAATTTTTTCAACCCACAACGGCATATTGACCCGTCTAATACTGACAACGACTAACAACATTAATGCCGGTAATGAAATAATCAACGCAGCAATAAAACTTGGACTGTCAGGATAAAACAAACTCAGTAACCTTGCGGTATCTTGACGAAAAGACAGCGCGGCAATCCACACTAAATAACTTTTTAATAAAAAAAACAAGCTTACATACAGCCCAAAGGGTAACTTTAGGCTGCCATGTTTATCGTAATGGGTAAAAGGATTATATTTCAATTAACCAATCTCTAATCTATTAAGCATCCGAGTTCAGGTTAGCTAGAAATCATTGACAGATACTGAGATTCAGTCATTACTTCAACGCCCTTATCTTTAGCAGCATTGATTTTGTTTTCACCAACCTTCTCACCTGTGACTAAAAACGATGTTTTACCGGTGACGGACTTAGCAACTTTAGCACCAAGCGCTTTCGCGTGTTTCTCCATATCGCCCCTTGAACCTTGGGTCATCGTGCCAGTAAAGACGATAATTTTACCGGCAATCGGTGACTGAGTATTCACTTGCTCTGACCGTTTAGGAGTAACCGCTAAATTAAAGCCTAAGTTATACACCTTAAAAAACTCTTCTCTGATATTAACTAACCCTTCGACTATCGCTTCTGCGCTGACATTAGCAAAGCCATCAACTTTAACCATGTCATCAACAGAAAGGTCAAACAATTCAACGATAGAGTGATGTTGCAGTAATTTTTCACAATTGCCCCCGGCCAAGCGACTAACTCCAAAGGCGGCAAGAAATCGCCAATCTTCTATTTCGATTTCTAGACTCGCTCGTAATTGATCGACCAAGTTTTGAGCTGTTTTATCACCAAAGCCAAACGTTAAATATTGATGCTTTGGAATAGCATAAATCTCATGAATGCGTTTAATGGAGTATAAATGAAGTTTTTCAATGACCTTAGGACCAAAGCCATCATTATTAGCTAGGGTTCTAAAAAAGTGCACCAGGGTATTTTCCGTTTGAGCTGGACAGTCTGTTTTGTTGGGACACACTAAATGATCGGCCTCCCAAATAAGGTGAGTGTGACAACTAGGACATTGATCAGGAAGTTCCGGCTCAGCACCTTTAATGACTTTTTCAATTTTAGGGATCACAAGTCCACTTCGCACCAGTTGTACAATTGCGCCAGGACCGACCCTGTTCGTTTTTACCATATTATAGTGATGCACAGTAACACGACTGATGGTCGCACCACTTAACTTGGTTGGCTCTAACTCTGCAACGGGAGATATTCTGCCAGTGCGAGACGTTTGCGGAACAACTTTTAGTACTTTAACTTCCGCTGACTCAGCATTCACTTTAAAAGCAATTTGCCACCGATGATGATGTCTGGTCGCCCCCATGTGCTGCTTTATGACATCGTTTGTTACCTCGAGAATCACGCCATCAATATCATAATCAACAGAGTTCCAGATTTTTTCAACGATATGGTCAAAATCACTCAAAATATCTTTAAAGTGACTGGTCTGATTTTCAATTAATGAAAAAGGAAAGAAGACACATGCCCCTTTATTGATTGCTTTTTGAATTGATTCATCGACTTTTTTCTCTGCAATAATAGCAGCTTGAATGTTTCTTGAATTCTCAAATGTATCACTAAGAAAAGCGTCAAAATAACTTTTCTTAATCACTATTTCACCAGGACCTAATCCGCGAACGCCATTTTCTGCAACCTTCAAACCCTTAGTAAAAGCTCTGGTAATATCCTGGCCTCGGATGCCATCTCCCCTTGTATAAAGAGTTTTTCCGTCATCATAGGCAGCATAGCCATCTAATTTTGGGGTCACTCTGATCAAGATATTACTTTCGTTAACATCCAGTTCTTTAGCTGCTTTTAACAGTCGATCGATCCACCTTTTTATCTCGTCAAATGAGTATGCTTTGTCCGTCGAGAGCATTTTTTTAGGCAAAACTACCGTTTTACTATCGCTGGTAACTTCAGGCTCAATCGTCGACAAATAGGGATGACTTGGCTCTCGAGACTTTAATTCAGCAATATAGCTATCATAGATGTTATCACTGACAATTTGAGTGCTAGAACGATATAAAGCGTTTGCTATTTTCAGAAGACTTAATAGGTCATCTAACGACAAATCATCGATCGTGCGACCAAACATCGCTTCAAGTGAGCTGGCTTCAATAGTGTTATCGATTTGTTCAATAACAGCTAGTTGTTCTTTATTAAAATTAATTTTTGACATCGACGATACCTATTAATAAACGGCTAAACGAGAATTAACGTTTGAGTTTCTAGTGGATAATATAATTAAAAAATGAAGAGATTGATCATTTAAACGATTAAGCCGTTCAATGATTTTATGCTGGATTTGCTGGATATCAGATGTCATTTTGAGCTCTTAAATACTGGCACAACCGCGTTGTGTCATGCCGGCTAGGTCGATTTATTTTTTTAATAGTAACTTGTGTTCAACGTCTCTTATCCGTGAAACATAATGTTGAGTTGATTGCTTCGTTAACGTTGAACGTTCACCATCGAGTACTTGCCCTGAAAATTCCTCAGCAATTTTTGCCGCCGCGTTTAGCATCATATTAAAGGTGGCTAAATTACCGTTGTTATGAGGAATGGTCATAAACAATGAAATACCGGTTGTGCTAAATTGCGCCATATTATCAATGTCGAAAACACCAGGTTTTACCATGTTTGCTAATGAAAACAATACCTCGCCGTGACCATCGCTGGAAACATGACGATGGAAAATATCCATATCACCAAATTTAAAGCCTAATGTTAGTAATAAAGGTAGCAGCTGTGCCCCGTTCAATTCATCGTCGTCACCCGCAATGACATTAAGCACTAACACATCTAATGGTTGCTGTGGCGCTTTGGTCTCTTGAATTTCATCGATGACAGGTTCGTTGATTTTAATCTCTTCAGTGAATAGCTTTTCAACCACTGGTTTTTCTTTAAATATTGGCGATGCAAAAGCCGGTGCTACCACTTCAGGCTCAACATCCATTGTTGGCTCTGACGGTTCAATATTTAATTCAAGATCAAAATCAATGATCGGTTCATCGGACAACAATGGCGGTAAATCTAAGTTTTCCGCATGCTCATCGTCTTCGATTACACGAGCAACACCGACCCCATGGCGATCAAAGCCAGAGCCATCACGTAGCAAATTCCCTTTGTCATCTTCTTCACTTAAGTCGATACCCGATAAGTCAATGGGCTTATTCGCTTTGCGGATCCCAATTAAACCATGGATTAAAATAGCCGTAATAAAAACGACTCCAATCAGTAATAAGACAGTGCGTAATTCAAATTCCATTAATGCTAACCAATTATTTTATTCTTGAACCATGGATATAGCTTCTGCTACATCCACTGCGACTACCCGAGATACCCCAGGTTCGATCATCGTGACTCCCGTCAAATGCTGTGCCATTTCCATGCTTACCTTGTTGTGGGTAATGAAAATAAACTGGACGGTTGCCGACATTTCTCGGACTAAATTACAATACCTTTCAACATTCGCATCATCTAGCGGTGCATCAACTTCATCAAGCATACAAAATGGCGCAGGATTAAGTTTAAATATTGCAAACACTAATGATAATGCGGTTAGCGCTTTTTCGCCACCACTTAACAGATGAATTGTACTATTTTTCTTACCCGGTGGTTGTGCCATTATACTAACACCCGATGATAATAAGTCACTGTCTGTTAATGTTAATTGTGCGCTCCCTCCCCCAAACACTTTAGGGAATAGGATTTTGAAGTCACGATTAACCGCATCAAATGTGTTCTTAAACTTCTCTCTAGACTCCCGATCGATTTTTTTTATCGCCGCTTCGAGTGTTATTAGTGCATTCTCTAGATCATTAATTTGTTGGGCGAGATAATTACGACGCTCTTTTTGCTCATTGTATTCATTGATCGCGGTTAAATTGATCGCCCCAATATTAGCCAACTTATCTTTAACCGCTTGTAAATCTTGTGGCCATTGTTTGGCATTGTCAACACTGGTCAAGTCACGGGCCAACGTGGTCATGTCTGCATTTGATATTTCTAACGCTTGGCATTGCGCGCTCAATTTAACTTTCAGCGTTTCACACTTTAACCTAAGATCATTAACCGCTTGATCAATACCTTGCTTTTTTGTTTGGTATTGCAGTAACAGTTCTGTGGATTGTTTTTTGATCGTTTTTTCATGATCCAGCGATGATATTAATTGTTTATGCTGTTGTTGTGCTCTTAATAAAGCATGTTCTTCTTTACTCAACAGCGCTTGTTCAATGGTTAAAGGCTCTTTGCTTTGTTCAATCGCGACTTGTAGCGCTGATGTTTGATTCGCATCATCTATCACTAGACCATCGATGACTTGCTGTTGTTCAATGGCAGCACTTAATTTCATTTGTTCTTTTTGGAGGATTAATTCTGCATCATGTTTTTGTTGTTGCCATTTTTGATCTTTGTAACGTGACGAGTTCAACTGTTGCTTAGACTCTTTTAATTGTGTTTGATGCTTCTGGATTATTTCGTTAATCTGTTTATTTTCAATGCTTAACTGACGAGTTTGGGCACTAAAGTCTTTGAGTTGTTCAAGTTCGATTTGTTCAACGGCTTTAAGTTGATCGATTTGTTTACTGATATCTTGTAGCTGATTATTGATATGCTGCCAGCTTTGCTGTTCCAATAACCATTGTTGTTTGGCATCCACCACCTGTTGATTAATGGCGTTAACATTATCAAGACAAATAACCAATGCAGCTTGCTGTTGTTCGACCTGTAATTCAAGTTGATGATCCAAATCAAATAATTGATCGGATTTGAGTTGCAGTTGTTTAATCGCCGATTCAATGGACACCATCTGTTGTTGGATTTCAAGGATCCCTTGACCACTGTTATCAGTGCTATTATTTTTAATGACCGCAAAACGAGGACCAAACCAACAGCCATCAGCCGTAATTACCGATTCACCAGCACTAAGTTGGCCAACAATCTTTTGCGCTTGTTCGATATTAACGGCGCAATAGACCCCAGTAAGCATCGCGTTGACACCATAATGACTGTGAACATGTTGCGATAACAGCGGATAATTAAGTGATGGGGTTGGCAGAACAAGGTCTGATGCTTTAGACACTAGGGCATGATTAAAGTGAGTCGCTAACTGGTTTAGATCATCGACACAGTAGGCATTTAAAAATTCACCCAGCACCATTTGCGCTGCTAACTGCCATTCTTTGACGATAGTAACATTTTTCCAAAGCTGCTCATCACAATGGTAATGCTCTTTAACCACCGCATCATTAGTGGGGGTTAAATTATCAATCCATCGTAAACAACTCACCAATTCATGCTCTTTAGTGGCCACCGCTATCTGATGCTGCTGCATTTGTTGTTGATGATTCGCTAATTCTTGCACTAGGTGGTCATTTTTTTGCTGTTGTTGTACTTGCTTTTCCAATGCTTGATGATGGGTGACTTGAAGCTGCTGGAATTTAAGTTCTTTTTGCTGTGGCAATAACTGCTGAAGTTGATGCTGGTTAGTCGCTAATTTATCAAGTAATAACTCTCGTTGACTGAGCATTTTAAGCTTATCTTTTTCGATCCGCTCAATCGAGTGTTGCGCTAATTCAGTCTGCTGCCTGATGGTGTGCTGCTGATTAAGGTGTTTATTTAACCCTAATTCTGCCGCTTCAATATCACGCTCACTTATCTGATTAAGCTGGGCAAGTTCGCTTAATTGTTTGATAAGCTTCGGCAGTTGCGGAGAAATATCATCGACCAGTAGTGATAACTGAGCGACCTGATGTTGCTGCTGCTTTTGACGGTTAAGATGGTTGGATTGCTTAAAGCTTAACTTATCCAGTTGTTCTATTTGGTGATTGCGCTGCTCATTTAATGATTGTAACTGTGATGATAACTGCGAAATTTTCGCTTGGTGTTGATAGGTTAATTTTAATTGATGATTGATGTCGCTATTGAGTTTATTGATCTCGCTCTCATTACGATGATGATCACTATTGCTGTCATCAAGGCTGGTTTGCAATAAACAATGTTGTTGCTGTGATTCAACCAATTTCTGTTGATTAGCCGCTAATTCCTGACTAAATTTTTGCCACCGATTAACGACAATATTCTCATTTAAACAACGTTCCTGTTGCTTAAGCTGCGTGTACAACTCCGCTTCATGAGCCTGTGTTTCCAATTTAGACACTTGGCTGTCTAACCCAAACTTAATGTCGGTTAAACGATCTAGGTTTTCCCGACTGTGCTTAATCCTGTTTTGGGTTTCACGACGTCGTTCTTTGTATTTTGTGATCCCCGCCGCTTCTTCAATAAAAACGCGCAACTCTTGGGGTTTTGATTCGACTAAGCGAGAAATAGTACCTTGTTCAATAATCGCATAGCTGCGTGGACCCAATCCTGTGCCCGACAATAAATCGGTGACATCACGGCGACGGCATTTCTGACCGTTAATAAAATAGTCAGACTGGCCATCGCGATTAACTTGGCGCTTAATCGCTATTTCACCATAGCTTTGCCACGGCCCTTGTGCTCGGTTGTCACTATTATCAAAGATCAGTTCGACGTTAGCTTGTGAAACCGGTTTTCTTGTGGTTGAACCATTAAAGATAACATCCGTCATCCCCTCGCCTCGAAGGTTTTTGGCGCTGCTCTCTCCCAAAACCCAACGTACGGCATCGATAATATTAGACTTGCCACAGCCATTTGGTCCAACGACAGCCGACAAGGCGTGAGTCATCACAATTTTAGTGGGATCAACAAAGGATTTGAAGCCAGAAAGTTTGAGTTGTTTTAAGCGCATTGGTCTCTTTTGAAAAATAGTTAAGCAAACTTGGCTATTATTGCATAGCCCTTGTTATTTTTGGAATGTTTCCTGCTACAGAACGCTCAAACGCTTAATTTGTAGCATTTACCCGGTCAAATTGGCTAGAATACGCGTATTATGACTATTTATGTATCAAGGAGTATCATTTGTTAAATCCATCACAAAGCGGGGCCAGTTATTTTCTTAAGGGTTTCGATATCATCCAAATTAAAGGCTTAAGAACCTTTGTTTTAGTGCCATTACTGATCAATCTGGTGTTGTTTTCATCCGCTTTTTACTACTTATATCTACAACTTGAGGATTTATTTTCTTATATTAATGACTTTATTCCAGCGATGTTAAGTTGGCTTAATTTCATTTTATGGCCATTAGCTATTATCGTGGTGCTTGTGGTATTTTCCTTTCTATTTAGTTCCGTTGCCAATTGGATTGCTGCACCTTTTAATGGTCTATTAGCAGAGAAAGTTGAGTGTCATTTAACCGGACAGCCGGCACCAGAAGGTACCATGGCCGATATTATTAAGGATATTCCTCGCACCCTATCGCGGGAATGGATCAAACTAAAATACTATTTACCCAAAGCCATTGGCTGCTTGGTGTTGTTTTTGATCCCGGTGATTGGTCAGACCGTCGCCCCGATCCTATGGTTTTTATTTTCAGCTTGGATGATGGCAATTCAATATTGTGATTATCCATTTGATAATCACAAAGTTGGCTTTAATGAAATGAAATCACAACTGCAACAAGATCGTAGCTCATCGTTGTCTTTCGGATTTATGGTCACTATTTTTTCAATGATCCCGATCGTCAATTTAGTCGTAATGCCTGTGGCTATTTGTGGTGCGACTGCCCTTTATGTCGATCGTTATCGCAACTAACCTAACAATAAATCAACCTTTTGTTACATTTAAAAATTATATTTAAAGGTTAGATAAGATATCCTGTGTTTACTAACTTAAGCACAGGAATTTTCATGACATTTTTCAAACGTCGTTTGCTGTCCACGACCATTTTTTCGATATTATCTACCTCTGCATTCGCTGGTGACAGCACCAATGGTCAATTTAATATTCCGACAATTTCTTCAGCAATTACCGTCGATGCAACGCTTGATGAAGCCGCTTGGCAATCGGCCACAAAAATATCGGTTAACATCGAAATGTCACCGGGCGACAACATTACTGCGCCAGTCACCACCACCGCTTATATTATGGCTGACGCCGACACGCTTTATGTCGCTTTTAAAGCCTTAGATCCCAACCCAGATCAAATTAGGGCCTATTTTAGGGAACGTGACCAAATATGGAATGATGATGTCGTGGGGATAAAAATAGATCCTTATAATGATGGTAATAAGGCCTATCAGTTTTTTGTTAACCCGCTAGGTGTTCAATCCGATGCGATTGAAAATGAATTAATTGGCCGTGAATCAACCGCTTGGAATGTCATTTGGGATGCCGAAGCAAAAATTACCGATCAGGGCTATATTGTCGAAATGGCCATTCCATTGCGCGTGCTCAATTTTGAGCAAAAAGCAGGTCTTCAAGATTGGGGCATTGAATTAGTGCGTTTTTATCCTCGCGATATTAAGCATCGAATCTCTAATTCTAATCGTTCTCGTGAACGTTCATGCACCCTCTGCCAAATGACGGTTGCTCACGGCTTAGAAGGCATTAAAGCGACTTCTCAAGTGCAAGTGGTTCCAACGTTAACCGCTGGCCGCTCACAAACTCGTGATGTGGAAGCTGGCATGGATTGGCAATCAGATAGTAATTCAGATGTCGGATTAGATCTTAAATGGGCAATTAGCCCAGATGTTTCATTATACGCCACCATTAATCCTGACTTTTCGCAAATCGAAGCCGATTCGGGACAATTAAATGTGAACAACAGTTTTTCGTTGTTCAACGAAGAACGTCGTGGTTTCTTTCTCGATGATGCCGATTTTTTTGAAGTGCCTTTTCAAAACTTATTTTATACCCGCAATGTTGTTGCCCCGAAAGCTGGCGTCAAGCTCGCCGGTCGACAAGGTAAACATAGCTTCGCCCTCTTCGGTGGCCAAGATAAAGAAACCTTGTTTGTCTTACCTGGTAATTTAGCTTCAACGGTAATTAATCTAGATCAAGAAGGCACCAGTGGCGCGTTTCGCTACCGTTTTGATGCCAGCAGTAACTTGTCAATTGGCGGTTTGACTACCATTAGGCAATCAAGTGGCTATCATAATTATGTCGGAGGCATTGACGTTAAATATCAACCAACCGATTATGATACGATTAAAGCGATGATGGTGACATCAAACACTCAATATCCTGATGATTTTGTCACTAATCAAGGTTTAAGTGGCGAATTGGCGCTTCGCGCTGCATCAACCGATAGTTTTACTGGTTATTCCTACGATTTTTACTATCAGCACAGTCGACGTGATTGGAATGCGAATATTAGTTATCGCAAAAAATCGGCGGGTTACCGTGCCGATCTCGGTTTTATCACTCAAGTGGACAGTGATAAATTAGTGATAGGTGGCGAAAAAATTTGGTATCTTGATAATAACTGGTTTAATAAAGTCCGTTTCGGCGGAGATTGGGATCAATCAAAGACCAATGATGGCGATTTGATCGAAAGAGAAAAAGAGATTTATGTTAAATTAAATGGCGAATATCAAAGTTTTGTCAGACTATCAGCCTATACTCGTCAACACGTTGGTTTACGAGCCAGTGTTTATGACGACACATTATCCAACACCCTCGCAATTACCGGTAATAGTAAAATGTTCACAGAGAAAGGTCTGTGGATGTGGTCAGAAGCAACCCCTATGGCCGGTGTTACCGTTAGGTTATTTGCAGAAAGTGGCGAAACGATTGATTTATCAAATAACGCAGTGGCTGATTTGGTCAAAATTAGACCCGAGTTCGATTGGAACATTACCGATCATCTGCTCTTTAAATTTACCCACCGTTATCGCACGTTAGATTCTGCGACCGGACAGATATTTAAAGCAAATCTCACTGATATTCGGCTAACCTATCAATTTAATATCCGCAGCTCATTGCGCTTTAGTGCCGTTAATTTAGATATTGAACGAGATCCGAGTCAATACCTCTACTCCAATGTTGATAACACCAAAAAATCACTGGGAACTCAATTACTCTATTCTTATAAAGTTAATCCGCAAACCTTGTTTTACCTCGGTTACAGTGATCATGGTTATCAAAACGATGACTTAGACAAAATACACAAAGATCAACGCAGCGTATTTGCGAAGTTCAGTTACGCCTGGCTTAATTGACATATAAAGGTCCTAACGCCACTCGTTGGGACCTTATAATCACAGCCCCAGTTGCCAATCCTTCCAAATCACTTCATAACCTTTACTTTTTATCATGGTCGCGACCGCTAGCGGGCTACGAATATCGTCAATGCTAAATTGTTCGAGACTTTTATCGTCACTGGCATAGCCACCGGGTTGGGTTTTAGAACCTGCACTCATGCTGGTCACGCCAAGGCTAAGCATATTGTCTCTAAACACCGCTGACTCACGGGTTGACAAGGAGAGTTCAACTTGATTGTTGAACAGGCGATAAGCACAAATCAATTGCACCAATTGCCGCTCTGACATCGGAGAGTTAACCTCTGCCCCGCCTTCGCAAGGTCTTAGCCGAGGAAACGACAATGAAAACTTCATTTTCCAATATTTTCGTTCCAAAAATTGCAGTTGCATCGCCACATGATAGGCATCGCTGCGCCAATCTTCTAGCCCAAGTAGACAGCCAATGCCCACTTTAGTTATCCCTGCGTCACCGACACGCTCTGGCGTTGCTAAGCGAAAGTCAAAGTCTGCTTTACGCCCTTTTAAATGGTATTTCGCGTATTTTCCTCGATGATAGGTCTCTTGATACACTAAAATCGACTCAACGCCCCATTGACGCAACTGAATATACTCATCGGTTGTTAAGGGCTGAACTTCCATTGAAATATGGCTAAAATACTGTTTAAGCACTTTTATCGCTTGTTCAAAATAGGCTAACCCGACTTTACGCTCCGACTCGCCGGTCACGATCAAAATATGATCAAACCCTAAGGCTTTAATTGCAATCGCTTCTTTAGCCACCTGATCCATATCTAAGGTGGTGCGACGGATTTTATTTTCCATACTAAAACCACAATAAGTACAAATATTCGAACACATATTCGACAAATATAGTGGCACAAACATTTGAATGGTTTTACCAAATCGTTGCTGAGTTAATTGCTGACTCAATGCCGCCATGTGCTCTAAATAAGGCTCCGCCGCCGGTGATATCAGCGCTTTGAAATGTTCTAACGATAACGCTTTACCCGCTTTTGACTGATTGATTGCTGCCACTACCGCTGCTTCATCGCACTGATAAATGCTGTCTTTGCGGGCATACCAGCTTTGACTATCGAGTTGCTGTTGAAAAATTGCCATGCTATTGATCCAAAAAATATTAATCCAAAAATGCGGTTAACGGGCTGGTCGCAATCGCCTGACTATTAACACTGCCTAAGCCCGCTAAATAAGCTTGCCGACCGGCTTGAACCGCAAGCGCGAATGCACGGCTCATGGCGACTGGATCTGGTGACACCGCCATTGCAGTATTGACTAACACAGCATCGGCACCCATTTCCATTGCAAGCGCCGCATGTGATGGCGCGCCGATGCCCGCATCAACAATCACTGGCACCGTGGCTTGTTCAATAATAATTTCTAAAAAATCACGACTCACTAGCCCTTTGTTGCTACCAATCGGTGCTCCTAATGGCATCACCGCGGCGCAACCGACTTGTTCTAGGCGCTTGGCTAACACGGGATCGGCATGAATATAGGGTAAAACGATAAAGCCGTCTTGGCATAATTGCTCGGCCGCTATTAATGTTTCAATCGGATCTGGCATTAAGTATTTTGGATCAGGGTGTATTTCTAATTTTATCCAATTGGTTCCTAAAGCCTCACGGGTTAAGTGAGCAGCGAAAATCGCATCGTTGGCCGTTTTTGCGCCGGAGGTATTAGGCAGCAGTTTGAAATTGTTGGCCAGCAGTGGTGCTAAAATATCATCGTCTTGATTAACGGTATCAATCCGTTTTAATGCCATCGTGACCAATTGAGATTGAGAGGCTACTAATGCAGCCATCATCGTTACTTGATCGCTAAATTTACCGGTTCCCGTAAACAGTCGAGAGTTAAACCCATGACCGGCTATGATTAACTTATCTTGTTGATTATCCACCAGCAATTGCTCCAAAAATATTTATATTGTCATTGTCACACAGCAGGTGTTCAGACCATTTTTCTTTGGTAATGATATGATTATTGACCGCAACGGCAATATCATCACCGCTTGCAATGGTGGTCACTAACGTCGCTAATGTTGTTTTGCCATCTTCAATCTCGATGGTTTGTTGCTGATTTACTAACACGCTACTCATGTCTTATTCTCCTGCCACTGTATGACAAACACTACACTGGGCATTTTTACTGCGTTGTAGTAGTTTGATCCCTAAGGTATCGCCATCAATAAGCGCAATCTGATCACTTAGCTGACAGTGTTGCCTAGTTAAATACGCCAGCGCTTGGCTCGCCTGAAAAGCACCAATAACGCCAACCATCGGTCCAATCACCCCAATAGTGTTGCAATTACCTTCGCTAGCTTGGTCCTGACTAAACAAACAACGATAACAACCAGCAGCAGGCTGCCTTGGATCAACTAACAACAACTGACCTTGCCACTTGGTCACGGAACCACTTAGTAAAGGAATTCTGTTCACCACGCAATGACGATTAAGTAACTGTCTGATTTCGAAATTATCGGTGCAATCAATCACTAAATCGCAGGGGGGGATCAAATGTTGAATATTATCAGCGGTGATATAACCATGAAAACCAACAACCTCAACATGATCGTTTTGTGATCGTAACCGCTCCGCTAATTCATAGGCTTTGGAGTTTTCAATTGAATCAATATCAAACGCAATTTGACGCGGCAAATTAGACAACTCAACTTCATCGCCATCAACAATAGCAACATAACCAACACCGGCACCCACTAAATAACTAGCAGCGATATTGCCAAGTCCACCAGCACCCACGATAATTACCGAAAGTTTCTTTAGTGAAATTTGAGTAGACTCACCCCATTGCTCAATCATAATTTGCCGTGAATAACGGATGTATTCGTCGCTATTAAGAGATTCTTGCTTATCAGTTAACATAACGTCCCTCCGTCACCCACTTGTTGCAGTAACTGAGCTACCGTTTGTTCAACATCACTGGCATTGGTTATCGCGGTCACTAACGCAATACTACCAATGTCTGTTGCAACAATACTCGGCACACGGGCAGCACTAATGCCACCAATAGCCACTAAGGCACGCCGATGTTTAAACAATTTAACTTGCTGAGCTAAGTTTTCGATCCCTTGCGGCGTGGAAGGCATCGTTTTAGTGGTCGTTGCGTAAATATGACCTAAGGCAATATAACTGGGTTGGAGTTGATCAGCGACCACGGCTTCAAATAAACCGTGAGTACTTAAACCAAGGCGTAAACCAGCCGATTTAATCGCACTCAAATCGGCGAGTTGCAGATCTTCTTGACCTAAGTGAACACCATAAGCGTGATGTTTAATCGCGAGTTGCCAATAATCATTAATATAGACTCGGGCTTGATATTGTTGACCCAAGGCAATGGCCGTGATGATTTCCGGTTCAACTTGATGCTCGGATAAATCCTTAGCCCGCAGTTGAATGGTTTTCACGCCTAGCTTAAGCAAGCGCTCTAACCAAGCAACACCATCAACCACTGGATACAAACCCAGTGGTTTTTTATATTGAGTAAAAGGCTGACCTTGAACGGCTTTTTGGGCTAATAAATACTCATTTAGGGTCAAAATGGTCGGTAAGTATTCAAAACTAACCGCTGAGGTCATTGCCGTTAAGCCACCATGACTATTACCAAGCGGCTGAGATTGAGCAATCGCATAATTAATCATCGCTTTACTTATGATTAAAGCATCACAAACCGTTTGACCTAGTGCTAGATGACTCGAAATTAGACTGGCCATCGCACAACCGGTACCACGAATATTGGCATTATCAAGCATCGGAGATTGCATCACAAAACTTGCCACTGGTTCCCGACCTAGACTAGAGCCTTCAGGTGAAACATAGCAATCGGCCGCATTTTGATCTGTTAAGTGGCCACCTTTAAGCAATACTTTAATGCCATAATCACGACTTAACTTGGTCGCTAGCGTTATAAAATCTTGCTTAGTGCTTAACGGTTGTCCCGCCAAATAGCTTGCTTCCATGACATTAGGCGTTAACAAATCAATTAACGGCAATAACTCACGCTTAATGAGACTTAGCATCGCTTGATCAACCAACTGATGTTCACTACTGGTTAACAGCACCGGATCATAAACCACCAGCATTGCAGGCAGTTGAAGTTTTAAGGCTTGAAGTTGCCCAACTAGCCAAGTCACTTGTTCGCCAGAGGCTAATAAACCAATCTTTATCACCTTAGGCTGAGTCTGCTCGATTAACGCATGCCATTGCGCTTGCAGTGAATCAACCTTCATTGGGTTCAATTGATAAAATAGATGACTGTTTTGAGCCGTCACCGCCGTAATGATGGTGGTGCAATGCACATTGCAGGCATTGGCCGCACGGGAATCGGTCATGATCCCCGCCACGCCCAATGGATCAACACCGCCGATAGCCCAAATAACTGGCATCGATGATTTCATTTATTTAGCCTCAGCTGCCAGCTTATAAATTTCACTGCCTTGGGCTTTGAATTCCTGAGACTTTATCGCCATCGCAGCATCAATAGTGATTGTTTCATCAAGTAACTTAATTTCGATAGTCTCTTGCTTCGCCGCATAATCCCGAACTTCTTGAGATATTTTCATTGAACAGAACTTAGGACCACACATCGAACAGAAATGAGCGACTTTGCCTGATTCCTGAGGCAGGGTTTCATCGTGATATTCACGGGCACGTTGTGGATCAAGACCAATATTGAATTGATCGTACCATCTAAACTCAAATCGGGCTTTAGACATCGCGTTATCACGAATTTGGGCGCCAGGATGCCCTTTTGCCAAATCACCTGCATGGCCTGCAATTTTATAGGTAATTAACCCCTCTTTAACGTCTTCTTTATTTGGCAGCCCTAAATGTTCTTTAGGCGTCACATAACAGAGCATCGCACAACCGAACCAACCAATCATCGCGGCACCAATGCCCGAGGTAAAGTGATCATAACCCGGTGCAATATCGGTCGTTAATGGACCTAACGTATAGAAAGGTGCTTCATCACAAATTTCTAGTTGCTTATCCATGTTTTCTTTAATCATGTGCAATGGAATGTGACCTGGTCCTTCAATAATCACCTGAACATCATATTCCCAAGCGATTTGGGTGAGTTCGCCCAATGTTTCAAGCTCAGCAAACTGTGCTTCATCGTTAGCATCAGCAACAGAACCTGGACGCATACCATCACCTAACGATAAGGCGACATCATATTCAGCACATAACTCACAGATTTCTCTGAAATGAACATAGAGGAAGCTTTCTTTATGATGTGACAAACACCACTTAGCCATAATAGAACCACCACGGCTTACGATACCTGTTACACGCTTGGCTGTCATCGGCACATAGCGCAGTAGCACACCCGCATGAATGGTAAAGTAATCAACGCCTTGCTCTGCTTGCTCAATCAGGGTATCGCGAAATACTTCCCAGGTTAGGTTTTCGGCAACGCCATTCACTTTCTCTAACGCTTGATAAATCGGTACGGTACCAATAGGCACTGGTGAGTTACGAATAATCCACTCGCGCGTTTCATGGATATAACGACCCGTTGACAAGTCCATCACAGTATCTGCGCCCCAGCGTGTTGACCACACCAGTTTTTCAACTTCTTCTTCAATCGAAGAGGTTACCGATGAGTTACCGATGTTGGCATTAATTTTAATCAAAAAATTACGACCAATAATCATTGGTTCAGATTCAGGATGGTTTATATTATTCGGAATAATCGCACGTCCACGGGCAACTTCTGAACGAACGAATTCAGCAGTAATTTGCTCAGGGATACTGGCACCATAACTTTGACCAGGATGTTGTTGAGTTAATTCAGGATCGGTCACTTGATCGCGTAAAAGGTTTTCACGAATCGCAATATATTCCATCTCAGGCGTGATAATGCCTTGCATCGCATAATGCTTTTGCGTAACACATTTGCCCTTTAGTGCCTTACGGGGCTTAGGCAACGAATCAAATCGTAAATGATCGAAGCCATCATCAGCCATCCGTTGTTGAGTAAAGCTCGATGAGGCATGTGCTAACTCTACGGTATCATTACGGGATAAAATCCACTCACGGCGCATTGCTTCAAGGCCAGTACGTAAATCAATTTTTGCTTCTTGATCACTATAGGGACCAGAGGTGTCATACACGTACAAGGGATCGTTAGGGATGTAAACGGGGTCATCTTGAGTACCACTAACTAACGTGTCACTTAAGGTAATTTCTCGCATTGGCACTTGAATATTGGCTGCAGAGCCCTGAACGTACACTTTTTGAGAATTTGGAAAAGGTTGACCGCAAATTTCATCAATAAATTTTTGCGCTTTTTGTCTATCTATTCTAGCCATTGCAAACATCACCATTGTTATATGTTGGAGTAATGAATGTCAGAGAGGCGGCAAGAGAATGGCGTTACTATATTGATCAAAATAATGGCGAAAAAAATTCGTCAGCGATCCTAAAAAATAGTAATCCCTCTTGTTTCCCTTCGCAGGTATTAGCCTGATCAGGTTCTACGGATCCCGCAATATGCGGTCTCAGCCAGTGGCACTCCGACAAGATATCAAATGTGGCAACACCACATCTGAATTGTGTGAAGTATAAGGCGAAGTTGATAAAAATTACAAGGTCAAAATAAAAACTCATGCTAATATCTCACTAATTATTCAGTTCGAAGATGATATAAAAAATGGAATTTCACTTTAAATCAATCATTTTTAGCGCATTTATTTCAATAAATTGTTTCGCACAAGCTCAACCCAATCAAGAGCAACCGACTGACATCACCCTATTAATTTCAATTGATGGTTTTCGTCATGACTATTTGGACAAATACCGCCCCCCAGAACTACTCACCATTGCTAATGAAGGCTTAAGAGTCAGTAAATTATTACCGATATACCCGAGTAAAACATTTCCAAATCATTTGAGTATTATTACTGGGAAATATGCGGCTAATCATGGCATTGTCCATAATGAATTTTACAGTAAAGCCAAAGGTAAAGTTTACAAAAAAGGCAGTGCTGCCAAGGATCCTTCTTGGATCAATGGTCTGCCTTTATGGTTATTAGCACAAGAGCAAGGGGTGCGAAGTGCGGTGGTATTTTGGCCTGAAGCTAATGCCAAATTATCAATTGATTTACCTCAGGATATTATCAAATGGCACCGAGGCGTTAGTGATAAAGAATTGATCGATAAGCTGATTAATTTACTTGAACGTGCCCCACAAAAACGCCCTCAATTCATCGCCACCTACTTATCATCCGTTGATATGGCTGGGCATGCATTTGGACCAAATTCGAAAAAATTAGCGCAAGCAGTGAGCTATATTGATGATCAAATAGCACGTTTACGCCGGCAAATTAAGCGCTTAAACCTTCAGGTTAATTTGGTGATTGTTTCCGATCATGGCATGAGTGATCTTAGTGATGCAAAAAAAATAATTTGGTCTGATTTAATTAATCCTAATGAGCAAGTCGTCGTGATTAACGCTGGTACTCAATTAATGATCAGTGGTAAACAGCATGTCAATGCCCAAGCAGAATTAACACGGCTAAAAACACAATTACAACATCAAGCCAATGGACGATATCAAGTGCTTGAACCTAACCAATTAGCAGAATTATCCTATGTCGGGCCCAATGTAGCCGATATTATCTGTGAAGTGCTACCGCCTTATATTTTTACCGACGGCATGTTCTCAATATTAAGTAATGGTAACCATGGTTGGAATGTTAATAACAACCCAGACATGGCCGGCTTTATGGTAGCATCAGGTCCAAACTTTACGGCAAACAGCGTGATTAGCGCGACCGAAAACATCAATGTTTATCCGCTGATAGCGACATTGCTAAAACTTACAATAAAACATAAAATCGATGGCAAACTAACAGTTTTTGCGCCACATCTCGATTAAGCTATTATTACACGCGACGAAAAATAGGAATTATTTTGTTTAATTTAAAAAAATTCAATCTTAAAGCTATTGCCCTTATCTCACTAAGTGCTTTGACGATCTCAGTTGCCTCAACTGCTGCAACCACCCAAAATAATCAACAAGCAATTTACAGCCACATGTCAATTCATCATCCGGTGTGGGCAAAAAATGGCATGGTATCATCTCAAGAAGCATTAGCGACTAATATTGGGGTGAGTATTCTAGCCCAAGGCGGCAACGCAGTCGATGCCGCCGTTGCAGTCGGTTATGCCTTAGCCGTTACCCTGCCCCGTGCTGGTAATATTGGCGGAGGTGGTTTTATGATGATTTATTTAGCCGAACAGAAAAAAACTATCGCGCTAGATTATCGTGAAATGGCGCCACAACAAGCCCATCGAAATATGTTCCTTGATGATAATGGTAATGCTGATAAAAAGTTATCGCGCTACCACGGCCTAGCCGTTGGGATTCCTGGTACTGTGATGGGTCTTGAACTTGCCCGTGAAAAATATGGCACGATGAGTAGACAACAAGTAATGACACCGGCGATTAAATTAGCCCGTAGCGGCATAACAGTTACTCCCGATTTAGCCAACTCATTAAATGCCATGAGTCAGCGATTGGGACAATGGTCAAGTACTCAGGAAATATTCTATAAAAAAGATGGTACTAATTATCAAGTGGGTGAAACCTTGGTTCAAACCGAACTTGCTAATAGCCTAGAATTAATTGCAAAGCAAGGCAATGCCGGCTTTTACAGTGGGGTCACCGCCACTAAAATTGCTCAGGCCGTTCAAGCTGCCGGTGGCGTGTTAACCGTTGAAGACTTTAAGCGTTACCGGGTGATAGAACGTCAACCTGTAATGGGCACCTATCGTGGATATACCATAGCATCAATGCCACCACCGTCATCAGGTGGTGTTCACATTATTGAAATCCTCAATATGCTAGAGCAATACCCGATCAAAAGAATGGGCCATAACAGCAGTGATACCATTCATGTCATGGCAGAAGCAATGCGCCGAGCTTATGCCGATCGCAGTGAGTATTTAGGCGATCCAGATTTCAACAAAGTACCCGTTAAGGGCTTAACCGATAAAACCTATGCTAAAAAGCTGGCGGCAACTATTGATATCAACAAAGCGAGTTTAAGTAGCGACATTGCTCCAGGTAAAGTCCTGCCTTACGAAAGCAATGAAACCACTCATTTTAGTATTGTCGATAAATTTGGTAATGCCGTTGCAAATACCTATACCTTAAACTTCAGTTATGGTTCTGGATTAGTCGCTAGCGGCACCGGCATTTTATTGAACAATGAAATGGATGATTTTTCTGCTAAGCCTGGCACGCCCAATGGTTACGGCTTAATTGGCGGAGAAGCCAATTCTGTTCAACCGTTTAAACGACCATTAAGCTCAATGACGCCAACAATAGTACTTAAAGACAACTTGCCTTACATTGTCACGGGTAGCCCCGGTGGTTCTCGGATTATTACCACGACATTACAAGTGGTCATGAATGTCATCGACCATGATATGAACATTGCAGAAGCATCCGCAGCACCAAGAATGCATCATCAATGGTGGCCAGACTATATTCGTCTTGAACGTGGAATAAGCAAAGATACCATCGACTTACTCAAGGCTAAAGGCCATAATGTTAGAGTAAAATCATCAATGGGCAGTACGCAAACCATCATGCTTAACGAAAATGGTTTTTATGGTGCGTCAGATCCAAGACGTCCGGCAGCGTTAAGTAAAGGCTTGTAAGTTATTCGATAGATTTTATCCAATCAGGGCGGTTAGTAATAATCGTCCTTTTTCTATCATAAAATAAATATTGACCATCCCCTTGATGGAAGCTTTATATTGAGAACTCTTCTTTATTTGGTTGCTATCATGACTCTTAAAACGCTGCAATACGTTGCCAAAGTAATACTGTTTACATTGATAACCTGTCAATTAGGCAATGCTATATCGAGCTATTCGAGTACGATCTCACAACATCCTATTCATAACCACGATGGTGCTGATAGCGAAGATAATTGTTGTATTGACGATGATGATACAACAAGATGGTTATCTGATTTAGACGTCGACTCATACACTTTATTACCAAAAAGTATTCAAATATCAAACCTTGCAATCACCAGCGAACAACATCGTCGCTTGAGTAATTTGGTTCCGATATTCCCTTCACTCTATTTACTGTTTCAGTCATTTCTTGAATAAAACTCTATTTTTGCCTTTAATCAATATTATATAACGCAATAATTTGGAGTAATTATGAAAACTCAGATATTGGCATTTCTTGTCATCAGCACTATTAGCTCAAGTCCAGTACTTGCAGCAACCTATAATTTATCAATCGATGATAAAGTAGTTAATTTTACGGGTACTTCAGCACAGGGAATGGCGGTAAACGATCAAATTCCCGGTCCCTTACTACGCTTTAAAGAAGGTGAAAAAGTCACCATTAATGTAACCAACAACATGGATATAGATTCATCTATTCACTGGCATGGCTTAATTTTACCTTACAAGATGGATGGTGTACCGGGTATTTCTTATGACGGAATCAAGCCCGGCGAAACGTTTACATATCAGTTCACTGTGCAACAAAACGGCACCTATTGGTACCATAGCCATTCAGATCTTCAAGAACAAAGTGGCGTTTACGGCCCAATAATTATCGAGCCTAAAGATCAATATCCCCAAAAATTTGATCGCGAATACATCGTGATGTTATCGGATTGGACCGATGAAGACCCAGTAAAGGTGTTAAAACACCTCAAATCTGAGAGTGATTATTACAAGAAAAATAAACGTACCGTGTTCGATATTTTATCTGAAATTGGTCAAGCAGATGGTCTAGATGCAAAAAAAACGGTGATCAAAAAAAGAGCGACTTGGGCTAAAATGCGAATGGATCCGAGTGATGTCTCGGATGTCTCCGGTTATCGCTTTTTGCTCAACGGTAAAATAGCAAGCCAACAACCACGATTTACCTTTAAAAAA
This sequence comes from Gammaproteobacteria bacterium, assembly GCA_013214965.1. GTDB lineage: Bacteria > Pseudomonadota > Gammaproteobacteria > Enterobacterales > Psychrobiaceae > Psychrobium. The sequence goes on from JABSRU010000026.1 coordinate 50,090, forward strand.
GGTGAACGAGTTCGACTGCGTTTTATCAATGCCGCGACCTCAACTTATTTTGATATTAAAATTCCAGGGCTAAAAATGCAGTTGGTTCAATCCGATGGTCAAAATATCGAACCCGTTGAAATTGATGAACTACCGATTGCCATTGCAGAAACCTATGACGTAATCATCGAGCCACAAGCTGATGTTGCTTATAGTATCTTTGCGCAGGCCAAAGACAGATCGGGTTATGTGAGTGCTACGCTAAGTACCGATGCTAATTTACAAGCCAAGGTGCCATCACTATCATCAAGAACTGAGCTTAAATTAGTGGAGGTAATGGGATCGATGTCGAGCATGAAAATGGACTCGGCAGAATCGCAGCATCAGGGGCATCAAATGGATAGCCGCGAACAAATGAAATCCGAAGGTTGGAAAATATTTAGTTACGCGGATCTCAAATCACTAAAGCAAACCAGCGATAATGCAACTCCAGATCGAGAAATATTGCTGCGATTAACGGGGAACATGGAGCGTTATTTCTGGTCGATTAACGACAAAAAATACTCCATGGCTGAGCCAATTAAGTTTAAATTTGGTGAACGTGTGAGAGTCATTTTCAAAAATGAAACCATGATGGATCACCCAATGCATTTGCATGGCATGTGGCAAGAACTTGACAATGGTACCGGCAATTTTAAACCGAAAAAACACACTATCAATATAAAACCAGGTGAAACAGTGGTGGTTGAAGTGCCTGTTGATGCTGTTGGTGAATGGGCTTTTCATTGCCATATTTTATACCACGCAGACACTGGCATGTTCCGTAAAGTCGTGGTAGAGGGAGAATAACCATGAAAAAATTATTAGTAATGACCTTAATCACAATGCCTCTGATAGCGAACGCCACAATTAAGGATGATGATTGGTATAACTCAGGTCGCTTAGACATTGACTACGGTAATGCAAGAGGGCAAAACCAAACAGGCATTGACGGTCAGTGGCGAATTGGTGACGATTTTAATAAATTTGTGATCGAATTCGAAGGAACTCGAGAAGGTGATGAGTGGGATGATGCGGAAGTTCAGTTGCTCTATAGTCGCTACCTTGGTAAATATTGGGACTGGCGAACAGGCATCAGACAGGGATTAAATTCTGACGGTGAAACATCGCTGATGTTAGGTATTGAAGGGCTTGCTCCTTACTGGTTTGAAACTGAAGCTTCGATATATCTCGATCAAGACGGCGACTTTTCTGTTGAAACTGAACTGAGCTATGAACTGCAATTGACCCAAAATCTAGTGGCAGAAATATTTAGTAATACGACTTGGTATACCAGTGACAAGCTTAATGAAATGCAAGGTAGAGGACTGGTGTCAAACGATATAGGCCTAGGATTACGCTATGAATTTAACCGTCACTTTGCGCTTTATGTTGAAGGTTATAAAAATCAATATCATGGTAAAACAGCAACCATTAGACAACTCAACGGCTTAGCGACTAGAGAGCAAGGTCTTAGAGTTGGGATCCGCCTGTTTAACATTATATTTTAAGGACTCGGTATGATTACGTTAATATCAAATATTCACCCGGTATTCGTTCACTTTACCGTGGCTTTAATCTCGCTAGCTTTCTTGACCACCATCTCTACCTATTTTGTGGGTGATGACAAAAAACAAAGGTTGCTGGATTATGCGCTAATAAGCCTCTACTTGGGCGCTTTGTTTACCGTAGCGACCGTAGCCACCGGTTTATATGCCTTTGGCACGGTTAAGCATGACACGCTATCACATATGGCCATGGTTAATCATCGCAACTGGGCAATTCCAACGGCCATACTGATTCTAATAGGTGCAGCGTTAGTATATACAAAACGCAAAACAACGTTAGCCTATCTTCTGCCGATAGTACTCGTTATCCTAACGACAATGGTGATTATCACCTCCTTCAAAGGTGGCGAGCTAGTTTACCGCTATGGTTTAGGTGTGATGTCGATACCACAAGCCAGTGAAGAGGGTCATAACCATGAACATGGTAGTGAAAAAGGCGAGGAAGACCAACACAATGACGGTAAAAATGAATCTCACAATCATTAATCGAACATCAGCCTTAATCGACGCAACGTTGGTAAAGACTATACTCCGCCATGGGTTAATTTAGCTGGATCGAGCAATTGCTCCAGCTTTTCACGACTAATATCGGTGTGATCGAGTGCCACATCAATAATCGCCCGCTGCTCTTTGTAAGCAAGTTTGGCAATTTTAGCGGCAGCTTCATAGCCAATAATTGAATTAAGCGCGGTGACTAATATTGGGTTTTTATAGAGTGCCAATTTAAGATTTTCACCTTGTACTTCAAAGGTGGCAATCGCTTTGTCCGCTAACAATACCGAGGTATTACTTAAAAGTTCAATACTATTGAGTAAATTGTGGCTGATCATCGGTAACATGACATTCAGTTCAAAATTACCCGACTGACCACCAATGGTGATTGCGGCATCATTGCCAATCACTTGAGCTGCAACCATTGCGGTGGCTTCTGGGATCACCGGATTCACTTTACCTGGCATAATCGATGAGCCGGGCTGAAGCGCTTCTAAGGCAATTTCCCCCAAGCCAGAGAGCGGACCGGAATTCATCCAGCGTAAATCATTGGCAATCTTCATTAATGACACAGCAGTGGTTTTAAGTAAGCCAGAAAGCGCCACGGCGGTATCTTGTGAGCCGATTAACGCGAAATAATTTTCTGCTGGGGTGAATTGTAAACCCGTGATCTCACTTAATTGTTGATTAAACACTTTAGCAAACTCCGGGTGAGCGTTAATCCCAGTGCCAACAGCTGTGCCCCCTTGAGCCAAACTTTGAATCGCCGGTTGCATAGTCTGTAAGTTAACGATGTTTTGCTTAATTTGACTGCTCCAGCTATAAAGACTTTGGCTCATTCTTACTGGCATCGCATCCATTAAATGGGTACGACCCGTTTTAACATGATGATCAACCGCTGCAGCTTTAATATCGATCACCGCCACTAAGTGTTTAAGAGCAGGTAATAACTTATTGGCTAGTTCTAATGCTGCACTCACATGGATCGCACTAGGAATAACATCATTACTGCTTTGACCACAATTGACATCATCATTGGGTCCAATGTGCTGCTGACTATTTTTAGAAGCAATATTCGCGATAACTTCATTCGCATTCATATTGGTACTAGTGCCTGAACCTGTTTGGAAGACATCGACGGGGAAATGAGACATTAACTGTGGGTCTGATAACAATTGCATTGACGCTTCAACAATCGCATCAGCCGTGCTTGCTGAGATCAAGTCTAGTTCCACATTGGCTTTGGCTGCAGCAGACTTTATTTTTAATAAGGCAGCAATAAAACTCTTGGGTAACGTGGTGTGGCTAATGGGAAAGTTATTAACCGCTCGTTGTGTTTGCGCACCATATAATGCATCAACAGGAACTTGAAGTTCACCCATCGTGTCTTTTTCGATTCTGTAATTGGTCATATTAATTCTAGGCCTACTTGATAATTTAAATTAAAAGGGTGTTCGAGCGAAAGCGATATTTAATTGGCTATTGACGCTAATATACAAATGCCTTAACTCGAAAACCTTGAGATCGGAATGGGGATAATTTGCCACTAAACGTTTAAGACATAATAAAGGTCGATGTATAGAGTCAAAACATAAACGACGCCAGTGGGCCGGAATAGTGGGATCTTCGATAGTCTCGATTAAATTATGTAATACACTTTTATAAAATAACCACTGTTGAGGCTGTTCAAGTTCAACCACAATTTGCTCAGCAAGTTCGAAATAACTGTAAAATAAATCGGTCCGTTGAGAATGTGTACATTGACGAATAAACAACGACAATTCTTTCCACAACTTAATATGATGCAGCGGAGATTCCGCTTCCAGATCGACAAAATCAAATATAGAACAACTCATAAATCACCAAACTCAAACGATAATGATTATCATAATCGTTTTGTGGTAATAATATCAAGATAAACTTAAGCAATTGATGATAAACCCTCATCAATCACATATACTCAAGAAAAGAAAAGTCACCCTTGGAGAAAGAGTTGGAGCAAAGAGATACCCGCCTAGTTAATTGGTTTAGACAATCTGCCCCTTATGTTAACGCTCATCGCCATAAAACCTTTGTGATCATGATTGGTGGAGAATGTATTGCACACCAAAATTTCTCTAATATTGTCAACGATATCGCTTTGCTTAATACCTTAGGGATCAAAATTGTTTTAGTTTATGGTGCCAGACCTCAAATAGAGCAGGCATTAAAAACTAATAATATCGAGAGTCAATTTCATCATCAGCAACGCATAACAACTGAACCCGCATTCACTTTAATCAAACAAGTGATTGGTCAGTTGCAACTCGAAATCAATGCCCAATTGTCAAAAGGGTTAATCAATACCCCAATGCAAGGCGCGAGTATTAATGTCATTAGTGGTAATTTCATTACGGCTCAACCTGTTGGCATCAGTGATGGTATTGATTTATGCCATACCGGTAAGGTGCGTCGAGTTGATGTTGATGGGATAAAACGTCAACTTGAGCAAAATTCTATTGTTGTGATCAGTGGTATTGGGTATTCAATGACTGGTGAAAGTTTCAACTTGAGCGCAGAAGAAGTAGCGACCCAATTAGCCATTCGTTTAAAAGCCGACAAAATGATTGGTTTTTGTTCTGATAATGGGGTGTTAGATATTGAAGGTCGAGTGATCCCTGAAATGTTCCCTGCCGATGCAAAAAAACGGCTCAACGAACTGGAGTATAATGGCGCAATTCTTACTGGTACCGCGATCTATTTAAGAGCTGCCATTGCCTCTTGTGCCGCGGGGGTGCCTCGCAGCCATTTAGTGAGCTACCGCGAAGATGGTTCATTGTTACAAGAATTGTTCTCGCGCGATGGTATTGGCACTCAAATTGTGATGGCCAGCTCCGAACAATTACGCGGTGCAACCATAGATGATATCGCTGGAATCGTCGATTTAATTCAACCACTCGAAGAACAAGGCTTGTTAGTGCGTCGCTCTCGCGAACAACTTGAAGTTGAAATAAAGTTATTCACTGTGGTTGAGCGAGATGGCTTAATTATTGGCTGTGCGGCGCTCTACCCCGCCAAAGATCAACAATCTGGTGAGATGGCCTGCGTTGCGACTCATCCTGAATATCGCAAAGCCTCACGAGGTGATGCTTTAGTCGAGAAAATATCAGAACAAGCCAGAAGAATGGGCTTAAGTAAGTTGTTTGTTTTGACCACTAGCTCTATTCATTGGTTTCGTGAACGTGGTTTTGAGCCCGTTGAATTAGAGCAATTGCCGGTCGAAAAACAAGCGCTATATAACTTTCAACGTAACTCCAAGATACTGATTAAGCAATTATAATTGACCAATGAAACACCTTAAACAATTCCATAAAGCCCCCATGAGAGTGCTTAAGCTTAATCATAAACGCATTAAATTACGTTTTAGATGGAGCATGATTAAGTTAAAAATAGCGCTAGCACAAGAGAAGAAAGAAACGAAAGAAATGCTTTCTATCTATGCAAAAGTGACCAAAGGTGGGGCCTCAAAAGATGAAATATGCACGGCCAACAAGCAGTTTCTGGATATTTTAAAAGGCTTAGGACTTGGGGTGTTTGCGGTGCTGCCTTTTGCGCCAATTACCATTCCAATTTTAGTCAAACTGGCCAAGATAGTTGGCGTCGAGCTGCTACCAAGCTCTTTTTATCAACCTAAAAAATAATAGCTTTATAATGTTCGTCGTGGTTGCACCGCGACGTTTGAAAAGATTAAACCGGCCACCAATGACATAAAAATCATAAAGGCTTGTGTACCAATTTGCTCCGTCCCCAACATGTTTTCACCTGATACTACCGAGTTTAACCCGATATAGACCTTACTACCTGGCACTAAAATCACTAAGCCTTGCAAAGATACAATAATTGCCGGTGACTTAAATACTCGCGCATAGGTATTGGCATAAATACCAACACAAAATGCACCAAAAAATGTACCCAAAGCAATCCCAAAATAACCGGCTGCTAATAAGCTGGTGGAATAAGCAATAAATCCAGAAATAATGCCCCAAAACCCGTCTTTTAAGCGAGTTTTAAACATCACGACTAAGCTAGCCGACAATAGGAGCACCGCTCCCCAAGCGGTCCAGTCTGGTACTCTGTTCGGCATAACGAACTCAACTTGTCCCCAACAGGCATGCCCTAGCGCCATTCCAAGCACTGCTCCAAAGTACAGTTTAAACAGTAACATAATCGCATCCATGACCCTTGCTGTGCCTGATAGTAGATCTCTAGCGGCAAGTTCCCGTAAACCAAGGGTTAATGCTAAACCAGGTATAAAAGCAATGATACTCGACAATACGACTAACGAAACATTGATGCTAGGATCTAAATGCATGACCCCCGTGGCAATAAATGCTGACACAATCGCGACCAAGGGTTCGAGCATATTGGTGACACGTTTAGAGATAGTCGACCAATAGACAAAGCCGTAAACTACTAAACTTAATAGAAAAGACCATAATACGTCATTCCAGCTAGTTCCCATTAGCATCGCAAATGCGCCACCTGAAATACCAAAAGCAATGAGCGTCACAAAATGAGAATATGGATTCGGTTTATTGGCTATTTCGTCAATACGGGCACTGGCTTCAATCAGTGAACGTTGACCCGTCGCTAATTCGTTAACCAGTTCATCGGTTCGAGCCAGAGAGCCAAGATCTAAATCGCCAGGCTTAACCCGAACCACATGATGGTATTCTTGATTATCTTGATTACCTTTTTCCCACATCACAAATGTCATTGAAGTTGGGGTGATAATAAAGGAACCATCCATCCCTAAAATGTCAGCGACATTAGTTAAGTGCGCCTCCAAGCGATAAGCTGGCGTGCCGAATTTGTGTAATGATTTTCCAAGTTTAATAACAAATTTTTGGCGTTGGGCGTAGGTTGACGATGTCACTATAATCTCATTAAAATTGTGCTTGTAACTAACAATAGTATTTTTTTATATTTAATCAAGCAAGGTGAATATTTTCCGCGATTTTAGTCTTATTTATCGCGGTGTAAAGTTTTATTTCACTTTATATTCCATGCCAAAATAATCGCTGAATATCAGTCCAAAACTATATAAATAACCGCTTAACTACCCTGATAAATTAGATGTATTAATTTTTAACATAAAAAAACCTAACGTAACAACGTCAGGTTTTTGATAGGTTTACCTTAGCTTAATGCTAAAATTAAAAACCACATTGCTTACCTTGGTTTTTGGCTTTTAACCAAGTATGTAATGGCGCAAAGTAATCTAAGATTGCCGTTGCATCCATTTGCTCATTACCGGTCAAAACTTTATACGCTTGTTGCCATGGCTGACTAGAGCCCATTTCTAACATGGTATTAAGTGCCTGCCCTGCTTCTTTGCTGTTATAAATTGAACAACGGTGGATCGGATCTTTGTTGCCAGCTATTTTACAAAGCGCACGATGGAATTCAAATTGTTGAATATGTGCTAAGAAATAACGAGAGTATGGCGTGTTCGCCGGTACGTGATATTTAGCACCAGGGTCAAAGGCATTAGCATTACGGACAATAGGTGCAGCGACACCTTGATATTTTTCACGCAATTCCCACCACGCTGTATTATAATTCTCTGGGGTAACTTCACCAGAAAACACTTGCCAGCGCCACTGATCGACCATTAAACCAAATGGAATAAACGCAATTTTCTCAAGCGCCATTTTCATTAATAAGCCAATATCTTTAGATTGGTCTGGAATAGAATCAATTAAACCAATTTCTTTTAGGTATTTTGGCGTCACAGATAAGGCAATCGTGTCACCAATCGCTTCATGAAAACCATCATTAGCACTGTTTTGGAAAAATACTGGCTGATCTTGATAAGCGCGTTGGTAGAAATTGTGTCCTAACTCATGATGAATCGTCGAAAATTCCTCACCAGTACGCTGAATACACATTTTAATCCGGATATCGTTCTTAGCATCTAAATCCCAAGCCGAGGCATGACAAATAACATCACGATCCTTTGGTTTAGTAAATAACGAACGTTGCCAAAAAGTCTCTGGCAGTGCGTCAAAACCTAACGAGGTGAAGAATGCTTCAGCCCCTTTAACCATTTTCACTTCATCATATTGATGAACCGCAAGCTGTTTAGTGATGTCATAACCTGGATCTGCATTTTTTGGTGCCACTAAATCGTAAATATTGCCCCACGATTGTGCCCACATATTACCCAGTAAATGAGCAGGAATAGGCTTATCTAGTGCAACTTTATCTTCGCCATAGGTTTGAGATAACTCAGAACGAACGTAACAATGAAGATCATCATATAGTGGTTTTACTTGACCCCAAAGGCGGTTAAGTTCTTTACCAAAATCATCAGCAGGCATGTCATAGTTTGAACGCCACATCGCCCCAAGATCTTTATAGCCCAAGCCATTAGCGCCTTCGTTAGCCAATTGAGTTTGACGAGTATATAACTCTTTCATGGGTACACTGATTTGACGCCAACCTTGCCATAAATCGAGTAATTCTTCGTAGTCCCGTGAGGTCGCCATTTTGGCCGTCATATCACCAAGACTTAATGTTTCACCGGACTTAGTTGTATAAGTACCTTTGCCATAAATACTGCCTAATTTAGCGCCTATTTCAGCCAATTCTGCTGATTTTTTAGAATCTTGTGGAGCAGGAATAACTAAGCTTTGCTTTAAGAAATTTAACTGACGACGTTGAGTTGGCGTCACATCAATTTGATCAAATCTCGCAGCGGCCACGGCATAAGCGACACTTGCTTCGGTTGCTTTTTGATTAGTAGTAGATGATAAAGCAGCGGTGTCTTCGGTAATGAAGTTTTGGTAAATCCATTCTGCTCTGCTACTTTCAAGATTTAGCGCCACCAATTCTTTAGCCACTTTATCTAAGAAAATTTTAGCATCATCTGATGTTAATGTGCGTTGCTCCTTGGCAATCGCCTCTTGTTTTACCGGTGTATCATTACAACCAGTCAGTGACGCTGCAACAACCACAGCCAATGCACTCATTTTAAAATAATTATTCATGTCATCTCTTTATATTTTTATAATCTAGTGCAGTATATAAAATTGTGAGTTGATGACCAATAATTTATTGATCATTATCTGCTAGCAAAGTGTCACCGATTATTTACGGATAATATTTGAGACCGCTTTAAGCCAGCCGACATATAGTGCTTGGCGTAAGTCATTATCAATGACGGGACTAAACTTTCGGTCAATATGACTTAACGTGCTCAGTTGTTCTAGATTGTTAAAGACACCAGCTTTAAGCCCAGCCATATACGCTGCACCTAGGGCCGTCGACTCAATCACCACAGGACGTTCAACCTGCGCATTTAACATATCTGATAAAAATTGCAGAAACCATACATTGCCAGCCATCGCGCCATCGACCCGCAATGAATTAATAGTCATACCATCACTCACCATTGCTTGCTGTATATCTCGGCACTGATAACAAATTGATTGCAATGCTGCGGTCACTATTTCATTAATGCCCGTGTCCCGCGTTAACCCAAATATTCCGCCCCGAACATCAGGTTCCCAATAAGGAGCGCCTAGGCCAGTAAAAGCAGGAACAAAATAAACCCCGTGGTCTAATGGTGTTTTCTGGGCTATCGATTGAGTTTGCTTAGCGTTATCGATCAATTTAAGACCATCCCTTAACCAATTAATGACGGCGCCAGCAATAAATATACTGCCCTCAACCGCATAGGTTACTTGACCATCTAAACGATATGCCACGGTAGATAATAAACGATGTTGTGATATTGAGACAGTTTTACCAGTATTTAACATCACAAAGCCGCCGGTACCAAAAGTGCTTTTTGCCATGCCTGGTTCAAAACAACATTGGCCAAATAAAGCTGCTTGTTGATCTCCGATCATGCCCTGTATAGGAATAGCACCACCGAGTAGCTTTTCATTGGTTAGTCCAAAATCGGAAGCACAATCCAGCACTTGTGGCATTAAACTTAAGGGAATATCAAACAAGTCTAGTAACTCTTTATCCCACTGTTGAGTGTGGATATTAAATAACATGGTTCTTGAGGCATTAGTGGCATCTGTTTTATGAGACTGCCCATTGGTTAACCGCCACAGGATAAATGTGTCAATCGTTCCGAAAGCTAATTCACCTCTTTGTGCACGCTGATAAGCATCTGGGATATTTTGTAGCATCCAATAAATTTTAGTGGCAGAAAAATAGGGATCAATCAACAAACCAGTTTTATCCGTTATTAAAGGTTCATGCCCCTGCTCGATTAACTCCTTACAATATTGACTGGTACGACGATCTTGCCACACAATCGCATTATATATTGGTAGTCCAGTTTTACGATCCCAAATGATTGATGTTTCTCGTTGATTGGTTATTCCGATGGAACAAATATCACTGGCACTAAGGTTAGATTTTTTTAACACCTCGATCGAGGTCGCTAACACTGTTTCCCAAATATCTTCAGGGCAATGTTCAACCCAACCGTCTTTAGGAAAACGTTGTGGGTACTCTGTTTGAGCAATCTCAACAATATTAGCTTGTTGATCAAAAATAATAGCTCTTGAACTGGTTGTCCCCTGATCGATGACTAAAATATTTGGCATAATATCGGCCCCCGCACTTAAATAAAGATGATATAGATTAAAACTAACCTATATTTATACCCATGACCAATGGAAATACAATATTTAAGCGAGAGTTTAAATACTTAAGTGCAAGGACTTTGTTGAAGGTAAGTCATCGTGGTAGAGCGACCCATGACTAGGCCAGCTCCACACAGATCCAGACGTGCGGAACTATCGCATAGTATAAAGCCTCCCCCCTGTTCAGATCTAATATTTATTGGAGCGATACCAGCACTTCAGGGCGATGCAGGATGCAGTCCTTACTGCTGAAAAAATCGCTAATCTCACACTCCGACAAAGGCCCAACACCCGATACAGCTGGTTCGTAAACCTTGCCTGACTAGGACTTACACCCTGCAACATGATAATACAATGTAATTATGGTGCCTCCATTAGATCACATCTTTAATGTAAATGGTAAAAGTTGGTTACATAGAGGGAGTTATAGAACTATAGGTGTCGCAATTCGGCAATACGGAACTGCTTAATGTTTGCACAATTAATCCAATGACCTAACACAGAGCTTATGTGAGTTATCGTCATTTAGTTAATAAATACCTCTTTCCTCATCAGCCTTATCACGGTGGAGGTATTACCCAAAATTTTTACTATTTTACTTAACTTAGGTATGCCAATGAAACTGATCTCATACCACCATTCTCTAACCTAATAACAGGAGAAAAAAATGAAAAATAAAAAAATGTTATCTCTAATTGTTTGTAGTGTGCTTATCAGCGCCTGTAGCACCGAAGAAAAAATTGTTGAAGTGGAGAAAATTGTAAAGGTTGAACCGACTCCAGTCACCAGCGTTAAAAATGTTATCTTAATGATCGGTGATGGTATGGGTGTTCAACAAGTTGGCTTGCTCGAAGATTACGCACGCCGCGCGCCTAACTCTATTTATAACAGTGCCAACAATCAAACCGCATTATCTAAGTTTAGTAAGAACGGACTGATGGGATTGTCTATGACATCACCACACGGCGGTTTAGTCGTTGATTCAGCCTGCTCAGCAACACAATTAGCCACAGGCATGCCTGCTGGTTCAGAGATGATCGGGCTTGATAACAATGGCAATATCGTTAAAACTATTCTAGAAAGAGCCAAGGCAGCAGGCAAAGCAACAGGTCTAGTGTCAGACACCAGAATAACTCACGCCACACCAGCATCATTTGCCGCTCACCAACCTCATCGTTCGTTAGAAAATGATATAGCTGCGCAGATGATCGCCAGTGAAAGTGTTGACGTTTTATTTTCAGGTGGCGCACGTAATTTCTTACCTAGCGATATTAAAACCAATACTAAAACTCGCGACTTAATGAGCAAGTTGGGCGCATCGAGCAGCATCTATAAGAAATCAAAACGCCAAGATGACCGCAACATCATTACCGAAGCACGTGACGGGCATGGCTACAATCTTGTATTTGATAAAAAACAACTTACTAGTTATACCGGCGATAAAGTATTAGGCTTGTTTGCAAACTCATCGATGAGCGATGGCATCGCTTACACTGCTTGTAAGAAAGCTAACAGCTGTACCCAGCCTTCTCTAACAGAGATGACGATGAAAGCACTCGATATATTGAGTCGAGATCCGGACGGATTCTTCTTAATGATAGAAGGCGGCCAAATAGATTGGGCTGGTCATATTAATGATGCAGGTTGGATGCTACACGAACTGATTAAATTTGATGAAGCGGTTGAAGCAGTTTATCAATGGGTAAAAGATCGCGATGATACCTTGGTGATTGTCACCGCAGACCATGAAACAGGCGGCTTTGGCTTTAGCTATACCAGAAAAAATTTACCAAAAGCGAAATCGCTATCTGGCGATGGCATGCTAGGCTATGATTTCCAACCGAAGTTTAATTTCGGACCGTTAGAAACCCTCGATGCATTACATGGTCAAACCGGAACTTTCTACGACATGATGAGCCATGTTAATAGCGATTGGGATTTTAGCTCGACAACAGCTCAAGCATGGTCAGATGCGATCAACGCTTATAGCCAAATCAAAGTAACCCCAAAACAAGCACAAGGCATTCCAGAGAGAGAGACCAACGAGTACTTTGTCGCAGATCATCCATATTTGGCGGCTGACGTATTTCCTAAACTAAATGATTTTAAGGAGTTCTATGTTTATGGTGATGACCTTCATGGTAATCTCATGGGACGTGCCCTTGCTGCAGACCAAAACGTAATTTGGGGCACTGGTACTCATACTGCCGCTCCAGTACCAGTTTACGCATTCGGACCACAAGGCGTTATCAAACAGTTCTCAACCATGCAACATCATACTGATATTGGTCAGAAAATGATCGCAGCACTGTTACCACAATAACGTCCTAGCCTCAGTTGTTCTTCAATATTCATGAAGTTCAGCTGGGTACATTGTTGAACGAAGCAGCTCCGCGGCAGAGTTTGTAGCGGCTAACTCATAACGGAATCCAGTAGTACCAATTTCTTTTTCCAAGGCAGTCAAAATATGAAGGTAATCCCAAAGAACAACACCTTATTAATCTTCGCTTGCAAGGGATAGTCCCTCCACAATAGATGCTTATGCACGTGCCGTACGCCGTATCACTGATTTTTTTGATAAAACCCTGACATATTAACCACGCAAGATTTAAAAAATTACTTTCATGCACTGAGCCAAACGCATTCTTGGAGCACCATCAAACTCGATCGCAACAGCTTGCTGTTCTTTTATCGCCACACCCTGAATAAACAAAGGGAGTGGCTCAGTATTGTTAAGCCTCTTCAAGTCAAACGGCTGCCCGACATTTTGTCGTCATTAGAGGTCGCGCAATTAATTAGTCACACCAAGAAACAACGATACCAAGTGTTCTTCTTAACCCTATATTCCATGGGGCTTCGGCTCAGTGAGGGGTTAAATTTAACCATTTTTGATATCGATTCAAAACTTATACAGATGCATATTCGCGATGGTAAAGGGGGCGTTCAAAAAGCGATTAAACAAGTCATGCGTGATTGTGGGATCAATAAAAACATTAGCCCTCACTCGCTTCGCCATTGTTTTCCAACTCATTTGCTTGAGCAGGGGCTTGATTTACGTTCACTTTAAGCACTGCTCGGTCATGCCAGCCTAAACACCACCGCTAAATATACCCATTTAACGTCCGTCAGCGTGGGAGATTAACCCATGAACCAATTTATTGAGCTCCTGCGAGAGCACAAAGATGCATTATTTTTACAACATAGTAACGAACTATCACCCGATAAACGCCAAGCCGTGTACGCGATGTTGTCGTGCAAAAATACCAGTAAACGCATGGCGCACTGGACCTGCGGGCATTGTGATTATCAAGACTCGCAAGCATTATCGTGTGGTAACCGACATTGCTCACAGTGTCAGCACACCACAACACGTGATTGGTTGGCGCGACAGCAACAAAAACTATTACCTGTGCGTTATTTTATGGTGACGTTTACTTTGCCCTTTGAACTTAGAGGGTTAGTAAAACGCAACGCAAAATCGTTATATCAATTGATGTTTCAGGTGTCGTCATCGGTGATGAAAGATTTTGGCCAGCGACAGAAAAAAGGTGAGATAAGGTTTACTAGCGTGCTTCACACGCACAATCGACAGCGAGAAACTCATCCACATGATTGTCCCCTGTGGCGCATTCGATAAAATGAACAATACTTGGCGTACAGGGGATCCGGAGTATTTATTTAATCAACAAGCCCTAGCACGTGTTTGGCGCGCGCGAATATTTGAGGCCATGACGCAGCACGACACTTTATATTTACCTGATTATCATCGTCATAAAATGCCAACTCAATGGGTTGTCCATTGCAAAAAAATTGGCTACGGACTGCCAGCCCTTAAATATTTATCCCGTTATCTCTATCGCGGCGTCATCAGTGATAAAGACATCATTAGCACCAGTAATGGCCGGGTGATATTTAAATATCAAGACAGCGAAACCAACACCACTAAATACCGAAACCTACCAACCTTGGCTTTTTTGCTGCTGATTTTACAGCACGTGTTGCCCAAAGGACTTCAACGGGAGCGTGATTACGGTTTTTTACGCGGAAATGCCAAAGCCACACTCTTTAGAATCATGATTATTTTGTGTCGGTCACCGAACTGGCTAGCGCCAAAGAAAATTCAGAAGCATATAGCAATACGCCCATGCCCGTGTTGCCAACAAAACATGTCATGCGTCAGAGTTACGTTAACGATTTAGGATTTATTAGTGGTAAATATAATAAGGATAATAGCGATAATTAGTGGTGAATGAAGTCGAGAACCACATCAGTCGAGGGTTTAGTAATTTATGACGAAATGATATAACTCATTGATATTAAACGACCAAGTTTGATGTCCTAACACCACTCGGCCTGAAATCATGTGCAGGTCGAGTATCCATCAAAACAAAATTCACAATTTACTATAATAAGTGGAGCTGCGGGCTTGTCCAACACCCGAATAAGGTGTCGGCTGCGCGACACCTATTCTTATTTGTTATAAGCCACTGGCACAACATTGTTTTTTGGCTTTAAACCAAACAAAAACCTTAAAAAATTTGATGGCTTAATAATAAACCAACAAATTACGGTGGTAACTAAAAAGGAAAAAACGAAAAGAGAAATAACCTTTAACAATATTGGTGCTTGCCATGCGATGACATAATAGCCTATTACTACAATTACGGTTTGATGAAATATATAAAAAGGGTAGATTAGCTCGTTACTAAGGCTTACCCATTTTGGTGTTTTTGTAAAATAGAATTGCGCATAACCTAAAATAGTTAAAAATGCAGACCATGCAACTAAACAACAAACCAGCCACCAGATAGACCAACGCATATCTAGTGACAAGTACTCACTCAAATCAGGGGAGTAATAATAAGAATAAAAAAGTATCGTGCTAAATACCAACAACAGTAAATTATAAAATCGTTGGTCATATATTGCCTGCCAAATAATGCTACTTCGAACAAAAAGCATACCCGCAATAAAAAAGAAAAAATAAAAAGCTGAGGAAGATAAATTTTCTATCTTTTTATCTTCACTTGGAAAAGTTAACGAAAAATACACTTTTATTATTATGAGTAATATTACAAGTAGATATAGCCCTATTTTGTGTTTTGACAATTTTTGTACAACGTTAATTATTGATGCACCTAAAGATGAGCTAAATAACTTGTTTAATGGGATAGCAAGCAAGAAAAAGGCAAAGAGATACTCTATAAACCAAAGATGATTAGTTTCGAATTTTAATGCAAGAGATGGGTATTCTTGCCAATATGATTGCATCTCAGCAATATTTTCCATGTAAATCTGCGGAGGAATCACCAACAAAGAGCCAATCAAAAGGGGAATAAATAACCTTAGAAATTTGTCTTTGACAAATTTCACTACAGTTATCTTTGATAGCAAGATAACAGAGCCAACACCTGAAATGAAAAATAGGATTGGCAATCTAAATTGTTCAAAATAAACCATGATATCATCAAGAACTTTGCTCGAATCGTTATTCATAATATGCCAACCATCTCCATTAAAAGGCATGCACACATGATGAAGGAATACTGCAAAAATCAATATCACCCGTAACCAATCTAACTCGGAAAACCTTACAGTGTTTTTCAATTCCATTTGATAACCTTAAAATTTAGTAGATACCACAATCTGTGTGGCTTTATAACGAGGCTGTAGAATTAATCATTAACGATAAACAGCCTATAAAATTTGGTTTATTTACGCATAAAAACACGATCCTGTGTGAAATCTAGCGTTGTTTTAACGTAAACAGCTCTAGAAATCATTCTAAATAACGCATTATTTCACTACGATATTCATTTTTTATAAATTCTACAGCCTATCGTGGTAGAACGACCCATTACTGGGCCGACCCCACACAGATCCGGACGTGCAGAATTACCGCATCCGGCTCTTCAGTTATATATTCACTCGTGCAGGTTTTACCTTCACGTGCCCGATAATAAAACATCCACTTTCGTTCCTCTGTCCAGCGATATTCAATTTCCGGCACAGCTTAACCTGAATATGACGAATTGAAATTCAGTTTTC
>JABSRU010000002.1:0-2734 GCA_013214965.1 Gammaproteobacteria bacterium
GGATTTTTTCGGTTTTACAGTGGGATTTCGGAAAAAGGGTCAAAATATGCTCAAAAACCGCATATTTGCTAAGGACCCGGATTTAAAAACCCTCTTTTTGACACTTTTTCAAAACGGAGGCAACGGGGCTCTCAAGGGATTTCTGCGCGGAATGCGAAATTTATACCGGAAAATGGGGTTTTCGCGGTTTATGGCCCAAATAAGGGTCTAAAGGGCCTAAAAAGGGGTTATAAACCGTTAAAAACCCCCAAAAACAGCCAAAAATAGGGCTAAAAGTTGCCAATTCCCCCTCTTTTTCGTCCAAATAGGGGTCAAATTTACCCTTACCCCCCTTAAAACGGGTCATTTTGGCCATATTTCGGCCCAAATAGGGGGTTAAACCCCCCAAAAGGGCCCTAAAATGGTCAAAATAGGGCAAAAAGAGGCCTTTACCCTCCTTTTTGACCCTATTTTGGGTCAAATACCCCCAAAATAGGGGGTATCCCCTTCATTTTAGCCCATTTTGGGGCCAAAAGGGCCAAAATCTATTGAATTTGGCATAAATATGCTTAAAACCCACCAAAATGACCAGAAATGGTCATTTTGGGCCCAAAAGGGCCATTTTAGCCCCTTTTTGGCCTATTTCAGCCTAAAAAGGGCCCTTTTGACCCCTTTTTGGCCTATTTCAGCCTAAAAAGGGCCATTTTGACCCCTTTTTGGCCTATTTCAGCCTAAAAAGGGTCCTTTTGGCCCCTTTTTGGCCTATTTCAGCCTAAAATACCCTCATTTAGCCTGTTTTAGCCTGTTTTAGCCTATTTCCTAGCTAGCGCTAGCTAGGAATCGCTTGAAATTGAATAAAGTTCAATTGAAGCACCTAACTTTTGCGTCAAAATCACGCTTAATTCGTCATTTTTCGACCTATTTATCGCTATAAAACCACTAAAAAGCCTGTTTTACCTCCTCCGTAGCTAGGAAATACCCGTTTTTCAGGAATTTCATGGATTCTATAATTCATAGAAATTAACGATTTTTATAGAATTTTATAGGTTTTTGAAAAATCATTAAAAAAAGTGATTTTTGAAATCACGGTTTTGCGGTCCACCGCCCGCTCTCTGATGAAAAAAGGACCCACATTTTGGACCCGAGGCATGCAGGCCTACACGAGATTTTGGGCCAAAAAGGCCGAAAATCCTGGTTTTAAGAGAGAATGTGCTCTCCAGAGGCACTTTTCATTAAAGAGCCTATAATTAAGCCAATAAATAGGGTAAAAATCAATAATTTGCCAGTTTATACGTCTTTTTGACCGATATAAGGGCTATACTTATACGAAATTCCTACCTCAGGCGCTGTATGGGATTTCAGCTGTTTTTTTGGACGGAATTTATAAGAAAATTGAAATTTTCATCAATTTCTATCAAAAAACACAGATTTTTATAAATTATACATATTTATAGTTTTAAAGGTACTTAGAAACCCTATAATTCACCATTTCCTACTGTAAACACAGTGGGATTTAAAATGGGTTTTAGGCCCGTTTTTCAAGCAAGTTTCGAGTTATAAAGCTACTTTTTTAGTAATAATCAACATAAATTGCTTTTATAGCCCAATTTATACCCCTTTTTATAGGCTATAAAACCCCATAAAATCACCTGTTTTTAGGGAGGTACCCGCTTTATTGCCATTCTCGAGGCAACGGGGCCTACACGGGATTTAGGCCCCTTTAGGGGCAAAAAAGACCCTTTTTTAATATTTCCTCGTTTTTCAATCATTATAAAATTCAATGAAATTTGATAATTTATAGCATTAAACGACATTCTCACTAATTTATGACCGAAAGAAATCCTACCAAGGGCGCCTCGTGAGATTTGTAGTGTATTTTAAGCTATTTAATGTGTATATAATACGTTAAAAAGCACAAAATAGGCCTAAAATACCCTATTTTTACCCCATTTTAAGCGCTTTATAGGGGGGTATTCTGAGAATTCCTACCCTAGGCGCCTAATGAGATTTTAGACGTTTTTCACGATAAAAACTATATAATTATAGTAAATTTCATGCATATTAATGAAAATTGCTCTATTTATAGACTTATAGTGATATATGTAAGAAAAGTCAAATCCTACCCTAGGCGCCTAATGGGATTTTCGTATTTATAGGCCATCGGTATGGACCCCCAAAAAGGGGCCAAAGTACCCTAATAGAGCCTGTTTTATACCTGTTTTATAAGGTTCTATAATTGTTTATAAATAGGAAAATTACCATATTTTCGCCTAAAGAGCCTCCTTTTATCGCTTATTTCTGGGGAAAGTGTATCACATATTCAATACTACGGGTTTTTGAGTGCTTTTTATGACATTAAGAATTTCACTGGTTTTCAGTGACTTACATAATTTCCATAACTTTATACATTTATCATTCATGCTTAAAAAACCCCTAAAAACACCCCCTAAACGGGCCTAATTCTCATGAGGATCCCGTTGTCTTGCCTTTTGCCTGTTTTTGCTATATATCGTATAATATTGCATATATGGCCGTTTTAACCCTCTTTATAAACCCTATAAATCATGGTATAAAAAGTGGAAAAACGATGAATTTATGATAAAAACAGCGTATTTTCAGCTGAAAATCCCTTACAGCGCCTAGGGTCAGGGATTTTATAACTTTTCTATAAATTTCACCAAATTTAATGATTTTTGATACTTTTTATAAAGTCTAATTTGTTGGGTTTTCAAAAAACACGGTTTTTGACGACCAA
>JABSRU010000002.1:2834-3382 GCA_013214965.1 Gammaproteobacteria bacterium
TTATAGGTATCTTTTTGGTATGATTTTAGGATAAATACCCAAAAAACACTCATTTTTCATGAATTTTGCACTATTTTATGAAAATAAGGGTGCTTTTAGACCCCCAAAAAGGGCCCGGATCTTCGGGAAAATAGCCTATTTTGACCATAAAATACATAAAGTTTACTACTTTTATTGATTTTTATAAAATTTTAATGAAAATACCTATATTTTTTGAAAATTTCTCAAAAACGACGTTTTTTGCCCGACCCAAAATCCAGGATTGTCCCCTTTTAATAGCGGTTTACAGTCGCCCGTAGCTTGGGATTGAAACCGGCCAGGACCCCCATTTTGCCCGAAATGAGACGGGTCCAAAATGGCATATTTGTCAATTTTTGACTATAAAACACGTTTTTTAGGCTAATAATTGGGTATTTTACCAATTATTACCTCATTTTATTTATTTATAATGAGCTTTTTCGCAAGGGCTCTATGGGCCTGTGTGGCGGAAATACGGCCTTTTTACTAGGCTGTATTATATCAACTTTACGAATTTCTATAACTTTGAT
>JABSRU010000027.1 GCA_013214965.1 Gammaproteobacteria bacterium
CGAAAGCAGATATTTTATTATCGGGCACGTGAAGGTAAAACCTGCACGAGTGAATATATAACTGAAGAGCCGGATGCAGTAGTTCTGCACGTCCGGAACTGTGTGGGGTCGGCCCAGTAATGGGTCGTACTACCACGATAGGCTGTAGAATTTATAAAATGAATATCGCAGCTAAATAGTGCGTTATTTAGAGTGATTTTTAGCACTATTTACGCTAAAACAGCGCTAGATTTCACACTGAGACGTGTTTTTATGCGTAAATCAATCAAATTTTAAAGGCTGTCTATCGTTAATGATAAACTCTACAGCCTCGTTAGCTTTTTGTTACACATTGGAGTTGTTAACAATTATTATTTCCTGTTAATTTAGATAAATATTGAATTCAGAAAGGATTAAGTAGTGAATAATTTACAAAAAATAGGTGGAGTTGCAGCACTTTTTGAGGCTGTTATTTATATATCAGCTTTTGTTTTTTTTGGGGCGTTTTGGGACTTTCCTGCGGGCACAAATGATACACAAAAATTTTCTTTTTTAGCTAATAATCAAACGATTCTATCGATAGTTAATTTAACTATGTATGTCATCTTCGGAATTTTTTTGGCAGTGTTAGTTTTAGCGCTTCACCAGCGCTTGAAAACTAAATCTCCAGCTTTATCACAAATAGCTTCTGCCTTCGGTCTTGTTTGGGTTGGTCTCATTATTGCGAGTGGAATGATTGCAAATGTAGGGTTAGGGGCAGTAATCGATCTTTCTACCAAAAATGCAGAACAAGCAATGACTGTTTGGATAATTATTAATACTATAGTCGATGGTTTAGGAGGAGGTAACGAAATTGTAGGAGGTTTATGGGTTCTTTTATTAAGTGTTGCAGCCTTAAAAGTTAATGAGTTTCCTAAATTGTTAAATTACTTGGGTATATTTATTGGCTTTGTTGGTATTTTTACTATTTATCCTGCTGAAATTCTGACAGAAATATTTGGCTTAGGTCAAATCATATGGTTTTCTTGGTTAGGTGTGACTATGTGCAGGAGTAGTCAAAGCTAACACATATGAGCACTAACGCTGTCAATAGGTATAACTAACTTCTTTGGCCGCGTCAGCGGTCAAATTGTAAAACAATTAATCATTCTGTTTACTTCATCTGTCATGGTAGCTGTTAAAAGTGACTTACAGCAAACACATATAGAGGCTCTCTTACTGTGATCTCATCACTGCCTGCGAACGGTTCATTCCATTGATGGTGACAGGGGCACTAAACATTCATCGGTTAACCTTATGCTAGTAACGTGATGAGGAGACAAGTTATATTGACTGGTGGTGTTAGCGATGTGTGCTTTTAAATCAGCACCATGGCGCACTATTTTCATTCGTCGACGGAGTAAATCACGGGTAGCACGCATTTCTCTTGGGTAAACATAGGCTAGTGGGAAGTTGCCCCCACGCATTAACTTGACGATTTTAAAGGAATCAATTTTATCGTTTTTAGCCTTGCCGGCATGAATAGTTTTCATATACAGCGCGTGGCCTAGGATAAAGATCAACACCGATATCTTCACAGAAATCAGCGACCCAGTACCAACAATGCATGCATTCAATGCCAACAACAATATTGCCGATATACGGTTCTAAAATCGTTAATAACTTTTGTGGATCGTCAGATATCTCTTTGTGAACAATGACTTTACCGTCTTGATCTAAAATACAAACATAAAGAAGTCTGGCATGTAAGTCGATGCCACAATAATAGGGATGTGTGTTATTGTAGAAATTCATTGGGTCTGCTCCTCATTGTGTTTTGTCGCCCATCCAGTGTACTGAATTATCAGTTTGCTGGGGAGTGGGCTCAATGAGTATCAAGCGACTCAATGCGGATTCCGCATACGATCACATTTTTTGCGGAGCAAAAAGAAGCGCCCATTTTCTCCACCGATTAGTCGGGCGTTGGTGCGTCAAGCTAAGCTTGATGCATCTTGCAGGGTGCAAGTCCCTGTCAGGTAAGGTTTAACCAACCACCTGTATCGAGTGTTGCGCCATTGGCGGAGTGTGAGATTAGCGATTGCTTTTCAGCAGGAGGACTGCATCACACGAACAATATTGGTGAAGCGTACTCGGCTTTGGCATCCTGCGTCGCCCTAACGATTACATCCATGTAATCGACAGAGAAACATATAGGCCATAGTGCTGGTCGATTGGTATTAGGGTCGTGTTTTACACGAGCGAATATATAACTGAAGAGCCGGATGCGGTAGTTCCGCACGTCTGGATCTGTGTGGGGTCGGCTCAGTAATGGGTCGCTCTACCACGATAAAGTTAATCATTCACCTACATGGAGTTCATGTGAACAAATATCTCGTTATTTTTATTTTAGTTCTTTCATCGTTTGGCACCCAAGCATTAAACTTGATCAATGATGAGCGTATTCTGGAGCAAAAAAACTGTTTCAGTTGGATTTTTACGGACTATGATTCATGGCGTTATGGCATGGAAAGGAAATATAAAAAGAAAATAAAGTCTGATGAAAAGCTTAAACAAGCTTTGATTCGATTTGATTCCACTTTTGGTCGAGAAAAATTTGATTTGTATAAGAGTCAATTGTCTTGCAGTACCTTTAAGTATATTGTCGATGGAAAAATCGTTAAAGGCTATATCATCAAGCCTAAATTAGCTAAAAATAAATTACCAGTATTAATTTATAACCGTGGTGGTAATGGTAATTTTGGTGGTGTCGTTTTTGGCTCGATGATGCGTAATTTATTTCCTATTGCTAGCGAAGGCTTCATTATTATAGGTAGTCAATATCGTGGAACTTTCGCTAAAAAATCTACTGTCCATGATGAGTTTGGTGGAGAAGATGTTAAGGATGTAATCGCGTTATTAGATTATATCCCAAGTATTGATGGTGCTGATCCTAAACGTATTGGTATGTATGGTGCGAGTCGTGGAGGTATGCAAACACATTTAGCTTTAAAACAAATGGAAAATGTAAAAGCTATAGCAACTATCGCGGGAAATTCTGATTTATTAAAGGGGCTGACCTACCGCCCTGAAATGGAAAAAGTGTTTAAACATCGAATTCCTTTTTATGAAAAAAACAAAGTCAAAGAATTAGAAAAACGCTCAGTGCTAAACTGGGTAGCTGATTTATCACCAAATGTACCAATCTTGCTTTTGCATGGCACTAACGATAAACGCGTTTCAGTTAATCATTCTATTGATCTTGCTACTGCACTATCAAGGAATAATATTCCTCATAAACTTGTTCTATATCCAGATGATAATCACGGTTTGAGAAAAAACAGAAATAAAGCGAATAAAGAACTAATTAGTTGGTTTCGCAAGTACCTATAAAACTTCTAACAAACGCCTCAATCCGACAGCTAACACGGTCGTATTTTTTGCAAAGACCGAATCGATGCTTATGACTCTCGCCGTGATCGGTGTGACAGCATTGTTCTCTAGTTGGGTGTTACTCGAGGCTTTACTATTGTTTGCCATTTTGTGTATGGTTAGGAATAACGCCGTTTTGTGGCCATCTTCAGAAAAAACTGAAAATTATGTCTTCTTCAGTTTGTTTTGGGGATTACTACTAGGGATGGTTTTTATACCTATTTTGGACTACACCCTTTTACCATACAAAACCTAATCCAAAAACCAACAGTGGCACGATAAATCCTATGGCGCTATGTGCCCCATAATGAGTTATGGGGCACATCACAAAGTAAACATTAGGTACGAAATCACCATATTTTAAAATTACTTTGTTGCTCCCGTTTTCATCTGACGAATTTTATTGTTTATCAACAGTTAGATAGCGCGATAAAGATTAATCACAAAATCAAGTTCAATGGCTAAATCGTCAGCCTGCTTAATGTTATTGGTGGCAGCTTCATTAGCATGCCATGCAAAAGGAGTCATTTGTAATAAGGCCATTCGATGCGCGGTGTTTGGGGTAATGTTATAGCTAAAGCGCTGTGAATCTTGCAAGCTAAACCCTTCAAATTTAGTGTCTTGAGTGTCATGCTCACGTACTTCTTGATATATAAACTGCCGTAATTGCCATAAATGGCGGGGCGCAGGAGTGATGGTTAATAAATATCCTTGGAGCTTAATGACCCGTTGTAGTTCTTCATCGTTGGCTGGCGCATAGACTTTTAAGGCTAAATCAAAACTGTTATCGGCATAGGGCAACTTATCAGAGCTAGCAACTGCATAATGAGCGGATTTATCAGCTTTGGCTGCTTTAATAATGGCTGGCTTAGAAATATCGATACCATATTGAAGGATCGCCGGTAACTGCTGCTTGATCTGGCGGCTATAATAGCCTTCGCCACAACCAAGATCTAACATGGCAAAGCTTGGGTTATCAGCGATTAATGATTCGATTTTATCAGCGACTTTTGTCGCCAAGGGTAAATAATAGTCACCAGCAAGAAAATCTTGTCGTGCGGTAATCATTATTTTACTATCACCGGGCTCTTTAGACTTTTTTCGCTGAACCGGTAATAAATTAAAATAACCCTGTTTAGCACGGTCAAATTGATGATTGTTGGCACAACTTAATCCTTGATTGGATTCATTTAGCTGTAGAGGGTTGTCGCATAATGGACAAATATAATTGGACATGATAACTCTTCATTGAGCATCGCCACTAACGAGGTTAGTGGCGATGTAATAATTTTATGACCAGTTGTAAGCTGCTTTAGCGCGTTGCAACTTATGGTATGAAGTCAGTAATTTTTGATGAAGCGGGAATTGACTCATCGACTCATCGCCTGCAACTAAGCCATAACACGCTTGTTGTTGCGTAACGTGGGCAATGGCATCGCTTAATAATTTCTCACCATACATTTTAGTTAAACCGTATTGGTATTGGCTAAGCTCACGACCTTCATCTAGCGTGATCTCTAACACATCTTTAACCGCACGGTAAAAATGAGCACGTTCAACGCTAAAGGTGCTGGCATTATAATCGAGGGTCCATTCAACCCAATCAAGTGCATCTTCATGCTCTCCTAACGCTAGATGAATTAGCGCACGTAATTCACCAACACGGAGGGTTTTCCAACCATCACCAGCGGGTGCAGCTAAGCCAATCAGTTCATAGACTGGTTGGAAATCATCTTGCTGATCCAAACGGGTTAGCAATTCTGTTAGGGTCTCAGGTTGAGTGAGGGCAATAGCTGGTAAGGATAATACCGTTGGGCGCATTTCACAAAATGAAGTGTTATTACTCCAAATTAAGTCATCAGCTGGATAAATATCCGATAAGCCAGGGGCAATGATCCGGCAGCCATAAACACCAAGATGTTCGTAATCGGCGATATAGACTTCTTGACCAATCTCTTTGAATACACTCATTAGCTGGTTACATTCTTGCTTAGTATCGCCTTTAAAGTCCCAATGAACAAAATCATAATCGGCTTGATCTTTAAACATGTCCCAAGAAATTAAACCCGAAGAATCAATAAAGTGAGTTTCAAGATTATGATGGTCGGCCACTTGGTCATTATCGAAAGTTGGTGGGCTAAAGACATCAAGATCTTTTAAACCACGACCTTGTAATAATTCAGTTACGGTGCGTTCTAATGCCACTTCAAAACAAGGATGAGCACCAAATGATGCGAAAGAACCGCCATCATTAGGGTTAAATAAAATCACCGCGATAACAGGGTACTTACCGCCTAACGAGGCGTCATAGCATGTAATTGGGAAGCCTTCTTGCTCTAATGTGGCAATTGATGCCTTGATCGAAGGATATTGTGCAATGACCTCATCTGGGATTAACGGTAAGCTAATGGCTTCGCTGATGATCCGGTTTTTGATGCTACGCTCAAATAATTCAGATAATGACTGGGTACGGGCTTCGGTTTTAGTATTACCAGCCGACATGCCATTACTAACATATAAGTTACCGATAATATTCATTGGAATATACACAGTGGTTAAGTCAGACTGTCGTTCAAAAGGCAGGGTACAGATCCCACGCGCTTTATTACCTGATTGCATATCGACTAAGGCCGATGCTTTAACTTCTTGCTCAGGATCGTAATAATCACGAGTGATCTGATCTAGCATGCCACTTGGCAAAGAATCATCGTCGGTTAACGAGAACCATTTTTCATTGGGGTAATGAACAAAATCGCCATTAGCGATATCTTGTCCGAGATAAAAATCGGCGAAAAAATAGTTACATGACAAACGTTCGAAATATTCACCTAAGGCCGAAGCTAATGCCGCTTTTTTAGTCGCGCCTTTACCGTTGGTGAAACATAATGAACAATCAACATCACGAATGTGAACAGACCAAACATTAGGGACAGGGTTAAGCCATGAGGCTTCTTCAATGTTAAAACCAAGATTTTTTAGCTTAGTCTGCATCGTGTCGATTGAAGTTTCTAATGCTTCATCTTTACCAATAATATAGGTTTTTGTCGTGTTGTTTGTCATGGAGTCTACCACCAATAAAAAAGTGATGGCATTGTATTAGAAAATACAAGATAACGCTAATCTATAACGCCAATTCTAACAACGCAACATCATGGAATTGATCAAGTTTGTGACCGACCTCGGTCATTAAACCAACCTGTTTGAAATTGAAGCGTTGATGTAATTTTATTGAGGCTGGATTTGGGACGGTTATTAACGCATAAGCCCGGTGAAAATTATGTTGTTTGATATGCGTAATTAAGGGCTGATACAGTGCTCGACCAACCCCTTTTATTTGGTTATCTGGCGCGGTGTACACCGTAACTTCCACGGAACTCTGATAGGCCATTTTCTGCTTATAAGGCGCATTGTAAGCAAAACCAATGATAACCTCATCGTTACAAGCGACAAAAACCTGATAACGATTGGTTGAAGTTAATTGCTCAAACCATTGTAAACGTTGCTTTGCATCCCAGCGATCAAGATCAAAGGTAATGGCGGTGTTTTTGACATAATAGTTATAAATATCATTAATCGTATTTAAATCATCTGTTGTTGCAATTCTTACGTTTAAAGCCATTACCGCTCATTAATAAATAAAATACTCGGATTATTATTCCACAAATTTGGCCACTTTAACAATATCGTCAGGCACGGTTAAATCATAATTTTTCAGTCGGTTTCGAGAATAGATATAAGTGCCCTTTTTCGCGGTTTGCGGTCGGATATCACCTGGCGATGTTCCTGATAAAATTTCTTTGATTAACAAGCTTGCTTGATAGCCTTGGTCATAACTTTGTAATACTAATCCGCCAATAGTACGATGTTTACCGACAGAGAAATCCCATAACCCAAACAGTGGTACTAAACTGCTTTGCGACGCCCAATTAATGGCGGTTATCGAACTAACATGCTGGTTTTTTTTATCTCGTAAGGCGTGGTAAAGACCAATGATAATCGCATCATATTTATTATTCGATGCTGAGGTTATCTCAAACTGCCACAATTGGTAGTCTTCAATGAGTTTAACTTCAACGGTGACCCCATGAATTTTAAGCATGCTACGGTTAGATAGCTCAATTGATAATGAGGTTAGAGACGTGTTACCGGCATCGAATAAAACTAATACATTTGCTAGCTTAGGGATCAGACGGCGGACTGATAAAATCGAACGTTTTATCAGTGGTCTTTCTAATACCCCTGTGATGTTGCTTGAATTATATATCCCATAATTTCTAGGGTTATTATTAATCCCTAAGTAAACCACCGGGGTTGAAGTCTCAGAAAATTTTTTTCCGAGATACTTTAAGGCATTATCATCAGCTAACACCACGATGTCAGGATTGGTTTTTAAATAATATGACCAGGCTTGATTGGCTTTCTCTTGAAAGGAACTTTTTGGGATCCGCTTGGTATCCATTTCAAAAAAATTAAATTGATGTCTGGCACCTAGCTGATCGTATAGCGCCGATTTATAACCAATATCCCATCTGTATTCTTTGTGATAACTTTCAATAACAAGAATGTGTGCTGCTGATACTGGCATGACCCAACAGATAAAAAATAAACCTAAAATATATCCTAATTTGTCAATATTCATTGCTATTCCTCATTCGGTATTATGAATTTAAAATAGCATAAAAAGTGTTAACTCGCCGAGTATTTAAAACTCAAAGCTTGACCAAATTGGGGCGTGGTCAGAGGGCTTCTCGATGCCACGTAGTTCATAGTCAATGTCAGAGTCTAAACAATATTGGCTTAGTGAGGGTGTTGCCAAAATAACATCGATCCGTAAACCTCGGTTGTCATCAAAGCCACGAGAGCGATAATCGAACCAGCTGTAGCATTCGGTGCGTTCAGGGTGAATCAATCGAAAGGTATCGTCTAAGCCCCAACCCTGTAAAGTTGCTAACCACTGACGCTCTTCCGGTAAAAAACTACACTTTAAGGTCTGTAACCAGCGTTTGGCATTGACTTCACCTATACCAATGTCTTTTTCTGCTGGAGAGATATTAATGTCGCCCATCACGATAACATTGTCATCGTTGGTGTGGTTACTGGTTAAATAATGTTGTAGATCTTGATAAAATTTTCGCTTAGCAGGGTATTTAGTTTCATGCTTTTGGCTCTCACCCTGAGGGAAATAACCGTTCAGTACCCGGACTTGATTACCTGCTGCAGTGGTGACTGTTGCCATAATCATCCGGCGTTGCGCGTCATCTTCATCGGACTCAAAACCATATTGGACATCTTCGACAGCCAATTTGGTCATCAAAGCGACGCCATAATGGCCTTTCTGGCCATGATAAAAGACCTTATAACCCATTGCTTCAACCGCCTCTAGAGGAAATTGTGGGTTATCGACTTTAATTTCTTGTAAGCCAATAACATCCGGTTGATGTTTATCGATAATTGCTTGCAGTTGGTGAAGGCGGGCTCTAAGGCCATTAATGTTAAAACTGATAATTTTCATAAAACTTCTTATTTATCGTCAAATTCATTGGGAAGAATACTCACTTCATCTAGTACTTCGATTAATCTAAATAGAAACTAACTTGAGTACGAGGATTCAAATATTCAATGATTTTTGGTGAAAGTGAACTAATGGCG
This sequence comes from Gammaproteobacteria bacterium, assembly GCA_013214965.1. Lineage (GTDB taxonomy): Bacteria > Pseudomonadota > Gammaproteobacteria > Enterobacterales > Psychrobiaceae > Psychrobium. Next base: position 9,037 of record JABSRU010000027.1, read on the forward strand.
ACAGCTCCTTTGATACTGAGCTTTTCTTGCTCGATATCAACAATTGCAGCGTCATTACGAGGAATAGTCTCATCATAAATTAAGACATTAGGATAAAGCAATCGATTACTGTCCGTTGTAATGACAATTCCGATACTGTCATTGGATAACTTAACCACGGTCCCCGGTGGGTAAATTCCCATGGTTTTAATAAAAGTATTTAATTGAAGCGGTTCAAATAACTTTTTTTTATGCTTAAAGATATACGATAAAGCTTGTGAAGGACTCAGTGGTTTGATGGCTTTGTATGGGAAGCAAAGCTTCTCATAATAGTTGACTAGTGACACAATTAAAGACAGTGGGTTTAATTGATTTAAGGTTTTTCCTGCTGGGTAACCACTACCATCAGCAAACTCATGGTGTTCTAACACGATTGTCTTTATTTCAGAGGGTATATTCGGCGATAACGACAGAAAATCAACGGAATACTGAGGGTGTTTTTCAATAATAAATTTTCGTTTTTCTGCGCTGATCTCTCGATTAGTAAAAAAATCCTGAGGAATCTTTAACTTGCCAATGTCATGCATAAGCCCAGCAATGCCGACATCAATGATTTGTTCTTTGGTGTAGTTTAATTGCTTGGCTATCATCATCGCAAGCATTGACACCGTAACAGCATGTTGCTGGGGGTCAATGGTTTCTCGCTTAACGTTGACTAGATGTAATACGACATTGTCTTTAGCCAATAATGCTTCACACATCGAATTGATAACATCTTGCGCTTCGGTCATTGCTTGTAAAGGTCGAGTCTGAATCTTATTAGTTAATGATCTGACTTTACTGATCGCTGTTTGATAGCTTGCTTCACATTTTTTTATTTGGCGACGATAGGACTTCATCTGCTCAATTTTATCGAGCTTGTCCTTTTTCATTGCTTTAAGCTCTTGATTTAATTTTACTTCGCCTTCAAGCACTAATGATTCTGGTGGCGCTTCAGCTAATGGTTTATTGGTGCTTTTTGCTGGGATCCCCCAGACATGAAGAATGTTGGACTTTTTCAATTGCGCAATTTGTTTATCAGAAGTAATTTTAAACTGGTTAAACATAAATGGATGGTCATTCCAGCTCACTGGCATTTGAATATAAACGCCGATTTGCAAACGGTTGATGGCTAACTTTATCCGTTGTTTTTTTGTTGACATGAGTGATAACTACTATAATTTTTAGCTAGGGAATACTTTTTTATAGGGTTTAACGGTGACATTATCATAGACACCAGCTTTAACGTAGGGATCTTGTTCTGCCCACGCTTGTGCTTCGGATAATTGATTAAATTGTGCGATAACTAACGAGCCAGTAAAACCTGCAGCGCCAGGATCTTCACTATCAATGGCCGGGGTTGGGCCAGCAACTAATAAGCGGCCTTGGTTTTGTAATTCGGATAAACGTGCTAAATGGGCTGGGCGTGCAGCTAAGCGATTTTCTAAGCTGTTAGCGACGTCAATTGCATAAATCATATACCACATGGTGTTGATGTCCTTATTTATTTGATGAGGGTTTTTGGTGATCTGCTTCTTTTATTTCTTCTTCTTCGGGAATATATTGATACAGATAAGCACCGGTTGCGATAAATAATCCAAAGGTCATCGCAGTAAGACCAAACACTTTAAAGTTAACCCAAACGTCCATCTCAAAACTGAACGCAATATAGTAATTAAGTAGAGCGGCTGTTAAGCAAGTAATGACCCAAGCGATATTAATATTGCGCCATACTTTTGATGGCGCTTTAATATCATTACCGAGCATTTTTTGAGCGATTGGCGTCCCTAAATATTGGTACGCGGTTAATACCACGGCAAATAAACAATAAATGATGGTGACTTTCCATTTGATGAAAGCATCATCATGAAAATAAATGGTGAGGGAGCCAAACACGATGACCATGGCCAGTGTTAGCCAATGCATTCTTTCGACTTTTTTATAGAATATTTGCAATACAGCAATTTGAAGAATAGTCGCGATGATTAGAACACCACTGGCAAAATAGATATCCACCACATAATAGCTAATCAAGAAAGCGACTAAGGGTAAAAAATCGAGCAATTGTCTCATGAGATCTCTGAAGGTCAGTTATATAGGAAATTCAAAGCAATCATAAAACATTGAACCGCTAGATGCTATTGATTAATAGTATCTATACCCATAATCAATGACGTTGCAGGTTTTATGGCGGCTTAAACCCCTATTTACTGCGTTGCATTCAATCCCAATAGCGAGCTATTGCTTGGCAACCTGTTCCTGTGTTGCTCTATTATTGACATCCATGTCGAAATTAATCACGCGCCTTGTCTATAGAATTTTACTCACCCCATAAATTCCTGCATTTCCAATGGTCATGGGTATAACGGTGATTATTACTCGTGCTTTAACGTCGCTGTTTTCATGCTGGAAATAAATTCGCTCAATTTGGTTAATTGTTGCTGTGGATCATCAAGGTGTTGTTCAATAATATTGACCACCGCAGAACCACTAATAATCCCATCGGCACCAGCCGCCAGACCTGCTTTGGCATCATCGGGGGTTGAGATGCCAAAACCTAACAGTAATGGTGCTGCTTGGTGTTTTTTAAGCTGTGTAATTAAATGATTAACCGGCATTTTTACTTTCGTTTCAGTGCCAGTAACACCTGCGCGGCTCAATAGGTAAGTATAGCCCTTAGTCTGTTTTGCCACTTGCATTAACGTTGACTCACTGCCATTAGGCGGGGCAATAAATATGGGATCAATGCCAAATTTTTCGGCGGCTGCAATAAAGGGTGCTGCCTCGCGCAATGGCACATCGGCCACTAACACTGAATCGACGCCAGCTTGCTGACAGCGTTGATAAAAATATTCAATGCCATTGGTTACCACGAGGTTAACGTATAACAATAAGCCGATGGGTACTGTCGGATGTTTCTCTCTAATTTTAGTTAATAGCTCAAAACAAATCGGTGGAGTAACGCCACTGTCTAGTGCACGTTTTGCCGCGGCTTGGATGGTCGGGCCATCGGCGCTAGGGTCGGAAAATGGAATACCCAGCTCAAGGGCATCGGCACCAGCGTCAATTAAAGTATCAATAATTGCGAGACTTTGTTGTGGGTTCGGATCGCCAATACACACGAAAGGGACAAAGGCACCTTGCTTTTTTTGTTGTAATTGCTCGAACATTGTTTGATATCTATTACTCATATTAAGCGTCCCCTTGTGACTTGGCTGCTGCTTGTTGCTCAAGAATCTGAGTGACATGGGCTAAATCTTTATCGCCTCGACCGGATAGATTTACCAGTAAGGTTGTTGGTTTAGTGGCTTGCTGAGCGAGTTGATAGGCGTAGGCGAGTGCATGTGATGATTCCAATGCCGGAATAATCCCTTCACAACGAGCCAAACGCTGAAATGCTTCCAGTGCTTGGTCATCGGTGACGGAGACATAACTTGCGCGACCTGTTTCTGCCAAATAAGCGTGTTGTGGACCAACGCCTGGGTAATCAAGGCCTGCAGACACTGAATATGACTCTTCAATCTGACCATCTTGATCTTGCATTAAATAGGTATAAGTACCATGGATAATCCCTTTGCGGCCTTTGCCGATGGTCGCGCCATGGTGTCCGCTATCAACACCTAATCCAGCCGGTTCAACGCCAATCAATTCAACGTCAGCCTCTTTAATAAAATCATTAAACATCCCAATGGCATTCGATCCGCCGCCAACACAGGCAATGACGGTGTCAGGTAAACAACCTTCGGCAGCAATAAACTGTTTTTTTGCTTCTTCGCCAATCATTTTCTGGAATTCGCGTACCATGGTTGGGAAAGGGTGAGGACCAGCAGCGGTGCCTAACAAATAATGACAATCTTCATAGGTTGCCGACCAATCACGTAATGCTTCGTTAACCGCATCCTTTAAGGTGCCACTACCAGCGGTCACCGGAATGACTTCGGCGCCCATCAATTTCATTCGAAAAACATTAGGCTGTTGACGTTCACAATCTTTAGCGCCCATATAAATTCGAGCTTTTAAACCCAATAGCGCACAGGCTAATGCAGTGGCGACGCCATGTTGGCCAGCGCCAGTCTCAGCAATAATCTCTGTTTTACCCATGCGTTTTGCGAGTAATGCTTGACCCAATACTTGATTGGTTTTGTGAGCTCCACCGTGTAACAAGTCTTCGCGTTTTAAATAGATTTTAACTAAAGGGTTAGGGCTAAAATTACGGCATAGGGTTAACGCCGTTGGTCGACCCGCATAGTTTGTGAGTAAGTCACCGAATTGTTGCTGGAACTCAGGGTCTGTTTGACTGGTGATAAAAGCTTGTTCCAACTGTTCTAGTGCTGGCACTAGAATTTCAGGGACAAACATCCCACCGAAATCACCGAAATAGGGAGAAAGAGTTGTCATGATACGATTCCTAATAATGTCTAATTTGTTGCATTAATTTTTTAATTTTCACTAAGTCTTTGTTGCCAGGACTTGATTCAACCCCTGAATTAACATCGAGACCATAGTAGCCACAGTTGGCGGCTATTTTTATATTGTCTGGTGCTAAACCGCCAGCTAACATCGCTTGGCTGCGAATATCTTGTGGTACCAGTTCCCAATCAAACGTTTGACCTGTGCCACCAAAGTCGGTTGAATGATCGGTGGTTACCGCACTATCAATTAAGAGTCTGTCTACATTTCGATTATTAATAATGTCGCTTATTTGATCGCTACGGATTGCGCGCCAAATATCACAATCGCTCGATAGTTTTTTACGCAAAGTGTTAATATATTCACAATCTTCACCGCCATGGAGTTGTACCGCGCTTAAATTAAGCTCGCTGGCATAATCAACCACCGAGTCGATATCTTGGTTAACAAATACCCCAACAAACTTTAGGTTAACCTTGTCTCTAATGGTCATCGCTTGGTTTAAGTCGACATAACGAGGTGACTTAGGCGCAAAAATTAGCCCGCCATATACGGCACCCGCCGCCGCCGCTGCAGTGGCATGTTCCTGGCAGGTTAAACCACAGATTTTAGTGCGGCCATAGAGTAACTCGCGACAGGCTAAATCAATATCAGGCTGTGCCATTAACGAACTGCCGACAAGAAAGCCGTCGACAAAAGGCGCAAGTGCTAGTACTTGCTGGTGATTACTAATGCCTGATTCTGAAATGATCACCCGATCACTTGGGATTTTTGGCGCTAAAATCTTAGTGGTATTCAGATCGATGGATAGATCGCGTAAATCTCGGTTATTAATCCCAATAATTTTGGCATCGAGGGCAATCGCACGTTCCAGTTCTTCAATATTGCTGACTTCAGTTAATACATCCATCTCATATCGTTTAGCCACGTCGGCCAATTGCTGGTATTGCTCGTCATCAAGCACCGACAACATCAACAAAATAGCATCAGCGCCCATGTGTCTTGCTAGTTCAATTTGATAGGAGTCGACAAAGAAATCTTTACAAATAATCGGTTGGTCTAATAATGCACGCACTTGTTTGACGTATTCAAAACTACCCTGAAAGAATTGCTGATCCGTTAATACCGATACCGCGCTAGCGTAATGACGATAGCCCTCAATAATTAACTCTAAATCAAAGGATTCGCGAATAAGGCCTTTCGATGGCGACGCTTTTTTACATTCCAGAATAAAACTGGCAGGCTCGCTCCGTAGAGCGTCAAATAAACTCCGGGTCGACGGCACTAATGTCGGTTGGATATCCTGTGGAGGATAAGTCAGTTTTAGGGTTGAAATTTGTTGAGCCTTGGTCGCCACAATTTTATCGAGCACGGTTCCTGTGCTCCTTACTTTTACCGATGTATTCATTTATGTTCCCTCGTGACTAATTTTTGCTAACTGTTCGACGATTTCATAGGGTTTACCACTGAGTATGACTTCATTCGCCATCTTAACGCCTGCGGCTAATGTCGTCACCTTGTCTGACAATAATAAAGTCGCTGCGACATTGACGGCGACAGCTGCTTGATGTGCTGGCTTACCAACCCCTTTTAATAACGCAGTAATTAATGTCGCATTGTGTGTGGCATCGCCACCCTCTAATTCACTTAATTCAAAGGTCTCGACCCCCATTTGTGCTGGGGTAATTTGATAGCGCGTAATGATGCCATCTTTCAGTTCGCAGACATCGGTTGGTCCATGAATCGCTATTTCGTCGAGTCCTGAACCATTCACCACCAATGCGCGCTTAACCCCGACTAATTTCAGTGTTTGCGCAATCGGTTCTAATAACGCCGCATCATAAACGCCCATTAATTGCGTTTTAGGGGCCGCAGGATTAATGATCGGACCTAATACATTAAAAATGGTGCGTGTTTTAAGTGCCTGACGTACAGGCACCGCAAAACGAACACCTTGATGATATTGCACTGCAAAAAGAAAACATAAACCAATATTATCTAAACATTGGCGACTTTGAGACGGAGACATATCAAGCTTAATTCCTAAAGCTTCCAATAAATCTGCAGAGCCCGATTTAGATGAAACACTACGATTACCGTGTTTGGCTACTTTGACACCACAGGCCGCAGAAACAAAGGCGCTGGCGGTTGAAATGTTGATTGAATTAGACCCGTCGCCACCGGTGCCACAACTGTCTAAAAATGGGTAATCTGGACTGGGAAAGGCCAATGCCTGTGCTTTTAGCGCTAATGCTGCCCCCGCGATTTCATCGGGTGTCTCGCCTTTGATTTTAAGTGCCGTTAACAATGCACTTAATAAAACCGGTTCAACATCGCCAGTAATGATTTGGCCGAACACCTGCTTCGATTGCGACAAGCTCAGTGATTGTCCTTGATACAATTGTTCTAAAATAGAATGGATCATTAACTTTCCTTCGTTGTAAATGCTTGACTGATGCTCAATAAATTAAGTGATTGGCTGAGTAGTTTTTCACCGTCTGGGGTGAGAATCGATTCTGGGTGGAATTGAAACCCAATAATACTTTTACTGTGATCCATCACCGCCATCACAATATCATCAACGGTGGCAATAATATCTAATTGTTGTGGGACTTGATGCGCCATCAACGAATGATATCTAGCCACTGGCATCGGGTTAATTAATCCCTCGAATGGGCCGTTATCTTGATGATCAATTAATGATGCTTTGCCATGAACGGTTTGTGGCGCTAAGCCTATCTCCCCGCCAAATGCTTCGATAATGGCTTGGTGACCTAAACAAATACCCAACATTGGCACTTTACCAATGGATAATTTAACTAACTCGACTAAGCAACCGGCTTGCGATGGTGAACCCGGACCTGGTGATAACACCAGTACTGGTGGCAGCTCACTGTTTTCCATTTGTTCAATAATAAAATGGGGATCAATGTCATTACGATAAATCGTCACTTGCGCGCCCATCACTCGAAATTGATCAACCAAATTATAAGTAAATGAATCAAAGTTATCGAGTAAAAACACCCGGTATTGGCTTAGTTTATTCATGAACGCCTCCTGCTAATTTTATCGCGGTGATCACGGCTTGCGCTTTACTGCGGGTTTCATCGGTCTCAGCCTGTGGATCAGAGTCGAAGACGACGCCAGCTCCGGCTTGAATAATTGCTTTGCCGTTTGCAACAAAGGCACTACGAATGATAATACAACTGTCCATGTCACCCTCAGTATTGAGATAACCCACCGCACCACCATAAGTGCCACGGCGCTGTTGTTCGACTTGGCGAATTAAATTAGCCGCTTTTATTTTGGGAGCACCCACTAAGGTTCCCATGTTCATGCAGGCTTGATAAGCATGTAACGCATCGAGATCGTCACGTAATTTTCCGGTCACTCGTGACACTAAATGCATCACATGGGAATAACGGTCAACTTTTAGTAATTCAGCCACTTTCCGGGTGCCCGGTTGTGAGATTCGTGCGACATCATTACGGGCTAAATCCACTAACATAATGTGTTCAGCCAGTTCTTTTTTATCGAGACGTAAGTCCAACTCAATCCGACCATCTAAATCATCATTAATACTACCGTCAGGGTTAAAACCACGGCCCCGTGTTCCCGCTATCGGATAGACTTCCACCAGATTAGAGGCTTTATCATACTTTAATGCACTCTCTGGCGAGGCACCAAACAAAATAAAGTCGCTGTCTTTAACATAGAACATATACGGTGAAGGATTGGTCACTTTTAACTGACTGTAAGCAGCTAACGGATTAGGGCAGGGCAGTGAAAAGGCACGAGAAGGCACCACTTGAAAAATATTGCCTTGGACGATTTGTTTTTTAAGGGTGACAACCTGATCAGCAAATTGTTGATCGCTAATGTTCACGCTCACCGCTTGCTCGATGGCTTGTCCATTTAATGGGTATTGCGTAAATTGATTGATTTGTTCAGCGAGTTGTTTATGTTGTTCGTTGATTTCAGCGCTTAGCTGCGGCTCAAAGATCTGGCTGGTTAAGTGAGCCGTTTGGCTTTGATGATCGATAACCAGTAATGACTGACATAAATAAAACACATAATCGGGACAATGATTATCGCCATTAGGCACATCAGGTAGTTGTTCAATGGTTGCGACCATATCATAGGCAAAGGTCCCAGCCAGCATTTGTTGCTCTGGTAAAATGGCTAGCAGTTCACGTAACGCTGAAAAAGGCGATATTGCTTTGAGCTTTTGATCTTCATCGAGCAAAGCACTTGGCTGCGGGTAACTTAACACTAATTCGTTGTCACTTTGAGCGCTCAATACCCCAATAAAATGTTTGGTTAATGTTGGTATAAGCACACGACCATTTTCATTTAACGCTTTAATGGTGACCTGTCGGCCGTGGCAAGTTACTGTTAAGGCGCTTTGTAACACCATTAAACTTTTTAAGTTGTCCTTGCTGTCTACTTCCGCTGATTCGAGCAAAATGACATGCTGCTTATTCGCGGTTAGTTGCCCAAAAAGCTCGGTCGGGCTGTCGCTATATTGGCAATTGGATTCTACTAATTGATTTTTTATCATCGTTTATTCACCGATTACTTTACTGAATTTATGCCATAAAAAAACCCGCTTAAACTAAGCGGGTTTCTGTGTATTAAGTTTGTTTTTTTCACAACAAATCACACTACCCGCATTGCTAGGAAGTGCCACCACCAAAATTTAATAAGACGTGTGCTGTTGTTTTGTTGCATAATACCTGAATCTATCTCTGTTAACTTAACCAACCAATGGTCAAGTGCTAATATAGCTATAGGAGATAATATTTTGCTTGTTTAGTCAAGTGTTTATTTTTAAGAGTTATCTATTTTGATTGAGCACAATAAAAAATGATTATTGATTTACATTGCCATACTAATATTTCAGACGGCACATTAAGCCCGAAAGAACTAGCAAACCGAGCGGTTGAGCGTGGTGTTAAGGTATTAGCGCTAACGGATCATGACGCAACGGGTGGGCTGGCGTTATTACAAAATGAAATAACTCAGAACAATTTGGATCTCCAGTTAATTAGTGGCGTTGAGATTTCAACCTGTTGGGAAAATAAAGATATTCATATTGTTGGTCTTAATTTTGATCATAATGCTCCAGCAATGGTCGAATATTTGCAGCAGCAAGATACTATTCGTGAATTACGCGCCATTGAAATTGGCCGTCGACTGGCCAAAACCAAAAATATTGAAGGGGTTTATGACGGGGCTAAAGACATTGCGGGTCAAGCGCAGATAACCCGATCTCATATTGCTAAATATTTGATTAAAATTGGCGTGGTTAAAGATAATGCTAGTGCATTTAAAAAATTATTAGCCCGTGGTCAAGCCGGCTATGTGCCTAGTCCCTGGCCTAGTATGGCATCTGCTATTGCAGTCATTCAACAGTGTGGTGGCCATGCGGTGCTCGCTCACCCATTAGGTTATAAACTGACCGGTAAATGGACCAGACGCTTAGTGGTTGCTTTTAAAGCGGCTGGTGGCGATGCGATGGAAGTGGCTGGTTGTCAATTAGCGCCTGCTCAGCGCAGTTTGTTGGGACAATATTGTTTAGAGTATGATTTAATGGCGTCAATTGGCAGTGATTTTCATTTTCCGGCTAGTTGGATTGAACTAGGTCGTAATTTGTATTTACCAAAAGATGTCACTCCGGTGTGGCAATCATGGTCATTGAGCGCGGAGAGTCATTAAATGAGTCAGTTTTTTTATGTTCACCCAGATAACCCACAGGGGCGCTTAATTGATCAAGCGGTGACTATCATTAATAATGGCGGCGTGGTGATTTTTCCGACCGACTCTGGCTATGCTATTGGTTGTCAGCTTGATAATAAAACCGCTTTTGATCGAATTTGTCGGATTAGAGATATTAGCAAAGAGCATAACTTCACCTTGATGTGCAGTGATTTATCACAGATTTCTAATTATGCTAAATTTGATAATCAGTGTTTTAGAGCCCTAAGAAATAACACCCCGGGTAGTTATACTTTTGTGTTTAAGGCGACTCGTGAAGTACCAAAACGCGTGCAAAATGTCAAGCGTAAAACAATTGGCATGCGGGTGCCTGATAATAAAATCGCCTTAGCATTATTGGACAAGCTAGGGGCTCCTGTATTGTCTACTTCGTTGATTTTACCCGGTAATCAGATGACTGAGTCTGATCCTGAAATTATTCGAGACTTACTCGAAAAACAGGTGGATTTAATTATTAATGGCGGTCATTTAGCTGAAATGCCAACCACGGTGATTGATATGTCCGATGGTGATTTTAAGGTGATTCGCGTTGGCAGTGGTGATGTAGCACCTTTTGAATAATATGACCGTAGCCCTTGAACCAAAAGAGCCGCCATTGGCGCTAGTCGGCGGTAAGCCTTTTACAACACCCCCTAACGATTTATTTATCCCACCGGATGCTTTACAAGTATTTTTGCAAGCGTTTGAAGGGCCGTTAGATTTATTACTCTATCTGATTCGTAAACATAAATTTGAAATTGTAGATTTACCAATTTTTGAAATCACCGAACAATATATGGAATATGTTGAAGTGATGAAAGAATTGGATCTCGACTTGGCGTCTGAATATTTATTGATGGCGGCGATACTTGCTGAAATAAAATCACGGATCTTGTTGCCAGTGACATTGGTTGAACAAACCGAAGAAGAAGATCCTCGTGCCGCATTAGTCGAACGCTTAAAAGAGTATGAACGTTATAAAAGTGTGGCGATTGAGCTGGATGATTTACCTCGGCTCGAACGAGATTACCAAGTGGCACACGTTGCATTGGCGCCTAACTTAGCACCGGTTGTTTTACCGAACGAGGTTAACCTTAATCAAATATTTGATGCCTTTGATCAAGTAATGAAGCGAGTTAATTCATTGACTCATCACAAAATAGAGCGTGAAAGGTTGTCGACCAGAGAACGAATGACTAAAATTATGGCGCAACTGATTGATGTTGATCAATTGTACTTTTACCAGTTGTTTAATTATCAGGAAGGGCGAGGCGGGATTGTGGTTTCTTTTATTGCCATTTTAGAACTCGCCAAAGAACAATTGATCCGTTGGACACTGCAGCCCAATGGCCAGTTAATCATTATGAAGGCCTATGATAGCAATTCAAATTAAAGCATTAATTGAAGCGGCAATATTTTCTACTCCAAAGCCAATCACTATTAAACGGATAAAACAGACAATTTTAGCGGATACAGATATCAGCCAAGGTCAAATAGCTGATATAATAGTGGAGTTACAGGGCGACTACGAAGCGCGAGGTATTAAGTTACTTGGCACCGCAAGCGGTTATCAATTTGTTACCGCACCTGAGCTGAGTGAAAAATTAGCTGTTTTATGGCAAGAAAAAGCACCACGTTATTCAAGAGCATTGCTTGAAACGCTCGCTTTGGTTGCCTATAAACAACCAATAACTCGCGCCGAAATGGAAGAATTAAGAGGTGTTGCTGTCAGCAGTAATATCATGAAAACCTTACTTGAACGGCAGTGGGTTAAAATTGTAGGACAAAAAGAAGTACCAGGAAAGCCTTCTTTATATGGTACGACTAACCAATTTTTAGATTATTTTGGTCTCGATAATTTGGCACAGTTACCTGTGTTATCGGATCAACAACTCGAGGTCGTTATTGAAGACTTCGAGCAACAACAGGTATCACCATGAGTGAAAAGTTACAAAAAGTTTTAGCCCGAGCAGGGCAAGGCTCACGTCGTGAGTTAGAAAAAGTGATCAGTGATGGTCGAGTGAGTGTTAATGGCACGGTTGTCGGATTAGGTTGTCGCGTTGAACCAACCGATACTGTTCGTTTTGATGGTCGCACCATTGATACTCAAGGGGCATCTGAGCAAATTTGTCGAGTGATTGCCTATCACAAACAAGAAGGTGAAATGGCTAGTCGTCATGATCCTGAAGGGCGCCAGACGGTCTTTGACCGTTTACCAAAAATTAAAGATGGTCGCTGGGTAGCGATAGGGCGTTTAGACATTAATACCTCTGGTTTACTATTGTTTACCAATGATGGCGAACTTGCTAATCGTTTGATGCACCCATCGCATAAAATTGAACGTGAATTCGCAGTACGGACCTTTGGCGACGTCAGTGATAAAACGATCCAGACATTAAGAACCGGCGTGATGCTGGAAAATGGCCGAGCTCACTTTTCTAAAATTAAAGAGAACGGTGGCGAGGGCGTGAATTCTTGGTACCATGTGACGTTATCCGAAGGGCGTAACCGCGAAGTTCGTTTGATGTGGGCATCTCAAGATGTGCAAGTCAGTCGTTTAATTCGGGTTAGCTATGGTGAAATTAATCTTGAGAAAAGCCTACCCCGTGGTGGTTGGCAAGAACTTGAATTAGAACCGGTTAATTATTTACGCAAGCTGGTGGGTTTAGACGCCGCATTAGAGTCGCATTTATCGGTTCGTGAAGAACATCGTAATAAATCGTCAAGAATCCGTCGTGCTGTCAGAAGACATGCGGTAATTCGTCAAAAAATTGAAAACGAAAGTGCCGGTCGTAAAAAAAGTGCCAAAGCGACTGCATCCGGTAAACGGACTTCAACTAAAAAGAAAAACAACCAAAAGCGCCGAATTCGCGACTAATGATAGAGAAAATGAGTACTAATGATTAGATTTTAATACCTAATCATTAGTGTCAGCTTATTTTACGTATTAAAATATTAGCATCAATAATATCGTTTAGATAAAATGTAATTATTTTTTAACTTTTAACGCATTGATTTTAATTGTTATATTTTTGTTGTTAAAATTTTTGTTTTTGTTGGAATAGTTATTGCTTAGTTATTGTTTAGTACACATTAGCCGATGGTTATAAACCATTACAAATGATGTTACTCAGGATTTTAAACATAATAATAAGGTATACATGATGAAAAAGTTAATTTTAGGGATGTTTGTTGTTGCTGTATCAATGTTTGGTTTGCAAAACTCTGCAAACGCAACATTAATCTCGCAAGATATTTATTTTACTGATGCTACGACTAGTGACTCTGTGTTATTCGGTAATCTTTCAATTAATGTTGACGGGTTAACTGCTGATAATAATGAAGTTAATGTGTGGGAATCATTTACGTTAGGCGGCCTAATTATGGATGTTGCTAACATAAATGATTTTTTTGCAGTCGTCGATTTTACTGATTTAGCTGCCGGAATTGAAGCCTTTAGCTTTGATGTTTCCGATGCTTTTGATAATGCATATCAAGGTTATTATGATCGAGGTTTTGTTAATGAATTATCAATATTCGATGCAGCAACTGACACTCTTACTGTGTTCGGTGGTATCACTTTAGGCCAAGCGACTGTTGTTCCTGAGCCAGCGGCATTATTATTAATGTTAACTGCGTTTGGTGCTTTAGCGATGAGACGTCGTAAGTTCAAATAACTTCTGATTGATAATAAAAAGGGTTAAGACAATGTCTTAGCCCTTTTTTTATGCCTAGTATTATATTCTTTGCCTACCTACCATGCTAGCTTCAGCGATAAACCAGTCAGTGCCCACTTGTGTCGGTTAAAATCAATAAATACTGCGTTGCTTTTAATCCCAATCCCAATAGCTATTGTTCGGCAATAAGCTCCTGTATTGCTCTACTATCGACATCCATGCCGAAATCAATCAAGCGCCTTGTTCTAGTTGATTTACCCTTCGCACAACAAGATCATCTATTTAATGTAAATAATCCTCTTGATTGAGCCCCTAGATTAAGTCATTGGGCTTGATAGTAACGCCGTGGTCACTGTATTAGTTAACCTGAACTCGGGATAAAGAGCTTTGTATCAAGATGATATATAAGATGTTTTAATTTTAAAGTTTCTTATCCCGAGCTCAGGTCAGTTAATTTAGAGGGTAATAGTAGTCTTGTTGTGGATTTTAGCCAGCACTAGTGGTGAGTCTAACTCATCAAACACCAGCCATAAAAAAGGGCTGAGAGTAACTCTCAGCCCTTTGGCAAACTAACAATGTAGAGATTAGTCAGCTTTTAATTCTAAGATAGTCGTACCTTGAGCAACACCAGCATCATCCAAGAAAGTCACGCCACCCATGTAAAGTGTATCAGTGGTTAAACCACGAGTTCTAACACTTACACGATTGAAACGTTCTTTAATCGCACGACGGCTTGAAGAAATACGTGTACTTCTTTGCGCTGAATCAGCAAACCAAACGGCCATGGTGTAATCAGTAGTCTCATCACCTTTTAAATCATAACCATGAACAAATGCAAGATAGAAATCACCGTTAGCACCGTTGGCAGCAGCCGCTGGGTTAACTAATGTGATATCTTCATTTGAACCAGCGTTTAGCGAAGTACCAACTTGATTACAGTTATAAGCTAAACAATGATAAACATAAAGATCCAAATCAGCACCGTCAGTATTAACTAGGCTATCTTGCAGTTTAAAGCGTGCTATTTGAGTACCTTCACTAACAAAAAATGCATGGAAACCTAAACCCGCTTCATTAAACTTGAACGTTTTGTCTTCATCTTGGCTAACTGTTTTTGCTGAACCTTGCGGTGCAACTAAACCAGCAGTTGTGATACTCGTACGTCCAGAGAACTTCATTTGAACAGGGAAGCTATAACGTCCACGTCTCAAGTCACCAGAAATAACGGCCGGAACAACAATTTTAATTTCAGGAATAGTCTTAATCACGATAGGTAAACGAACCGAGTGACCTGCAGCATCAGTCCAAGTAATAGAACCATTCTTCCAAACCTTGTGAACCGAATCTTCATGAACGGTAAATGTTAAGGCGAATGACGCTTTACCTGAAGCATTAACTGATAAGGTGTCTTCAGCCGTTTCAACACCTGCAGCATCGAAGGTCTGAACGCTAACAGATACGCCTTCAGGTGCTTCAATGGCAGCAGTGTATACCGATGCAACGTTAGTCGCATTACTTACAGTACGTGAAATAGTTTCAGTCAGCTGAAGCTCTGCAATGGCAATTGACGGTAAATTTAATTGGCTTGCATCATGACTAAAGCCAGATTCTGCTAATTCGTTACAGTTTGGACCTCTGGCCGCAACAAAATCGGCTTCGTCTTGACCACACATAAAGGCTAAGTAATCAGCAATGCCAGCGTCAAACAATAGACCAGGATCCATCGCTGATACAGGAACAACATGACCCGCACCAAAGTTAAATGGACCTGCAGCAGTGATACCATCGGCTTCCGTAATGTTTTGACGGGCTGTTGTCATCATCGCAGACTTTATTTGAGCCGGTGACCAAGAACTATGAGACTCTTTAAATAACGCAGCAATACCCGCAATATGTGGACTAGACATCGACGTACCGCTTAGGTATTTATAAAACTCACCGCCATGTTCGCCTAATGGTGCAGGGGTAGTTGCAGCAAGGATCTGAACACCTGGTGCTGTGATATCTGGCTTAATAATGTCATAAGTTGACTTATTAGGACCTTGTGATGAGAAGTCAGCCATCTTGTTACCGATAACACGTTTCATCGTGAAATGATTAGCCGCTAAGCTGATAGAAACAGCCTCGCCTTCAACAATCGCTGTATTTAATGCCACGCCGTCTTCTTGACTGATCATGAAACCAGGGATATTAAATGCACCGTCACCGCCCATCACTATTGGGCCGCCAGCCTTGTTGCTATAAACCACAACCGCTGCTGCGCCGGCAAGTTGAGCACGTTCAACTTTTTCTGAGAATGCACATGAACCACGGCTAATTAATGCTATTTTACCCGCCAGAGCGGCAGCATTTTCAAGTGCAGTTGCTGCGTCATCTTCAAAACACGCTTCAAGAGGTTGTGCAATAACAACTTCTTGATTAACGGTGCCAGTTGTTGAAATAGGGGCTGTAATAGCACCTTCAGCAGCAATTAGGAGTTCTTGTGGGTCGCGCGATGAAATCTGAATCGCTGCTGTTGGGATTTCGCCATCATAGGTTGATGCTCCAACACTAGTGACCCAAGGGGCAGGTGTGCCAACAGTTTCACTTTCTGGGCCATCGTTACCAGCAGATACCGCAACGAACACACCGGCTTGCGCCGCTGTTAGCATTGACGCTGTTGGTGGGATAGTCAGGTTAGTACGGCTACCGCCAATTGAATAGTTGATAACATCAACGCCATCGGCCACTGCTTGTTCGATAGCTGCCATGGTATCACCGTAAAAACAACCGGCTTCTTTCTCGCCAGCTTCGTTTTTATAGTCACTGTTCCAACAGGCTTTATACATTGCAACACGAGCGCGCGGTGCAATACCTGACATCATGCCAGCAGGCATGCCTTTAGGTGTTGCTTCAACGCCAGCATTACCGCCAGCAGTACTTAATGTATGACTACCATGACCGTCAGCATCGCGGGGTGAAATAAACTCACCTAATTCAGTTTGAATCTCGTAGCGAGAGGCAAAAGAATCACCGAAATAACGAGCACCGATTAATTTATTGTTACAATCAAAGACTTCATCTTCGCCTTTATCACAAGTACCGGTCCAGCCTAAAGTTGCAGGATCTGAGTAGCTACCGTCATCGGCAAAACTTGGATGTTCAGGCCATACACCAGTATCAACCACACCAATGATGACATCTTCACCTTTAATATTTAACGCGTGCTGACCAAGAGGGCCGTTTAAACCCAAAAATTCAGGGGTGTTAGATGTGGTTACTTGCTGTAACACATCTTCCCAAACACCAACAACATCAGGATGTGCTTCTAGTTGTTCTTTTTGTTTTGCTGTTAACTGGGCAGTAAAACCGTTGTAAGTGTGTTTAAAAGAATAGCCAATGTTAATTGAACCGATATCGCCGGCAACTTCTTCTTGTTTTTGTAACATATGGGCAATATATGCCTGAAGTCGTGGTGATTTCGAGTTGTATAGATTCCCTTTGTTATGAGCTAGCGGGTTATTTGGAATTAACTCACCAAGTTCCTGTGCTTTTTCAATAGCCGTAGGGGCTTTAAGTTGTACAATATAGTTTGAAGCTTGTTGCTTGCTATATCCTACTGTTGAACCCTGAATTTGAGTTCTATCGACATTAATTTCATTGTTCGCTGCCCATGATGGTGCAGCAGTAAACAAAACTGCCGATACTAAAGTTACTAATTGAGACTTTTTAAATTGCATTTTGTGCTCCAATTCCGTTTTTAATATAATTATTGGATTAAACTCTTCATTATTTGTTCCTATTTGGCAAGGGCAAAAGCAATACTTTTTAACCAGACCAACGGAAGTCAGTGTTATGCAATATCTGTGCCTATTTTTAACTTTATGATTTTATAGTATTTCCATTAGTAATGTAACCGAGTGATTACATCTGTTAATTTTCTTGACGCTCAACTTTGAATAAATGTTAAATTATACGTTGCTTAAATAATCATTTTGACCGTTTTAATGACTTACAGAGTTAACTGGTTAAATTGCGTTCACTATTTTTTTGTAAAAAAAACTGACAGTGGCGTCTAATTGGCTTACATCGACAGTTATTAGACAAAAGAATGTTTAATAGCGATTAACATTAGGCGATAGATCTGTTATAAATTAAAACATATGTTTTAAAAGGGTGTTTACCCTTGGCTACTAATAACAATTTTTAAAGGAACAGCCTAATGACCGAATTTAAACCACCACTTAATGATATGAGTTTTTTATTAACCAAAGTGTTTGATGTTGCATCGTTATGGGAAAGTATCCCGCAACTAAAAGAAACGGTTGATATCGATACCGCCGAAGCAATCCTAGAAGAAGCCGGTAAACTAGCTTCCGGTTTAATCGCTCCTTTAAATCGTAGTGGCGATGAAGAAGGCGCTCAATGGCACGATGGCGTTGTAACTACACCTGCTGGCTTTAAGGAAGCCTACCAGACTTTTGCCGAAGGCGGCTGGAGTGGTTTGGGCGGTGATCCAGCCTATGGTGGTATGGGCATGCCTAAAATGCTGGGTGTGTTATTTGATGAAATGATGTATGCCGCTAATAGTTCTTTTGCGTTATATCCAACGTTAACCTCTGGCGCCTGTTTGGCATTAAATGCCCATGGCAGTGAAGCCTTAAAACAAAAATACTTACCTTCTTTATATAGTGGACGCTGGGCTTCATCAATGTGTTTGACTGAGTCTCATAGTGGTACTGACTTAGGGCTAATCCGCACTAAGGCTATTCCTAATGGCGATGATAGTTATTTGATCTCAGGCACCAAAATTTTCATTACCGGTGGCGATCAAGATTTAAACGAAAATATTATTCACTTAGTGTTAGCTAAATTGCCAGATGCTGCTCCGGGTGCTCGCGGAATTTCATTATTCTTAGTACCTAAAATTAATGTTGAGAATGATCAATTAACCACCGCTAATAATGTCAGTTGTGGTTCGATCGAACATAAGATGGGTATTAAAGCCTCGGCGACCTGTGTAATGAATTTTGATGAGTCAGTAGGCTACTTAGTGGGAGAAGTAGGTAAAGGGCTCGCTTGTATGTTCACCATGATGAATTACGAGCGTCTTTCAATTGGTATTCAAGGGATCGGTTGTGGTGAAATGGCCTATCAAGGCGCAGCTGAATATGCTAAAGACCGTTTACAAAGCCGCGGTGTTGGTGCACTTAAAGATCCCTCTAAACCTGCTGATCCTATCGTAGTACACGGTGATGTTCGTCGAATGTTACTGACAATGCGTGCTAATAATGAAGCCAGTCGTGCATTTGCACTTTATATTGCCAAGCAACTCGATATTACCAAATTCAGTGAAGATACTCAGGCGGTAGCTAAGGCTAGTGGTTTGGTCGCTTTGTTAACTCCAGTGGCTAAAGCATTCTTTACTGATTTAGGTTTAGAGTCTACGGTGTTAGGTCAGCAAGTGTATGGTGGTCATGGTTATATCCGCGAGTGGGGCATGGAGCAGTTAGTGCGTGATGTCCGTATCGCACAGATTTATGAGGGCACTAACGGTATTCAAGCCCTCGATTTGATTGGTCGTAAAGTGGCAATGAATCAAGGTAAAGATTTTGAATTGTTTAGCCAGGAAATTCGTGAATTTGTTAGTGATTTTAATGGCAGTGAATTAGCCAGTAACACTCGGTTAGCCCCTATGTTTACTCAGCTTACTGCTTCGATAGAGCAACTTGAGCAATTAACTCAATTGATTTTAAGTCGTGCCGGCGATGGCAATGAGCTTAATGGTAATGCTGTTGATTATTTGAATGCCTTTGGTTACAGTGCATTTGCCTTTATGTGGTGCATGATGGCTGTGGCTGCTGTTAAAGAGCAGCAACATGATGATAATTGTCTTTATGAAAACAAATTAGTGGTAGCTGAGTTTTTCTTTGCCCGCATTTTGCCTCGTCAGCAAGCACATATTGGTGCGATTCAATCTGGTGTTTCAAGTCTAATGGCACTGCCAAACGAGATGTTTTAAATAACAGGCATTCAGTCGAAAAATAAAAGATAAAGCAGCCGCATCAGCGGCTGCTTTATCTTAGGAGTAAGCAATGGCTGGCAACCACAAGGCTATTTCTGGCCATAATATTAATAATAAAAGTGCAAACAGCTGCAACATAATAAATGGCACCACCCCTTTGTAGATATCTATTAGCTTGATATCTGGTGGGCATACCCCTTTTAAATAAAATAGGGCAAAGCCGACGGGGGGAGTTAAGAAGGAGGTTTGTAATGTCATGGCGACTAGCATCACAAACCAGACCATTTTAGGGTCATCCACTACACCATAGCCATTAACGGCAATATCCAATGCGCCAATAACCGGGGCTAATAAAGGCAGGATAATTAAGGTGATCTCAATCCAATCTAAAAAGAAGCCAAGGAAAAACACGATTAATAAAATAAAGGCAACAATCCCGTAGGGTCCAAACGGTAGTCCAGTGAGGAATGATTCAATCACTTCATCACCACCGAGCTCACGTAATACCAGTGAAAATAGGCTAGCACCAATAAATATTGCAAAGATGTAAGCGGTCGTATTGGTGGTGCCATGCATCACATCTTTTAATACTTTTAAACTGAATTTTTTGTTATATATTGCCAAAAGTGTTGCGCCAAATGCGCCAACGCCAGAAGCTTCGGTGGGGGTCGCTAGACCGGTAAATATTGAACCTAACACACTAAAAATCAACGCTAGTGTTGGGATGATTGCTTTAAGCACCTTAATAACAGTGGCTAAGGTGACGGGTTTTGCATCATCAGGAATTGGCGCCGCTTTAGGGTTAACAAAGCCGACAATTAAAATATATAAGATATAGAGCAGACCCAGCATCAAACCAGGAAATACGGCTGCCATGAATAAGTCACCAACACTTAAACCGAGTTGGTCAGCCATAATAACCAGCATAATACTTGGTGGGATTAAAATTCCTAAGGTGCCGGCACTGGCGATAGTACCTAGTGCTAAGCTTTTCGAGTAGCCTTGTTTTTGCATTGCCGGTAATGACATCACCGCTAGTAATACCACCGAAGCGCCGATAATACCGGTTGATGCCGCTAAGATAATCCCAATGGAGGTCACGGTAATGGCTAAACCGCCATGTACTCGACCAAACAATTCTTGCATCGAAGACATTAAGCGCTCGGCAACGCCAGATTTATCGAGCATGATCCCCATAAAAATGAACATCGGCAGGGCGACTAAAATCCAGTTGCCCATAATCTGGTATACCCGATTAACAATCAGCCCGAGGGTTTGAAAATCAAGCCCGGTCATCGCATCCCAATGTTCATCAGCATAGCCTGCAACAAAGGTAAAAATAACACCAACTCCAGCAAGGACATAAGCCACTGGAATACCTGTAAAGAGCAATAAGATGAAAGTACCGAACATCGCCAAGACTAAGATTTCATTGATTTCCATTACTTAGTACCTCGCATTAGTAAGGTAGTGTCTCTAATCAGCCGTGATATACAAGATAATGCGAAAAATATCATACTGGTTGGGATTGCCGCTTTGATTAACCAGCGGTAGGGCAGCCCCGATGGTGACTCTGATGTCTCACCGGTGCGCCATGCATCCGCGACAAAATCGAGACTGTGAATAAAAATAATATAAATAAAAGGTAGCGCAAAAAACAATACAGCTACGATATCGACAATGTGTTTTGTTTTACGGCTGAAATTCGAATAGAACAAATCGACCCGAACATGGGCGTTATTCATTTGTGCATAAGCAAGGCCAAACATTACCCCAATGGCATATAAATGCCACTCTAATTCTTCTAGCCATATTTGGCCATTGGCAAATCCTTTGCGTAAGAAAACTTGGGTAATAATGACAAGAATAAGTAGTACATATACCCAGGCCATCGAGTGACTCACTTTTTTAATAAAGTGGTCAATTGCATCTGCGATGGGCACCGAAGGTTGCATCTTGATATCATTCACAATATTTCTCCAAAAACTGCACAATACTTGATTTTATGGTGCAGCACGGTTTAACTGAATCACAAAAGGCCTCACGTTGAGGCCTTATCGTTTTAATAAATTAACGGGTTTTCCTTGGGAGGAAAGCGTTCTTTTCCCACAGATCGTATTTGGCTCTAAAGGTGGTTAAATCGGAATAAACTTTGTTGAAGAATTTATCATCGGTCATCATTTTAGTCGCAACTTGATCCCAGCTTTTCTCGAAATGGCCTAGCATTTCGTCGCTCCAATAGCGAATTTCAACGCCCTTTTCGGCATATTTACTTAAGACATCAAACTGTGATGCTTCACCTTCGGCGATTGACTGAGCCATCGATGCTTTACAGGTTGTGCTAACAATAGCGCGTTGGGTTTTGTCCATTTTTTTCCAAGTATCGCCATTAATCAATAATTCGAATATCGTGGCTTGTTGATGCCAACCTGGAAAGTAGTTGTATTTGGCAATTTTGTGGAGGCCTAGACGTTGATCAATCGCTGGTTGAGAAAACTCAGTAGCATCGATTGCACCTTTCTCTAGTGCGCCAAATATTTCGCCGCCCGGTAATTGCACCGTACCGACACCAAGGTTTTCCATCACTTTAGCGCCAAGGCCAAAGAATCGCATGTTCAGGCCTTTGAGATCTTCAATTTTATCAATTGGTTTTTTAAACCAGCCAGAGGTCTCAGGAGAAATAATCGCACAGGGGATAACATGAACATTGTAACCCGCTTGATCGTACATTTCTTGATACAGTTTTAAGCCGTTACCGAAATACATCCATGCCATATATTCGCCAGCTTCAGGGCCAAACGGCACCGCTGAAAATAAAGAGGCCGCAGGGATTTTTCCTTGCCAATAGCCAGCTGTTGCATAACCTGAGTTAACTTTACCCGTTGAAACTGCATCTAAAATTTCTTTGGCGCCAACTAATTTACCTGGCTCGTAAATTTTCATTTTAATCTTGCCACCACTAATTATCTTTAACTCTTCAGAGACCCATTTTATTGGTGTACCCAGCGCCGGTAGGTTCGAGTTAAAAGCGATGGGGGTTTTTAACAGTAATTTTTTTGCCGCGAGGGTAGGGGCCGAAATGGTCGTTGCTGCAATGATTGCAATGACCAAGGATTTCTTATTAAACTTCATGTTAACTCTCCGATTTTTTTAATTTTAGGTTAAAGTTAGATAAATAATTGACTTAAATATGATATAGAATTGTTACTAATTAGTTTATTGGCAGGACTACGTAAAGTAATTACGTATTTTTACGTAGTTGGTGGTTAATGAAAGTGTGTTATTTTGATTGCAGATAAATAAGAATATAGAGGTAAAAATGAAATATAACTTAATCGGCTTAGCTATTTCGATATTGTGGTTAGCTGGCTGTCAAGCCTCCAGCACAGGGTCCGAAACTAAAGAACTCGCTGAGATTAAATCAGTAACGGTTAAAAAACCACCTAGTCGTTGTGGGATGTCACCGCCAGTATTAAATCGTGACAAGATTACTGCGATGTTAATTAAGTCTGGAAAAATAGCCGTTACAGCAACGCCTCAAGAACAGTCTCAGCAAGTACAGCAGTTCATTAATAATAAAAGAAAAGCATTTAGTAAAAAATGCCGTGGTTAAATGTTAGGAATCATCATGAATATAAAAACAACAAGAGTAATAACGAGTCTACTGTATCTTTTTACGCTGGGGCAAGCGATTGCTGCCACCACTGAACCCCTGACCATTGATCCGGCTCTAATTAATCAAGAACGCATTGCTTATTGGCTTAAAAAACGTAATCAACTAACTGTTGCAGCAACTGAGCAGCAAATAAATGCTCAAGTGACTCGCTATATTGATAATTATCGACATAAGTTGTCACGGCAGCGGTTAATTATGTCACCAAGCGCATCAACTTCAAAAGCTAGCGCGCAACGGGCCAAACAGCAGCGTTCCACCGTTAATCAATACACCATCACCAACGCTAATGTGCTGGCTATTTTAATTGATTTTCCGGATTTGCCCTACAATGCCAACCGTTTGAGTCGTGACGATACTGAGATGTACTACGCTGATTATTCTCGGCAGCATTATAGCGATATGCTCTTTAACGTAGACACTTTTACCGGTCCTAATAACGAATCACTGATTACCAGTCGCTACTATTATCAACAAGAGTCCGGTGGTAGTTTTAATTTTAATGGTCAAGTGGTCGGTTGGTATCGCGCCCAACATGATGCTAGCTATTATGGTGGCAATGACAGTGACAATAATAACGCTGACAAAAAAGTCCATGAACTGATAATAGAGGCCGTTAATGCCGCGGTTAGTCGAGGGGGAATTAACTTAAGTCAATTCGATCAAAACAATGATGGCGTGATTGATCATTTACTTGTTATTCACTCGAGTATTGGTGAAGAGGCCGGTGGCGGAGTGTTAGGCGAAAGTGCCATATGGTCCCATCGTTTTAGTGTCGGTAACTGGAGTGTTATTGGTAGCCCAATTAAAGTCGATGGTTATACTATTCAACCGATTGATTCCGCCGCTGGGGTGGTGGCCCATGAATTTGGTCATGATTTAGGGTTACCCGATGAGTACGATATTAAAAATAATGATATTGGCGCAACCGTGGCCAATTGGTCCATTATGGCGGCAGGTAGTTGGTTAGGTGCGGTTATAGGCACAGAACCTAACAGTTTTAGTCCCTATGCTCGTGATTATTTGCAACGTAATTATGGTGGTAAATGGGCGAATCAATTAACGATTAATGCTAAAAATTTAAACCAAGCCGGTCAGCAAATTAATTTAGTGGCAGGGGTTAATCATCAAGGGATAACTAATCAGATTAAAGTCGAGTTACCTGCTAATAGCGAACCTTTCATTAAGCCTTATTCCGGTCGCTATCAATATTACTCTGGGCACAAAAACCAAACAACCGTTAAGCTTTCATTTTCTGCTCAAGTAGCTAATCAGGCTGATGTATCATTGTCGATGAAGGCACAATGGGATACTGAACAAGACTATGATTATGTGCAAGTGCGAGCTAATGGTGTGCCGTTAGCTAATCAATACACTAAACTGGGAATAGGCGATTTAGCGGGAGTGAGTAACATTATCACCGGTCAATCAGCGCCTAATCAATGGCAAACGTTGAACTTCGATTTAAGCGCGTATCGTGATTCATCTGTTAATTTTGAAATTATTTATGTGACCGATGAGCGGGTGGGCGGTTTTGGCCTAGTGGTTGATGATATTAGTGTCAGTGATTCTTTTACTAATAACGCAGAGAGTGAGTTATTAGCCTTAAATGGCTTCAGCCATAACGATGGTAATAAATCTCTTGAACCACAGTTTTATTATATCCAACTGCGCAGTCATTCTGGTTTAGATAAATCCTTAGCCGACATCAGTTATTCACCGGGCGTATTGATGTGGCTTGCTGATAATAATTATGAAGATAACGATGTCACTAAGCATCCCGGTCATGGTTTTTTAGCCGTAATCGATGCAGATCAACAGATGGTAAGTCGTGCTAACTCCTTGATCCAAGTGAGTGATGCTGCATTTAGTCTTTATCAACAAATCGGTGCTAAAGGGGATGTTAACACCAATAATATCGCTAAATTCGATGATAACAATGACTATAGTTCACCGAGTCAGCCTGAATCTGGGGTTAAGGTCGTGCCTTGGGGGATAACAATGACCGTCACTGCTCAAGCTCAAAATAGCAGCACTGCGACGATTAATCTTACCCGTGAAATTAGTGAAATTTTGGCAAAATTTAGCGTTCTCACTGATGGCTTAATGGCTAATTTTAGCCAAGAGAGTAATAGCAACGTTGTGATCACCTCCTATTTATGGAATTTTGGTGACCCGGCATCAACGGCCAATCAATCAACTGAAGCTGCGCCATCGCATGTGTTCAGTAGCGCCGGTCGTTATGAGGTGACATTAAAAGTGACCGACGCCGACGGTAATGAGGACTCTATAACCAAACAATTGATCGTCAGTCAAGCGTTGGCCATCGATATTGTGCGCAGCGCGAGTTACCTTCAGGCGAATTTTTCTGCCAGTGTTGCTGGTGGATTAGCACCTTATCAATATCAATGGGATTTCGGTGATCAATCGACTTCAAAGGCAGGACCTAGCGTGACTCATACTTACGCGAGTGCCGGAAGCTATCAAGTTAGCTTGAAAATCACTGACAGTTTAGGGCTAGTGAAGAGTGAGAGTTTTAATTACACGGTCAGTGCTAAAGTGGTGGTTTCACCACCGACAACTGAGACTAAAAAATCAGGAGGTGGTAGTCTGTCATTTATTGGTTTATTAGGATTAATACTGCTATCAATCAAAAGGAAGAGTAATGGATAAAGTTGTTATTGTTACCGGTGGCGCCAGTGGCATCGGTTACGCCGTGGCACAGTCATTGCGTCAAAATAACTATCGTGTTGTTATTGCCGATTTAAATCAGGCGGTCGGAGAACAAGCCGCTCAGACACTTGGATGTCATTTTGTTGCGGTTGATTTATCGCGCCAAGTCGACAATTACCGATTGGTTGAAGAAACGGTAGCTAAATATGGCACGATTGATATTTTGGTCAATAATGCTGGTTTTCAGCATGTGTGTCCGCTTGACGAATTCCCAGAAGAAATGTGGAATACAATGCTAAGTGTGATGCTGACTTCGCCATTTTTGCTGACTAAATACTGTTGGCCCTACATGAAGAAAAATGGCTGGGGCAGGATAGTCAATATTGCCTCTGTTCATGGTCAGGTTGCTTCTCCCTTTAAAGCCGCTTATATCAGCGCCAAGCATGGCTTAGTGGGGTTAACCAAGAGTACAGCATTAGAAGGTGGTGAATTTGGCATTACCGCCAACACGATTTGCCCTGCTTATGTTAAAACCCCGTTGGTTGATCGACAAATTGCAGATCAAGCGTCAACGCATGGTATTGAACCCGACAAAGTGATTAGCGATATTATGTTGAAAAATGCGGCGATAAAACGCATGATCGAGCCTGAAGAGATCGGCGAGTTGGTGAATTACATTGTCAGTGACGCCGCCCGTTCATTTACCGGGTCAAATTTGACCATTGATTTAGGCTGGACGGCGCAGTAATACCATTGTCAGATTGGTATAATTAATAACCAAATGGATTATCAATAGAGGTCGCTGGCTGGGTAAACCATTTGGGCCCAGTGGCTGTCATGTAGAAATGATCTTCATGACGCACGCCAAACTCGCCATAAATACAAATCATTGGTTCGTTAGAAAAACACATTCCCGGCTCAAGAATTGTGGTGTCGCCTTTGACAAGGTAAGGCCATTCATGGATATCTAAGCCAATACCGTGTCCCGTGCGATGTGGTAAACCAGGGACCTGATAGCCAGGACCATAGCCTTGTTGTTCTAAATAGCTACGTGCTGCAAAATCAACATTTTGACACTGACTACCCAATTGAGCGGCATTAAAACCGGCGGCTTGGGCATTTTTCTCATCATTCCACACTTGAGTCTGGCGTTCACTGGCCTGACCAAAAACATATGTCCGAGTGATATCTGAGTTATAACCCAATAATTGACAGCCTGTATCAATCAATACCATATCATTCATTTTTAAGCTTTGTGGCTCTTTAACACCGTGCGGGTAGGCAGTCGCTTCGCCAAACAACACAATACAAAAATATGAACCAGCCGATGCTCCAACCGCAATATGAGCCTGATTGATAAAAGACACCATATCGGTGGTCATCATGCCAGGGGCCAAAATACGAGCGGCTGCCTTATGCACTTCCATCGTCATGTCTTTTGCACGCTGTAACAACGCAATTTCGGTACTTGACTTTATCGCACGACAACCGGCAGTAATTGGCTTACTAGTGGTAAATGCTAAGTCTAATCCTGATGTTTTTGCTTGCTTAATTAAACCGTCAGCTAGGAAGAATGAACAAGACTCATCTAGCGCAATAGTGCCTTGCGTAATGTTAAGGCTTGTTAAATGCTTAATGGTAAGCTGATATGGACATTCGTGTTCTTGCCAACTTAATACAGGGGCATCAATGACCATAAACTCAGTTAGGGTGCTTTGCTCAAACCAAGGTGCGATATAAGCGAGTGAGCCCGTTGCTGGTAAAATAGCACCCACCATTCGTTCTGATGAACCCCATCGGGTACCAGTGAAGTAACTTAAATTAGTACCAGCATTGATGTATAACGCGGCAATATTATGTTGTTGCATTAACTGTTGAGCACGTTCAATACGTTGTT
Source organism: Gammaproteobacteria bacterium (assembly GCA_013214965.1). Classification (GTDB taxonomy): domain Bacteria; phylum Pseudomonadota; class Gammaproteobacteria; order Enterobacterales; family Psychrobiaceae; genus Psychrobium. Next base: position 37,146 of record JABSRU010000027.1, read on the forward strand.
GATATTCATTGATTGTTATCGGTGCAATATCAGCGGTCATATTGACTAATTTTTTTAATTCTATTTCGGCTGTCGAGCCGCCAATGCCATTGTTCATTATGGTTCTCTTTTATCAGACTAATTTATGGATATTGTATACGATATGTGAGGTGGATACGAATGTTGGACATAAAAAAACCGAGCCTAAGCTCGGTTTTTATCAATAGTATGGATTAACGCTTCCATTTCACAAAGAACGGCTGTTGAGCATTCTTTTGATCAGCCCGTAATAAAACACGGGCATAAATTAGATCGAAATCGTTGTCTTCGTATAAACCAATTCTCACTTCAACATAATCTTGTTCAAGTTGCTCTTGAGTTAAATCGTTTTGATCTTGCCAATCATTAAATGCACTAACTAGCTCAACAGCTCCCTGCGTTTCAACTTGTTCAGCGTAATAATCTAAATCTGGCGGGTCGAGATTATCGATTAAATTTTCTTCAAAAATATCGAGCGCGATATCAACTAATAAATCGGTGTTAATACCTGATGACTTTGCCATAGTAAACCTTAATTCTTATTGGTAATGTGATGAGAAGCAGCGGCCGAAAAGACAACATCTGTTGAACTATTAAGCGCTGTTTCTGCTGAATCTTGAATAACGCCAATGATAAACCCTATTGCGACAACTTGCATTGCAATTTCGTTATTTATCCCAAACAAACTACAGGCCAAAGGAATTAATAGTAACGATCCGCCAGCGACACCTGAGGCACCACAAGCAGAGATTGCCGATACCACACTGAGTAAGATTGCTGTAGCAATATCAATTTCAATGTTTAGGGTATGAGCCGCTGCTAAGGTTAACACCGTAATCGTGATAGCCGCGCCAGCCATATTAATGGTGGCTCCCAATGGAATAGAAACAGAGTAAGTGTCTTCATGTAATTGTAGTTTTTTACATAAGGCCATATTAACCGGAATGTTAGCGGCAGAACTACGGGTAAAAAATGCGGTAATGCCAGATTCTCTAAGACAAGTAAAGACTAAAGGGTAAGGGTTATTTTTGGTGACCATGAAAACAATGAACGGATTAACGATAAGTGCAATAATCAGCATTGAACTGACTAATACCATCACTAAATTACTAAATTGTTCTAATGCAGAAAATCCAGTGGTGGCAATGGTATTGGCAACCAGACCTAAAATACCAAGTGGTGCAAATTTGATCACAATTTTAACCATCGATGAAATGGCATTGGCAAAATCATGCACGACGGCTTTCGTTGAACTACTAGCGTGCTTAAGTGCAAAGCCTAAGCCAAGCCCCCACACTAAAATGCCAATAAAATTACCCGTTGCAATAGCATTAATCGGATTATCAACCATTTTAAAGACTAAGGTATTTAACACCTCACCAAGACCTTGTGGCGGGTTGGCATTGGCACCAGCCAAATCAAGAATTAACGTGGTCGGAAATGTAAAACTCATGATCACTGCAACAAAAGCTGCACTGAGAGTTCCTAGCAGATACAAACCGATGATTGGTTTTAAATTGGCATCGCTATTGGCTTTTTGATTAGCAATTGAAGACGCGACTAATACTAGGACTAAGATTGGTGCCACGGCCTTTAATGCATTAACAAATAATTGACCCAATACCGATAACGACTTAGCAATATCAGGAGTTGCGCTGCCTAAAATGACCCCAATAAGAATGGCTGCAATGATTTGACTAACCAAACCTATGGACTGTAATTTGTTAACGATGGTTTTTACTGGAGATGTCATAAAACGCCTTTGTTGTGATTATTATGTGGGTTTATTGTGTTCGAAGAGGTTTTTTACACCTCTGGACTCTAGTTGTCCAGCAGTTATTAACGACTAGAGCCTTTACTTCCCTAAGAGGGGCGATTAAAATTAGCCAAAAAATTAACCATAAATTAAATTGAGAGCATAATGACAACATTGACAATAACTCGCCCCGATGATTGGCACCTTCATTTACGAGACGGTGACGTTTTAGCTGACACGGTTCGTGATAGCGCACGTTATATGGGCCGAGCCATCATTATGCCTAATTTGGTTCCACCGATGACCGACACTGATATTTTACTTGCATACCGTGAACGAATTTTAGCGCAAGTGCCAAGTGAGTCAAACTTCAAGCCGTTAATGGCATTGTATTTAACCAACAATACCAGTGCTGATGAAATCATTAAGGCCCAACAATCGGGTCATGTTTATGCGGCTAAGTTGTATCCTGCAGGCGCAACGACTAACTCAGACTCGGGCGTGACCGACGTTGCTAACATTTACCCGGCACTAGAAGCGATGAGTAAAGTTGGGATGCCACTGTTAGTGCATGGCGAAGTGACCAGTGATGACATCGATATCTTTGACCGTGAGCAAGTCTTTATCGATCTTATTTTGAAGCCGTTAGTGATTAAATTCCCTAACTTAAAAATTGTAATGGAACATATCACCACCAAACAAGCGGCAGAATTTGTCGCGAGCTGTGGCGATAATGTTGCAGCAACCATTACGGCTCATCACTTAATGTTTAACCGTAATCACATGTTAGTGGGTGGCATTAAGCCGCATTTTTATTGTTTACCGATTTTAAAACGCAATATTCATCAGCAGGCTTTAGTCAGTGCAGCCACTAGCGGCAGTCATAAATTCTTCCTAGGGACTGATTCAGCGCCCCATGCCAAAGACAAAAAAGAAGCGGCTTGTGGTTGTGCCGGTTTATACACTTCGTTTGCAGCGATTGAGCTATATGCCGAAACTTTCGATCAAGAAAATGCATTAGACAAGCTCGAAGCCTTTGCATCGCACAACGGACCAGATTTTTATAATCTGCCTCGCAACAGCGATACTATTACCTTAGTTAAGCAAGCTTGGACCGTGCCTAACACCTTGCCATTAGGTAATGACATCGTGGTACCAATTAAAGCGAATGAACAACTTAGCTGGATGGTTAAATAAGCCGGTTGGTTAGTTAAATAAGTATGTAGCCTAGGCAGTCACTATCATTAATGACTGCCTAGGCTACATACACCGTCAAATCCTCCTAAACTTGTTGCGCTAAATATTCTTACAATGAACCAACACCACGTTCTTTGGCTTCGAATAGGCTTTCTAAATGTTCACGACAAATTGCTTGTTAAGTGCTACTACGTTATCATGTACAATATTACGTACATGAACAATTTGGAGAATATCATGGATGCCATTAGCTATACATCTGCTCGTGCCAATTTAGCCTCAACGATGGCGCAAGTTTGTAATGATCATGCCCCAATTATTATTACACGGAAAAGTGAGGCTCCTGTTGTAATGATGTCTCTTGAAGATTATCAAGCAATGGAAGAAACAACATACTTACTGCGTTCGCCTGCCAATGCGAGATATTTGCTTGAATCAATTGCGGAACTTGAAGCTGGTAAAGGTACCGAACGAGAGTTGCTGGAATGAAATTAACGTTTGCAACAAAAGCATGGGAAAACTATCTTTATTGGCAAACTACTGACAAAAAAATGTTAAAGCGAATTAATACGTTAATCAAAGAGATTCAAAGATCGCCTTATAGCGGTATTGGTAAACCAGAACCACTGAAACACGGGTTAGCTGGTTACTGGTCTAGACGTATAAATGATGAGCACCGTATTGTGTATAAATACCAAGATGATACGATTCTCATTGCTCAACTGCGATATCACTACAGCACATAAAACTTTAGATTTATCATTGGGTCAAGCAGGCTTGGACCGTACCAAATACACCTCAAATCCCCCTAGACTTGTTGGGCTAAATATTCTTGCAATGAACCAACATCGCGTTCTTTGGCTTCGAATAGGCTTTCTAAATGTTCACGACTATTAACTAAACCAAGGCTGGCAATTCTTTCGAGAGTACGAAGGGCAACTTTTCTAACTTATGCTGTTTAATCATCGCTCGTTGCTGTGCTTCATCACCATCGCTGGCTAAGATAACATCTAACCATTGCTTTTCAACCCGATAACTCGATTTTAAGATCGGGAATAGTGATTTACAGATCGGACAACCCGGTGCGACAAAGAATAACAGCTGACTTTTAGTCGGGTTAGTTGGCGCGATCGTAATCGCCTGATTATCGATGGTGATTAACTTCATTGATGGAACGAGATCGCCCACTTTCAACTTTTTATTCATTGCTAATGCGCCTGCCGGTGCAACTCTTTCATACAAAAAACTATTTGCCTAGTTAACGCAAATACGATCAGGCTTAAAGTAATCACAGTGAGCTACAAAAAATATTAGAGACGATGAGTGAATTCATATTAGTTCCTTGTTATCGATGCCACGGGATAGCGCTTGAGCTTGCAGTACTTGACGAAACAGGTGGTGGTATCTGAACCATTGGCCAGATGCGTCGAGGTTGATAATGAATAGATTTTTTGTTTCAAGCTGATTAATGCGCATCGAAGCATTGGTATTATCGATGATTACATTGGCTAAATCGGCATTAAATCGTTCTAAAAAACAGGTTTTAAGTAAAAATCGAGCAAGGGCGGTCCAAGCTGGTTGATTGCTTGCGCGGTTAAGTAATCAATGGTTTGGTGGTTGATACCCAATGATTGACTATAGGATGAGTTGGTATTGTGCTGTTGGGCTAATAGGGTTAATTGGGTGCCCGCTGGCCAACCTTCGGTTGTTTGGTATAGTTGTGATAGTTTAAATTCTTGCTCAGCGAACCAAGGGGTTACGGTACGATTAACCGATTCACTCCCTTCGATTAAGTGGATGTCATCGATGATTAGTGAGGTGGGTTGTTCAATGAGACCTCGCACAAATAGGTGATAAAACGTCTGGGGTTTTGATCTTTCTCATTAATCGACAACCAACAATAGGGCTGAGATAGCCATTCTGCCCACTGTGCCAGAATAGTGCTTTTACCAAATTCCGCCGCAGCACTTAATATAATGATCGGCACGTCGAGTTAATATGTTTAACAGATGAGTGCGCACAATGATAAATCTTCCTAAATTCGGTTTGTGGAATTTAGTACTGATAAGCTTATTCATAATGGTCCATGGAGGTGACTTTCACATTATCGGTAATATTAAGCATAGTTGTTTCTGAGATAGCTATCCTACTGGATCAAAACTTTAAAACCATATAGTTCGTTCGTACTAATTAAAGCGAGTGACAGTTGAGCTGGATGATTCCCTAAGTTGATGGTATAAAACGATACTGGATAATCGTGTTATAGGGTTGGGCTAATCAAGATGAAGTTAAAAATTAATATTGTTGATGCGTTTACTGATGTGTTGTTTAAAGGTAATTCTGCGGCCGTTATTATGTTATCAGATTGGTTATCTGAATCGCTGATGCTGTCAATCGCCCAAGAGAATAACTTGTCAGAGACGGCTTTTGTTAAATCTATTACGGATCAAAAATTTGAAATTCGCTGGTTTTCACCAATCACTGAAATAGACTTTTGCGGCCACGCGACATTAGCCTCCGCCTTTGTTATTTTCTCAGCTCACCCTGAGTTTGAAAAAATAACCTTTTTCACTCAATCTGTTGGTGAGCTTGAAGTAACAAAAGAGGCTGATGCATTTTTTAGAATGAGTTTTCCAAATCAGATCCCTAAGTTAGTTAGTGACATACCCGCTGAATTACAGAAAGGGCTATCGATTGCGCCTATTGAGGTGCTGTTGAATCAACAAGCTTACTTTGTGGTGTATGCCGATGAGCAGGACGTGCTGAATGTTGTTCAAGATAAAGAATATTTGAAACAGTTAGCGCCCTTTGATGTGGTCGTAACCGCTAAGTCTCAGCAGTATGATTTTATATCGCGCTACTTCTGGCCTGCTAATGGCGGAGATGAAGATCCGGTAACGGGTTCTATTCACGCAGGCTTAGCGCCTTATTGGGCGAGTAAACTCGGTAATAACCAGCTACGAGCTTTCCAAGCATCTAGTCGCGGCGGTGTATTGTCTTGCGAAGTAACTGATGATCGAGTCTTTATTTCAGGTCAGGCGGTGCAATATCTTGAAGGGTATATTACGGTTTAAACAATTAAGTAGAATGGTTAAGTAGAATGGTTAAGTAAAAGCATATGAAAATACTAGTGACAGGTACTGCTGGCCGAGTTGGCCGGGCTATTTATATCAATTTAATGCACCATCATCAGGTTGTTGGCATTGATAAAACGCCATGTTCAACCGTCGACTATGTTGGCGATATCCGTGATACCGCCTTATTAACGAAGGCATTATCTGGGGTTGAGGTGGTTGTTCACACGGCGGCATTACATGCCCCGCATGTTGGGTTGGTTTCTGATCAAGAGTTTGAAGCGATCAATATCAAAGCAACAGAAGAACTCGCTTTATTGGGGCTGAAAATGGGGATTAAACATTTTGTTTTTACCAGTACGACGGCGCTATATGGTTTTGCTTCAACGCCAAGCGATCAAGCTGGTTGGATTAATGAGACTGTTACTCCACAACCGAAAACGATTTATCATCACTCTAAAATCCGCGCAGAACAGATCTTGGAAAACATCTCCAATGTATTTAATTTACCGGTCACTGTGTTGCAGATGTCGCGTTGTTTTCCTGAGCCCGCTAATTTAATGGCGATGTACCGCTTAACGCGCGGCGTTGACGCACGGGATGTTGCCCAAGCCCACGCCAGTGCGGTAGACAAACGTCTGGCAGGGTTTAGACGTTATATCATATCTGGTAGTACTCCTTTTTCTCCGGGGTCTTGTGTATCACTGCTAACGCATGCCGTTGATGTCATTCGTGAGCGTGCGCCAAATTTAGCGAGCGATTTCGACGCCAGAGGTTGGAAATTACCCTTAAGCCTCGATCGCGTTTATGACTCGGCATTAGCACAGCAAGAACTGGAGTGGTCGCCAAAGTATGGTTATGACAGTGTATTAAGTATGCTTGATAACGAATGGTCAGAAGTGCTGCCACCAACCTGTTCAAGATAGGCCACGTTGCTGTTGGCGACTAACTAACGTTTAGTAATATGAAAGAGGTTGTTATGAAATTAAAAATTTATCAAGTTGATGCCTTTGCATCAAAAGTCTTTGAGGGAAACCCTGCTGCGATTTGCCCTTTAGAGCAATGGTTAGATGATGAGGTTCTTCAAAAAATTGCGGAAGAAAATAATTTATCAGAAACGGCTTTTTTCGTACCATCCGATGGTGGTATTCAATTGCGGTGGTTTACTCCATTAGCTGAGGTCGATTTATGTGGTCATGCGACGTTAGCCGCGGCTCATGTCTTGTATCAGCATTTAGGTTTTGATCAAGCCAGCATTAAATTTGAGACTAAAAGTGGCCAATTAATCGTTGTTAAAACGGACAATGGCTATAGCATGAATTTTCCCGCTTCGATGCCTATATTATCGACTGATATCCCAATCAAGCTACTTGAAGGGCTAGGGAATGTTAAGCCCAAAGAAGTATTAGCGGCTTTTGATTATATTGTTGTGCTTAATAGTGAGGATGAGGTGAAAAACATTTCGCCAGATTTCTCAAAGTGGTTAAATATTGATTTACGAGGTGTGGTCGTGACCGCTCAAGCTAATGATGTTGATTTTGTGAGCCGGTGTTTCTTTCCGAAACTAAGGGTTAACGAAGATCCGGTGACTGGCTCTGCCCATTGTGAGTTGATGCCTTATTGGGCGGATAAATTAAATAAAAATCAATTAACCGGGCGACAAATTTCAAGCCGCAGTGGTTATGTGCTTTGTGAGCTAGATAAAGACCGAGTTATCTTAACTGGCGATGCTGTTGATTATATGGTGGGTGAAATAACTATATAGCATAATTATTATGGTGAGGTAGTTTCGCACCAAAGGGCGGAACGTGAAATGAATGAATTAGAGCGACCGATTAAGCTCGTAGTAGCTCACTTTTGTGCGATAACGAGTTAGAAAAATTACTAACTCGGTCTAGGATTATATTAAAACACGAAAGATCAGCAAACTTAGTCTTTATTGTGAAATTAAGTATTGAGTTAGTTCACTCTGAGTCATCACGTGAACACTTTCGGCAGGAGCTGCATTTATAGTAAAGAAATAAAATTTAGGACCTAATTCATTACCAAGCATTTCCCGGAAATAAGTCAATTGAGCACCATGCGCAGGGTCGTCTTTACTTAATGAATCTGCTGCTTTACCAGCAATGCCATCAAACCACGAATGTACGCCTACCTTGCCACCTGTTTCATATTCTCTTTTAAAGCCAGCAGCAAATAAGTCAACGCCACCCGAGTTAACGTCACCAGTAGCAGGAATGAACGTCGTTAATTGCGCCTTGCGAATTAATCTACCGGTATGCATATTAATGTCGTCATTAATTGAGCCATCAATTAGTTGTAATTCCAATGTTGTTACTTCTGGATTGTTGTTAATTAATTCATCAATCTGAATATAGGTTTTAGTACCTAAAGTACCATTGACTAACGCCTTAGTCCCTTCCACTGTAACCGTACTGTTACCAGCATTAAAGAACGATGCATTAATAACTACACGCACATTAAACAGTCCTTGCGTTGCTTCATCTATCACAGTACCTGAATAGACGAAATTATCTCCTTGCACTGAAACTTCAATATTGGACGATGCATATTCCTCTTCAACAACACCATTGGCATCAGTCTCATGCACACTTAAACTAGCAATGGGTTTAAGATTGTTGAAGTCGTTGATATCAAGGCCGATATTAATGAAACCAGATTCATATGTTGCAATAACGCTCATGTTATCTGGTCCAGCCTGATAAAATTCTATCTTAGATAGTTCACCATCAAACTCAAACACTACTTGAGCATTGCTTTGTTTAAAGTTGGCAATATATTCAGGCACTTTATCTGGTTGAAGATTGTGAACTACTGCGGGCTCGGGTGCAATAACCTCAGGTGTAGTGGTCGATTTTGATCCACCACCACAGGCTTGCATAAAGAAGATTGCAGTAGTAGCTATAAAAATTGATTTAAAATTTGACATGGTATCTCCAAATAGTTGTTCGTTAATAACGATATAATTTTAATCAGCCTTTTAACTAATTAACTATCGAAAAGTGTTACGAATTGATAGCTAAAGGCTACATAAATAGCCATTAGGTATTACAGTTTGGTGTGCTTGTTATTGTTTACAATAAACCCGTGCCTCTCTCGGTGTGTAAATACCGAGTGTCGCCACATTTGCTAAACCATTTAAGAAAGTCTCTTGAACCTCAACCCTCACTACATTTTCGACCCCACCGCAAACTTCAGCTGCATTTATTTCCTTTTCCTGAGCCAGCCCATTTAGAAAGAAGTGCTGAGTGTATTTTTCTTTTATCTCACTTTTACTGTCAGATATCACCAATGATTGTTGGGCACATCCACTCATAAATAAAGAAAAAGAAACCAAAATAAACATATTTTTCATACTAACCAACCTTATTAAATACAAATTCAAGATACGTATTGTAATCTACATGAGTTGCAAAATACGTAAGCGCTCGTAAGCGTGTGTAAGGCAATTATTAGCTGCTCATGAGTCAGTCAAACTCTAAGTGTCATGCTATCCCAACCAAGTTAATTGAAGGATTAGGCGCTTTGATCATTTAATTTTACTCGGACTATAAATTCTGTATTTCCCATGGTCACGGGTATAAAAAAACCCATCAAAAGATGGGTTTTGTGGTGTTGCTTAAATTGAACGATTAATCGATAATTTCAGCGTTATGATAAACTTCTTGAGTGTCGTCACAATCGTTTAATGCGTCAATAAACTGATTAAATACGGCAACATCTTCACCGGTTACTTGATGCATCGTTTGTGGCACAAACGTAATTTCTTCAACTTCGAACACGACATCAGGAATCGCTTTAGTTAAAGCAGTTTTGATTTTGTAGAATTCAGTGGTTGGAGCGAATACACTCAACATCCCATTTTCTTCTTCAATATCGGTAACGTCGATATCTTCCATCATTAGCATTTCAAGAATTTCGTCTTCATTGTCGCCTTTAAAAGCAAACACGGCTTGATGATCAAACATGTGTGATACCGCACCTGGGCCACCAAGTTTCGCGCCATTTTTAACGAATGCTTGACGAATTTGAGTAAAGGTACGGTTGCTGTTATCGGTTAAACAGTCAACAATGATCATCACGCCTCCAGGAGCGAAACCTTCGTAACGAGCAGGTGCGTAATCTTCGCCGGCACTGCTGTTGGTTTTTTCAATTGCACGTTCGATAACATGGGTTGGAACCTGATCTTTTTTAGCTTTTTCAATTAATCGACGTAGCGACAAATTATGATCTGGATCTGTGCCGCCGTCTTTAGCGCACATGTAAATTTCTTTACCGTATTTAGAGTAAACTTTAGTTTTTTGACCCGCGGTTTTCGCCATCGATTCTTTACGGTTTTGGAATGCTCTTCCCATCTCAATCTTCTCTTGTTGAATTACGTAAAAATATTCTCCCGATCCTAACATCATCGGGAGAGTAGGGCTATGTTTTGGTTTACATTTGCAGGGCTTTATCGTTGGCGATTAGCTGCCCTTGTTTAAAAATAACCGTCGAACTAACATTGCCATCTTTATCGCCTTTTGCGAAACCTTGATTAATAAAATGGTCAAGCATTGGTTTAATTTGATGTAAATGTTCGCGATAACTGTTGGCGATCGCTAAATTGATATTAAGGCTAAAATTGGCCATAAAATATTTATCGATTTCAGCGATTGCTAATTTCCCCTGGAAAGTCGGTAAAGAAAATTCGGCATCACTCTTAAATTGAACTTGATTAAGGTTAAAGTTCAATTTTGACAGTTTGGCTTGACCCCCTGTTCTGACTAATTCGATTAATGCCGAGTCAATCACGGATTTTTCTGGTTGAATTTGACGCGATAGTTTTTCAAATGCAAAGTAAGCCTTTTTATCGAGTTCGGCAGCGCTAAACACGACTTCTGTGTTTTTAATATGATAGGTTTCAACGGCATTTTCAGTAACAATTGATCCTATATCTAACACTAGCCCCATATCGATGTGATTATTATCCATTGATGACATGCTTGATGTCGTCTCTAAGTCTGTAATTTCCATGGTGATACTTTTAATCGTATCGACAAATTTAGCGTGAGCTAGTGTGGCATCACCGCTGGTGAACATGTACATTTCATTGTACTTCTCAAAGGCTGATTCACTATGAAATTTGCTCAGAGAAAATTGAATATCATTGGCCAGCTTAACGTCAATATCATCGATATCAATGGTGATATCACCCGTTTTAAATTGCAGATCAGTGTCGGCAATGACCGTCATCCCTTGATGATGAATGATATTACTGTCTTGGTCATAAGTAAACGGGAGCAGCGAAAGCTCAAACGTGGACTGTTGTAATAACAGATTGGTCGTTGATTTTATGTGATGGGGGACACTTTCAATCTTTAGATTTTGTAACCACTGAACCGGGCTACCTTTGGTTTGAATAACATTTAAATCACTCATCACATATAACGGGAAGGCAACAAAATGATGTGGAACATACAGAGTTATCATCTCATCGATGACCGTCTTACCGGTTTTATCATTAATGAATTGAGGTGATAAGGTAATTTGATAGGTCTGATTACGCGCAAAAAAACCGTTGCTACGGTCGATAATAGAAATATTGACGCCATCGATTTTATTTTTTTCACTAACGAATTGCTCTAGCTTATTACTGTATACTGCACTGGTATAGGATGCTAAACCAGTCAATAACGCTGTTGAGGCGATAACAACGGATACAATACCTTTAATTGACATAAAATTGCCTTCAATTGAATAATGATTTGATTGAGTTATAGGATAGGATCTTTTTTTTCATTTCTCAATCTTATTAGTCATAAGTTAATGACAATTATTTTATAAGTTTTCACTGGAGATTTCATTTGCAACATTCAGATAATCACATCATTTTACTTGGTAACATCGTTAGTAAAGACAACCAATTAAAATATTTTGCCAGTGGTACTGCAATTTTGGAATTGGAGATTATTACCAAGCGAAAATGGCGAAATAGTCAGGGGGAATCGCAAGAAATCTCTCATTACTTTGGCATCACCTTTGTTGGCGACTTAGCGCAGTCGATAGCTAAAGATGCCAAAGCTGGTCAGGGAATTTATATTCGGGCTAATTATCGACAACCACATTCATCTTCCGGGGTAGTTAATGACCGTATTGAGGCGCAGTTTGCTAAAATTATCGATCGTTCAACATCACTTCATTGGAACCAAGCCCATGTTGTCGGGCAGGTAACAGAGTGGTCTTCGTTAGCACAAACGATTGCTGGTCAGGATTTGTTAACCTTAAAAATAGCATTAGCGAACAGTGATAGTGCAGAGGCCAGTGTCGAAGTTAAATTAAAAGGCTCTGCGGCGAAATATACTTATCAACAACTGAGTGATCACCCAGGCACCAATATTTCGGCCTTTATTGAAGGTTCTTTAGCCAGTCAATCTAAAAAATCGGTCAGTGGTTTCAACCATCACTATTGGGTTGATGCTAAAACGTGTTTAATTAATTAACCATATTTGGTTACATCAATAAAAGTAATCAATTATAGTTACTTTCTTGTATGTAACTAAATTTAGTTACATACTGAGTGTTGGTTAAATACACAGGGGATTAATTTGAGCTATTTTGGGGTGATCACTGGAGATATTGTTGCTTCCCGTCAGGTGAAGCAAGAGCAATATGATACTTTACTTTATACGTTAAAGCAGACGTTAGCTTTTTTGTCTGATTATGATGGCGCTCGATACGATGTGTTTCGTGGGGATTCTTTTCAAATCATTTTCCCTCAGCCGCAAGATGCCATTGAGGCGGCGATCTTAATCCGCTTAGCATTAAAAACCAAGGGTGGATTTGAGGTTAGGCAAAGTGTTGGGCTTGGGACCATTGACCAGCAACGTAATGATCTGTCCAGCTCAACGGGGCAGGCATTCAATTTGTCCGGTTTAGGTCTTGATTTACTAAAAAATCAACAGTTAGCGGTTTTTTCTGACAACGAAAAATTTCAACGCCATTTTGAGTTACTCACTCGATTCCTAGATTCAACCTTATCAGGGTTGACCTCCACTCAAGCTTTAGTGCTGTATGAATACTTGACCGTCGATGACCGATCACACCAAGCTATCGCAAACAATTTAAATAAATCACGGGTCAATACCACCAAAATTTTAAATAGTGCTAACTATCAATTGATTGACAGTTATATTCAACAATATCGAACATTAACGTTGGAGTGTTTTAACAATGGTTGAGCCAAATTTGTTATTGTTACTGCTGTTAATCGGCCATCTAATGGCTGATTTTTACTGGCAACCTAAGAGCTGGGTTGAACAACGAAATCGACTGCACCTAAAAGCGCCAGCTTTATATTTTCATTCATTGATTCATGGTGGTGTTCTTTTATTATTAAGCAGCATGGCCGAGCTCAGTTTTGTGGGTACTTTGATTGCAACCGGGTTAATGATACTCAGTCATTTTCTGATCGACTTAGCTAAGTCTTATTTGGGTAAACAGCTGAAATGGCTTGTCCTTGATCAGATACTGCATTTGTTGGTGATAATCTTACTGTGGTGTTATCTCACTGAAATATCGGTGAGTGATTTGATCGGTAATCTTAGTCAGCAGCTAGATCAGCAAGTGCTGATGATTGTGCTTGCTTACGCGCTGTTGGGTAAACCCACCTCAGTTTTTATCACGATGGTATTAAGTCGTTGGACGCCGGATGATAGTGACAATGATCGCAGTTTAGCCGCTGCAGGTGAAACTATTGGGATGATTGAGAGGGTCTTGATGCTGACTTTTATTTTGAGTAATCAAGTGGCTGGGGTTGGCTTTGTCTTGGCCGCGAAATCAATTTTTAGATTTGGCGATCTCAGAGACAGTCACGATCGAAAGCTCACGGAGTATGTAATGCTAGGTACGCTAACGAGCGTTACAGTGACGATGATGATTGGATTGCTAGCACAGTATGTTAATTCATAGTATTTTTATTTTATTGAAGGGTTAATCACACGGTTGGCTGATGAATATTCATTATTTTACCAAGTTATTTTATAATGTTGTTACTTTAAGGTTTTTATTTTAAAAATTATTCATGAAAAAAGTAGTTGTAAGGTTGTTATTACATGAAAAGTTCAAAGGGTAAACTCTCATTATCTTATCAACGTGGATTCACGTTAATTGAGTTAGTTATAGTTATTGTCATTTTAGGTGTTTTAGCGGTATCAGCACTGCCTAAATTTGTTAATCTTTCATCGGATGCTAATGAGGCTGTCATTAAAGGAGCCGTAGGCTCCATTGGAACGGCAGTGTCACTATTTAAAATTAAAACCTTAACATCAGGTAATAAACTTACAACGGTCGTTGAATTTTCGGGGATCACTGGTAATAATCATCAGCCATGGGCAGCGATGGTAACTAACGCGGGATTTTCAGCTGGCTATTCATCACCACCAGAAATTTTTGAAGCGGCTGGATTAAATGTTAATGATTGGGCTTATCGTATTTATTCACCTGATACTTATGCGGTTGTTGCTGCTCCTAGAAATGTGCTGGATAAAGAGCAACCGAGCGAAGCTGAAGTTAAAGCAACTAACTGCTATTTTAATTATCATTGGCAAGTATCAGGAAAACCGATATTAAAAACTGTTACCTCGAATTGCTAGTACCAAGCCAATTATCAGCGGATTGGATCAAGCGTTTGGCGATCTCAGAAACAGCCGCAGTCGAAAACTCACGGAGTATATGATCGGAACACTAATGAGCGTAACCGTTATGATGATTGGTTTACTGGCGCAGTATTTGGTTAAGTAACCTGAGTTTCTATAGAGAATCGATAAACTGACCGAATATACCCTAAAAATAAACGCCCTCCTTAGCTAAATTGACAATAATTTACTCATTTTCTAGTGTGAAATAAACGGCGTACTATCCTCGTTGTACAATAGGTATCAATCAGTATGCACAAATGCAACAGGGAGAGTATCTTGGATATAAAGATAAGTCATAAATTATTAGAGATAGGAAAGGATACATATGAAATACATAATTCTGATAACCCTTGTTCTATGCTCATTGATGGCACTTGCTAGTCAAAATAATGAAATTAGTGACATTCAACGCTTAAAAGATCGTATCGCGCAACTTGAGTATACTATTGATAGTAATGAGATGAAGCGTACCACAAAAAATGCCAATCATTATTGATTGGCATTTTTATTTTGAGCACTAAAAATAAAAGTTACTTAACTTTCATTCCCGGTTGAGCGCCGTCTTCTGGATTGAGGATCCATAACTCTTCGCCGCCAGGTCCTGCCGCTAATACCATACCTTCTGATAGTCCAAAGCGCATTTTACGTGGTGCTAAGTTAGCGACCATCACGGTTAGCTTCCCTTCGAGTTGCTCTGGTTGATAAGCTGATTTAATTCCAGCAAATACCTGACGTGTTTCACCACCCAAGTCGAGCTCTAGGCGTAATAACTTATCAGCACCTTTCACATGTTCTGCTTTGATGATTTTAACAATTCGTAAATCTATTTTCGCAAAGTCTTCAAAGCTAATGGTGTCGCTGATTGGATCTTTAGCCAAAGGTGAATTTGGATCTAGCGTTGGTACAGGCACAGTGTTAATTGTGGCTTGTAGCGTGTCTTTAGAATCGTCAACCATCGCGCTAACTTTATCCATATCCACTCGCTGCATCATGGCTTTAAACTTATTGATTTTATGATCAACTAATGGCTGGTCAATGCTTGCCCAAGTCAGTTCGATATTTAAGAATGCTTCAACTTGTTGCGCTAATTGCGGCACAATAGGCTTAAGGTAAGTTGTTAATACTTTAAACATGTTGATGCCTAATGAACAAACCTTTTGCACTTCCAATGCGTTAGCCGGATCTTTAGCCAATTGCCACGGTTCTTTATCAGCAATGTACTGATTGGCTTTATCCGCTAGTGCCATGATTTGACGAACCGCTTTGCTAAAGTCACGGTTTTCAAAATGCTGTGCAATTTCTGGCTCAGCGGCACTGAATTCTGCCATTAATGCCGGATCACTTAATTCGCTAGCCATCATACCATCAGATTTTTTAACAATAAACCCAGCACAACGGCTAGCGATGTTAATCACTTTTCCGACTAAATCTGAGTTAACACGCTGGGCGAAGTCTTCAAGGTTTAAATCAAGATCATCAATTTTGCTGGTCAGTTTAGCGCCATAGTAATAACGAAGATATTCAGGATTTAAATGTTCTAAATAAGTACGGGCCTTAATAAAGGTTCCCTTAGATTTAGACATCTTGGCACCATTAACGGTCACAAAACCGTGGGCGAATACGCTGGTAGGCTTGCGGAAACCAGCACCTTCAAGCATCGCTGGCCAAAATAAACTGTGGAAGTAAATAATGTCTTTACCGATGAAATGGTACAGTTCAGCAGTCGAGTCTTTAGCCCAAAAACTATCGAAGTCGACTTCAGGATTTTTATTACAAAAATTCTTAAAGCTGCCCATGTAGCCAATAGGAGCATCAAGCCATACATAGAAAAACTTATCGGTGGTACCAGGAATGTTAAAGCCAAAATAAGGTGCGTCACGGCTAATGTCCCAATCGCGTAAACCGTCTTCAAACCATTCGGCTAGCTTATTAGCCATTTCAGTTTGGAGCGAACCACTGCGAGTCCATTCTTTGAGCATTTGTTCAAATTTTGGTAATTGGAAGAAATAATGCTCTGACTCTTTTAATACTGGAGTAGCGCCAGAAACAACCGAACGAGGATTTTTTAGTTCAACTGGGCTATAAGTAGCACCACAAGCATCACAGTTATCACCATTTTGGTCTTCACTGCCACAGCTTGGGCAATCACCTTTGACGAAACGGTCTGGTAAAAACATTTTCTTTTCAGGATCGAATAACTGCTCAATCACTTTAGTTGAGATAAAGTCTTTGCTTTTTAATTCGTTGTAAATGTGCTCGGCAAACTCACGATTTTCATCACTGTGGGTCGAATGGAAATTATCAAAGGCAACACCAAAATCTGCAAAATCCTGTTGATGCTCAATATTGACTTGATTGATCATTTCTTCAGGAGTAATACCAAGCTGTTGAGCTTTAAGCATAATTGGAGTGCCATGGGCATCATCGGCACAAACATAGTAACACTCATGACCACGTAATTTTTGGAAACGTGCCCAAATGTCAGTTTGAATATACTCAAGCATATGGCCAAGATGGATAGGGCCGTTGGCATAAGGTAGGGCACTAGTTACTAATATTTTTCTAGTGTTATTTGCAATTTTCGTCACCGTGAAATTCGCCTTTCAATAAATAGGGGTAATTTGGCTGGCATCTTACCGTAAATAAAGTGTAATTTCACTGGAAACTTAACCGTAAATGTTGCTTTTATTCATTCAAGAATTGCTCGAAGTCAGTTACAATAGCTGCCAATAAACATCGTAATAAAATTGGAGCGAATATGGGGCTGTTTGGTGGGCAAGATAAAAAATTGCTAACATTGATTAAGCAAGCATTGTCAAAGGTTAAATTCCCTAAAACTAATGCACCGTTACTATCGCTGTGTAACCTCAATAGCGTTCACCAAAAGCGCGGCCAATTAACCTTGGAACTTGAGTTTGCTATCCCATGTAATGATTACTTAACTCTATTAAATGAGCATTTGACGGCGTTGTTGTTGCCCGTGGTTGAATTTGAGCAGTTAGTGCTTAAAATTAAGGTTCAGATAAAACAACTTAACCACACTGATAAACTTGAAGGCATTAAACAGATTGTGCTGATAGCTTCAGGTAAAGGTGGGGTGGGCAAGTCGACAACTTCGGTTAATTTAGCCTTGGCGTTAGCCAGTGGGGGTGCAACCGTCGGATTGCTCGATGCTGATATTTTTGGGCCATCAATACCGATGATGCTCAATGGCATCGGTATACGCCCTGAAAGTCATGATGGTAAATTACTTGAACCCGTCGAGCTGGGTGGTTTAAAAACGATGTCTCTTGGCTTTTTAGTCTCACCAGACGATGCAACGGTATGGCGAGGCCCGATGGCTTCTCGTGCATTAGCCCAATTAATTTTTGAAACTCACTGGGGTGAGCTTGATTATTTAGTGGTTGATATGCCACCGGGCACCGGTGACATTCAATTAACCATGACTCAACAAGTACCTGTATCGGGCGCCGTGGTCGTGACAACCCCGCAAAATATTGCGTTAGCCGATGCCCAAAAAGGTATTGCGATGTTTAATAAGGTCAATACGCCCGTGTTAGGGGTGATTGAGAATATGAGCTATCACCAATGTGGTGAATGTGGTCATACCGAACATATATTTGGCCGCGATGGTGGTGACAAAATGGCAAACGATAATGATGTCACGATGCTAGGTCATTTACCACTGCAGGGAAGCATTAGGCAGCAAACGGACTGTGGCGAGCCAACCGTATTAAGTGCTCCAATATCTGATGCGGCATTAGCTTATAAAGATATTGCACTTAATATGGCTATTGCCTTAAATAAGACAGATATGTCGATTCCCTCCCTTGTAATTAGCCAGGCATAGACCTGTAGGAACACTATGAAAGATTGTATATTTATTGCCATTGTTGGCGCTTCGGCGTCAGGTAAAAGCCTGTTAGCTCAAACCATCGTGAAAGAGCTAATTGATGAAGTTGGCAGCAATCAAATTGGGGTGATTAACGAGGATTATTATTATCGTTGTCAGGATCATTTATCAATGGATGAGCGGGTTAAAACTAACTACGATCATCCATCATCGTTAGAACATGATTTATTACTGGACCATTTACAAAAGTTACAGCGTGGCGAAACCGTTGAACTACCTCAATATTGTTATAATACCCATACCCGTTTAAATGAAACTGTCACCATGGGTTCGAAGCGAGTTATTGTATTAGAAGGCATTTTATTACTCACTAATCCTGAATTACGAAGCCTATTTCATGCTTCTATTTACATGGATGCGCCATTAGATATTTGTTTGATCCGTCGTCTATTAAGAGACGTTGAAGAACGTGGTCGCACCATGGACTCAGTACTTGAACAATATCAAACCACTGTTCGTCCAATGTTTATGCAGTTTATTGAACCGTCAAAACAATATGCTGATATCATTGTACCTCGTGGTGGTAAAAACCGCATTGCGATCGAAATGTTAAAGTCAGAAATTAATCGCCTATTACAGCGCTAACAGAGAAAAGGATCGTCATACATGCGTCTTAGTGATGTTGAAATTAGAAGTTATTTACGTGAACAAAAAATAAAAATCACGCCCACGCCAGATCCATTAAGTATTTGTGGCTTGACGGTCGATATCCGTCTTGGTGACAAATTTCGAGTATTTGAAGGTCATAACGCACCCTTTATTGATATTAGTGGCCCTAAAGCTGAAGTTCAACTAGCACTCGACAAAGTCATGAGTGATGAAATTGTGCTGAAAAATAATGAACCATTCATTTTGCACCCTGGTGAATTAGCGTTAGCGATGACCTTAGAGTCGGTTACATTACCCGATGATATTGTCGGTTGGCTTGATGGTCGGTCATCATTAGCACGCCTTGGGCTGATGGTGCATGTGACTGCTCACCGCATCGATCCCGGTTGGTCTGGCAATATTGTGCTGGAATTCATTAATGCTGGTAAATTGCCGTTGGCGTTACGTGCGGGCATGCCGATTGGGGCGTTAAGTTTTGAAACACTGTCGAGTCCGGCGGAATTCCCTTATAACAAACGGGCCAATGCCAAATACAAAGATCAATCGGGTGCTGATGCCAGCAAGATTGGTCAGTAATAATCAATGAAGCAAGGAATAGCATGACCACTTGGGTAAATGGCGAGCGCAGTGATGTGATCGAGACTAGCGATCGTTCACTCAATTACGGTGATGGTATTTTTACCACCTTATTGGTTACACAGGGACAGTGCCAAGATTTAACTGCGCATTTAATGCGCCTGCAACAGGGCATTAAAGCCCTTAGTATTGCTCAGATTGATTATCCGAAACTCGCCACTCACCTCGTTCTTATTGCCAAAGATACGACTCGTGGTGTGATTAAGGTGATTGTCTCGCGGGGGAGCGGCTTACGGGGTTACAGTAGCGTCGGTTGCGATTCACCAAACATCATTGTGACGTTAAATGATTATCCAGCGCATTATCAATCGTTACAACAAACTGGAATTAATCTTGGGGTTAGTACGGTCGCGTTAGGCCTAAATCCACTACTTGCAGGACTTAAACATCTTAATCGTCTCGAACAAGTGTTAGTGCGACAGCAAATTGATAGCGAACAGTGGCAAGATGCGTTAGTGCTTGACTGTCAGGGATTTGTGGTTGAAACATCGATGGCTAATATATTTTGGGTTAAAGACCATGTCATTTACACCCCAAGTCTTGAACTCGCTGGAGTTAAAGGGATTATGCGCGACAAAGTCATGACTTGGTTACAACAAGCGGGTTATGAAGTTAACAGTGGTAGATATCGATTAGGCAGTGTGATCAGTGCTGATGAGGTATTTATGACCAATTGTTTAATGACGATTGTAGCGGTTAATCAAATTGAAGATGCTTGTTATACCCAACGCACCATATTTGACCTTGTGACAACTAAATATTTAAGTGAGTTAGAAGCATGATGGCCAATATCATTAAAGCCGCAATTTTACTGATTGTTTTACTAATGATTAGTCTTGTTAGTAGTTTTTGGTGGTTAGAACGCTGGTCAAACACCCCAATTGAGCAGTTAACCTCACAACAATTTAAAGTGGTTAAGGGTGACAGCGCGATAAAAATAGCACGCCGACTGAAACTGGCAGGGAATTTCGATACCATTTGGCCAGTACGATTTCTACTGCAGCAACGCCCACAGCTGGCTAACGTTCGCGTTGGTACTTATTATTTATCGACAAAACTAACACCGATCCAATTATTTAACCATTTAGTGCACGGTCAAGAGCATCAATACAGCATTACTTTTGTCGAAGGGGCGACCTTTGATCAATGGTTGAATCAACTCAGTTCGAATAAGCATGTTGCGCAGCAGTCGCTGGATATTGCGCGTTTTAAACAACAAGATCAGATTGACTCAGCGCGCGATGTCGCCGGTTATCCAGACAGTTGGATTGAAGGCCAGCTTTATCCTGATACCTATAGTTTTACCGATGGTACACCAGCTAAAGATATTTTGGCCCGAGCGGCAAATAAATTAAATTATGAGTTATCAGAAGCATGGAAAAATCGTGCTAAAGATTTACCCCTTAAAACGCCTTATCAAGCATTAATATTGGCCTCGATTATTGAGAAAGAAACCGGCTCAGGCGCTGAACGAAAAAAAATCGCCTCGGTGTTTATTAATCGCATCAATAAGCGAATGCGCTTACAAACTGATCCGACGGTTATTTATGGAGTACGTGATATTTATCGAGGTGACATCACCCGAGCACATTTACGGGCTAAAAACCCTTACAATACCTATGTCATTAAAGGATTACCGCCAACACCAATCGCGATGCCAGGGCGAGCATCAATCATAGCCGCAACACAACCAGCCACGACCAACTACTTGTATTTTGTAGCACAGGGCGATGGTAGCCACTATTTCTCCAGTTCATTAAAAGAGCATAATAAAGCAGTAAGGCGTTACCTTCGTTTACAAGCTTCTGATCAATAAATTATTTGATATATTGCACCTTTAGCACTATTAAATGTTACTTTTTGCGCAAAAAGTAGTACCATTTATTAAGTGGTTCAATTAATAGTCATATTGATAAGAGTAATGTACAAATGAAAGATCAAAAAAGCGACCGCCAAAGTGTATTAAGGTTTACGTTAAGTGGCCGAGGTTGTTTTGGTATAAACGTGTTAAAAATCCGTGAAATTATTCCTTACAAGCCACTGAATAAGTTACCAGGTGCCAGAGATTGCATTGCTGGGTTGATTGAACTTCGTGGTAAAAACATTCAGGTGATTGACTTATCCCGAGCCGTTGGTCAACCAAGCTTACTCGATCAATCAGATTTTGAAGCATCGATTATCATCACTGAATTTAATCGGTCAATGCAGGGCTTATTGGTTCGGCATGTCGATAAAATTGCCGCTATCGAATGGAATGAAGTTAAAGAACTACCACGAGCAAGCGGTGGGAATCACTATTTGTCTGGGGTGATTAATATTGATAACCAATTGGTTGGCTTAATTGATGTTGAAAAAGTACTTTATGAATTAATGCCTGAATTAGTAGAAGAAAAAATTAGTGAGCCATTTGATTACCTAAAAAATAAAAAGATTTTAGCGGTTGATGATTCTAAAATTGCCCGTCGAATGATCGCTAAAACCTTAGATCAAATCGGTGCTGAATATATTATGGCATCATCGGGGCACGATGCTTTAGAAATCATTAATGAAGAGAATGTTAATATTGATATGGTTATTTCGGATATTGAAATGCCATTAATGGATGGTTATTCATTAACTCGCCAAATTCGCGAACAACAACAGACTAAAGATTGCTACGTACTACTTCATAGTTCACTCAGCGGAAATGCTTGTCAGGCTATGTCAAAAGAAGTGGGCGCTAATGCAATGCTAACTAAATTCTCAACCGAGGATTTAATCGCAAAAATCGATGTGGCTTTAAATGTTTAAGTGATATTGAGCTACATCAAACAAGCACGACATTAGCCCTTTCCCTTGATGTTAAAATTATTATACTAATGCTTTAGCTTAAAGTCTTAATGAAGTTTTGATAATGAAATTAAATGTGAAAGTGTTAATGGCGCTAGTCGCGCTTCCTATTCTTGTATCTTGCACCGGTCATCCAGCGGCCGGTAAATGGCAATTACAATCAACCGAAACCTTTGAGTTTAATCGGCTAGTGATTAATTTTGACGGCCGGGCGGAACTGTATAAACCTGACTCTGACACCGCTTGGTTTCATTGCTTTTGGAACGCTCGCGCGGCTGATACCATTGCTATGGAATGTGCTAGCGCCGATGAAACTCAAGACAATGAGCTGTTTGACTTTAAAGTGTCAGGAAAAAGCTCAGGTCAATTGCTACAGGCTAACAAACTGCTCGCACGCTTTGAAAATAAAATCTTAAGCAAAGCGCAATAAAAATGGCTTAAGATAGCGTTCGGCTGCACGTGAGTATTGCTGGGGCGCTTGGTAAATGCAATGTTCAATGCTTGTGACGGTTAATGGTTGTTCAGTTTTGATTAAATGTAATGCGGCTAGTTTAGGCACTGCACCACGTTGAGTGATAAATGTAGTTACTTGTTCTAATTGCAAACCATTGATAATACCTAATTGGCTAATGTGTTCAATTTTATCAATCGGAATGAGTAAATAGCATTGGCCTAATGGTTTGAGCATTTGCGCACAAATTCGAATTAATTGACTAAAAGCCAGCGTGTCGGTGTGGCGCGCGATGTTACGCAGCGGATCTTTATTTTTTAATTGATTGTCAAAAAATGGCGGATTAGAAATAACTAAATCAAAGAGTTGAGCCTTAGATGCATTGGCCGCATAGTCAATAATATCCTGTTCAATCACCGTAATATCTTGTGACCAAGGGCTATTTCTGACATTAGCTCGTGCATCACCCGCCGCCTGTGGCGTGAGTTCAACTGCCGTGACACTTGCTGCGCCTAGCTGCATGGCCATTAACGATAATAATCCAGTCCCTGCGCCAATATCTAACACGTTATCTTGCACCTTTACTGGTACCATCGCGCCAAAGGTTAAACTGTCGGTGCACACTTTCATGGCACTGGCAGATTGTTGAATCGAAAATTGTTGGAGTTTAAATACTGACATCAAGATAGACTGAATAATAAGCTAAAGAAGTCAATTATAACAAATATAGCTTGCCAGTTAATGATAAATCGCGATAATTCCTGTTAAACGATTGATGAGATGATAACTAGTGCAACTTTTTAAAACCCAATGCTTAGGGCAAGAATTACGATTAGACGGCTCAATGGCCGGTTGGCAAGCCTTATACTGGGGCAGCCAGTTGGTTTCACAGCTTGATGCATCCAGTGATAATGAAGGTCAATTTCATCACCAGTTTGAGCTTAAAACTGAGCAACAAGTTGTTAAGGTTGAATTGAAAGTTGAGTTAACTTGGCAACCATTTGATTTGAAATATCAAATACTCATTGATGATCAAATGTTGTCAGAGCAAAATATCGAAGCACAAGATATTGCTAACCGCGAAGTAAGCGATCGAGAAAAAACACCCACCAAATTCAGCTTGATTGGCTTAGGCTCAATCGGCTTAAAATTATTTAAAAGTGCCAAAGTTATTAAGGTGTTGTTTGCCGCAGGTAGTTTGGCGGCTTATTCTTGGTTATTCTCGATTGAATTTGCGATAGCGTTAATATTATGTCTGGTATTCCATGAATATGGCCACATTCGAGCGATGAAATACTTTGGTTTTAAAACTAAGGGGATTTATTTAATCCCTTTTGTTGGCGGCTTAGCGATGTCCGATGACAAAATAAACACCCGCTGGCAAGATGTTGTTATCTCAATCATGGGACCGTTATTTGGTTTAGCATTATCAATCGTCAGCTTAATTGGTTATTGGATCACCGACATCGAAATACTGGCTGGGATTGCCGTGTTTAATGCCTTGTTAAACTTGTTTAATTTATTGCCGGTGCTGCCGCTTGATGGTGGTCATATATTAAAAAGTATCGCCTTTTCGATGAATTCAAAAATAGGCTTAGCAGCCTGTACTGCCGGCGCGGCGGTTGGTGTTTTTGTTAGTTACCATTTTGGCTTGGCATTGCTGGGGTTTTTACTGTTAATCGGTAGTTTAGAGATTTTATTTGAGTGGCGCTCTCGTCATCAAAGCCAGTTATTGCCGCTCGACCGTTATGGTCAGGTTGTCTCATCATTATGGTATGTAGCAACGGTAGGAGGCTTGAGCGCGATTATTTGGATCGTGGGTCAGTCTGGCAATGAAGCGTTGGCACTACCGCTTAAAATTTTAGCCAGTTAACACATAACCCTATGCGTTTATGCCAATTTATTAGCCGCGCGGGTTATTGCTCGCGTCGTCAAGCGAGTCGCTTGATTGAAGCTGGCGATGTCTTAATAAATGACCAGATAGCTGGTCATTTATCCTTTGTTAACGAACATGATGTCATTACCGTATGTCATGAAGTCATTACGTTAACTACCGATTTTCGTTATGTGATTTATCACAAGCCGATTGGTGTTGACTGCAACTGTGTGGTGGATAATCCTGCCAGTATTGTTAATCAACTCGATTTTAGGCCACGACTGTTTCCGGTCGGTCGACTCGACAAAGACTCCCATGGCCTATTATTACTGACCAATGATGGTGATTTATGCCATCAACTATTATCGCCAGCCTCGAATCACTCAAAAACCTACCGAGTCACGGTCAAGCCATTTTATGGTGGTGTTGATATTGACGAGCGATTTGTGACGATGATGAGTCAGCCAATTACCTTGAAGCAAGGGATTACCAAAGCGTGTCAGGTTAAAATTGTTGGTCACAATCAATTTGAAATTATCTTAACCCAAGGGCTTAATCGCCAAATTAGAAAAATGGCTCAGTATTGCGGTTATCAGGTTACCGACTTGCAACGGGTTAGTATCATTGATATAACGTTAGGCCCATTACAATCACAGCACTGGCGAGAGCTTAGTCCGCTGGAAGTAGAGCATTTAAAACAAAAGGAAGTGAAATGAAAAAAATCATGTTGTTATGTGGCGCGGTAATACTTGCGACCCCTGTTGTTGCAACCGCCAACGGTTTGACGACACCAAAGTCTGAGTTGCTGATTGAAACAGTGATCGATGCGAAACCGATTAAACGAGAGCACCCAAAATATCCACAAGCTGATGCGCGTTCAGGCAATGAAGCTTGGGTGGAATTAAGTTTTGTGGTTGAGCCCGATGGCACTGTCGCGTATCCGTTAGTGGAAAACTCATCCGGTGGCAAGCGGTTTGAAAAATCAGCATTAAGAGCAATCAAAAAATGGCAATATAAGCCTGCATTTAGTAATGGTGAAGCAATTCAGCAATGCAAAACTAGGGTCAGACTCGACTTTACGTTAGCCGGAAAACCTGGGGCTCGTAAAAAGTTTATTAGAAAGTATAAAGCCATCGTTGGTTATATTAATAATAACGAGTTAGAGGAAGCCAATAAATCACTAATTAAACTCAGAAAATCAAAACGCTGGAATTTATATGAAGATGCTTGGTATTGGTTAGCTAGCAGTAGTTATTTTGCAGCCAAAGGAAATGATGATAGAGAGTTAAGCTCTTTAGTACGAATTATAGGTAACCGCGATGATTATTTACCTAAGCAGACATTTTCATCGGTGCTAACGCGGGTTTTTATTCTTTATATTAAGTCAAATCGCTATGCCTATGCATTGGAAACATTTGAGCGAATGAAAAAGTTAGATCCTGATAGTGAGCAGATTGTTAAATATCAAGTTTATGTCGATAAAATTAACGCTTTAGACCAAAGCCAGCAACTAATTTCTGTGGCGGCAACCTTAGGTGAAGCCGAATTCTGGCAACATAAATTATTACGTTCATCATTTGGTTTTAACGGTATTAAAGGCCAGTTGAGCAAGATGGATATTCGTTGTCAGAATAAACGCTCAACTTATCGAATCAGCGAACAACAAACCTGGGATATTCCGGCAAGTTGGGGACATTGCACAGTGTACGTTTACGGTGAAAAAGACAGTGAATTTAAACTCGTTGAGCTGCCTAAACAAGCAAGGGATAGTTCAACCTAATTGGTTGGCTTAGTGACGACTACCTGTTGATATAAGGGATATTATGATTAAAGTAATGCTGATTTTTATTTCAATAATCCTAGCTAGTAGAGTAGGTGCAACGGTTACAGATAAAATTATTGACAGGCAGGAGCTATTGCTTGAGTCCTTTAGTGACCCCAAGTTGATTAATAATCCCTTTCCTAAATACCCAAAATCACAGATAAAATATCAAAATGAAGCTTGGGTAAAAGTAAGTTATGTTATTGAAGCTGATGGCAGTGTGGCGCATCCCTTAGTTGAAGACTCATCGGGTAGTCACCATTTTTCTGATGAGGTTATCAAGGCAATCGAACAATGGAAGTATCAACCTACGATCAGTCACGGAAAGGCGATTCAGCAATGTAAAAACTCTATTCTGTTTACCTTTGATGTTGAAGGTGTGCCTGGTGCACGAAGAAAATTCATTAGTAAGTACAAAAGGATTATTAAGCATATAGCCGCTAAAGATTTAGACCATGCTGCTACTTTGTTGACTAAAATTAAAAAAACGAAAAAGTGGAACTTATACGAAGATACTTGGTATCGCATGGCCAAAAGTGAGTACTACGCGGCGACAGGAAATAAACGGAAGGAGTTGAAATTACTTAGCCAAGCCATTGATGTTAACTACGTTGGTAGTGACTCTGGCAAAGGATATTTACCCCAAGAAGATTTGCATTATGCACTATCGAGAAAGTTTTCCTTACAAATAACCCTTAAACGCTATGCCGAGGCATTAAGCACTTATGAGTTGATAAAAGAACGAGAAGGTGACAGCCAACTTATTGATGAGCTGCAACCTTATGTTGAAAAAATTAATGCTATAAATAATAGTGAGCAATTCATTCGGGTTACTGCGACGCTAAATGAACAGAATTTTTGGACACATAAATTATTACGTTCGTCCTTTGGTTTTAATGCGATTAAAGGGCGTGTCAATAAGATGGATATACGCTGTAAAAATAAGCGGACAATTTTTCGGATAAAAGAAGAACAGGTTTGGACTATTCCATCAAGTTGGGGGCAATGTACCCTGTATATTGATGGTGAATCGGGCAGTCAGTTTACGTTAATTGAGTTACCAGATTCAGCCTTAAAAAAATCAACCTAATTGGTTCGCCTTGCGAAAACTGCCTTGGTAATCGAAGATTTTTTGTTTGATTTGCCAATAATGTTTTTGCTTACGAGCAA
>JABSRU010000028.1 GCA_013214965.1 Gammaproteobacteria bacterium
TGGTGATAAAATTGCTGCCTTTGCATCGAGCCTCGGCGTGGATTCGGATACTGCCACAACAGGTTTAAGTAATATGCTCCCTGATTTAATCGATCAAGGAAGTAGCGGCGGGAACTTGCTCGATAGTGTTGGCGGGATCGGCGGGGCACTCGACATGGCGAAAAAATTCTTTTAACCAAACATGACGCTAACACGACACTTAGTTTGTGATTGAGATAGCCGTTTAATGCTGCTAAGCGACTATCTCGGTATTAGTACCCATTCAAATCTCCTCTCTAAATAGCCCACACTTTAATCATGGTTGAAATAAGTATGATAATCGTTATCATTAGCGAAATTATTCCATGGGGTATTTTGATATGTCCACTAACGTTAGTAGTTTCGATCCCAATGCACAAGAGTGGCAAGGGTTAATCCTGACTCCAGCTGCCGGTCAGCAGATCTTTTCTTTACTTAAATTAGACTCAGAGTTACTTGGTGTGCGCTTAGCGGTGAAAAAATCTGGTTGCGCTGGTTTTGCTTATGATTTAAGCATGGCGCATCAGCAGCTAGCCGATGATTTAGTGTTTGCACAGGATGGCGGCAAGCTTTTTGTCGCACGAGAAATGATGATTTATGTCGACGGCACCACTGTTGATTATGTCTCGGTTGGTCTCAATAGCATGTTTACTTATACCAACCCTAAAGCGCAAGACGCTTGTGGTTGTGGGGAAAGTTTTAGTGTTTAAGCAAGTGATTGGGGCAATAACATGAGCGAGAGTGGCGTTGAAGTCCAGCAAGATATTCAAGATTGGGTCGATGATGAAAGCTATAAGCAGGGTTTTTTTACTGAGGTTGAGTCCGATCGCTTGCAGCAAGGGATCAATGAGCAGGTAGTTCGGGCTATTTCGGCGAAACGAAATGAACCACAATGGATGCTCGATTTTCGGCTTGAAGCCTTTAAAATTTGGCTGACCATGGAAGAACCCCATTGGTTAAAGGGTGAATATACGCCGTTGAACTATCAAGAATACAGCTACTATTCTGCCCCGAGTTGCGATTCGGCGAGTTGCAACGATGGCGATGATGATGAGTTTTTGACCAAGGAAGTTGAAGAAGCCTTTAATCAACTTGGCGTACCGATTTCAGAACGGGATAATATTGCGGTTGATGCTATTTTTGATAGTGTTTCAGTGAAAACCACTTTTAGAGGTAAATTAGCCGAGCAAGGTATTATTTTTTGCTCTTTTAGTGATGCAATTCATCAATATCCCGAGTTGGTGCAGCAATACCTTGGCACGGTTGTGCCACCCAAAGATAATTTCTTTGCGGCGTTAAATGCCGCTGTCGCCTCCGATGGCACTTTTGTTTATATTCCAAAAGGGATCCGTTGCCCGATGGAATTATCGACCTACTTTCGAATTAACGCGGCTAAAACCGGACAATTTGAACGCACTATTTTGATTGCCGATGAAGGCAGTTATGTCAGTTATATCGAAGGTTGTTCAGCGCCATCCCATGACAGTTATCAGTTACATGCCGCCGTGGTTGAGGTGATTATTCTTAAAGACGCCGAAGTGAAATATTCGACGGTGCAAAACTGGTATTCGGGTAAAGATACCGCAGGCGGTATTCTTAACTTTGTGACTAAGCGAGCGGTTTGTCAGGGTTCTGGTTCGAAGATGTCTTGGACGCAGTCGGAAACAGGATCGGCGATTACGTGGAAATACCCTAGCATTATTTTAATTGGCGATAATTCGATTGGTGAGTTTTATTCGATTGCGCTGACTGCGGGTAAGCAACGTGCAGATACTGGCACTAAGATGATTCATATCGGTAAAAATACTCGCTCCACGATAATCTCGAAAGGGATTAGTGCAGGAATGAGTGAGAACACCTATCGCGGCTTGGTGAAAATTTTGCCCGGTGCCACTAATGCCCGTAATTTCACCCAATGTGATTCGATGCTGATTGGTGCCGATTGTGCGGCACATACTTTCCCTTACATTGAAGTTAAAAACAGTAGCTCGCAAATTGAGCATGAAGCAACCACCAGTAAAATTGGTGAAGATCAGCTATTTTATTGTGCCCAGCGCGGCATCGCCGAAGAAGATGCAATTTCAATGATCGTTAATGGTTTCTGTAAGGATGTTTTTTCGGAACTGCCATTGGAATTTGCAGTAGAAGCTAAAAAATTATTGGCGATTAGCCTTGAAAATAGCGTTGGCTAGAAGGATTGAAAATGTTAACAGTTAAAGACTTACACGCCAGCGTTGATGGCACCATGATTTTAAAGGGGATTAATTTGACGATTAACCCCGGTGAAGTACATGCGATTATGGGCCCTAATGGCTCAGGCAAAAGTACCTTAGCCAGTGTGCTAGCGGGTCGAGATAGTTATGAAATAGAATCGGGCAGTATTGAATTTAAAGGGCAAGATTTGTTGGCGTTAGATCCCGATGCTCGCGCTGGTGAAGGGGTGTTTTTGGCCTTTCAATATCCGGTCGAAATCCCTGGGGTGTCAAATCAATTGTTTTTACAAGCAGCGATTAATTCAGTGCGCAAATACCAGGGGCTAGAAGCGTTAGATCGTTTTGATATTGTTGATCTGATTGATGAAAAAATTGAATTGCTTAATATGCCGAAAGATTTATTGCAGCGTTCGGTCAATGTTGGTTTTTCCGGCGGTGAAAAAAAGCGTAACGATATTTTACAAATGGCGGTGCTCGATCCAACATTATGTATTTTAGATGAAACTGATTCAGGGCTAGATATTGACGCGCTTAAAGAAGTTTCACATGGGGTGAATAGCCTGCGTGATGGTAAACGGGCCTTTATTATTGTCACTCACTATCAGCGGATACTCGATTATATTAAACCTGACTTTGTGCATGTGTTAGCCAATGGAAAAATCGTTAAATCAGGGGATTTCTCGATGGTCGCTAAGCTAGAGGCACAAGGCTATGGTTGGATTGGTCATGACGAATAGCGCACAACAGGTTTTTGAGCAATTATATCAGCAGCAAGCGAAAATTGCTGATCAAGCGAGTTGGCAACAAGCGATAGCAACGGGTTTCGCCAAGCCAACCGACGAAGATTGGCGTTACACTAAACTCGATGATTTTTTTCAGCTCGATTTTAAGCTAAGCATCCCAAGCGTTGTTTCCGCGCAGCAAGTACAAGCGCTGGCATTACCGCTCGACAGCTATTTGTTGGTATTTGTTAATGGCGAGTATCAATCACATTTAAGCAGTGACGATCTTGGTCCCTTCACGATCAGTGAATTAGGCATTGAGCGATCGCCCGCGATTGCCGCTGAAATTTTCCAGCTCATTAGCGAAAGCTTTACTCGTCATCCGCAGCATATTCGGTTAGCGAAAAATACGATGGCGACTAAGCCGCTGCATTTTTTGCACATTAACAATGGTGATGGAGGCATGAGTCATAGCTACAATAATGTGTCGATTGAGCAAGGCGCACAGTGTGTGGTGATCGAGCAGTTTGTTAATTTAGAGCCACACCAGCCCAGTCAATTTAATGGTGCGCGTTTAGTCTTTAATATCGCTGATAATAGCAAGCTCGAACATTATAAGTTGTGCTTGCAAGAGAGTAGTTATCATTTTGGCCATAACGATTTGCATATTGGTCGAGATTGTCAGGTTAGTAGCATGAGCTTTTTATTGGCCGGGGCATTAATTCGTCATCATTGCAGCGCGATCCATCATGGTGAAAACAGTCAATTAACCATTAACAGTTTAGCCTTGCCCAGTGGTAATCAAACCTATGACTCGCGCAGTTTTCTTGAGCATAAAGTGGGTCATTGTCATAGTAAACAACTGCATAAAAACATTGTGCAGGATCAGGCAAATGCCGTGTTTAATGGCATGATTAAAGTGGCTAAAGGCGCACTGAAAACCGATGGCAAGATGGACAATCACAACTTGCTCTTGAGTGAAACCTGTCAAATTAACAGTAAGCCACAACTAGAGATTTATGCCGACGATGTCCTGTGTGGTCATGGCACCACCACTGGCGCACTTAACCCTGAGCAAATATTTTATCTTCAAACTCGCGGCATTAATAAAGTCGCAGCCGAGCAGATGATTACCTTTGCTTTTGCTGCACAATTAAGCGATGCGATTAAGCTGCCAGCCGTGCAAAGTTGTGTGCTAGCCCATATCTCTAAAAAATTGGCCGAGGTGTTGTCATGAGTTATCCAATTGAACAAATTCGCAGCCAGTTTCCGATTTTGCAACAGCAGGTTAATGATAAGCCGTTGGTATATCTCGACAGTGGGGCTACCGCGCAAAAACCCTTACAGGTGTTAAGCCGGATCGATGAATTTTATCGTCAGCAAAATGCCGCAGTACATCGTGGCGTGCATCAGCTGAGTAGTGAAGCTACCACGATGATGGAACAAGTGCGTGATAAGGTTCAAGGTTTTATTGGAGCAAAACAGCGCGATGAAATTGTGTTTGTCCGTGGTGCAACGCAAGCAATTAATCTGGTTGCCAGTAGTTTTGGCGGCAGTCATTGGCAAGCCGGTGATGAGATTATTATTACCGAAATGGAGCATCACGCCAATATTGTGCCGTGGCAGCTATTGGCCGAACGCCTTGAGCTAACATTAGTTATTTGGCCCATTGAAGCAGATGGCCGTTTGGCCACCGCAACGTTGCAGCGGCTATTAACTCAACGGACACGGTTGTTAGCGGTCACCCATGTCTCGAATGTGTTGGGTACGGTTAATCCTATCGCCGAAATTGTTAAATTATGTCGAGATAATCAAACGTTAACCTTAATAGATGGCGCGCAAGCAGTGATGCATCACCGGGTTGATGTTCAAGCGCTCGATTGTGATTTCTATTTGTTTTCGGGTCATAAACTTTACGCGCCAACGGGCAGTGGCATTCTTTACGGCAAGCTGGCGTTATTAGAAAGTATGCCGCCGATGGAAGGTGGCGGGGCGATGATTACTGAGGTTGATCTGGTCACTGGCAGTAAGTTTGCCAAGCCTCCCTACCGTTTTGAGGCAGGTACCCCGAACACTTGTGCCATTATCGGCTTAGGTAGCGCCATTGATTATATTGAGCAAGTTGGCCTCGATAATATTGCCGAATATGAACAGGGCTTAATGGCTTACGCGTTAACGCAATTAGGATCAGTTGATTTGCTGAAAATTTATGGTGAGATGCCGCTGAGTGAACGTGCTGGGGTGATTGCGTTTAATCTTGACGGTATTCATGCGCTTGATGTCGGGACGTTTTTAGATCGTTATGGCATTGCTATCCGTACTGGTCATCATTGTGCGATGCCGCTGCTTAAGCATTATCAGCAAAGTTCGATGTGTCGGCTGTCGATTGCGATGTATAACGACAAAAGTGAAATAGATGCCTTGGTCGCAGGGTTAACCCGTATTGTGCGGTTGTTAGGGAAGTAGAATGGATCAACAAAAACTATTAAAAAACTTCGGTCGTTGTCACGATTGGGAAGAAAAATATCTTTATTTAATTGAGTTAGGTGAAAAATATGCCACCTTGCCTGAGTCGGATCAAGTGCCTAAATATACGGTCACTGGTTGCCAGAGTCAGGTCTGGATTAAAGTGAGCGTGGTAGATGGCAAGGTGTTATTGAGCGGTAATAGTGATGCCGCTATCGTTAAAGGCTTGGTGGCGATGCTGTTGATTTTATTGCAACAGATGAGTCCAGCTGAGTTAATGGCGTTTGATATTAATGGTGTGCTTGATCGGCTCGATCTTAAACAGCAAATCACCCCCACTCGTAATCAGGGCATGGCGGCGATGTTAACGGCTATTTATAGTCAGTTAAGCGTTATTTAAGCACGCAGAAATAAATTGAACAACAAGACGCCGTAAATCCGTCACTACTGCGATAGACTTCCGAATGCCACTGGCATTTGGCTTCTATCTTCGTTCGAGGCTCTGGAGCAGCATCCTTGCTGCTCAAGCTTGTTTTATCAAATAACAACACTTTCAGTCGATTAGCCGAAATGTTTAAGTTTGAAAAAATTAACCCTCACAAGCCTTACATTGGCGCTTTTGATTGAGTTGTTGGGCGGCATTCATGCTGTGTTGATAATAAAGCGCCTTAATCCCCATTTTCCATGCGCTGATATACAGTTGATTAATCTCTTTTATTGGGGTGTCTGGATGCACCATGACGTTGAGGGATTGTCCTTGGTCGATATAGGTTTGGCGGGTCGCGGCTTGATTAATCACGCTCATTTGATCTAGTTCGGCAAAGGTTTTAAACACTTCTTTGGCGTCGTCACTTAAAAAACTAAGTTGTTGTACTGAGCCGTCATGATCGCGAATGTTACGCCATACTTCTTTGCTATTTTGACCAATTTCTTCTAATAACAATTCTAAAAATGGATTTTTAATCGTGGTTTTCAATTTTGCGATATCTTTGACATAGCAATTTGACCAAATCGGTTCGATACCTTGCGAGACTTGGCCGAGAATAAAGGCCGATGAAGTCGTCGGCGCTAGCGCATTAAGGGTCGCATTGCGTCGTCCGTAACCGCGCAGTAGCTCTGGCTCACCTAGTAGTTGGGCTAACTGAGTTGAAGCATCGTAGGATTGTTGTTTGATCTGTTTAAAAATCTCTAAATTAAGTTTGGCGGCTTCGCGTCCTTCCCAGGCTAACATTTTTGATTGCAATAACGAGTGCCAGCCCAGCACACCAACACCTAAGGCACGATTAGCTTTGGCAAATCGATACGCTTTTTCCATAAACAAAAAGGTTAGTTGGTCATCGCGGGCGTCGCTGTCACGTAATGTTTCGAGTTTTTCGAGAAACTCGCTGTTTACCGCATCTAAAAAGTAGACCAATGTTTGCACCGCGTCAGTGTCTTTCCAACGTTCATAATGCAGTAAATTGATTGACGATAACACACAGACAAAAGACCATTTATCGCTGCTCGGTAACATGATTTCGCTACAGAGATTACTGGCTTTGATCTTCATATTATGATCTTTGTAGACATCGACGGTATTGTTATTGGCGTTATCGCTAAACAAAATATAGGGATAACCCATTTCACCACGACGTTGTAATACCTTGGCCCACAGGGTGCGCTTGTCGGCGTCGCCATCAATCATTTGTCGCATCCATTGATCGGTTACGGTAATGCCGTGGGTTAGCTCTTGAATCGGGTTGCCTTCGGTACCAAGATTTAAAAACTCGTTGGCGTCGGGATGTTCAATCGGTAAATAAGGTGCAAAGCGACCACGACGCACCGAGCCTTGGCTCACGACATCGACCATGGTTTCAAACAGTTGCATAAAATGCACCGCACCGGATGAATGACCATCATTACTAATAGGCGCACCACGACCCCGTAAATGACCAAAATAGCCGGAAGTGCCACCGCCTAATTTTGACATCATGCCAATTTCGGCTTCACTAAATAAAATGCCGCCAATATCGTCATCGATACTCGAACCATAACAGCTCACTGGTAGGCCGCGTTTGCGACCAAAGTTAGACCAAATAGGTGAGGCGAGGGAGAAAAAACCTTGCTCCATATAGCCGTAAAATTTATCACTAAAACCGCTAATACCTAAAATTTGTTCAGCGCGATCGGCGATGTTGCGGATCCGTTGTTCGGCGCTTTCGCCGGCTTCAAGGTAGCCACTGGCTAAAAACTGGCGGCTGTTTGGGGTTAACCATTGCATAAAAATTTCCGTATCTGTGGTGGTCGCGTCTTAAAAAAGATCGTCGCTGGTGACGCTTTTGCTGCG
This sequence comes from Gammaproteobacteria bacterium, assembly GCA_013214965.1. GTDB lineage: Bacteria > Pseudomonadota > Gammaproteobacteria > Enterobacterales > Psychrobiaceae > Psychrobium. The sequence continues at coordinate 7,746 of JABSRU010000028.1, forward strand.
TTTGTTGTAGTTGATTGAGCGTTTAACAAAAAAGTCGCCATGTTTGGTGGCAATGATCTCGTCATCGAACCACTCGGTTTGTTCAACTAGCGCTTGATCGACACTAAACACTGGCGCAATATCAATGCTAGCGAGCGAGTTATTAAAACGATTTTTTATGAACTCTTTCACTTGTTGCTTGGGTAAAAAATCTAATTCACCATCACTAAAGATCCAGTCAATAATTTGTGCCTCGGCGTCATAGGCTTCAATGCACAATTGTTGGACTTGCGCGGTATGTGCGTCGTCGAACCAGCTGGGGTTTTCTTGCTTAATTATTTTAATTAAATCGATCCCAAAATTACCGTGAATTTGCTCTTCTTTTGACGTCGCTTCCACGACATTTGAGATGCCCTTGAGCCGATTTTGGTGCTTATTGAAGGACATGATGATTAAAAACTGTGAAAATAGCGATACATGTTCAATAAACAGCGCAAACAACAAGATTGACTCGGAAAATTCGCGGTTTTCATCGCTGCTAGCGTGTTTAAGTGCTGCCTCTAAATAGTTGACTCGACTCATGATCGCAGGGTTTTCAGCGAGTTTCTCAAACTCGTCATTTAGTCCTAATAATTCCAATAGATGAGAGTAGGCATCGTGATGGCGAACTTCTGACTCGGCAAAGGTTGCGCCGATGGCACCAATTTCTGGTTTTGGCATTTTTTGATAAATATTGCCCCAAAAACTTTTCACTGCCACTTCAATTTGTGAAATAGCCAGCATAGTGCGTTTGATCGCTTGGCATTCATGAGCGGCTAAATGTATTTTGAAATCTTGAATGTCACTGGTGAAATTAAATTCGGTGTGGATCCAATAGGAGTGGCGAATGGCATCGACATACTCCAATAAGTCCGGATATTCGTAGGGTTTGAGATTAAGACGTTTTTCAAAGATATTATGCTGGCGCTTATGGGCTTGGGCATCACGATATAAAATATATGCCTTGGCAGCTTGGTGAAAATCCGATGACATCAACTGATCTTCGATAATATTTTGAATCCCTTCAATTGACGGGGTATAGCGGCTATCAATTTTTTTCATCGAGCTTAGTACCGCGAGTACTTGGATGGTGATTGTTTTAGCATCGGTTGGAGAACCAACACCGACGGCCGCCATCGCTTTGGTAATCGCCGCCGTTATTTTGCTATCGAAAAATGGCTTGAGAGTGCCATCTCTTTTTACAACATTCGTTATTTTCATAACTGGCTCAAATCTTAATGGTTATCATTTGCCATTAAGAATAGCGATAAATAAACTGCAAATCAACAACTAGTTTATTGTTAACGCTTAAGGTAAATTACAAGAATATTTAATTATTTCGGAGTGTGTGATGAAACCAGCGTTAAAGGCAGCGTTATGTTCAGGTTTAATTTTTCCAGGTTGTGGTTATTTTTCTATTGGTCATTACCGTCGTGGTTTTCTTACGTTGCTGGTAGCACTAAGTTGTTTAGCGATTGTCGTTATCGACACTTACCACAAAGCGCGCACTGTCGCCGATCAGCTGTTGGAAAATGGTCAATTATCGATAAATATGGCTCAAGTACAGCAGTTATTAGCACAAACGGAAGATACGTTTGAGCCAATGTTGCTCAGTTTAAGCTATGGCATGTTAGTTAGTGTTTGGATTTTTAGTGTGGTTGATGGCTATCGCTTAGGGCGTAATCAATAGTTCATCATTCGAGCGTAATTTTGATCCCAATCAATGTGATGCATGCCATTAGGTACATGCCTGTCATGGTGATTGGCCAGTAAAGCCAACACTGCCTTTAGTACCGGGTCATGAAGGCGTTGGGGAGATTGTTGAGATTGGTGCGGAAATTCATCATCTCAAGCTAGGAGATCGAGTCGGGATCCCTTGGCTGTATTCTGCTTGTGGTCAATGTGATTACTGCCTTGAAGGCCGGGAAACTCTGTGCCTTGAGCAACAAAATGCGGGTTATTCTATTGATGGTTCATTTGCCGAATATTGTCTAGCAAATGGCGAATATGTGGTTAAAGTACCCGATGGTTTAAGTTCTGTCGATGCTGCACCACTGTTTTGTGCTGGAGTCACGACCTACAAAGCGCTTAAAGTTAGTGAGGTTAAACCGGGGCAGTGGATGGCCATTGTTGGTGTTGGTGGTTTAGGTCATCTTGCTATTCAATATGCGGTGGCAATGGGGATGAAAGTTATCGCCGTTGATACCGGCCAAGAAAAAATGGCGTTGGCTAAAAAGCTCGGCGCGGTTCATTGCATTGATTTTATGCAGGATAAGCCGTCTGAAAAAATCAAAGAATTGATTGGTGGTGTTCATGGTGTGGTCTGTACTGCCGCTTCTAAAGTAGCCTTTGAAGAGTCTTATCGATCGGTCCGCCGTGGTGGAACTTTTGTGTTAGTTGGCTTACCACCGGAAGAAATGCCAGTACCAATTTTCGATACTGTGCTCAATGGCATCAAATTAGTTGGTTCCATTGTAGGTACCCGTAAAGATCTTAAAGAATGTCTGCAATTTGCCGCAGACGGCAAAGTGAAAGCGATTATTGAAGTAAAATCAATGAATGACATCAATGAGATATTTAGCGATATGGAGCAGGGTGAAATTACCGGCCGTGTCGTGATAAGTATGGAATAGGTGGCTTTGAGAATATTACGATATGTTAGTTAACCTGAGCTTGGGATAAGAAACTTTACCAAATAACGCTATTTAAATGATTATCGGCGTTATTTTTATTCGAAATAGCCAGCTATTCGCTCGTAAAAATGCCTTGATACCCACCTAAATCTCGTCACTGGGTCACACGAGCTGATGTTTTGTTTTTAATTACACACTTTAAAATTAAAGCATCTTATATCTCATATTGATACTTCACTCTTTATCTCGAGTTCAGGTTAGTTAAGATGTAAAAAACAGGTTTAATTGTTTAAAAAGAAACCTATTTTATTAGAAATTACAATTTAATTGTTGATGTTTGCAATGACTTCTTTTGAACAAGTCCCAGCTTCGTTACATAGTTTGTAAATAAAGCTATCACTAGTGTTTTCTTGTATTTTACCGATAAACAAACCATAATGATTTAAGGTGGCGATAAGGATGTTATCACGATAAATATGAATTAATTCATGTACATGTTAATAATCAGAGTTCCAATTTAAATAGATTTCGATGGCTTCTGGGGAATATGTCTCAATATGTGTTACCTCAAGTTTGAATGGATCACCGTGGCCTGAACCAACAACAATAGCGTCTGTTTTACAGTCTTGGTCAGCGTCAATAACAGTTAATTTTACTTGGTAAGTGCCTGGCGTTGAATAGAAGCTTAAAGGGTATTGTTGATCTGACGTATTGCCGTCACCGAAGTTCCAATGCCATTGTTCAATGTTATTAGAAATTCGGTACTTGTGTCATTAAACTCAACAACTAGATCAAAACGTTGTTATTAAAATCAGCCGTTGGAGCATGACCATTCGACGTTACTACGATGGCCTGAGTCGTACTGTTACTATTATTTTTTTTGATCTTTGACTCTTAATGTCAGCTGAGAATTTAGCGACTGGGGAAGTTGAAGTGGCTTCTTTGACCGTCACGGTTGCTGTTTTTTCGGCGTCTATTAACCGAGCCAGCTTTATTTTACCCGTTAACTAGGGCACTATGTGACAGGACACCTCAAGATTGGTAAATATTTTACACATCTTGTATCTTGGGCCTAATTGTAAGGTAGTGTATGGTTAAACATTCAAATACAGCGCGTGTAGATGTGCTTGTGAACAGAAGCTCTCTAGGTTTTACACTTATTGAATTAGTACTAGTAATTATTGTTCTTGGTATCCTTGCTGTTGTAGCTGCACCTAAGTTTATTAACATCAGTGGTGATGCTCGAGCCAGTGTAGTACAGAATATTTATGGTTCAATCAAAGAATCTTTGAAGATGACAAGAGTGAAAGGTCTCATTAATGGTATGAAAGAAAACGGTGGAGAAATTTTTGCATCGCCAATTGGCGACTATGAATTTTTTAATGGTTATCCAGAAACTAAAAGTGAAGCCACTAATCCCAATTTGTTTTTTTTGCAGCTAACTATGGAGCTGGGTCATGAGATTAGTAACATAAGTAATAATTCAACTAGGCAGATAGATTACGATAGTGGTTTACACTCATATGAAAATAATAACGTTTCGCGTGTTGGTTATGGAACTGGGAATTTAAGCGATTCATCTTGCTATGTTGAATATCAGTTAAGTACCAAGGGACATTCATTTTTTATTGATACAAGCAAATGTTAGCTATTTAAATTCTATTTAATTTCCCTACAAGCATAAAAATCCGACACTCGGCAGGCTAAATTCATTACTTTTCCCTGACGCTACCTTGCGCGTATCCAGCGAAGAGATCACTCGATCCCACTCACCTGAGTTTAAAGCTAAGGTGGCATTAGCTGCAGCTAAAGGCAACAACCCTAATATTAAATAAGCTATTTTAGTTTTTATCGATAGATCGAGATGTTTTTTTTTTTCATATGGAGAGATCTATATCGATCTGAAATTTAATTTAAGAAAAGTGGCTAGCCTGTTATTTTTAGTCAAATCAATTACTTTATTCGTTTAACTCAATCATTTTTATTGTTGGTGGTTATTCTACGTCATGCGTTGTAATCCTTTGTAATTCCTCTGTACTAACGCATGCTTCCTCGATAGTGTCACTGATACTTTCTAAGTTCTGTCATTGAAGTGAGCCACTTTGACATCGAAGATGTGGTTTGCTTTTTGAACATACAAATTTGGTGAATACCATGAATAACAACATGATAGTGTCAATTGTAGTCGAGGGGTCGCTGATGACCTGCGAGTCAACGAATAATATTATTATTCTTCTGAAAATGTTTGATATGGATATTGAACTACACACATTCGACGGCTATGAACCCAATTTGAGTTTGCAGGCTGATTGGGTTTTTTAGATGCAAGTCTCTATAATTTAAATGATTGTGGAAATTCAGAATTTGCTAAAATAACGCTAACTTCTAATCTCACTATTTTAATGCAACACGACAATGTACGTCAGAACATTCCTGTCTGCTCGCAGGCATTAAAGGGGGGGGTTATAGCGACGATCGGTTAGAGCTTGTGATGAAAGGACTGACATCGGTATTCAGTCGGGAATTATGGTTTACTAGAGAAGTGCTTAATGACGTTATTATATATTTATTAAATACCAACTGCGTACCAAGTAAAAAACAATTAATTTCACCGAAAAAAGTATTAACTAAACAAGAGATGATAATAACTAATATGGTATGTCAGGGTTCGAGAAATAACGAAGTTGCTGCTAGCCTAAACATTAGTGCTCATACTGTAAATACACATATCCATAATGTCTATCGAAAAACGGATTCACATAATCGTGTTCAACCACGTGTTGACCTTCGGCTGTCGAACCGTCGCCAAAATCCCAGCTAATTTTAGTCAACCAGCCATCGCTGTCGGTAGTGCTATCCGTAAACTTAACCTTTAGTTTGTCTGGAGCCCAGAAAAAATCAACAATCGGTGCGACATTCGGAGCTTCAAAGTGGGTTGCAAGTAATTTAACGTTTTGATAGGACGTGTGGCCATGGACGCCTACATACCAGTTACCTGGCATGTCTTTAGCCACGGTGACTTTACAATTGTTATTATTACCTGATTTGAATGTTCGACAATAAGAAGATACGCTACTTGGAAGTAGATTTTTTCGAATAGCGATATTGGCATTTTCGTTGCTGCTATCACCATCAGATAGAGAGAAATTCAGATTGTTTGTGCCTTTAGGAACGGTAATTTTATAGTACTTAGTAGTGCCGTGCTCACCGGATATCACTTGAGCGACCTTGTTGACTAGCTCTACGGTGTCGGCCGGTGGCAGCGGAGGCAGCGGAGGTGAACAAGGGGTGATCCCTACCGCTTCAAAGGCTGTTACCACATCGGCTTTACTATATTTTAAATCCTTAGCGGCTTTTTTTGCCCCACAAGCGCCTTGATACATCAAACTGTTCTTCGTCCAATAGAGTTTGTTCGCAATTCCAAAGGGTATGAATGCTTTCTTAGGATCCCACCCTGATAAGTGAGCCAAGGTATAATATGCTTTGTTGAATATACCCGATGAGAAATGAACATTTATACCATCAGAATAATCTTTGTAATGCCCAAGAGAGCGCCCATCTTTAGTTGGATCTTCGAAATGACGCATCGCTTCTTTATTTTTCATTACCGCTGCGCCAGTCAGCCAGTCGACTTTGCCGTTCACATAAAATTCTGTTGCTTCTGCAGCGATATCAGAATAGGCTTCATTCATGCCACCAGACTCATTTTCATACTTTAAATTAGAGTATCGTTCTGTATAGCCATGAGATGCTTCATGAGCGACAATATTGAGTGTTGTGAGTGGATACATGTCATTGAACACTAAATGTCCACCGCCCCAGAATGCGTTGTGGACGTTTTTCCCATAATGGACAATCTGAAGTAACTTACCAATGATTGGGGTATCGTTGAGGTAGTCTTTATACATATTAAGTGTGGCTTGACCGAAGAAGTGCGCATCGTTTAGGGGGCTATATGCGCCGTTAATCTCTTTGTGGGTGTTCTCTGGGCAGGGGATATCATCACCAGATGTTTGATGTTTGCGTCGACCGTTATCACGCCATCGGATAATAGCTCACAATCATTACCGTCTACGGTAACATTAAACTTGGGGTAGTCGACTCCGTATTGATATTTCCCTATTTTAATATTGCCACCAGGTCCGGTGCCGACCGCGTCAAAAGTAAGACCATTCCATTTCTGTAGTATTTTTTCCGTGTTTGCGTCTATTCGAACATATGGCCGAGCCGGTGTATTGCCAAAGATTACATAATTGACTTCATAAACATATTGAGCAGTGTTGGTTGAATCAATGTGTATTTTCAGCTCGACATTGGTGTTTTTGGCACGTTTTGTTGTTTGGCTATTTTTTGTATCTCTAGTGCCTGTTTTTTGGTGATAATATTTTGCTTGTTTTTTAAGTCATTTTTAAGTTCGGTAACGACAAACCCTGATAGATTACGCTTAGCTCCATGCTTAGTGACATCAGCGACCACGGCATAGTTCTCAACTTCGACACCGCCATAGTATTGTTGTAGTTTTTATTTTTTCTGTCCTGAGGGCAATGTGTGTTCGACCGCTGTTCGTAGGTCGATTGTTTCCCCGTTGATAGTGAAAAATGAATGGCCACTGCGGGTCATCGTGTTGTTGATATTGGTTAACTTGTTGGCATCTTGAATCGTCGCTGCATATACTTGTGACGCAATGGCCAATGTTAATAAACTGGATAATGTTGTAATTTTTGTTTTTAATAACATTTGTATTCTCCGCTCTTTAGCGTTATTGCTAAGAATGATGATGTTTGTCCTTACTAAGTGCTTAATAGTTATTATTAGAAATAGAAGGATGTAGCCATTCTATTGGATATTTTTTGTACTTTATATCGTGTGTTTCTGTGATTTTTAATACGTTAATTGATAAGTGTGGTATATATTTAGTAGATGAATTTGTTACCAATCGTTACCAAAAGTCTGGGAGGTATAATTATGGCGAAGTGGATTAAAGCTAAAGTTATTGAAAATATACAGTGGCATTCTCGCTTGTTTAGTTTGCGAATTGAAGCTGATTTACCACCTTTCATGGCGGGGCAATTTACCAAATTAGCATTGGAAATTAATGGTGCTCGGTTAGCCCGTGCTTACTCTTTTGTTAACTCACCTAATCAGTCGATTCATGAATTTTATTATGTCAGCGTTGACGATGGCGGTTTGTCTCCGCAATTGGCTAAATTGACCGTCGGTGACTCGGTACTGGTGTCAGAACAAGCCAGTGGATTCTTCACTTTAGATGATATTCCTGCGGGCAAGGAGTTGTGGTTGCTGTCGACTGGGACTGCAATCGGTCCCTATTTATCAATATTAGCGACAGCTGGCTTAGTCGAACGCTTTGAATATATTGTGCTGGTTCATTGTGTGCGTCATTTAGAAGATTTAAGTTACCGCAGTGAAATAGCAGACTTAGTCGAACAATACCGTGGCAGGCTAGTTTATCTACCTATTGTTACTCGCCAGGTTCAGCCTGAGATGTTATCGGAGCGTGTACCGAGCTTGATTGAGAATGGTTTGTTGGCAGCAAAGGCCAAGGTTGATTTAGATCCTGACACCAGTCAGGTGATGATTTGTGGTAATCCTGAGATGGTGCGTGCCACCACAGAGATGTTATTATCGCTCGGCTTCAGTAAAAATTTACGTCGGGCACCGGGTAATATAACGGTCGAGAATTATTGGTAACTAATTGAACAAAATTAAAAAGGAAAAAGGATGTCTACCATCATCATTTGTAGTTTAATCGCGGTATGTTTACCTTATTTGGCTAAAGTGCCATTAGGGATTGCGATGAATAGAGAAAGTCGCTACGACAATAAAAACCCACGGGAACAACAAGCGCGGTTAACTGGCTTTGGGGCACGGACATTAGCAGCTCATCAAAATTCATTTGAAGCATTAATTATTTTTGGCGTCGCGATAGCGGTAGTCTTAGCAACAAATACCACGACTGCCACGGTGGAATATTTGGCCATCACCCATATTGTGGCACGAGTGATTTATTGTGTGATGTATTATATTAATCAGGATAAGCTACGCAGCTTGAGTTGGTTTGTGGCAACGGCTTGTCCACTTGCAATGATTTGGTTAGCTATTCCTTAGGCGTGCTATTAGTTTCTGCTTCTTTAGCGGTAATAGCCCGTTGTTGTTTGCGATAAACCGATAGTTGTTCATAAAAATTGTCCCAGACACAGGGGGCACAAGCACCACCGCCGCAACAATCGTCATCTAAGGGTTTTGTTGGTTTTTCGACTAGCTCTTCAGGCATGACTTATTGTTCTCAACTATCTATTCTCAACTTTTAGCTATCATAACAAAAAAGCCGCCCGAAGGCGGCTTTCTTTAGTCTAACAACTTTAATAGTTAAAGTTTTGGACCTGCTTCAACTAATGACTTACCTTCGTCGGTATCGGTAAACTTAACAAAGTTATTCACGAAACGCTCGGCTAATTCTTTGGCCTTGCCATCCCACTCAGCTGCATTGCTGTAGGTCTTGCGAGGGTCAAGAATATCACCTTCAACACCAGCAACCGCTGTCGGCACTGCTAAATCGAAGTAAGGTAACTGCGTGCTTTCAGCTTTATCGATTGAGCCGTCTAAAATCGCATCGATAATCGCGCGAGTTGCTTTAATTGAAATACGCTTGCCAGTACCGTTCCAGCCAGTGTTAACAAGGTAAGCTTCTGCACCAGCAGCTTCCATACGCTTGGTTAGTACTTCAGCATATTGCGTTGGGTGCAAGCTAAGGAAAGCAGCACCAAAACATGATGAGAACGTTGGAGTTGGCTCCGTAATACCACGCTCAGTACCTGCTAGTTTAGCTGTAAAGCCAGATAGGAAGTAATAGCGAGTTTGCTCTGGCGTTAACTTAGACACGGGAGGTAATACACCAAAGGCATCGGCGGTCAAGAAAATAACTTTCTTCGCGTGACCAGCTTTTGATACTGGCTTAACGATATTGTCGATGTGGTAAATTGGGTATGAAACACGCGTGTTCTCAGTTTTTGAGTTATCGTCATAATCAATTTCACCATCATCAGCAACGGTTACGTTTTCTAGTAACGCATCACGACGGATCGCTTTATAAATATCGGGTTCGTTTTCTTCGCTTAGGTTAATGGTTTTAGCGTAACAACCGCCTTCGAAGTTAAATACGCCATTATCATCCCAACCGTGTTCATCATCACCAATTAAGGCGCGCTTAGGGTCAGTTGATAGGGTTGTTTTACCGGTGCCTGATAGGCCGAAGAACACAGCCGTGTCGCCATCTTTACCAACGTTAGCAGAACAATGCATTGAAGCGATGCCGCGTAGTGGTAATAGGTAGTTCATCATTGAGAACATACCTTTTTTCATTTCGCCGCCGTACCAAGTGCCGCCAATCAATTGCATGCGCTCAGTCAGGTTAAAGGCCACGAAGTTTTCTGAATTTAGACCTTGTTCTTGCCAGTTAGGGTTGGTGGCTTTTGCACCGTTCATTACCACGAAATCTGGAACAAAGGTTGTTAGTTCTTCGTCTGATGGACGAATAAACATGTTTTTAACAAAGTGTGCCTGCCATGCTACTTCGGTGATGAAGCGAACCATTAAGCGAGAATCTTCGTTAGCACCACAATAGGTATCAACAACAAATAATTTTTTGCCTGAAAGCTGAGTCGACACAAGATCTTTTAATTGTGACCATGTTTCAGTACTCATAGGCTTGTTGTCATTTTTACCTTGATCTGACCACCATACCGTATCACGCGTTGTGTCATCACGAACGATGTACTTATCTTTGGGTGAGCGACCGGTAAAAATTCCGGTATCGACAGATACTGCGCCTGATTGGGTAATTACACCTTTTTCATAACCTTCTAAACCTGCCTTGGTTTCTTCTTCGAATAATAATTCATATGAAGGATTATAAATAACTTCTTGGACGTCGTTGATTCCATATTTACTTAAATCGATGGTGGTATTACCATTTGTGGCGACGGTCATCTTCTTCTGCTCCTAACAGTGGTAAGTGGTATTTTTAAATTACATCAAGGTTTCGTAACCCGGCCGACTGGCAAACGGAATTGTACAGGATCAAGGGGTGTGATTTAAACCACAAAAATGATAAAAAAGTCTAATATAAGCTAAAAAAAATAAAAGATTCAGTTTTTGGGATGAATTAATAGAAGAAATTGATTGAAAAGTTGTAAGTCATTCTGAAAGTCTTACCAAATTAGGCAATGATTTTAGGTGGGTTTAAAATCATTGCCCGATGTAATTAATGAACTTGATTGTCATTTTTTGCTGGATCATTAAATAACTGAGCAACATCGCCCGTATTAAATAAGTATTTCGTATTGCAGTAATCACAGTGCATTTCAATGTTGCCCTGTTCGGCTAAAACATCTTCTGCTTCAACTCGGCCAATCGAAATTATCGCACTGGCACTACGCTCACGAGAACAACCACAGTGATAGGTAAGAGGCTGTGGTTCAAAAATACGTATCTTTTCTTGATGATACAGACGATTTAAAATGTCATTGGCTGTTAATTCAAATAACTCTTCGGCTTTTATCGTCGCTGTCAATTGTTGTAAGTGGCTGTAGTCATCATTCGTCGCTGCGATTTGATCCTGATCTTCAGGTAATGCTTGAATCATGATACCTGCTGCATGCTGGTGATCTGCCTTTAACCAAAAATGGGTTTTTAGTTGTTCTGACTGCAAGAAATAGGCTTCTAGACATTGTGCTAAGGTTGGGTGATCTAAAGCAACAATACCTTGATAACGTTCGCCTTTTTTAGGGGTGATCGAAATGACCATATAACCTTTTCCGCCGAATAACTCCACTAAATCACCAGTGGTAATATCGCCGGTCACTCGTGCTACGCCACGTAATTCTTGCTGATCGTTGCCATTAACCACGGCTAATGGCATAGGACCGTCACCTTGTAGTTGCACGGCAATCGTTCCTTCGAATTTTAGTAAGGCGGTTAACATTGAAGTCGCCACTAATAATTCGCCGAGCAAATGCTGAACAGGAATAGGATAGTTATGGTTAGCAATAATTTCTTGATAAGCGTTGCTGGCTTGGACTAACTCACCACGAACGGGGATATTATCAAATAAATAGCGGTTTAATAGGTCTTTCACTTAATGGCTTCCATTATCTTGGGATTTAAATTGGATGATCTTACGGCGCTGTTTTTTATCTGGACGGCGTTCCGGGTGTGGGTTGTCTAAAATGTGTAAACGACGTAGTTCAGCGTTCTTTTCCCGTAGTTCAATACTTTGTTGGGTTTCTTGATATAGTAGTTGCGCCTGTGGTGCGCCGCGGCGCTGGTCGCTTAATTGAATAATCTCTACTGAGCGTTCTTCGTTACCCTGTCGTAATTTGATAATAGCGCCAATTTCAACTGCTTTGCTTGGTTTGCTACGTTGTCCATCATAGAACACCTTGCCACCCTGAACCATCTCGCGAGCGGTGGCACGAGTTTTATAGAATCGAGCGGCCCATAACCATTTATCGAGACGAATAGCACTGTTTGACTCTACTTTATCTGATCTTTTCGACAAGGTTAATTCCTTACAGGTAGATTAGCGGCAAATATACTCTTTAATCGCTTGTTTTTCCATCTCGAACTTAAAATAGTCGTCTATAATGTAAAGAGTTTTCAGTGGTTGTGACAGACTCCATACAATAGTATAGTAAGGGTTAATGATAATAATTCTCGAACAGTTTTACGATTGATTACATTCTTCGCAGTAAATTTATAATAAGCTCTCATCATAATGAGACTTTTAGGCTAGGTATACGAAATTACAGATGGATAGATTGACAGATATAGTAAAAGCATTGCCTCTTAACATTGTGTTAATCACTAAAGCTATTATTTTTTTATTGATTATTATTGTTAGTTATCAACTCGCTAAAATCACTTGGTTAATTGTAGACCCTGTTACTGTGGTGCCGTCGTCATGGCAATTACCTCGTCCTAATGATAGTAACAATCAATCCGCTAGTATTGATTTTTCTGGTTATCAGTGGTTTGGACAATTTAATGCCGAAGCGAATCAGCCAAAAGCTGAACCTAAACAAGTCACTGATGCCCCTGAAACTCGGCTTAAATTAACTCTATCTGGCTTGGTGGCTAGCTCAGTTCCTGAAAATTCCATGGCGATTGTCGAATATCAAGGTAAGCAAGCAACTTATGTCATCGATGAGAAAATCACCGGGACACAGGCAGTCATTCATGAAATTCACCCCGATCGATTGATTTTAAAGAATCGTGGTAAGTATGAAACGTTAATGCTCGATGGCTTCGATTATAATGAACAGCCAACGGCTTCTAATCCTAAAATAAATAATAATCGTAACGGGTTGTCAAAAGACTTGGCACAAACTCGTGATGAAATTTTAAAAAACCCTGGAAAAATCACTGATTATATTTCGATTACTCCGGTGCGCGGTGATAAGAATAAACTTAAAGGTTATCGCTTAAATCCGGGGCGTGACTCTAGTTTGTTTAGACAGTCAGGGTTGAAACAAAATGATTTGGCGGTGGCAATTAATGGTTATGACTTAACTGATTTTAGTGCATCACTTAAAGTAATGAATGAACTAAAGAGCATGACTGATATCTCAATTAGTGTTGAGCGCGATGGTCAGATCGTCGATATTCAATTTGCTATTTCTCAATAACAATTAGTTAAAATAAGAAAGTAAGGAATCACTTAATGTCTGCAACACGAGGCTTAATCTCTTCATATAAATATGCCGCAGCATTTGTCGCACTCAGCACTGTTTTTGCTGCACCTGCGTTTGCGGTACAATATTCTGCCAGTTTTAAAGGGACAGAGATTAACGAGTTTATTAATACTATTGGTAAATCATTAAATAAAACCATCATCATTGAAACCAATGTCCGTGGTAAAATTAATGTCCGTAGTTATGAAACCTTTAATGAAAAACAATACTACCAGTTTTTCCTTAATGTCCTTGAAGTGTATGGTTATGCCGTTGTTGAAATGGACAATAACATCCTTAAAGTCATTAAAGGAAAAGATGCTAAGTTGGCACCCATTGCCGTTGCCGATGAAGAAAATCCGGGCTATGGCGATGAAATGGTGACCCGCGTTATTCCGGTTTATAATGTCCCTGCTCGTGAATTAGTACCTATTCTACGTCAAATTACCGATAATGCCCGTGGTGGTAATATCGTGTCCCATGATGCATCTAACGTGATTATGCTAACCGGTCGTGCTGCAGCGGTGAAACGGACCGTTGAGTTAATTCGTCGGGTTGACCGACAGGGCGATCAAGAAGTAACTATTGTTAACCTCAAACATGCATCGGCCTCTGAGTTAGTACGTATTATTGAAAAAGTCATTGCCAGCTCAAAAGGCGGTAAGAGCAGTAGCCAATTAATCCCTAAGCTCGTTGCTGATGAACGCACTAACAGTGTATTAGTCAGTGGCGAAAAACGCGCGCGCGAACGTGCGGTTGCTTTAGTTAAGCGCCTTGACAACGAACAGGAATCGTCAGGTAACACCAAGGTTATCCACCTTAAATATGCCCAAGCGGTTGAAGTGGCTAAAGTATTGACTGGAGTGGCTAAAAGCTTAACCAAAGATGGCTCGAAAGCGAAGTCGAGTCGGAGTAGCTCGAGTCGCGATGTCAATATTCAAGCCCACGAAGATACTAATTCATTGGTGATCACCGCTCAGCCTGACACCATGCGCAGTTTGGAGTCGGTGATACATCAGTTGGACTCTCGTCCGATTCAAGTCAATGTTGAAGCTATTATTGTTGAAATTAGTGAAGGTGATGGCATCGATCTTGGGGTGCAATGGGCCAGTGCCGATGGCGGTTTAATCCAGTTTAATCAAGGCGCTTCAATTTCAGGTATTGCCGGTGCCGCAGCTACCGCACGCACGGTGACTACCCCTGGCTCAACAGTGCGTGATTCACAGGGTGGTGTCACGGTTAATGATCCAACGACCACGATTGCCGATTATACCGCACTCGGTAATGTATTAGGTTCGGTTAATGGCGCCTTAGCAGGTTTTGTGACCGGTAACTGGGGCGCGGTGATTCAAGCCGTGAGTGCCTCGAATACATCGAATATTTTAGCGACTCCTAATCTGACTACCTTGGATAACCATGAAGCAGAATTTATTGTTGGTGAAGAAGTGCCGGTGATTACCGGTTCCGCGGCAAGCAACAATAACTCTAATCCATTCCAAACCATTGAACGTAAGGAAGTGGGGATTAAGCTAAAAGTAACCCCACAAATTAACGATGGTAACTCGGTGCAGTTAAAAATTGAGCAAGAAGTGTCTGGTGTTAAGTCGGGTACTGCGGGTACTGCGGTTGATGTTATTTTTTCGAAACGTTCAGTAAGTACAACGGTGATGGTCGAAGATGGCCAAATTGTGGTGATTGGTGGATTAATCGACGAAGATGTTCAAGTCGTGGAATCAAAAGTACCGTTATTAGGTGATATTCCGATTCTTGGTCATTTGTTCCGCTCAACTAAAAGTAAAGTGACTAAACGTAATTTAATGATTTTCATTAAGCCGACGATTATTCGTGACGCTGAAACAATGTCACGGATAAGTTCTGATAAATATCGAATGATGAGAGAGCTGCAATTAGAGCGTGATGATGATGGGATTGCATTAATGCCATTTACCGATTCGCCAGTGATGCTAGAAGAGAAATTACCGAAAAAATTACAACAATACCTCGACGAATATCATAAGAAACAAGCGGAAAAGCAGAGTCAAGATGACTGATAGCCAAACAACAGATACGATTGACTCAGCCACTGAAGAGGAATCACAACAGTGGTTTCGCTTTAGCTTCGCCCACGCCAAATCTCATGGCGTAGTGATTATTGAAGGTGAGCAAGAGACTAAACTGATTTATAGTCCTGAGACTAAATTGTCAGCGTTGTTGGAAGCTCGTCGCTATTATGGGCGACCACTGATCCCTGTTTTAGTTGATAAGGACAATTTTGAGCGTGAACTCACCATTGCTTATCAACATGACACATCACAGACCCAGCAGTTAGTCGAAGACTTAGGCAATGATGTTGACTTGTTTACCTTGGCCGATGAAATTACTGAAGTTGAAGATTTACTCGAGTCAGAAGATGATGCGCCAATTATTCGCTTAATTAACGCAACCTTAAGTGAAGCGATTAAAGAAGGCGCATCGGACGTTCATATTGAAACCTTCGAAAAGTTACTGATGATCCGTTTCAGAGTGGATGGAATTTTACGGGAAGTATTAAAACCAAATCGTAAGTTAGCGTCATTACTGGTGTCACGAATTAAAGTGATGGCGAAACTCGACATTGCCGAAAAACGTTTACCGCAAGATGGTCGAATTTCATTGCGGATTGCCGGACGTGCGGTCGATGTTCGTGTCTCAACGATGCCATCAAGTCATGGTGAACGTGTGGTACTTCGTTTACTCGATAAGAATCAGGCGCGATTAAACCTAAAAGATTTGGGGATGACGGAGGCGATTCGCGTTCGTTTCGACCGGATTATTCACCGTCCCCATGGCATTATTTTGGTCACTGGACCGACTGGTTCCGGTAAAAGTACCACGCTCTATGCTGGCTTAACGGATTTAAACAGCCAAGATCGTAATATTTTAACCGTGGAAGATCCGATTGAATATAATATCGATGGCATTGGTCAAACTCAGGTCAATGCCAAGGTAGATATGACCTTTGCCCGTGGTCTACGAGCTATTTTACGTCAAGATCCTGATGTTGTGATGATTGGTGAAATTCGCGATTTAGAAACGGCGCAAATTGCGGTTCAAGCGAGTTTAACCGGTCATATGGTGTTATCGACCTTACACACCAACACTGCAGTTGGCGCAGTAACTCGCTTACAAGACATGGGCATAGAAACCTTCCTATTATCCTCGAGTTTACTCGGGGTGTTAGCGCAACGTTTAGTACGAACCCTATGTGTTGAATGTCGTGAAGAACATCCGGCTGATGCCGGTGAATTAGCTTTATTACAATGTGAGAGCGCTAATATTTACCGCGCTAAAGGTTGTGAAAAATGTAATTTCAATGGCTATCGCGGTCGAACGGGGATCCATGAACTATTAGAAGTGGATAATAAAGTACGTGAAATGATCCATAACGGTGCCAGTGAAGCGGAAATAGAACGTCATGTTCGAACAACATGTCCTGGTATTCGTCAAGACGGTATCTCTAAAGTGTTAGCAGGTATTACGACGCTGGAAGAAGTGCTACGCGTGACTAAAGAAGAATAGGATAGCATTGTGGCAGCATTTGAATTTAAAGCGTTAGACAAAAAAGGCAAGCAACAAAAAGGTGTGTTAGAGGCTGACTCTGAACGCCAAGTTCGCCACCAGCTTCGTGAAAAAGGCTTAATGCCACTCGAAGTTAAATCGGTCGCTACAGCAACGTCAAAACAACAACGATTAGGCGGTCGCCAGAAGATCAGTGCCAGCGAATTGGCACTGATCACCCGTCAATTGTCGACTTTGGTTCAAGCATCACTGCCGATTGAAGAGAGTCTGCAAGCGGTCGCCGAACAATGCGACGTACCAAAAATAAAATCGGTAGTCTTAGCGGTGCGTAGTCGAGTGGTTGAAGGTTACAGCCTTGCTGATTCGATGGCCGAATTTCCGCAAATTTTTGAAAAGCTTTATACTGCGATGGTGGCTGCTGGCGAAAAATCTGGTCATCTTGATATTGTGTTAAATCGCTTAGCTGATTACACCGAACAACGTCAAGCCATGCGTAGCAAGCTGATGCAGGCAATGATTTACCCGATTATGTTAACCGTGGTTGCGGTTGGAGTGATCTCGTTGTTATTGGCGGTTGTGGTACCCAAAGTAGTCGAACAATTTCAACATATGGGACAAGAATTACCTTGGGCAACCCAGGTCTTAATAGCAGCCAGTGATTTTGTCCGTAATTACGGAATATTGGTGGTATTGCTGATTATTGGCGCTATTTTTCTGTTTAAACGGCAAATGAAGCGGCCGTCTTTTCAATTGAAGGTACACAAAAAATTATTATCGATGCCAGTGTTTGGTAAAGTAACTCGGGGTTTAAATACGGCTCGATTCGCTCGAACCTTAAGTATTTTAACCTCGTCGAGTGTGCCATTACTTGAGAGCATGAAGATATCCTCTGATGTGTTAGCCAATGTTCATATTAAAAACTCAGTGCTCGAAGCGGCTAATTATGTCCGTGAAGGATCAAGTCTGCGGGCGAGTTTACAGCAAACGAAATTATTTCCACCGATGATGTTACATATGATTGCTTCAGGTGAGAAAAGTGGTGAGCTCGAGCAAATGCTCGGGCGCGCGGCCGACAATCAAGATCGAGAATTTGAAGCCTTAGCCAATATGGCTTTGGGCGTTTTTACCCCGGCGATTGTAGTCAGTATGGCGGGTGTGGTCTTTTTTATTGTGATTGCAATTTTACAACCTATTTTGGATCTGAACTCGTTAGTCGGATCTTAATTATTTTATATATCGAGGATGTTATGAAGTTGAATAAGAATAAACAACAAGGTTTTACCCTATTAGAAATTATGGTTGTTATCGTTATTTTGGGTATTTTAGCCAGCATGGTGCTACCTAGTCTTTTTGGTAATAAAGAAAAAGCCGAGCGACAAAAAGTGGTATCAGATATCACAACCCTCAGCAGTGCCATGGATATGTACAGACTAGATAACAGTCGGTATCCAACCACTGACCAAGGCTTAGAAGCTTTAGTGAGTAAACCTGACGCTGATCCTGTACCCCGTGATTACCGTGAGGAAGGCTACATTAACCGTGTACCGACCGACCCTTGGGGCAATGAGTATTTGCTGTTGAGCCCAGGAGAAAATGGTAAATATGATCTGTTTTCACCGGGTTTAGATGGTGAAGAAGGTACCGAAGATGATATTGGTAACTGGAACATGTTTGACAAGAAAGAAGATCAATAGGCTTAAGTGAAAGTAATCATCCCAACTAACAATTATCACCGCCAACAAACAGGGTTTACCCTGATTGAATTAATGTTGGTGGCATTATTAATGGGCTTAGTCGCCGCCACGGTAATGTTTACTGTTGATAGTTCTCAACCGCAAAAAAATCTTAAGCGTCAAGCGATGAAAATGGCCGCATTAACTGAAATCGCACTGGATCAAGCCACCATGACCGGACGAGATTTTGGGATGGTGATAGGGTTGAACGAATACCGTTTTGTTGAATTGGTTGAGCAACGGTGGCAACCATTAGAAGATGATATCTTAGTGGATCAAGAGCTCAAGCAAGCTGAGCTATTAATGACGGTTGATGGTTTTGCTTGGGCGCCGGATAAAATTGATTTTTCATCGAGTACTTTCTACAGCGAACGGGAAACTGATTACGACAAAGACGAAAAAGAGAAAAAGCATATTCCTCAAGTGTTATTGCTTTCGTCAGGTGAGTTGACTCCTTTTAAAATTGAATTTAAGTTAAATGATAGTAGTGAACTTGATTTGAGCGATCTCCAACAAGCCTATCGGGTTAATTTATCAGCCAATACCTTAGGGATGATTAAGGTCGAGGTATTGAGTGATGAATAATCGACAACGCGGGATGACACTCATTGAAGTGATGGTGGCATTAGCGGTTTTTTCGTTGGCGGCACTCGCCGCAGTGAATGTCTCGACTGAACATATGCGCTCGCTCTCTTATATCGAACAAAAAACCTTGGCGTTATGGGTTGCTAACAATCATTTGACCCAATTACAGCTCGATAAAAAACTACCAAAACTAGGCGATAGTCGTGGCAAAGTTGAATTGGCGGGTCGAGATTGGTACTGGCACCAAGAAGGGGTTAAAACTGAAGATCCGCAATTTAGAATGGTCAGAATTCGAATTGCCGCGAGCGAAGATAGTCAGTCAGCCTTGGCGCGTTTGACCACGTATATGGTGGCGAAAAAATGAATATTATTCGCCAGCGTGGTTTTACCTTAATTGAAATATTGATCGCCATCTCGATATTTGCCTTAATTGGCTTAGCGTCGCATCAAGTTTTATATTCGGTACTGACTAGTGATGAGGTGTCACAAAAAGCCGCACAACGGATTAAACAGACCCAAAGAAGTTACCAGTTGGTTCAAACCGATATCATGCAAATAGCGCCACGGCCGATTCGTTTTGGCAGCCATGAAAGTGCAGGAGCCAAACAATTTTTATTGGCTGGCGATGATGTCATTGACAGTGATGATCAAGGGATTGTCTTTGCACGCTTAGGCTGGCGTAATCCGGCCCAAATGTTTCCTCGTGGTGCGGTTCAAGCGGTGGGTTATCGTTTAATTGATAATAAATTAGAAAGGTTACATTACCTTTATCCAGACCAAGAAAGTGGTACTAAGCCGCAAGTGACCGTATTACTTGAACATGTAGAATCGTTAAAATTTGAGTTTTTTGATAAAAATAAATGGCAAAAAAATTGGCGTAAGCCAACATTGCCGGCAGGTATTGCGATGATTATTACCCTTAAGAGTTATGGTGAAGTGCGCTGGCAATTTTTAACGGTAGCCTCGCCTGAGGTTGAATCATGAATCAACCACGTCAGGGAGGTATAGCCATTATAACGGTGTTACTCGTGGTTGCATTAGTCGCAATTATTGCCTCGAATATGACCGGACGCCTACAACTAATTGCAAATCGTACCATCAACCAACAACTGTATCAGCAAGGGTTATGGTCGGCGATTGCCGGTGAACAGTTAATTTATAAGGTGTTAGAACAAGATTATCAAGACAGTAAAAACTCGGTTCATTTGCAGCAGCTATGGGCGAGAGAAGGTGTTGTCGTACCATTAGATGAAGGGATGCTCGAACTGACGGTACAAGATTTACATAGTTGTTTTAATTTAAACGTGTTGGCTAATGAGCCAAGTGGCGGTGGCGGCAAACAATACGCCGTCACTCCTGAGCAACAGCAATTTGCCGCGTTACTAACCGCATTAGAGATTGAGCCTTACTTGGTCGAACAATTATCGAGTACGGTACGAGATTGGATTGACAGTAATACCATTGTTGAAAGCTCAATGGGTGCTGAAGATGATAATTATGGCTCAAAACAGGTGCCTTACCTAACGGCTAATGCCCCGATGGCAACCGTGACCGAACTCATGGCGATAGAAGGCATGACACCGGCGCTATATCGGAAAATAAGACCCTTTGTGTGTGTAATCCCAAGCCAAACAGAGATGGCGATTAATGTTAATACCATTGCTGTTGAACAGGCGGCGGTGTTAGTCGCGATGTTTGGTGATAAATTGACCTTATCATTAAGTGATGCTAAGTCATTGTTAGGTAGTCGTAATGAGCAGGGGTTTTCGAACATAAAGGATTTCTTTGCTAGCTCAGAAATTAAAAAGTTGGGCAAGTTGCCCACTGATTTACAAAAACAATTTAAAATAACCAGTGATAGTTTTCGTGCTGAAATGACGTTTACGATTGATCAACGCAGGTTTACCCTGACTAGTGTGTTTTTGCGTGATGATAAGGGAACATTGGCGGTGGTAAGCCGTCAATTTGGAGATATAGAATGAGTGAACGATTAGTTATCCGCTTAGGTAGCCAAGCTAACGATAGTATTAGCTGGCTAGTTTGGTCCGATAATCAACAAGAAGTTATTGCGTCAGGTCAGCTGGAACATGCAGAGCAGTTATCGACATTAGTGCAGCGATCGAGTAATCGACCGGCGCAAGTCTTAGTACCTGGCTGTGATGTTGGTTTGTTTGAAGTGGAGCTGCCCCAGAGTAATCGTCGTCAAGCGTTAAAAGCGATTCCATTTATGTTGGAAGATGAGATCGCGGCTGATGTGGAACAACTGCATTTTGTTTACCCTAAGCCTCAAGGGAAAAAACAGCAGGTTTTTGTTGTTGCTAAAACCAAGATCAGGCAATGGCGGCAGTGGTTAACAACCGCTGGCATTCAAGTAAATCAGATGACTCTAGACTGGTTGGTCTTGCCGGTACCTAGTGATGAAAATGCCATTAGCGTGTTACAACTCAGCGATCACATACTACTACGCCAAGGCGAGCTTCAAGGGCAAACGATTGCGACGCAATGGCTGGAACCTTGTGTCACTCTATTGGAACAACAGCAAGAAAATACCGTTCAACTGGATAATTATGGCGTGGATGATGCGGTATTAGCGATGCCATATAACTGGCATGCACAAGATCCTTTACTACCAATGCAACGCTTAGCGGTTGGTTTTACTGACGTTGAAATCAATCTTCTGAGTAGCGAATTCGCGGTTAAAGATCACAGTAAAAAAAGTGTCAATGTGTGGCGTAATGTCGCGTTAGTTGCTAGCGTAGCGTTGGTCTTGATATTTGTTGAGAAGTTTTTCCGGATCAATCAGCTGGAATCACAGCAAGCAATTGTTAAGGCACAATCACAAGAAATTTACAAAAAAATCAACCCACGAGCGAAACGAATAGATCGCTTAAAATATCGGATTAAGCAGCAATTAAAACAAGCTGGTGGTAGCCAAACTGATCCGCAGTTTACCGCCATGATGGTGGCGCTAAATCAAGCATTATCACAGGTGCCTCAACTCAAGCCTATCAGTATTAAATACGATAATAAACGCCAAGAACTTCGAGTACAGGCCGATGGTGATAGTTACCAACAGTTTGATCAATTTAAGCAGGCGTTGAAAGGTCAATTCTCAGTAACCGCCGGTGCGATGAATAATAATGGCAATAAGGTCAACGGCTCAGTAATTATTAAGGTGGCATCATGAGAGATTGGTTCGAGTCATTACAACAACGAGAGCGTACTTTAGTGCTCGCCATGGCGGCGGTACTGGCAATTGCGATTGTTTACTTTGCGTTGTATCAACCATTACAGCAGCGATTAGCTCAGGCTCAAAAATCATTAGACCGTGAGGTCAAACTATTACAATGGGTCGAAACCAATGGGACTAAACTTGCTAGACTTGGTGGTAGCAGTTATGGCGGTAGTCAAAGTAATAGTAACGGTTCATTAGATCGCATTGTTAATAATACGGCCCGTCAGTATGGTTTAACCATTAACCGCTTGCAGCCTCAAAATAGTAAATTAAATGTCACCTTGGACAAAGCTAATTTTAGCTCGACTCTACAATGGTTAGAATTGTTGCAACAACAGCACGGCATTACGATAGATAGTGTTGACTTTCGAGCAGAATCGACCCCAGGCTTAGTGCGAGCCCGGGTATTATTAGTGAGATAATGATAACGTGAAAATATTTAAATATACGCTCGGTACGGTGGTTTTATATGTGGTTTTCCTGATTGTATTGTTACCGGCAAGTTTTGTGGTTAATCAAGTAACATTACCACCGTCGCTACAGTTAGGGATGATTCAAGGCACTCTATGGCAAGGCCAAGTGAGCTCGGTAAAAGTTGAAAAGCTCGATCTTAAAAATGTGCAGTGGGATTTGATCGTGAGCTCTTTGTTTGCTGGTCGATTAAATCTTGATCTCAATATTGGTAATAGTCGTGATCCTATTCGTGGTAATGGTTATGTCGGTTACTCGTTAGACGGGGTCTTTGCTGAACAGTTTACACTTAATGCACCTGTAACGACTTTAACCACGATTCAACCGTTGCCAATGGATTTGGTCGCGAATGGTCAGGTGTCGCTGCTGATTGAAGATTATCAACAAGGCGAACCTTGGTGTGAGGCCCTCAATGGTTTACTGACACTAAAATCATCACAGATCAGTAATAATTTTGGCCGAGTAAACATTGATAATGCCCAGGTTAAACTCGTGTGTGATAAGGGCGATTTAATCGCGACGATGAAGCCTAAAACCAACACCCTTGGCATTGATGTCAAGGTCGTGGTTAATAAAAATAATATGGCGACGTTATCGGGCTTTGTTAAACCGCCAAGTAATGCGCCAAGAGACTTTGTCGAGATGTTGAAATTTACCGGACCAGCCGACAGCCAAGGTCGCTACCCGTTAAAGTTGGAACAAAGACTCTAGCGGTTAAGCTCATTTTCACATTCCCATGATATTTTATGCCCGACTGGTTGTTTAAAGTAACCAGACGGGCTATTTTATTTATATAGGTATCAGAGACAGTAGGGCGTAATGACTAAGCAACGACAACTTCCAACCATTTTATCTTCTAAGGTAAGCGCTAAAAGTAAATTTTTTACCGTTGAACAACTCAATTTACGTTTTTCAAACGGGGTTGAGCGGCAATATGAACGGATGAAAAGTGGAGGTCGTGGCTCAGTGATGGTAGTGCCATTTCTCGATCCTGATACCCTGCTTTTAATTCGAGAATATGCCTGTGGTACCCATCATTATGAACTGGGTTTTGTTAAAGGCTTGATCGACCCCGGTGAAACACCAGAGCAGGCCGCGAATCGGGAGCTTAAAGAAGAGATCGGCTATGGTGCGAATAAACTCATTGCGTTGAAGTCATTAGCGATGGCACCGGGTTACTTTGGTTCTAGCATGCATATTTTTATTGCCAGTGATTTGTATCAAGAAACACTCGAAGGTGATGAGCCTGAGTCACTCGAATTAGTACCTTGGGCCTATCATCAATTAGATCAGTTAATGGATGATCCCGATTTCAATGATGCTCGAAGTATTGCAGCTTTGTTGATGACTCAGCGTAAACTCAATGAAGCAGCAGGAGGGTGAACTATGGATTTATGTGAACTAACTTTAGCCGTCGAAAAAATTGCACGAGCTGCGGGCGCAGAAATTAAGCGTATTTATCAATCCGGTGATTTCGAGTGCTTAACCAAAGAGGATTCATCACCGGTCACTTCGGCTGACTATGCCGCCAATGATGTAATTTGTGCGGCACTACGTCAATTAACCCCTGAGATCCCGATCGTATCAGAAGAGTTTCCTGATATTACCGTCGAACAACGTCACAGCTGGCCGCGTTATTGGTTAGTCGATCCCTTGGATGGTACTGGAGAATTTGTTGCCGGTAGTGGTGATTTTGCTGTTGCTATCGCTTTAATCGATAATCATGTGCCGACGATCGGTGTTATTTATGCCCCGATGTATGATCGATGTTATTTGGCCAGTTTAGATAATGGCGCTTATCGACGAGATCCTAATGGCTTGACTCCGCTTAAAGTTAACACAGATCAACAGTCGCCAATTAAAATTGCGGTAAGTTTAAGACAGTCCAAAGAAACCGTGTTATCTCGTGTTTCAGACCAGTTTCAGTATCAATTGGTGCCGATGGGCAGTGCGACCTTAAAAAGCTGTTTAATTGCTGAAGGTAGCGCCGATTTTTATATGCGCATTGGACCGACTGGTGAGTGGGATACGGGGGCTGCTCATTGTATCTTAAGTGAAGCAGGCGGAGATATTAAAGACTTAAGTCTGGTGACTTTGACCTATAATAAGAGAGATACCTTACAAAATCCTAACTTCATTGTGTGTGGTGATCCTGATATTCCATGGAGTGAAGTCGTTAATAAAATATGATAAGGAGTGGCTTATGCCGCAGTTTAATGAGATGAAAGTGCAGTTAGTTGAAATGCAATCACAGTTAACTGATAAGCTAGAGCGGATTGTTAAGAATGTAACGAAGGAAGCCAACAGCGATTGGTCTGAACAAGCGCAAGAGCGCGAGAATGACGAGGTCATGGATGCCTTAGGTAATGAGGTCCGTCGTGAGCTTAAGTTGGTTAATGTCGCCTTACACCGTTTAAATGAAGGTGAATATCAATACTGTGCCGATTGCGGTGAAGACATCGCAATCGCTAGACTTAAAGTATTACCTTTTACTCAGCATTGCATTGGCTGCGCCTCGAAACGAGATTAATCCTGCTTAAGTCGCCCCAACTATTATTGGGGCTTTTTTATGTCTAAAATAAGCGGTTTAAGCCGTTAAGTGCCGCCACACGATAGGCTTCTGCCATGGTGGGATAATTGAAAGTGGTGTTGACGAAATATTCAATATTGTTTCCTTCGCCTTTTTGTTCCATGATCGCTTGACCAATGTGGATGATCTCAGAGGAGCGCTCACCAAAACAGTGAATACCTAATAATTTCTTGGTTTCACGATGAAATAGTAATTTTAAAAATCCAATATCGACGCCACCAATTTGGGCGCGGGCTAAATGTTTAAATTGCGCACGACCTACCTCGTAAGGTACTCTTTGTTCCGTAAGCTCTTGTTCTGTTTTGCCCACGGAGCTTATTTCTGGAATGGTATAAATCCCGGTTGGGATGTCACGAATCAGTTCCCCTTCATTGTTCCCCGAAATCATCGCTTTGGCGGCAATTCTACCCTGATCATAAGCGGCACTAGCTAACGACGGGTAGCCAATAACATCACCAACCGCATAGATGTTCTCGACACAGGTTTGATAATGTTTATTAACCTTAAGCTGGCCACGTGAGTCAGCAGTTAAACCAATCGCTTCCAAGTTCAAAGAATCGGTGTTACCGGTTCGGCCATTGGCAAAGAGTAAACAATCGGCGCGCATCTTTTTACCCGACTCAAGGTGCATGACTACACCATCTTCAGTTTCTTCAATTTTTGCATAAGATTCGCTATTACGCATCACCACGCCGCTGTTCCAGAAGTGATATGACAGGGAGTCTGTCACTTCGGTATCGAGGAATGATAAGAGTCGGTCACGGGTATTGACTAAATCAACCCGTAATCCCAACCCTCTAAAAATAGAAGCATATTCACAGCCGATCACCCCGGCACCATAGACAATAATACTGCGAGGTTGATGTGCTAGGGTTAAAATGGTATCGCTGTCATAGACTCTGCTACTGCTAAAGTTAACATCAGCAGGGCGATAAGGACGAGAGCCTGTAGCAATAATGATTTGCTTAGCTCCTAAGTATTCGACTTCGTTGTTGTTATTAACAACTTTGATGGTATTGGCATCGACAAAGCTGGCTGAACCATTATAAATAGGGCAATTGTTACGATCGTAAAATCCTTGACGTAACTTGACTTGATCTTTAATCACTCGCTCAGTGTGGCCCAAAATACTTTGAAAGGTTACTTTAGATCCCAGTTCACGCTCTAAATTGAAACCACTTTTGGTGAACTCGACTAAGCGCGATACTGAATGACGTAATGCTTTCGATGG
Source organism: Gammaproteobacteria bacterium (assembly GCA_013214965.1). Lineage (GTDB taxonomy): Bacteria > Pseudomonadota > Gammaproteobacteria > Enterobacterales > Psychrobiaceae > Psychrobium. The sequence goes on from JABSRU010000028.1 coordinate 34,548, forward strand.
AATAGTACCGTAATGGGTACAACCGCCCCCAACATCACGATTACGTTCGATAACGGCAACAGTTTTACCTTGCTTCGACAAGCCCATTGCAGCACCTTCGCCGCCCGGTCCGGTACCAATGACAATGACATCATAAGATGCCGACAGTTTGATATTAGCAAGGGGTTTAGTTTTCTTACTTTTGGTGGTTGCAGTCACAGAGCCTAATCCTTATTAAGTTTTTAATAATACTACCTTGTGTTCGCTATCAGTGCCATGTTATCAATCAAAATCTACGACTATTGACTAGCAAAAGAGGCAAGGATGTTAAAACAAACGATCATTGAGTTAGAGAGGGAGTTGTTACAATCTGAAGTTAGATCTTCTGTGGTGGCATTAGATCGTTTAATCAGCGATGACTTTTGGGAATTTGGCGCATCAGGTGCTAGCTTCGGTAAGGCCGATGTTTTAAACCGATTGCCGAGTGAAGCCGCCCTCAAACTACAATTTCAGCAGGATCAATTTAGACTAAGGATAATGAATATTGATTGGGTGCAGTTAACATATCGCGCGATTATTACTGCAGCTAATCAAGTCCCTAAGTATTCATTACGTTCATCGTTATGGCATAAAACATCCTTAGGTTGGCAAATGAGTTTCCACCAAGGAACACCTTGCTCACCGTTTATTTTGAATGATGTTTAAGGCTTTAAATACTCGGATATAGTTGTGTAAAAAATAATCGTCAGTGTCTGTTTTTTTTACACTTGTTGATTTTCTAATGTTTTAAAATTAAATTAATCATTTAATAATAATTGGTTAACTTCATTGGCATATCTAATGCATTAGTAGAGTATAAGTTGAAAAATTAATAATAAAGATTAATCAGGGGATATCATATGAAAAAAACAATGAGTGCTTTACTATTTGTTCTGGGCACATCAGCGGCTAATGCCAGTCTTATTTCGGAAGGATTTGAAGGTGCTAATGTTAACGGTGCACATACTATTGTTAACTCACTAGCTAATTGGCAAACTAACGATGCATTTGAGATATGGACTAGTGGATTTCTTAATGTCGCTTCCAACGAAGGGAATCAATTCTTAGAGCTTAATGCTTACATCGCTAGTTCAATTTATCAAGATATTAGCGGTGTGACTGCTGGTGAATCGCTTGATTTTAGTTTTGCTCACCGTGGACGTTCAGGTAATGAATCTTTGAATTTCAGCATGGTTGATGCGGGTGTTGACAATGTTTTTGGTACTGCTGATGATTTTTCATTATTTAGCAAAACCTACACGTCAGGTACTGGCGCTTGGTCAATGTATGATAATAGTGCAATAGCATCAATTGTCAGTAAAGGTAATGATATCCGCGTTAGATTTACAGCGACAACGGGTACATCTGTTGGTAACTTTCTTGATAGCATTAACGTACGTGTTTCTGTACCAGAGCCAACGCCATTAGCAATAATGGCTTTCGGATTGATTGGTTTGATGGTGTCACGTAAAAAAGCATAATTTGGGTATTAATGCGTGTCAGTTAAGAGCTGACGCGCATTTTTTTATTTTGGGGTAAGATTTTAGATCAAGTTAACGCTATATTACTTACCCAACCATTTTAAGGAAGGTTAATAATGCTTCTTGCTTACCTTCAAAAATAACTCGCTGTTGTTTCTTCGTGATTTGATAGCTGTACATTGGGTCATAATACCAAGCCAGTAATGGCGCGATCCATTGATAATGCTCTTGAATGTTGTTGTCTTGCTGATGAGCAACCAACGCGTGTTTGATTAAAGCATCTAATTCATTAAACCGCGTGTCGCCTAAACGCTTTTTAATCTTAAATAAGCTGGTGGTCAAAAATTCACTAAAGGCATCAAAACCGTCAGACTCTCCCAAAGCATCAACATAGCTCGCTAACTGAACATCAATATATTCATGATGGATCTGTTGTTGGCGCTCAAGTAAGGTTTTCTGCAATACTACAATAGGTGCTAAGTTCATTTTGTCTTTAAAACAAAGAGGCAGCGCGCAACGACCAATCAGAAAGCTTTCGTCTTCTAAAATAATTGTTTTGTGTCCCGCTTGTTCGGCACGCATTAGCGCAATGGTTAAATTGTTTTCAAAATCAATTTGGCTTGGCTGCGGGGTAATTTGACGGCCAAAACTTGAACCACGATGATTGGCTAAACCTTCTAGATCAATCGCATTGACTAAATCAGGTAATACTAGTGTTTTACCTGAACCAGTATGACCGGCAATAATGACAAAATTAAATTTGTTGGTTAAGCGTTCTAATTCACTTAATAAAAATTGCCGTAATGCTTTGTAGCCACCTTCAATACGTGGCACGGTGACTCCAGCTTCGTGAAGCCATTGTTGGACGGTGCGTGAGCGTAAGCCGCCTCGAAAACAATATAAAATACCATCGGGGTGTTGGTTTACAAATTCGAGCCATAAAGCCATGCGTTGGGCTTTTACTTTGCCGCGAACCAGTTGATGACCCAATACTATCGCAGCCTCTTGACCGTCTCGCTTGTAACGAGTACCGACTTTTTGGCGTTCTTGATCGGTCATTAATGGCAAGCTCTCGGTGTTTGGAAAAGCGCCTTTGTTAAATTCAATAGGGGCTCGCATGTCCATCATTGGCACATTATTGAGGAACAAATCTTTAAACTGATTGGCGCTAATGAGCGGGTGTTGTTGACTCATGAGGCCATCTCGATAACCGTATCTTGCTGGTTACTATCAACTAACTGGCCAATAGGCAAGGCATGTAAGCCAGCACTTTGTAATAAAAGTTCAACTTCAGCACAAGCATGGGGTTGAACCGCCACTAATAAACCGCCGCTGGTTTGTGGATCGCAGATAATTTGAAGTTGTTGCTCTGTTAGTGTTCCCAATAATGCTTGGTAGCTTTCAAAATTACGCTGAGTACCACCCGGTATACAGCCTAGTTGGCGATAATGTTCAACCTGCTCTAATAAGGGCAATTGTGAAAATTGTACTTGTGCCTTCACATCGCTGCCTAAGCATATTTCACTTAAATGACCAGCCAAGCCAAAACCAGTGACATCGGTCAGGGCTTCAACCCCATCAATATTTGATAATTCTTGGCCAATTTTATTGAGCTGACACATTGCATCGATAGCAATGTGTTGATGTTGTTGCTCCAATTTTTGTTGTTTTTGCGCGGTGGTTAAAATACCTATTCCTAATGGTTTGGTCAGGTACAATTGGCAACCGGCAGTGGCGGTGTTGTTTTTCTTTACTTTATCTAACGCAATAATACCGGTAACGGCCAAGCCAAATATTGGCTCAGGACTGTCGATACTATGACCACCAGCCAAGCTAATGCCCGCTTCATGACAAACTGATCGTCCACCATCAATGACTTGTTGGGCAATTTCAGGGGCTAGTAAGTTGACTGGCCAACCTAAAATTGCAATCGCTGTAATAGGCTTGCCCCCCATGGCATATACATCGCTAATGGCATTCGTGGCAGCAATTCGACCGAAAGTAAAGGGATCATCAACAATCGGCATGAAGAAATCGGTGGTGCTAATAATGCCCGTACCATTGCCGATATCGACCACTGCAGCATCATCTTTGGTTTGATTACCAACAACTAAGTTTGGATCATTAAAGGTAGCTAGCTGTGTTTTGAGCATGGTGTCTAGCACTTTTGGTGATATCTTGCAGCCGCAGCCTGCGCCATGGCTGTATTGAGTTAACTTAATTGTTTGGGTCATTACTGGTCATCATTAATAAAACAGAAAGTGATTTTAACTTAATATTGAGTAGGACTGAATAAAATATTGCGCTTTAAAATGTTATGTTATAACATACNTTAAATATTGTTATGTTATAACGTTACGGAGTGTTTTATGTTGTTCCCAAAATCAGTGCTATTTGTTGCTGTTACTAGTGCCGTTTTTTCGATGTCGGTAGTGGCCGCAGAATCAACAGAAGTGATTGAAGTTAAAGGTCATACCCATTTGTTAAGAAGCGATCTTGATTCGCTAATTTCTTCTACCCTGATTGAGCGGGAACAATTAGATTTGATGGAGTCGAGTAGCTTAGGAGAAACTCTAAAAAATACCGCGGGTATTCACGCGAGCTATTTTGGCCCTTCTGCATCGAGCCCGGTGATCCGCGGTTTAGATGGTCCGCGCGTTAAGGTGATGCAAAATGGTTTAGATGGTGGGGATGCTTCGCGCAGTGGTCCTGATCATCAGGTGACTAGTGAATCATCGACCGCCACTCAAATTGAAATTTTGCGTGGCCCAGCGACATTACTCTATGGTAGCGGTGCTATCGGCGGCGTGGTTAATGTGATTGATAATCGTATACCGATGACTCAGATTGAAGAGTTTTCAGGTGATATTAGCGCGAGCTATAGCTCTGGTGCCAATGAGAAAGTTACTGCATTGGTGTTGGAAGCTGGACAGGGCAATATGTCATTTCATTTTGATGGTTTTTGGCGTGATGCTGATGAAACAAAAATACCAGGCGCTGCCGAATTAGAACATGAAGAACACGAAGACGGTGAAGAAGATAAAGATCATGAAGAGCAGCATGGCATCATCGAGAATAGCCAAGGTTCAAGCTCTGGGTTTACGGTAGGTAGTAGTTACATTAATGATAACTTTACCTTTGGTGTTGCTTACGGGCGTATTGATTCTGAATATGGCTTAATTGGCCATGAGCACGAGGGTCATGATCATCACGAAGGCCATGGGCATGATCACGAAGATCATCATGATGAAGCCGAACACGAAGAGGGTGAGCATGAAGTACTTCCCCACATTGAAGCGACACAAAATCGTTATCAAGCCATTGCTAGTTGGCAGCAGCCCTTTGCTGAAGTTCCGAAAATAGTGATAAAGGCAGCCTACACTGATTATCAGTTACAAGAGATAGAGGGTAGCCAGGTTGCTACACAAATCAATAATGATAGTGCAGAACTTAAACTTGAAATCTATCATCAGTGGTTGACTGACTGGCAAGGGGTAGTGGGGGCTCATTACCTTTATTCTGATTATTCACCGATCGGTGAAGAAGCTATTACTGCGCCAACTCGAACCAACAGTTGGGCATTATTTGCGACTCAAAAGCGCCAGTTAGGCCAAGTTGAATTACACCTTGGTGCACGAATTGAGCGAGTCAGTATTAAACCAGAATTAGGGACGGAAGGTATTGATGTTGAATTTACTCCGATAAGTTTTAGTAGTGGAATTAATTGGCAGTTGAACGATCGTCAGCAACTGTTATTAAATTTTAGTCACAGTCAGCGTGCCTTGGGCGCCAATGAAATTTATGCATTTGGTGAACATTTAGGGACATCATCCTTTGATATTGGAGCATATTACGGGGCAGTTCCACATGGCGACCATGTCCATTATGTGCTGGGTGAGGGCGATAAACCTACGACGGAAGATGCTAATACTCTCGATCTTGGGTGGCGTTATCAGGGCGAGCAACATATATTTGCAGCCTCGTTGTTTTACTCTCGAGTCAATAACTTTGCTTACCAACAGGAGCAAGATATTGCTTATCACTTATCAGTTTATCAACAACGTCAAGATGATGTTACCCTTTATGGTGGCGAGTTTCAGCATAGTTTCTTCATTAATGAACAATGGACTTTAAGCAGCTTTGTTGATTACTCAAGGATTAAACTAACTGACGGTGGTAATTTACCACGTATTCCACCATTACGGATTGCCACACAATTAGATTATGAAATCAATGATTGGCATGCTAATTTAATGGTGAGTCATTACACTAAGCAAAATAAAACGGCGGTTAACGAAAGCGCTACTGCTGGTTATACTTTAGTTGATGCCAGTATTTATAAACACCAACAGCTAGCGAACAGCGAGTTAATCTATTTTGTCAAAGCGACCAACTTGCTCGATCAGGAAGCTAGGGTCCATGGTTCATTCCTAAAAGATAAAGCGCCACTCCCCGGAGCGAGCCTGAAAATCGGACTCCGCTGGTCCTTCTAACCCCTAAAGTGGGGTCAGGTTCAACTTAATCAAATTTAGCTCGAACAGGGATAATAGTTCGGGCTTTTTGATTTTAAAATGGCTAGTTTTACCAAGTGTTGAATCGCTTCTTTTTCACCGTAAAGATTAATATTGATGAGATATTCACGAAACAACTGTTGATCAAATAATGCTAAATTGTGTGCTTGCAATTGCAGCTCATTTAATACGATATGTTGTCTATTGATTGGGGGAGGCATTTGATGGTCAATGTTCGCGACGCTTTGTTGTAGCGCGCTGCCAATTGCTCTGATCAATGATGTGTTACTGCGTTGTTTTAGAGCTTTACCTAGCTGCCAGCATAATAAATCCTTGTTTTCATCAGCAATAGGACCTTGCCGGCAAAAATTAATAATCTTATCGACATACCAAGTTCTAGCCGCTGAGTAACCCAGTGCATTGATCGCGCGATCCGAAAATTGTTCGATATTAGAACCCGCGCTGGCATTTAAATAAAGCTCGGTTGATTTAGCGTCAAAATTAATAAAATATGTCGCGGTGATGACTTGTTGAATCGCAAAAATAGTTGCTGTTTCATTATCTCTTGCGGCATGATAATTAGCAATTTGGAGCCATAAAGAACCGTTGTTATTATCGAGGTTAATTGCTTGTTCCAGCAAGGTTAAATTACAGTCTTGTCCTGATGTGTTGTCACTGCATAAGCCTATAAGATCAAACAATACCAAAGGGTTGTCAGGATAATTTCGATTAAATAAAGCTAATGCCTTACGCTTTGATCTTGAATTTTTATGTTGGGAAAATAGGATGTAGGCGAGTTGCTTCTCTGGGATCCCTGAGTGCTCTAGCGAGGCTAAAAATTCTTGCTCAGTCGCTTTATCAAGAGGTTTATGTTGTTCAAGCTCTTCATCACATTGCTTGATAAAGTTTGATTGCTCAATCTTTTGTTGAGGTGCTGTGATGTTAAGTTCTTTATCCGATATTTCTTGGATTATATTGGCTGTTAATGTTTTGCTCTCAGTGATTGTATCTAGCGTGTTTATCGTGGAATTATAAAATAAAAACCAAGCTAAAATGCTCCCTCCAATAAGTAATAGTGTCAAATTTTTCATTAATTAAACTTCATTGCGGATAACTACGAGCACTATATCCCAATTCCACGCTTTTTTCGATAATGATAAGTTAAGGCTAAATAGATAAATTGTTCAATGAGTTGAGTTGGGATGTCGTCATTAATGTTTAATAAGATACTACGATTTTTGTCATAGGATAGTTGTGGATAAACTTCTCTAAAGTCACTAATTAAACGGCTTTGGCAATGAACAGAGATGGCATATTTATCGCTATGTTTAGTCGTCGATAAACGAATAGTGAGGCCACTTTTTGGGCTGTTCGTTAAGTAACTAGGTTCCTGCCATTTAAGATCTTCTGCAATTTGGCCAATTTCTGAGTGTTGTTGGGCTATGTTGAAAATCATCGCTCTAATTGTTAACAATTTTTCGCTGATCTCAGGGTTATATGATTCAAACGTTGCGGCAATTTCATCATTGGCGAACTTCATTATCAAGCTCCAGTTCATCTCGGTTATTGTTTATTAAGTTTTAGTCGAGTATGTTGTTTTGTCCACTATTAATCGAATACGTTGTGTTCTCCGCAAATAAATAGGTGATAATTATGAAGTTAAGCGTTGTGTTAATGAGTCTATGGCTGGTGGTTGGTACGGCTCATAGTAAGGAAGATGAGGTGGCCATGAATGCATTTAAACATGATCCGAAGATAGTGAAATATTTAGCGAATAAATCGCTAACTAACTATTGGATTAAATATCAACAATTAGAACTTGATGGTATTTGTGGCTTTGCCGGCTGTGAATGGCGCAAATTAGTGACAATGAAAGTAACATCGAAAAGCTCTAATGCCCCCTCAGTAACAATATTGGCGGTGGTGAATGGCATGGCAGGAAATGTAAAAATTGAGCCTAAAGTTAACTTCGTAAAATTAGTCGATATGCAAGAGAGTGACTGGCCTGTGATGTGATTTTTTGTTAAAAAAATGGTATTTACTGTGAGTTACTAAGTCTATCTGGCTATTTAATATCAATTAAAGTACAACTAAATTATGTCATTAACTTGTTAAATGATATGAAAGTGCTACATTACTGCGAGGTGGTTATTTAAAACCATCGTAATAAAAATATGGTATTGAGCAAAATAATAATTAACAAAAACTGCAATGCATTATTTAAGGACACTTACATGAAAATGACTACAAAAGTTACATTAGTGGCTGCGATCGTTGGCGCAACATTTGTTGCAACTCCACTCAAGGCTAATCCATCCTCAAATGGGCCAATGGCTATTCAAGCGCAAACTGAATTGGGAGCACCGAGCTTTATTGCTGGAGACTTAGGAGACACCAATCAGCAATCGGCTGCTCGAGTGCTACAAAATATCGTTGCATCACAAGCGGCATATAATGCTAACGGTAATGAAAATTTCACGATTAGACGCCAATGGACAGACAAACTAGGTAAAACCCATAGCCAATTTAACCAAACGATTAATGGTTTACGTGTTTATGGCACTAGCATGACCATTCATGCTGAGTTAGACAATCCAACAGTGGTCGTGACAACTAACTCTGCATTAGCTGAAATCGGTGCTAATAGCGTGGTGCTAACCAGTACTGATGCTCCCGCTAGCGTTTATGCAGTTAGTGGTGTTTTAGCGGTAGCTAATAACAATAATGATAGTAACATTATTGGCTTAGCGGCAACCATGTCGACCAGTGTGAGCGATGCGCCATTAAATACGGCACGGCAACAAAGTAAAAAATTAGCGTTAACATACGCACAATATGAAGGTAATGTCGTTGGCAATCCTGAGTTAGTTTACGTTTATTTACCGCAAAGCGGTGAGACTAAATTAGCGTGGAAAATTGATATAAAATACGATACCGCCGACAGCTTCGAACATGATATCGTCTTTTTTGATGCGCAATCTTCACAAGAGTTAACCCGTCACCCGCAGGTGCATCGCGCTAAAATATTAAGAACTTATACCATGGATAATGCGGTTTACAGCGACTCTTCTCGTCCGGGCCGTTTGTTATGTTCTACTGGCGAAACCTGTGCTGACGCTTCGGCACAACGGGCCCATAGCGGTGCATCAAAGGTTTATGATTATTACTCAACCATTCATAATCGTCATAGTGTTAATGATGGCGGAATGGCGGTAGTGTCGAGTGTTCACACTGGCTCTAACTGGAACAATGCAGTTTGGTATAATAGTCAGATGTTCTACGGTGACGGTGATGGTAGCCAGTTCGGTGATTTCACCCTATCGTTTGACATTATTGGCCATGAATTGACCCATGGTGTGACATCGTTTAGCGCTAACTTAGTTTATCGTAATGAATCTGGTGCATTAAACGAAGCAATGTCAGATATTATGGGCGCCTCTTCTGATGCCTGGCAACGTAATACCACTCAACCAATTTGGAGCATTGGTGCGGCAGCTTATACACCCGGTACTGCTGGTGATGCATTGCGTTACATGAACGATCCGGCACGTGATAATAGTTCGAAAGATTATTACCCAGATCGTTATGTTGGCACGCAAGATAATGGCGGGGTTCATTGGAACTCTGGCATTGCGAATTTAGCCTATGTGCTATTAGTCGATGGTGGAACTCACCCGCGTAACAAAACGACGGTAGTTGTGCCGGGTCTTGGTTTGGCGAAATCAGAAAAGATTTTTTATCGTGCGTTAACCACTTATTTTAATTCGTCAACAAACTTTGCTGCGGCACGTACTGGTACCGCACAGGCGGCCCAGGATCTTTACGGTGAGAATGCTAAAGTTGCGGTCGAAACTGCATGGTGTGCTGTCGGTGTTGGTAGTTGTCCAACGACCACACCGCCGCCATCATCGGGTAACGAATTAACCAATGGTGTTGCCAAAACAGGTTTAAGCGCTAGTACTGGCAGCGATGTCACCTTCACGATGGAAGTTCCTGCTGGTGCTACTGAGATTAAGTTTGTCATGAATGGTGGTTCTGGTGATGCTGATCTTTACGTTCGATACGGTGCAGCACCAACCGATAGTCGCTACGACTGTCGACCTTACGCTAGTGGTAATTCAGAAAATTGTAATGGCAGCCAAGATGGTGGTACTTACTATGTTAAAATTAAAGCTTATCAAGCCTTTAGTAATGTAAGTTTAACGGGGAGTTACACTGAATCTAGTGGCCCAGTGATTGCGCCTGTTGATATCACGAAAAGCAACATTACTGTTAGTCGCCGTCAATGGACACGTTTCACTTATGATTTACCAGCGGGCTATGCCAACTTAAACGTTGCCATTAGTGGTGGTAGTGGTGATGCTGATTTGTATGTACGCCATGGCGTGCAATCAACCCGTTCAACTTATGATTGCCGACCGTATAAAAATGGTAACAATGAACAATGTGCGTTTAACACGCCAGCCGCAGGTACTTGGTACTTTGATGTTTATGGCTACCAAGCCGTATCTGGTTTGACGCTGAAACTAACAGCAACACCACAGTAAATTTATTCATACCAATTACAGTAAAAATGATCATCTTTTTACTGTAATTGGTATTATTACTCTGATAAAAAGCTTGCCGCTAACCCGGCAAGCTTTTTTGTTTTATGGTGTTACATTTTTTTGTTTAAGTAGCCTAGCTAATCTTTGAAAAATCAGCATAATTACTCGGTACTCAAATGGAGAGAATAATGAAAATAAAACAACTCGCACTGGCTGTGACTACCGCCATTGCTTTAAGCGGTTGTGTTAATACCGCTAGCACGACCAATGCTTCGACTGTGGCAGCTGAAACGGCCAATAAAGTGTTTAGCCAAGACTATGTCATTAAAGAGTTAGATAATGGTTTACGAGTGATGATCGTTAAAACTGATTATCCGGATCTGGTATCAATTCAAATCCCAGTATCGACGGGTTCTCGTAACGAAGTGGAAGCTGGTAAAACTGGTTTCGCTCATTTCTTTGAGCACATGATGTTTAAGGGATCTAAAAAATTCCCACAAGATGTTTACTCTGACATTTTCAAAAATGCCGGGGTCGATAACGGTGCCTACACGACCAATGATTACACCAATTATCATTTAGACTTTTCAAAAGAGCATCTAGAACAAGTGCTGGAGATCCAAGCGGATCATTTTCAGCACCTTGATTACACCGAAGCGCAGTTTAGAACCGAAGCCTTGACGGTAAAGGGGGAGTACTTAAAGAATAACGCTAGCCCAATCCGTAAACTGTTATCGGCAGTTCGTGAAAAAGCATTTGATACCCATACTTATAAACATACCACGATGGGCTTCTTTGAAGATATCGAAGCGATGCCAGACCAGCTTGCCTACGGTAAAGAATTTTTCTCACGCTTTTATAAGCCAGAATATGTGTCACTGGTGATTGTAGGTGATGTCGATCCTGAAAAAACCATGGCATTGGTTGAGAAGTATTGGGGCAACTGGCAGCGAGGAAAGTTTGAATCGGTCATTCCGGCTGAGCCTATGCAGCAAGCGCCACGTTATCAACATGAGGTTTATGACGGATTACCTGGTCATTGGTTGCTCGTGTCATTTAAAGGTTCGGCGTTTGAGCCGACCAAAAAAGACCGTGCGGCATTGGATTTGGTCTCAGAACTTTACTTTTCTAATAACTCAGCACTTTATCAAGAGTTAGTGGTGGATAAGCAATTGGCCAGTCAAATGTTTACTTACAATCCAGAAACTAAAGATGCTGGTTTGCGCCATGTATTTGTTAAAGTTGACGATGCAAAAAACTTAAGTGTAGTTCGTGATGCTATTAACCGTACTTACGCAAAAGCACGGGTTGAAACGGTAGGACTGGACAAGCTAAACAACTTGAAATCAAACTTGAAATATAGCTTTGTTAACAGCCTTGATTCATCTGAATCAATTGCTGGCACACTAGCATCTTATATGCACTTCACTCGTGATCCTGAGATGATAAACAAGCTTTACAACAGCTTCGATAACATCACACCAAGTGACATTAAAGCGGCTGCAAATAAGTACTTTATTGACAATAATCGCACCACGGTAACGATGTCTGCACTTAAAAATGCGCCAAATTTCGCACAAGAAGTTAGCTTGAATGATGCTGTAGCGACATTAAACAAGCCAACTAAAATGGCCTTTTCAGTGTTAGATAAAACCAATGACTCGCCGTTAATCGATATCAATATTTTATTCTATACCGGTGCCGCAGCGGATCCTGTGGGTAAAAAAGGTGTCGCTGCATTAACTTTGAGAATGTTAACGCAAGGCGGATCACAGACCCGCAGTTACCAAGAGATTAAACAAGGACTTTATCCACTAGCAGGTCGTTTTGGTGCTCAGCTAGATAAAGAAATGATGTCATTCTCTGGACGAGTACATAAAGACAACGTTGATGCTTGGTATGCACTCATTAGTGATCAACTATTGAATCCAGGGTGGCGTGAAGATGACTTTAAACGTCTCAAAAAAGAACTAATCGACGGTATCAAGTCAGGGCTAAAATCCTCAAACGACGAAGAACTTGGTAAAGAAGTGCTTTATAGCAAGTTATACCAAGGCCATGTTTATGAAAGTTATAACTTTGGTGATTTATCGGATCTTGAAAGCATTACCATTGATGATGTTAAGGCATTCTACCAAGCGCAATTAACTCAGTCGAAGTTGCATTTAGGGATCACCGGTGCGATGCCTGCTAAAATTAAAGCAGCATTAATCGCTGATTTGTCTAAGCTGCCTCAAGGTCAAGCTAAGCGTTTAACTATTGCGCCAGCGCCAGTGTTGGCAGGTCGTCATATTACCATCGTTGAAAAAGCGGCAAAATCGACTGCTGTTTCATTTGGTTTCCCGATTGATACCTTACGTAGCGATAAAGATTGGGCGGCATTATGGTTAGTACGTTCTTATTTTGGTGAACACCGAAGCTCGAATAGCTATTTGTATCAGCAAATTCGTCAAAAGCGTGGCATGAACTACGGTGATTACGCTTACATTGAATACTTCCCTCGTGGCAGTCGTCAAACTAAGCCTGATGCTAATCTTGGTCGTTCAAGCCAAATTTTCCAAGTATGGTTACGACCATTACGTTCAAACAACGATGCCCATTTTGCAACACGAGCGGCGATGTTTGAATTGGACAAGTTAATCAAAAATGGTATGACTGAAAAAGACTTTGCGGCCACGCGTAATTTCTTGTCTAACTACGTACCACAAATGGTATCAAGCCAAGACAAGCAATTAGGGTACGCCCTAGATAGCGAGTTTTATAATACTGATGATTTCGTCAGTTATGTTCGTAATCAATTGAAAACGCTAACCCTAGCCGATGTTAATCGGGTGATTAAGCAAAACTTACAAACGGATAATATCCAGTTTGTGTTTATCTCGGGCGATGCTAGCGATATGAAAAAACGTTTAAGTTCAGAGTCACGCTCAGTGCTTAAATACAACAGCGACAAACCTGCTGATTTGTTAACAGATGACAAAATCATCCAAGACTATCAATTAGAGGTTCCTGCTAAAAATATCGAAATTATGGCGATTAAAGACGTGTTCAAATAATAACAAATCACTAATCACTAAAACAAAAATCCAGTGATGAAAATCACTGGATTTTTTTATACCTCTTAATTAAAGTAGGGTCAGGTTAAACTAACTTTAATTATCGGATATATTATATATGGCGCGTTGTGCTAGTCTGTCCTTCATTTTTTTTACTATGTCTCTGTGGTTTCATGCTGCTCAGGCCAAAGAATATCAATTCATTTGGAATCCCTATTGCCCTTATACCTGCGATGCCGAAAAAGAAGATGGCAGAGAGGGGGTGGCGATTGATATTATTAGAGAAATATTCAAATCTACTCCTCATACAGTGACCTTTAAACGGATAGACAGCTGGCTACGCGCTAAGCGACTTGTCGCTTCTGGGGTTAGTGATGGCATGGCTTTTACTTTTTATGATTCGAAAAAAGAAGAACCTGGCTTTATGATGCCAATATCGCCTCTTATAGTGTCGCGCGGTGCCGCTTATTTGTCATTGGCTAAAAATAAAAATAATCATTTTAAAATGCTAGATTTAGCTCAATTCAATATGATAGGTATCTATCGTGGCAGTGTCAGAGATGATGACGCGATGATGCTTTTTTTAAGGAAAAATCCAGATAAAATAATTAGCCTAACGGGGACAAACATCCTAGGTCGGGTTAGTCAAATGCTCGAGGTTGGACGACTCGATATCTGGGTTGATAGTGCAGATTTACTGCATTATTTTGTGTCTAAAAGAAAGGATCATGAGTTTACGGTCAGCGAAGCCGTTTCAGATAGCCGGTTATATGGTGGCATGATGTTTAGCTCTGCTAGTCCAACAGCAACAGTGCTAGAAAAAATAATTGCGGATGGACTTAAACGGTTACGCAAGAGAGGAAAGCTTAATCAATTACTTGCTGTCTACGGGATGCAGGATCATATACGCCCATCGAGTAAATTAGTTCGTGATCCTAGCTCCGATATTGACTAAACAATTTTGGATAACTGGTTTTTAAAAACTTTGGCCGATCTTTAAAACGCTTGCCTTTAGGATGATCTTGGCCTGATGGCATAAATGGCAGTTCTTCTTCGACGCGATCTTCGTAAATTTGTCCGGCAATTAGGTCATACTCATCAAGATAAGGGTAAGGCTGATTGTCTTTTTTAGTCATGATATCAAAGTCGGCTAAATCATCAGGATTTTTCAATGTTTTTTCAAATACTGCCTGGCCTCGAGAAATTAACCAACAACGAAACTCTGAGAAGGCGAATTCTGAATTACAAGCTGCAATTAAATAAGCGGCACCCCATAACTTCCATTGATAGCTTTCACGCATTCGCAAATTAAAATGTTTGTCAAAAGCGGCCAGACTTTGATCATCTAACGGGGTTAATTTAGCTTTAAGCTGTTCGGCAATGTCATCGGACGTGGCTTGCATGTTTTCGGCGGTGGCAAGTTGCCAAAATTCTAATTCAGTCATGATGTAGTCTCAATTCTATAATGGCGCTGATTATAACTGCAAAAGTGTATTAAAGGCAGTAGAGTCTCATATCAATGTCTAATGTTGCGATGGTTTAAAGCGGTCTAATCTGGTTACTTTTACATCGTTAATGAATGAGGCCAAGATGTCGAACTTAGATTATGTCACTACAGAGCTCGCCAATAATGTACTAACGTTAACATTAAATAAACCAGAACAGCGCAACGCGTTGAGCGAGGGAATGCTAGGGCAGCTATGTGAGGCTTTATTGTCAGCCATTGACGATCTAAATGTCAGGGTTATTGTGATTGCGGCCAATGGTTCAGTGTTTAGTGCCGGTCACCATTTGAAAGAACTTAATAGTCATCGTGATGATAGCGATGATGGTCGTGAGTATTTCAAAAAAATCATGTTTATGTGCAGTAATCTGATGCAAGCGATCATTAACCACCCCAAACCCGTGATTGCCAAAGTTCAGGGGATGGCGACGGCAGCCGGGTGTCAGCTGGTGGCCAGTTGTGATTTGGCGATAGCCAGTGAGAACAGCAAGTTCTGTACCCCTGGGGTTAATATTGGTCTGTTTTGTTCAACCCCGATGGTGGCGCTAAGTCGTAATATGTCACGCAAGCAAGCCATGAAAATGTTATTGCTCGGAGATGTGATTGATGCTGTTACCGCTCAACAATATGGGCTGATTAATCAGGCGGTTTCGCTGGAGGAACTCGACGAAGCGGTGGCACAATATTGTGAGAGATTAATCGCTAAAAGTGCGGTCACTTTACGATTTGGCAAAGGCGCGTTTTATCAGCAATTACAAATGCCATTGTCACAAGCCTATGAGTTTACTAGCGAGGTCATGGTCGATAATATGCTTCATAATGAAGCGATAGAAGGGTTCGATGCATTTATTGCTAAACGCGATCCTAAATGGCAGCACCGCTAATGATGCCATTGGTCATATCCTCAAAAACTATCGCCTTAGTTGGTGCTAGTCCTAAAGTACATCGCGCGAGTCATCGGGTGATGGCCTATTTAATTGCGCAGGGTTATCACGTTATTCCGGTTAACCCGCTGTTGGCTGGTTCGATGATTTTAGGCTGCAAAGTGGTGGCAAAACTACAGGATATTGAGGGTCGGGTTGATGGCATTAATATGTTTCGGCGCAGTGAATTTATTGCGCAGGTCTATCAGGATATTATGGCAATGCAAGTAGCTCCAACATGGATTTGGTTACAGCAAGATATCATGGATAATAAGGTTGCTGAAGCTGCTATCGCAAGGGATTAAAGTGACAATGAACCGCTGTTTGATGGTTGATCACCAACAATTTCAATCGCGGTAGGTCGTAATTGATAAATGGTCATGCCTGAGGTGACGGTGCTACGGTCAAAATCTTGTCCGGCATCTTGTGCCATGTGTTCTAAATACAGAGTGGCCTGATCTTTCGATAAGCTTAATGCCACTAACATACCTGTTGCATAGGCGGTGCGACCGCGAGCGCTCATGGGAATAACAATGTCACCATCACGTACTTTTAAACGCAGTTCTTTACCATTATCAGCGGTGATATCAGCCCAACAACCTCTTTTTTGACATACGGTTGTTACTTTTCCCACCACGGTAATTGATTGTTTAACATATTTTTGTGGCTGTTCTAATACCTCCTTCAGCGGAGTGAGTAATGAATGGTCAACTTTGTCACCTAGCGTAATGGTTGATTGTGCTGATACTGAACCAGTAACAATAATGCCGACTAATAGTAAATTTTTTAACATTTCACTCTCCATTTTACTCTCTATTCTTACTTCACTTTAGCCTAGTGACCGCTAAATCACTAGGTTAGTTTTGATTAAGCTATATTCTTGAGTTGAGGTTGCTGAGCTAGCATTGGTTTAAAAGCGCCGAATAAGAAGATTAATAGGAATCCTAACCAAGGTAGGTAGTCGCTATAATCTTTTTCTTTGGGTTTATCTTGTGCTACTTGTTCTAATTTTTGTCCCGTCACTTGCTGGGTTTGCGGTGATTTTGCTGCTGACGTTGCTGGAATATCTGGTGCTGCCGTTGGGATTAACGGTGCTAAACCAAATCCTGCCGCTTGCACTTTAACAAACTCATTAAACTTATCGTTATTGGTGACAACATCAAAACGGTTCGCTAGGTCGATATAAGTTTTGAGCATTTTTTTCACGGTTTCAAGATCTGTCTGCCAATAATCTTTACGATTAGCTTCGAGCATCCGTTCTAAAATTTGTGCGAGTGCATGGGCATTATTTTTCTCGAAAAATTCTTTGATATCTAAGTCATATTTGTCTTCGATATAGACTTCAAAAAACTCTTGCCACTGATCATCACGCACTAGTTCTGGGGTCATCACTTCCCAGCCCCACATGTTATTCATCCGGTCGAGAATAGCAGTTGCACCAGCGTAACCACTATCTTGCATCGCCTGAATCCAACGCGGGTGGAAATAACGACCACGCATTTCGTTGTTCAAAAAGCTGGCCATGGTTTGTGCTTTGACATTGTCTTTGCGGCGTAAGTTACTGACGTACATTTCTGGGGTTTTACCATCGAGATTACGTACTGCTTGACCTATACCACCAAAATATTGGAACGGGTCGTCGTTGGTCAGTAAGGCATAGAGATTAGTTGATCGCGAGAAAATGACCGCATCGGTGCCCGATAATACTTTACCGTATAAATCGATGTCGTTTACTTTATCGCTCCAACGTTTCTCGTCTTTACCGTAGGCATAGCCCATGCGGTTAAGATAAACATCGGTCATGCCTTGATCGCTGTCCCAACTGCCAGAATCGAGTGTCGCGCTGGCAAGTCCTGTACCGTAACTGCCAGAATCATTGGAAAAAATACGGACAGTTGATAGGTAGTCTGCATCTTCGACTGATTTTCCTTGCGCGATTAAGGTTTTTCTTAATGCTTGAGAATGACGATAAACAAAGTTGTTGTCTTCTTTCATCTGGGCGATTTTATCAATTGCCTCTGCTATCCATAACATGACGTTAGGGAAGGCATCTCGATATAGCCCCGTTGCCGATAGCACCACGTCAATTCTTGGCCGTTTTAGTTCGCTCATTTCAATAACATCGACCCCGATCACTTGATCTTGGGCATTCCACTTCGGTTTAACACCTAGGGCGTATAACACCTGAGCTTCGAGGGCACCATGGTGACGCATGGTTTCAAGAGACCATAACGAAAATGCTAATTTATCCGGATATTTACCATGTCTTTCGCGATAATCATTAATAGTTTGTTCCATCAATTTAACCCCCGCGGCATAGGCTTCTTTCGAAGGAACTTTTGATGGATTAAAGCCAATTAAGTTACGACCGGTTGGTACGGCTTGTGGGTTACGAATTGGGTCGCCACCATAGCCAACGGGAATGTAATTGGCAGATAATGCGGACATTAAGCTGCTAATTTCTTCGATATTGACGAAGTTGTCCCAGTATTGTTGGGCTGTCTCTAAATCTGTTACTAACAGTGAGGGTAAATCGCTAAGTTGGCGACCTTCAATATGTGCCTTTAGTAGCTGAAAGCCTGCTAATGCTTCAAGATGCGTGACATTTAAGCGATCAACCTGTTGATCACTGGGTAATGTCAGTTGGTGTTGGTCTTCATAAATTTTTGCACGATTGGTAAAATCATCGCCGAGCATTTGTAACATCGTGCTATATAAATGCTGTTCTTTAGGTAATAAACCAAAAGTATGCACGCCTAGTGGCTGTGCTTGTTGTGACATTTCGGTCAGCTGATCCTGTAGTCGTGCTAGATTGCTGGCAAAGTCTTGATGAAATTGTTGCTTGGTGACTTCAAGATCTTTAAGTAGATTAAGTTCGGCCACTAATTCTTCAATACTAACTTGAGTGTTTTGTTGAGTCTCACCTTGTTCGAGTAATAAATAGTTAGTGATTAAATCATTAAGCTTAGCTATATCACTGTATAAGCCGGCTTTCGCAAACCCAGGAGTTAAATGGCTGATCATCGTCGCGCGACCACGGCGCTTAGCCTGCATCGCTTCTCCTACATTGTCGATAATGTAGGGATAGAAGATCGGGGTGTTGCCCGCGGCTAAGTTTGGCGAGTCATAGACCGACAAGCCACGCTCTTTACCCAATAACCACTCTTGAGAGCCATGGGTTCCTAAATGAACAAAGGCATCGGCATTGAAAATTTCACGAGCATAGAGGTAAATAGCTAAATAACCGTGGTTAACTGGGGTTTTCATGTCGTGATACAGCTTGGAATGATCTTTGACATTATTACTACGACCCCCTTGCGGTAACACAATAAAGTTTCCTAGGTTTATTCGCGGAATAATAAAGACCTGCTCACCATTTACTTCCGCGACCATTGGATTATCGGCAGGGGAGCCCCAACGATCATTAATCTGTTGTTTTGTTTCTAATGGTAGTGTGTTAAACCAAGTTAAATAAGTAGATAAAGGAAGAGTGTCAGCAAGATCTTGGCTTAATAAACCGCGTGAATCTTCGCTGCGATAATAGGGGCGGAGTAATTTCCCGGCTGCTTTAATAATCTGATCACTGGTTTTTGTATTGATTAAATAGCCAGCCTCTTTCATTGCTAGTGCAATTTGTTCAAGCGATGAAGGAACATCGAGGAAAGCAGCGCCAATATTTTTTTCACCCGGTGGGTAATTCCAAATGAAAGCGGCTACTTTCTTCTGTTGGTTTTCAATAACGGCCAAACGGGCGTGCTTAACGGCACGCTCAACTAAAGCGTTCATTTGTGCTGGCATTATCACTTTTTTACCATCAACGGTGGCAGCAATAATCGTTGGGTCAACCGTGCCGCTGTCTTCTGGTAATACCACAAAAAAAGGGGTTAATCCGGGAGAAATTCCCGCGTTAGTTTGAGCAAACTGTTTGCTGTCACCATCTATATAATTGAGTGCATGAATGACAGGCACCCCTACTTTAACAAACTCAGCTTTACGTTTGGCAACATAATGCAGTGAACGATAGTTAATGATTAACTGAACTCGGGGTTGATCCTGTGAATCTAATAATAATGACGGATAGCTTAGATTTTTAACTTGGTCATCATAATAGAAGGCAAACACTTTTGGCCCCTGTGCTTCAATGCCACTAATCATCGCATCAACGACTTGCTGTTGATCGTAATCAACCGCGGTGCGGTGAATTGCAATCGCAATGGTCGCTTGTTGTGATTTCGGGGCTAACCAAGCATAAAAATCAGTACTGTCGTCTGTTAGCTTGTTTGGATATTGCGGATGATAAAAACCAATTTTAGGTCGAATAACCGGAGCATCAGCTTGCTGGTTTGATAATGAGAATAACTTATTCGCGATAAAAATCATCATGTTTTGATAATTGCTAGATCCTGAATTATTAAAATAGTCAGCGATTTTATGCTGATGGTCAGAATTTAAATTTTGATTGAATTGCTCATTTTTAAGATCGCCCAATGAAATGATTTTTTTATTTGGGAATTGGGCCGGTAAATTTTTAAAACTAGCAAATAGCATTTTAGACAGGTCGGGACTCATGCCATCTAGCAGCACTAAGTCGGCATTTTTCCATTGTGTCGTCATTTCTTCAGCTGACTTTCCACCACTATTGATCATCGTTAATTCAAAAGGTTGACCAACGGCTGATTGCTTAAGTAGTTCTTTTTTTGCGGCCGCATTATAACGTGACATCATGATCAGCACTTTTTTGCTGCTGATGTTCGTACCAATCGTCTCGTTGGCGGTACTTATCTCAGAAATGAGCCCTGAAATGAGCACCGACATAACTAATAGAAAACGTAACCTCATTTTTTATCACCCTCTTTACTGGTTGACTCTGGAACATAAATCATCGAACCGTCATTCATTTTGTAGGCGACGCCGGCACGGGCGCCTTCGCCAGTACCGATATTGCCTGATGATTTATAATGCTTAATCTCTTTGCCTTCTTTGACAATCACTTCCATGTTGGGTTTTCCTGCATTTTTGATTACCGTGACATTCTCAGCTGAGAATGTATTCAATGGATTTTGTGCTATAGCGATTAGCAATGCTGCAATCAACACCAAAAATACATCAATTAAATTAACACTGGATAGAATTGGATTAAGCTCTTCGTCTTCATCAAGAAATTTCATCGCGATTAACCTCGCAGCTTGCGAATATTGATTAGCTCACTGGCATACCAGCGTTTTTTTACAGATGCCGGCCAAAAGGTTAATGTCGCAATTACCAATCCCCAAATAACAGAAGCAAAAGCAATAATTAAACTTTCACTAATCCCTTGAATGTTGCCATCTGCGAGGGCTTTTAAGGCGGGGCCCATTGGGACCATTGTTGCTATTAGCCCTAGCATTGGTGCAACACGCGTGACAATACGTAGGGTTTCTAGCTCTTTTAGGGCAAATACTTCCAATTCATTTTCACAAGCTTGTGGGTTAGTGACAAAATAATTATGAATGGGATAACCATTGCGCCATTGGGGGGCTTTGGTATTTATATCTCGGGTGTAATTCAATGAATTTTTACGGCGTACAAAATACATCCCAGCAAAGCGGCCGATGGCATAAATGGCGTAAATTAATAACGCGATAATAATAATTAAAACGGGAGTCATTAAAAACTCAGACAAATTGGCCAGTAGCCCTTCAAGCACAGCAATATTCATGATCTAAATACCTTAAGAATTAAGCGCGTAATATACGTTTAAAATTTACCCATGTAAATGATAATCGTTATTGATCTCATTCTCTTGTCGGGTTAGTATGTCGAATTTAATGAGAACAATTCTCATTAATGACTCGTTATATTAATATCGCTAGGATGATTCATGAACAAATCTATTGTTTCGATAGCAGTAACCGCTGCTTTAATCACTACCGCTCCATTACATGCTGAAGAAGATAACGGTATTCAAAAAGCAGATGAAATTATTGTTATCACTGGTAAGCGTCCTGACCAAACCCTCAATGAGGTGGCTGGTTCGATTGCTGTTATGAGTGCTCAAGAAATTGAGCGTCATTTGGTGACTGATATGAGCCAGTTATTTAAATATGACCCAAGTATTAAGGTAACAGGACGTAGTGGTTCGGCACTAAATTTTGTGATCCGTGGCATGGGTGGCGATCGTGTCTTAATGATTAAAGACGGGATGCGAATGAACGAAGGTTATGGTGCTAATGGCATGAATGATATCGTGGGTCGTGGCTTTATCGAAATGGATACATTAAAACATGTGGAAGTGGCAAAAGGTGCAGCTTCATCACTATATGGCGCGGATGCTTTAGGCGGTATTGTTGTTTTTACCACCAAAGATCCTAGTGATTACCTCACAAGCAATGACTTTTATGCAAGCGTTAAAGCTGGATATGAGTCGGAGTCTAGTGAAAAAAATATTGGCACAACGGTCGCGTTTAGTACCGGTGATTTTGGTCATATCATTAATCTTAGCCATCGGGTTAGCCATGAAGATGAAAATTATCATGATACAAAAATTCCATTAGATCTTGACTCTACTAGTATTTTTTACAAGGGTGTACTCGATATTAGTGATAAACAGCAGCTAAAATTTAGTGCTGATTTATGGCAACAAGATGGCGAGTCTAATGTCGCTAACACGTTGGCTGGTCCGTTTCGTGGTTTAGCACAATTTGGTTATAAAATTACCAAAGAAACGAATACTGGCAAACAGAAGAATAACTCCTTTAAATTCTCTTATCACGATCAAGTCGCCCGAGATTGGAGCGATCAGTTTAATATTGCATTGTACAGTAACAAAACTAGTCAGAATGATGTTGAATTTGTCAATTTAGATATTAACGCCCCAATGTTTCATGTCGTTGGTATTCGTGACATGTGGTCTTTTTATGAGTATAAACAAACCACGGTTGGTTTCATTTCTAATGCGGTTAAAACAATGGGCGATCATAGCTTGGGTTTTGGGCTGGATATTGAACGCACAATGAGTACACGTCCTGTGCATCAATACCGCATTCAAAATGGTGATGTTATTAAAGATATCATTGAAGATAAATTTCCTGAAAATGAAGTGCTACGTGCTGGACTATTTATCAATGATAATATTGAATTGTCAGAACAAGCGACTTTACTTGCAGGTTTGCGCTGGGACAGTTTTACCATGGACCCTCAAGAAGGGACAAAGTCAGGTGGTTACCAATATAAAAAGATTAGTGAGCAACAACTATCACCCAATCTGGGGCTAGTATATGACTTTACCAAGGAGCTTACTGTTTATGCTCAATATGCTAAAGGTTTTAAAGTACCACCTTATGATTTAGCCTACATTGATCATGATAATTCTCGTTACGGTTATAAAATAGTGCCGACTGATAATTTAGATCCAGAAAGTAGTGACTCTTTTGAGATTGGGTTACGAATAAATACCGATAACTTCGCCTTCAGTTCTGCGATTTACCATAACGTTTATGATGATTTCATCACGATTAACTTAATCGAAGAAAAAGACACCAATAATGACGGGGTTAAAAANCTTAAAATTTATCAATATGCAAATTTAGATAAAGTGATTATTGATGGGGCAGAAGTCAATTTAACGTATTTCATCAATGATCAAATGGAAGTGTTTGCCAATACTTCTTATCAAGATGGTCAAGATGATAAAACCGATCGCTATATCCGCGATATATCACCATTGTCAGGCACCGTTGGTTTTAGCGTTAATCAAGATAATTGGGGCGGTGATGTACTGTTACGTTGGGCCAAATCAATGAACAAGATTAATGAGGGTGAAATAGGTAGCACTGGTTATGGTGTCGTTGATATGACCGCTTATATCGACATCGCTAAACATACTAAAATTAATTTAGGCGTGTTTAATTTGTTGAATAAAGAATATACCGATTATTCAAATGTTGCCGGTAGCCATAAGACTGATGACAGTGTTAAAAACGCCGCTTACCGTTTAGAAACTGGACGCCAATTTTCAGTGAATGTTAAGTACATTTTCTAGTCTATCTAAACGATTAAAAGAGAGTAGCTCAACTGAGCTGCTCGCTAACATTCGGAGGCTGCACTGAACACTTGTTGCCTAAACCAAATATGGCTTGAGTCGTGATGCAATAACGGGCTCCAAATCATTTTTAGCTCAATATCAGGAATATCAAACGGCGGTTCAACAATCACAAAGCGTGAATTGTCGGCATAACGTGCTGCAGCCTTTGATGGTAGCGTTGCAATTAACTGGTCCTGTTCTGCTAATTGCATTGCGACATTATAATTGCGGGTAAAGACTTTAATTGAGCGCTGCTCACCAATTTTTGATAATGCTTCATCAACCCAACCAAGCTTTTGGACATCTTTAGGATCCATACCAACCCCAACTCCAAATCCTGTTTTAGACACCCAAATATGTTTAGCCTTTAAGTAGCTGTGCAAACCAAATCGACTCACGAGCGGGCTATCAGCCGCAAGCAGACAGCTGAAACTATCTCGCCACAGCGTTTTTTGATGGAAAGATTGCGGTAATTCATCAAAACGATTGATCGCCATGTCCACTTTGCCTGCTTCAACATCATGAAAATTGATATCACTAGGGGTCATAATATCCAGACAGATGTTAGGCGCGATTTTACTGAGGCTGCTCAGTAAATGAGGCACTAAGGTCGAAGCGGCATAATCACTGGCCATTAATCGGAATACACGATCACTAGTGGCTGGATTAAACGCATCTTCGCTTTGTAGTGCTTCTTCAAGCTCTAATAAAATCTTTCGGATCACCGGTCCTAAATTTTGCGCTCGCTCAGTGGGAGCCATACCGCTGGAGGTTCTGACTAAAATGGGGTCATTAAACAGGTTACGTAATCTCTTTAACCCATTGCTCATTGCAGGTTGAGTAATATTTAATTGATTAGCGGCGCGAGTGACATTTTTTTCACGCAATAAGACGTCAAGATAGATTAATAGATTTAAATCTATTTTATTAATATTCATATTATAAATGCTCACACAAAAAGTATAATTTACATGAATTATGGATGAAAGGCTATGACAATATTAAAATGAGCGTTTGAATTAATTGAAATCAAAAAATTAACATCTTGATGTTGCTATAAATTATTGTATTCTATTTATCTTTATGAAACTAAAAGATTAGTTGTTGTAAACTGAAGTGTTAAGACTAAAGTTTGAACAGTAAAAATGTATATTTATTGTTTTAGCATTGATTTTGTGAATACCCACAATAAAAACTATAAACTGACTAAATAGTGATTGGTGAGGTATATTTTAGAAAGAGCAAACAGAGCAGCGTGTAAAAGCTTAATGCGATTTAATTAGCTTAGTCAAATTATCTATAAAGGAACAACGTTATGTCACAATATAAATCAGAAATTGATACGTTAACAACATTATGTCAGCAGCAAGGTAGTAACTGGGATGCGATTAATCCGGAATCAGTAGCTCGAATGAAAACACAAAACCGTTTTAAGACCGGTATTGAGATTGCTCGATATACAGCTGACATCATGCGTCGTGACATGGAAAATTATGATAACGATAGTTCTAAATATACTCAATCATTAGGTTGTTGGCACGGTTTTATTGGCCAGCAAAAAATGATTTCAATTAAAAAGCATTTTAAAAATAATACTGATCGTCGCTATTTATACCTATCTGGTTGGATGGTTGCCGCGTTACGTTCTGAATTCGGTCCTCTTCCTGACCAATCAATGCATGAGAAAACGTCTGTTGCTTCATTAATAGGTGAGCTTTATACCTTCTTACGTCAAGCCGATGCTCGTGAACTCGGTGGTTTGTTTCGTGAACTTGATGCGGCACCTGCTGATGCTAAAGCGGCTATTCAAGATCAAATTGATAATCACGTAACGCACGTTGTTCCTATTATTGCTGATATTGATGCCGGTTTTGGTAATGCCGAAGCAACTTACTTAATGGCTAAGCAAATGATTGAAGCGGGTGCTTGTTGTATTCAGATTGAAAACCAAGTGTCTGATGAAAAGCAGTGTGGTCACCAAGATGGCAAGGTTACCGTACCGCATTCTGATTTCTTAGCAAAAATTAATGCGGTTCGTTATGCATTTCTTGAGCTGGGTGTTGATAATGGCGTTATTGTTGCTCGTACCGATTCATTAGGTGCAGGCTTAACTAAGCAAATAGCGGTCACTAACGAACCTGGTGATTTAGGTGATCAATATAACTCATTCTTAGATTGTGAAGAAGTATCAGCTGACGAAATCGGTAATGGCGATGTAATCCTGAAACAAAACGGTAAATTAGTTCGTCCAAAGCGTTTACCAAGTAACTTATTCCAATTTAGGAAAGACACGGGTATCGCTCGCTGTATTCTTGACAGTATTACTTCACTACAAAACGGTGCAGACTTAATCTGGATTGAAACAGAAAAACCGCATGTTGGACAAATTGGTGCGATGATGGATGAAATTCGTAAGGTAGTACCAAATGCGAAGTTAGTTTATAACAACTCACCATCATTTAACTGGACATTGAATTTCCGTCAGCAAGTATTCGATGCAATGCAGGATGAAGGTAAAGATGTTTCTTCATATAATCGCGATGCATTAATGAGTATTGATTACGATAATACCGAATTAGCCATTATTGCTGATGAAAAGATCCGGACCTTCCAAGCTGACGCAGCTCGTGAAGCTGGAATATTCCATCACCTTATTACGCTACCTACTTATCACACTGCGGCACTATCTACTGATAACTTGGCGAAAGAGTATTTCGGTGACCAAGGAATGTTAGGTTATGTTGCTAATGTTCAGCGTAAAGAGATTCGTCAGGGTATTGCATGTGTTAAACATCAGAACATGGCTGGTTCAGACATGGGCGATGATCATAAAGAATACTTTGCCGGTGAAGCAGCGCTTAAAGCGTCAGGTGACGATAACACAATGAACCAATTCTCTTAATCTTTACTTTAAAGTAGTAAAATAACCAAGCCACTGTCCTAGATAGTGGCTTTTTAGTGATGGTAATCACCTTTTAATACTATATCGTTTCTTTTGTGAACGAACGAATAAAAGAT
>JABSRU010000029.1 GCA_013214965.1 Gammaproteobacteria bacterium
ATAATATTGCATCAGCAGCACGTTCACTGGCATCGCATTTTAATTGTTGATGAATCATCGAGAATTGCTCAACCATCGCTTGGTTTCCTTGTGCTAGCAAGGGTGCAACTTGTTCAACGATATTTTCTACCGTGGCATTTTCTTGAATAAGTTCTGGAATCAATGCTTGGTTTGCCAAAAGATTAGGTAATGAAAAATGCTCTACTTTAATTAATGGTCTAAATAACTTATAAGTTAACCAGTTAACTTTATAAGCAACCACCATTGGCCGATTAATTAATAAACCTTCCAAAGTAGCGGTGCCTGACGCTAATAAAATAACATCACTAGCGGTCATCACTTCCCGGGAACGACCTATCGTAATAATACAATGAAGTTCAGGGGCTACCCGTTGCTTAACGTCTAAAAATTGTTGCTTACGTTGCTCATTAACTAACGGGATCAGGCAAGTTAAATCGGGAAATTGTTGGGTTAATTTTAACGCTGCCAATAAAAATGGTTCAGATAAATACTTAAGCTCACTGCCACGACTACCAGGCATTAATGCTAAATATCTGCCGTCGCTAGATAGCTTAAGTTGCTCGCGAGCCGATTTTTTATCATTAATCATTGGAATTTGATCGGCTAATGTATGGCCGACAAAAGTACAGGGGATTGAATATTTATCGTAAAATTCTTTTTCAAATGGTAATAGTGCTAACACCATGTTTGTCGCTTTTGCGACTTTGAAAATTCGCTTTTGACGCCAAGCCCAGATTGATGGACTGACATAATGAACGGTTTTAATCCCAGCTTGTTTTAATGCTAATTCGACCCGAAGATTAAAATCTGGGGCATCAATACCAATAAAGATGTCTGGTGGATTAGCGATAAAATGTTCGATGATTTGCTTTTTAATCGCCAACAAGCGGCGTAAACGAGCAAAGACTTCAATCAGCCCCATCACCGACAATTCTTCCATCTCAAATAATGATTTAGCTCCTTGAGTTATCATTAATGGTCCAGCTATCCCTTCAATAATCGCATTGGGGTAACGTTTTTTGATCGCAATAATTAAATCAGCCCCTAAAATATCACCGGAGATTTCCCCGGCGATGATCCCAACACGGATCGGTGATAAATTAGGGTGGTTTGCGAATATGACAGAATCCAAGTTTTATTCCTTAACGAATAATCCCACGGCTTGATTGAGCAATAAACTCAACCATTACCTTTACGCCAACGAACTCAGACTCACTGAGCTCACTAACAGCTTCTTTTAGTGGTAATTGCTGCTTATAAAGCGTCTTAAATGCTCGGCGGATTGCCATAATTTCAGCTTTATCGAAGCCTCGACGTTTTAAGCCTTCAACATTAATACCACGTGGCGCACAAGGCTGCCCAGAACAGATAATATAAGGAGGGATATCTTGATTAACATAGGAGGTTGCACCAACAAAACAATGGGCACCTATTTTAACAAACTGGTGAACACCAGTCATGCCGCCAATAATCGCATGGCTGTCGATGATGACATGACCCGCCAAATTAACGCTATTGGCTAAAATACAATGATCACCAACCACACAATCATGAGCAACATGGGCATTAGCCATCAATAAATTATGGCTACCAATGCGAGTAATACCTTGATCCTGAATGGTACCACGATGAATCGTTACCCCTTCACGCACAATATTACTATCGCCCATGATTAACTGAGTCTGCTCACCAGCGTATTTGATGTCTTGACATTGTTCACCAATCGATGAAAATTGAAAAAAATGATTATCACAGCCGATGGTTGATGGCCCTTTGACCACAACATGGGACTCAATAATACAGTTATCACCGATCACCACATCGGCGCCAATATAGCTCCAAGGGCCTATACGAACATTATTACCGATGGTTGCATCAGGATGAACAAATGCTAGAGGATCAATCACTATTTAGTCCTTTCTTGCGCACATAATTTCGGCGCTGCACACTAACTTGCCGTCGACAAATGCTTCGCAGTTAAATTTACCAATACCACGACGTTCTTTTAAATAATCAACATGGATATGCAGTACATCGCCAGGCACAACCGGTTGTTTAAAACGAGCTTTATCGATGCCGGCAAAATAATACAAAGTATCATCATTTTTTTCGACAGTTTTAAAACCAAGAATGCCGGTAGCTTGCGCCATTGCTTCTAAAATCAACACACCGGGCATGATTGGTTTTATCGGAAAGTGACCTTGAAAAAACGGTTCATTAATCGAGACATTTTTGATCGCATGCAGTTTTTTCCCCACTTCAAAATCAATCACTCGGTCAATCAATAGAAACGGATAACGGTGAGGCAACAGTTCCATGATTTCGTTAATTTCAATCGTTGACATTTCGTTTGACAAAATATTGATCCTAATTCTTGAGTTGGTTTTCTAGTTGTTTAATACGCTTAGCCATGTCACCAAGCTGACGATAACGGGCAGCATTTTTGCGCCAATCTCGATTACTTTGTGCCGGCATACCCGATGAATATACACCAGCTTCGGTGATATGATTAATGATCATCGTCATTCCTGTGATGGTAACCCCATCGCAAATATTCAAATGGCCATTAATCGCGCAAGCACCACCGAAGATACAGTTTTTACCGACCGTGACACTGCCAGCAAAGGTTGTTGCCCCGGCAATTGCCGTGTAGTCACCAATATTGACATTGTGCGCGATATGCACTTGATTATCAATAATGACTCCGTCACCAATAATCGTATCATCAAGCGCACCACGATCAATCGTAGTACTAGCACCGATCTCGGTATGTGATCCAATGACAACTCGACCCGTCTGAGGAATCTTAAGCCATTGGCCACTTTCAGGCGCATAACCAAAGCCATCACTACCAATCACTGTTGCAGAGTGAATAATACAACCATCACCAATCACAATATTATGATAAATAGAAACATTAGCCCACAGTTTAGTATTTGCGCCGATTTGAGTGTTTTTACCAATAAAACAACCTGCACCTATTTGAGTGTTATCACCAATGACCACCCCAGACTCGATAACCGCGTTAGCAGCAATGGCAACATTCTTGCCCAATGTAGCTAGTGGGTCGATGAACGCCGATGGATGAACCATATCAGCCGAGGCCGGAGTACTATCAAGTAACTGTGCTAATTTGGCATATCCAATATACGGATCGGCCATCAACAATGCATTACCCGAATACTCACCGAGATCTTGCTCACGCATAATCACGACATCAGCATGAGTTGAGCTGAGTTGATCACGAAATTTTGGGTTAGATAAGAACGAAGCCTGCCCAGATTGGGCAGACTCTAGAGTTGCAATACTGACGACGGCACAAGGTGCACTGCCATGAGCTTGAGCGCCAATTGCTTTGGCTAACTCAGCTAAATTCCACTTCATGAATTTAATACACTTCTTAAAATTTATTTGGCTTTACTGACTTTCTTGGCGATTTTAGCAGAAATATCAAATTTCTTGTCGATATAAGCCACAGCACCAGACTGTAAGATCACATCATATTTATCTGCTTTAGCGACTTCATCAATCGCTTTACGAATTTTTTGCAACAGTTTATTCTCTTCTTCACCTTGACGGCGACGAACATCTTCCTGCAATGCCTTACCTTTTAATTTGTAATCGCTTTGCAATGCTTCGGCATCACGAATTAATTTAGTTTTTTGATCACTAGACATTAACGCACCATCGCGCTTGTTCTTTTCATCAAGTTTAACCAATTTTGCTTGAATCTTTTTAATTTCGTCGTAACGCTCACTAAATTCCTTCTGCAATTTCTGCTGAATTACTTCACGTTGTGGTAATTGCTGAAAAATACTTTGCATGTGGATCACGCCGATTTTTTGTTCTGCTGCTTGAGCCACTGATGTCAATGACGATCCAAGCATCAGTGCACTCACTGATAATGCACAAAATAATTTGTTCAAAAGACTCTCCTAAATTAAAACTGAAATAGCTGCGATGATGACATCACAGCTACATTTGTTATATCAATATATAGTTAGTATAACTACGGTTAAAAGGTTGTGCCAATATTAAATGAAAATACCTCAAGACGATCATTTTCCACTTCACGGATTGGCCGTGCTAAGCTAAAGACCATTGGGCCCATCGGCGATAGCCATTGCACCGAAATACCGTAGGATGCTCGTAACTCACTTGGGTCAGAAAAGTCATAAATTTTAGCAAATTGATCACTAGGTAGATTGCGATACTTTTCATAATCAAATTCAGTGTCCCAAACGTTACCTGCCTCAACAAAGAAACTGGTTCGTACTGAGCTTCCGGCTTCTTGGTCCATAAACGGGGTTGGTACAAATAGTTCTAGTGTTGCCAAGGCCATGGCATTTCCGCCTATCGCGCTATAATCATTGATTTGCAATTGATTCACTTCACCAGGCAATTTATTGCTAGTTTGAGTGCCATCAATAACGTCAGTAGGGCTTGACACGCCTTGTTCCTGAGCGGCATAAAGATAAATCGCCTTAGGGCCGATAGTATTTGATTTAAAACCGCGTAAACTACCACTGCCACCGGCTCTGAAATTCTCAGAGAAGGCATACATATGATCGTTACCGTCAATCTGACCATAACCATTACCATAACCTAATCGTAGCTTAGTCATTAACGAGAAATTCCCGCTCCGGGTTAATGGATAATAATGACGATTCTCGAAGGTCAATTTAAAGTATTGAATTTCACTGCCTGGTACGGTCATTTTACCATTTAGGCTCGTTGATGTACCAGCTGTCGGGAAAGTCGCCCGGTTTAAAGTATTACGCGACCAACCAGCACTTAGCTCAAAACTATCAAAGGCGATATCACCGTTCTCACTACCACCATAAACATTATAAAAATCTTTAACTTGCTCGTAAGTGTTTAGCTCGGAGATATCATTATGACGAAACGCAATGCCTAAGTTAATTCGACTGACCGGATTAATCGGGAAGCCTAAATTAAACCCAATCCCATAAGAGTTATTATTATAACGCTGTAAATAAGAAGAGTTCTTATAACTTGTTTCTGACCAATAAATATTACCCCCAGCACTGATGCCTTCATGGGTAAAATACGGGTCGCGGTACGATAAGTTAATACTCTTAGAATAGTCATTGGTGTTTAAGTTAATGCCAACGCTATTACCCGTCCCCAAGAAATTACTTTGTTGTAAGCCAAGTTGTAAACTTAAACCACCATAACTACCATAACCGACGCTAGCCTGGAATGAACCGGAAGGTTGCTCTTTGACAGAGACTTCAACGTCAACGCGATCATCAAAACCAGCGACCGGGATGATCTCGGTCTCAATGTTTTCAAAGAAACCTAAACGATTAAGGTAGGTTTTTGAGTTATCAACTAACTGATTATTTAACCAGCTGCCTTCCAATTGACGCATTTCACGACGCAATACTTGATCTTCAGTATTGCTGTTACCTTTAAAGCGGATCTCATTAACATAAACCCGTTTTCCCGGCTCAATGTTGAGGTTTAATACCACTTCTTTGGTTTCTTCATCAATTTCAGGATAAGTCGACACTTTAGGATAAGCATAACCAAAACGCCCGAGATAACGAGAAATCATTTCTTCGGTGTAGGTTACTTCAGCGCCGTTATAAACACTGCCAGCACTCAATGGCACGATTTTTTCTAAAATCTCACGATACTTTTCAATATCACCGATTAAATTAACCCCAGATATTTTATAGATATCACCTTCATCAACGTTTAAGGTGATATAAAGTCCCTTTTTATCCGGCGACATTGAGACCTGAGTACTGTCAACTTTAAAGCGAATGTAACCACGGTCTTTATAAAAACTCTCCAAGGTTTCAATATCACCTTGCAGCTTTTGTTTTTGATAGCGTCGCTGACCAAACAGATTCCACCAAGCCACTGAATCCGTTAGTTCAAAGGTCTCTTTTAGCTCTTTATCACTAAAAATAGTGTTGCCGACTAAATTGATTTGCATCACGTCAGCCGCATCGCCTTCAGTAAACTTAAAGGTTAAG
Organism: Gammaproteobacteria bacterium; assembly: GCA_013214965.1. Taxonomy (GTDB): domain Bacteria; phylum Pseudomonadota; class Gammaproteobacteria; order Enterobacterales; family Psychrobiaceae; genus Psychrobium. The sequence continues at coordinate 6,030 of JABSRU010000029.1, forward strand.
CCAATACGGTTACGCGCCATAATAGTCGTAACAGCTTCAACTTTAGCGGAATATTTACCAACACTGTAATAAAAATCTTCAAGACCCTTTTCAATTTCAGTGAGGATCGTCCGATCAAGCGGTTCACCAACTTTAATTCCTGAGCCATTTAAACTGTCGGTAAGCTGTTCGTCTTTAAGATCTTTGTTGCCATCAAAGGTAATCCGAGCGATGGTTGCACGCTCTTTAACCTTAATAATTAATTGGCCGTTATCATTGAAGACTTGAATGTCTTCAAAATTACTCGAACGATATAGGGTTTTAATCAGCCGTGCGATAACAACATCATCTAACGTATCCCCCACTTTAACGGGTAAATTTAATAATGCGGCACCAAGTGCTACGCGTTGTAAACCATCGATACGAATATCTGAAACAACAAAGGGTTGAGCCGCCAATGCGGTATAGCTAGTGCCTAATAAGGCAATCGGAGCCAAAAGCTTAAAAAACTTCATAATGCTGTATTTTCTTATCCTTATTATTCGACAGCCTACAGTCGAGTAAAATCATTAAAAATTGCGATGCTCATTAACGTGAACAACAATATGGCCCCTAACTGGAAACCAACATTTTGAATTCGTTGCGGAACAGGTTTCCCCGTTAAAAGCTCAATAAAATAATACATCAAGTGCCCGCCATCAAGTACTGGCAAGGGTAAAAGGTTAATAATACCTAAATTAACACTAATTAATGCCAAAAAGCTTAAAAATGCCACAATACCATAGTTAGCACTTTGTCCGGCACCTTGTGCAATTGAAATTGGCCCACTTAAATTTTTAACCGATAAATCACCGGTAATTAATTTACCAATCATTTTAAAACTTAACACAATAAGCTGTGATGTTTTATCAAGCGCTAACATTAGCGAATCAACAGGTCCATAACGCAAGGTTATTTTCATTGACTCAGACCAAGGTTCTACGCTTGGGCTTAAACCAGCAAATCCAGAAAAAGTACCATCTTTATTCTTTTTCGTTTGCGGAGTTAAATCAGTGCTATATATATTACCACCTCTTCGATAACCAATGTTCAAAGAAGTTCCACGACTTTGCTTAACTATTTTAACAAAATTCTTCCACGGCCCAATCGGTTGTTCATTAACGGTTAACAGCTGATCGCCAATCATCAACCCAGCCTGTTGCGCAGCGGAATCTTTCGATATTACACTGATCGTTAAAATTATTTCTGGATAAAACGGGTTAATCCCTAACGTCGATAATGCACTCTCTTGCTCAGGATTAAACTGCCAGTCGGTTAGATTAAGTTCGGCAGTTTTAGTATGTCCGGTGGTTGGTATCACCATTTCGACCATCAATTTTTCATCGCCTAACGCACTGACAATGGCTAAATTGACGTCTTGCCATTCTTGAATGTCGTTAGAACCGACTTTAATAAATTGCTGCCCAGAATTTAGTCCTGCTTGAGCGGCAATCGAGCCAGGTGTCACGCTACCAACAATCGGTTTCACAGTGTTGACGCCAATTAAGTACATCAGCCAAAATGCAAACACTGCAAAGACAAAATTAGCCAATGGCCCTGCTGCAACAATAGCAATCCGTTGAAACACGCTTTTTCGATTAAATGCACCATCAAGTTTATCCGCTGGCACGTCAGCTACACGCTCATCGAGCATTTTGACATAACCACCAAGCGGAATCATCGCTAGCACATATTCGGTGCCATCTTTACCCACTTTTCGCCAAATTGCTTTACCAAAACCAATGGAAAACCGCTCAACGGTCACACCACAGCGGCGAGCAACCCAAAAGTGACCAAATTCATGAACCGCAACCAATAGACCAAGGGCAATAACAAATGAAAACAGGTTCCAAATAAAAGTAAATATCATCGTTAGTGGGATCTCTTAATATTGTGTAAACGCTTAATGTGGTTGTGCGCTAATGCTCGCGCCTTTAAATCGATTTCTAAAATAGAGTCTAAGCAGTCCGCAACGTTAGCCGCCAATGACGATAAGACTAATTCATTGATTATCGCAATATCAGTAAACTTAATTTGATGATCAAGAAATGCAGCAACCGCAATCTCATTAGCGGCATTGAGTGACGTGGTAGCACCTTGCCCTTCATAACAAGCATCAATGGCTAGTTTTAAACAAGGAAAACGCTGAAAATCAGGTTTTTCAAAACTAAAATTACTGAGTTCACTAAAAGATACAGGCTTAACCCCTGATGTGATACGTTCAGGGTAGGATAAGGCATAAGCGATAGGTGTTCTCATGTCTGGGTTACCCATTTGCGCAATGACCGACCCATCGATATATTGGACCATCGAATGAATCACACTTTGCGGATGGATCACCACTTCAATTTGACTCTCTTTGGCATCAAACAACCATCGTGCTTCAATATACTCCAACCCTTTATTCATCATGGTTGCCGAATCAACCGATATTTTTTTTCCCATCGACCAATTTGGGTGCTTGCAAGCTTGTTGTGGTGTGACATGGACAAGCTGCCCTAATGGCGACTTCAAAAATGGGCCGCCGGAGCCTGTTAGCAACAAATGGCTAATGCCGAGTTCTTCTAAGGGACAGTAACCAATGCGTTGCTGTGCAGCCAGTGGCAATGCTTGAAAAATAGCGTTATGTTCACTGTCAACGGGTAATAAAGAAGCTTTAGATTGACGTAAAGTATTGATAAACAATTGCCCCGTCATCACTAAAGCCTCTTTATTGGCTAATAATATCCGTTTGTCGGCCCGAATAGCGGCCATGGTCGGTAATAAACCAGCGGCTCCAACAATAGCAGCCATCACGGTATCAACCCGTTCATCACTACTAATTTTTTCGAGACCATCAATACCGTGTAAAACAACAGTCGTTGATTGATTATCTAAGCGATTACGCAATATATTAGCGGTTTTCAGGTCAGCCATTACTGCATAATTTGGTTTGAACTCAGCACAGATTTTCACCATTTTATCGAGATTATGATGGCCAGATACCGCAAAGACATTAAAGTGATTAGGATTTCTCCTAATCACATCTAAAGTGCTAGCACCAATAGAACCCGTCGCGCCTAATAAAGTAACCTGCTGGATAGTCATTACACCACCAAGAACAAATACAATAACGAGAATAACGGCACAGCAGCAGTTAAACTATCAATGCGGTCAAGTATTCCGCCATGACCGGGCAGTAGATTGCCACTATCTTTGATCGCAGCAGTACGTTTAAACATACTCTCACTTAAATCGCCAAAAACCGATGAAAGGCCAGTGAGCAACACAATAACAAACAAGGCTATCGGTTCAATGTTATAAAAGAAATGATTGGCAACAAATGTCGCTATAACCGCGGTTACGATACCGCCTAATGCCCCCTCAATCGTTTTACCAGGACTAACATTAGGCATCAGCTTACGCCGTCCAAATTGACGGCCAACAAAATAAGCGCCAACATCAGCGCCCCACACAATCATAAAGATAACGACAATTAACACGCTACCAAACATCGGATCATTAGGATAGCCATAAGCGCGCATTGCCATTAGTCCAACCCAGAAAGGAATCAAGGTTAACTGACCAAACAAGCCCTTTAAAAAATCGCTATTGCGCCATACAGCCTGTCCTTTAGGAAAGAAACAAACCATCACAGCACTTAATAACCACCATAGCCCACCCACTAACAATGTCGCAAAATATAATGGATGTAGCTGACCTTGCTGCCAAATAGTATCCGTTGGTACTATCACACTAAGGCTTAATATTAATAGAGCAACCGAGACAGTAAAAATACTCCGAATTATTCGATTGTCTTGAGCAGCTTCGTTTGAGTTATCACTATTAACAGCGATAAATGCGCCCCACTCCCATGCGCCGAGTAAAGTAACAAAACCCACCATGGTAGCAAACCAAGGTAGGCTTAGAAAAAAAACTGCGGCTAGCGTTAAAGGCGCTAAAATTAATGCAGTGATAATACGTTGTTTTAACAAACTTATATCCTTTATTTTAGTTTTATTTTTAGTCTGTTGTTACTTGCTCACCGGTGCAACCAAAGCGGCGCTGAGTGACCATGAATTCTGATAACGCTTTAGCAAACTCAGTGTCATCGAAGTCAGGCCATAAGCAATCGGTAAAATAAAATTCAGCATAAGCACATTGCCACAGTAAAAAATTACTGACTCGGCAATCACCACCGGTTCGGATCAATAAATCAAGCTCTGGTAACTGTGACATTGATACATGCTGATTAATGGTATCCTCTGTAATGTCTTGCGGGGTAATTAATCCCTGTTGAACTTTTTCTGCTACAGTCTGGCAGGCTTGGGTTATATCCCAACGACCACCGTAATTAGCAGCAATATTTAAGACTAAGCCAGTATTATTAGCCGTTATCAGTTCAGCGTTGGCAATTTTATCTTGGAGTTTTTGACTAAAGCGGGATGTATCGCCAATAATCTTTAATTTGACGTTATTACGAGATAAACGCTTAGCTTCACGGGATAACACCGTAAAAAAAAGCTCCATTAACACCGAAACTTCGGCTTGCGGGCGTTGCCAGTTTTCACTGCTAAACGCAAACAATGTTAAGGCTTCTATGTTTAATTCACTGGCAAATTTAACCGCATCGCGAACCCGCTCAACCCCGGCCTTGTGCCCCATAACACGAAGCTTGCCTTGTCGCTGTGCCCAGCGCCCATTACCATCTAAAATAATCGCAACATGACGTGGTAGTCCTTTTACACCGCTAAATTCTTTAATGAGATCTGCGTTCATTAAGGCTCCATCTACTAATAAAACTGAGTGCTTAACGACTCAAAAGTAATTATCACTCAGCTTAATTCGCAACTAAATTAAGTTATTTTAAATAATCAATAAGTTAATTAATAAAATATTGAATAATTGCGATTCTATGACGCATTTTTAGAAAATTAAACTTCTAATAATTCTTTCTCTTTTTCTGCTAACAAGTCGTCCATTTGCTTCACAAACTTGTTGGTTAATTGCTGAATCTGCTCTTCACCTTTACGTGCATCATCTTCACCAACTTCTTTTTCTTTCTCAAGCTCTTTAATATCACCATTAGCATCACGACGAATATTACGAATGGCAACACGAGCTTGCTCGGTTTCTGCGCGAACAACCTTAATTAAGTCTTTACGACGCTCTTCTGTTAACGGTGGTAATGGGATACGAATCATTGCACCTGCAGAATTAGGGTTCAAACCCAGATCTGAGCTCATAATTGCTTTTTCAACGGCGGTAATCATTGTCGCATCAAAAACTGTAATCGTTAAAGTACGCGCGTCACCAACACCAACAGCACCCACTTGGTTTAACGGTGTATCAACACCATAGTACGGCACCATGATCGAATCTAACAAACTAGGGTGAGCACGACCAGTACGAATCTTCTTCATTTGATTTTTTAATGAGTCAACACTTTTTGCCATGCGGGTTGATGCATCATCTTTTATTTCATTAATCACAATTTTTTCCCAATAATAATTTAAATTTTACTTACGCCGTCAGCACAAATCAGCGTGCCAATTTCTTCGCCCATAATAACGCTACGCAATGCGCCAGCTTTATTCATGTTAAAGACTCGGATTGGCATTTTATGATCGCGGGCTAAAGTGAACGCACTTAAATCCATCACTTTAAGCTCTTTGTCTAGCACTGTAGCATAATCGATTTTTTTATACATTTCTGCATCTGGGTTTTTCACTGGATCTTCAGAGTAAACGCCATCGACTTTAGTTCCTTTAAGCACAACATCAGCTTCAATTTCGATACCGCGCAAACAAGCAGCAGAATCAGTGGTAAAAAAGGGATTACCAGTACCCGCAGCAAAAATAACAACTCGACCGCGTTTTAGCGAGCTGATTGCGTCGGCCCAGTTGTATGAGTCACATACCCCTTTAAGATCAACAGCAGACATTAAACGCGCATTGACATAGGCACGGTGCAGGGCATCACGCATCGCTAAACCATTCATTACAGTCGCTAACATTCCCATTTGATCGCCAACTACACGGTTCATACCGGCATTTGCTAGCCCTTCACCACGGAAAATATTACCGCCACCAATCACGATGCCGACTTGAACACCCAGTTCAATCAGTTCTTTTATTTCTTGCGCCATGCGGTCAAGTACTTTCGGGTCGATACCGAAGCCCTGTTCACCAACTAGAGCCTCACCACTTAATTTGAGTAAGATACGACGATACACTGGTTTTGGATTTGCAGTCATTACAGGTCCCTTAAATTGTTACTTTAAACGTAAATCTAACGATCATTTTAATGACCGTTAGATTTAAACTTAGTCAGTTAAAAAAGACCGCAGTGATTAACACACCACGGTCATTTTAGAATCAGATCAGATTATTTCTTTAATGCGGCAATCGTTGCTTCAACTTCTGCGGCGAAATCTTCTTCTTTCTTCTCGATGCCTTCACCTAATTCTAGGCGAACAAATCCAACAACATCAGCGCTGTTTGCTTTCAGCAAATCGCCAACTAGTTGTGAAGGATCTTTGATAAACGCTTGACCAGTCAGGCTGATTTCGCCAGTGAATTTCTTCATGCGACCAGCAACCATCTTTTCAGCGATTTCTTGAGGCTTACCAGACTCAACAGCGATTTCGATTTGTAGCTTGCGTTCGCGAGCAACAACTTCTTCAGAAACTTCTGAAGGCTTAGTGTACTGTGGGTTAGCAGCAGCAACGTGCATTGCTACATCTTTTGCTAAGGCTTCATCACCACCAACTAGGTTAGCGATAGCACCAATCTTGCCACCGTGTACGTAAGCAGCTAGGTTTTTACCTTCAATAGTAACAACGCGACGTACGGTCATGTTCTCACCAATTTTAGCAACTAATGCAGCACGAGTAGCTTCTACAGTGTTGTCACCAAGCATTAATTCGTTTACCACTGCAACGTCATTCGCTTTAACTGCGTGAGCAGCTTCAACAATTGCATTACCTAGTGCTAAAAAGCTTTTGTCCATACCAACGAAATCAGTTTCGCAGTTGAATTCAAGCATTGTCGCTACGCCATCAGCAACTTTAGTGAAGATAGCACCTTCAGCAGCGATACGGCCTGCTTTTTTAGCGGCTTTAGCTTGACCATTTTTACGCATAAGATCGATTGCTGCTTCGATATCACCGTTTGTTTCTGTCAATGCTTTTTTACAATCCATCATGCCCGCAGCGGTGCGGTCACGAAGTTCTTTTACTTGCTTAGCTGTAATTGCCATCAGTTTTGATCCTTAATAATTTAAAAAAGGTATCAGGGTTTCAATCCAACAGTATTGGAATAACGCCCTGACACCTCAATGTCGTATCTAAGTGAAAATCACTTAAATGCTGAATTATTCAGCTTCTACGAAACCATCTTGCTCAGCTTGAGCTGCAACTGTGTTATTACGACCTTCAGTAATAGCAGTAGCAACAGTTTGAACATAAAGCTGGATAGCACGGATAGCATCATCGTTACCAGGAATAACGTAGTCAATACCATCTGGATTAGAGTTAGTATCAACGATAGCAACAACTGGGATACCTAGGTTGTTAGCTTCTTTAACAGCAATGTGCTCATGGTCAGCATCGATGATAAAGATAACATCTGGAAGACCAGACATGTTCTTAATACCACCTAGAGATTTCTCTAGCTTTTCCATTTGACGAGTACGCATTAATGCTTCTTTCTTTACTAACTTATCGAAAGTTCCATCTTGTGATTGTGCTTCAAGATCTTTAAGAAGTTTGATTGATTGACGCACTGTTTTCCAGTTAGTCAACATACCACCTAACCAACGATGGTTAACGTAGAATTGGTCACATGAAAGTGCCGCTTCTTTAACCGCATCACCGGCAGCGCGCTTAGTACCAACAAAAAGGATTTTACCTTTCTTTGATGCAGCGTTCGCTAACACAGCTAGTGCTTCGTCAAACATTGGAACAGTTTTTTCTAAGTTAATGATATGAACTTTGTTACGTGCGCCGAAGATGTATTGCTTCATCTTTGGGTTCCAGTAACGGGTTTGGTGACCGAAGTGAGCACCAGCTTGTAACAAATCGCGCATTGAAATTGTAGCCATTATATAATTCCTCTTGGGGTTAGGCCTCCACGTACCCTAATTTTCGAACACAAACTATTAGAAAATAGCCTGATGCACCCCGAAAATAGTTAAAAATACGTGTGTGATTTTGGATTTAATAAAAATATTATTTGGTTCTTTCATCCAACACCATTAAAATCAATGGTCATTGTTAATCACAAATAACAGCTTATTGCTAAGAAGTTAGTGCGACGAATGAAATCCCCGGCGCGCTTTATACCAAATATACGGCTAAAAGACAAGTTTTAAGCTTGTTTTTGACGAATAAATTATAGAGAAAATTTAATGGCTATTACAATTAAAAACCCTGAAGAAATCGAGAAAATGCGTGTTGCTGGACGTTTGGCAGCGGATGTTTTAGAAATGATCGCGCCTTATATCAAGAAAGGTGTGACCACCGAACAACTAGACAAAATTTGTCATCAATATATTGTCGAACAGCAAGACGCTATTCCGGCCCCCTTAAATTACCATGGTTTTCCAAAATCAATTTGTACCTCGGTCAATCATGTTATTTGTCATGGTATTCCCAGTGACAAAAAATTGAAAGAAGGCGATATCATCAATGTCGATATCACCGTGATTAAAGATGGCTATCATGGTGACACCAGTGCGATGTTTACCGTCGGCAAAGCTAGTATTTTAGCTAATCGTTTAATTAAGACCACTCAAGAAAGCCTTTATTTAGCGATCAAAATGGTAAAACCAGGCGCTCGTTTAGGCGATATAGGTGCGGCGATACAGCAATATGCAGAAGGTCATAACTACACTATTGTTCGCGAATATTGTGGCCACGGCATTGGTAAAGAATTTCATGAAGATCCACAAGTGATGCACTATGGCCGCGTTGGCACCGGTGAAGTCCTCAAAGAAGGGATGTGTTTCACCATTGAACCGATGGTCAATGCCGGCAAACGCCACAGCAAATTAGCCAACAATGATGGTTGGACAGTGGTGACTAAAGATCGTAGCTTATCAGCACAGTGGGAACATACGTTATTAGTAACGGCCAATGGGGTTGAAATTCTAACCTTACGTAACGATGACGAATTACCACGTATTATCGAACACATTTAAGCTGAGGTTTTAATGACACCATTTGAAGACTCGCCTGTTATTTTAGGCCAAATTAATCAACTAAAAGAACGCTTAGCGAGTTTTTCAAGCGGCAGTTTTTCTCAATTTCAGACCCAAATCGATGTCCGCGATTTATTGCATCAACGTACCAGTATTATTGATCAGATATTAGTTGAGTTATGGCAACAGTTTGATTTAAATAAACAAGGGATTTCATTAATCGCGGTCGGTGGCTATGGCCGCGGCGAGTTGCATCCTCACTCTGACATTGATCTTTTATTACTATCAAAGAAATCACTTAATACAGCACAACAAGTGGCTATTAGTGAGTTTATTACCCTACTTTGGGACATAAAACTCGATATTGGTCATAGTGTACGTACTTTGAAAGAAACGATTACTCTTGGACAAGATGATATAACGGTTGCCACCAACTTAATGGAAAGCAGATTATTAAGCGGTTGCTCTGAGCTCTATCAACAATTAGAACTGGAGATTGAACAGTCTAATTTTTGGCCGAGCAGCGAATTTTACATTGCTAAACGAGACGAGCAAATTGCTCGCCATCAATCAACCAATGCTTTCGATCTTGAGCCTAATATTAAAACCTGCCCTGGTGGATTACGCGATATTCAAACCGTTGGCTGGATCGCCAAGCGTCACTTTAAAGCGACCTTTATCGAAGATTTAATCTCCCATGATTTTTTGAATCAAGATGAATTAACAGAAATGTTCCAATGTCAGGACTTTTTGTGGCGATTACGCTTTGCCCTTCATCAAGTGGCTGGTCGAGGTGAAGACAAGTTACTCTTTAATCATCAGGCCGATGTTGCTAAGGTATTAGGTTATAGCGATGATGATCAGCTGGCGGTTGAACATATGATGAAGCAATACTACCAAACGGTTCGTCAAGTTTCTGAACTCTGTGAAATGTTATTGCAACTATTCAAACGCGCATTTTTAGGCCGAATAAAATCACTGACTATAATCGATATTGATGAAAACTATCAACGTAGAGGTCATTTCATCGAAGCCAAATTACCCACTATTTTTGAGCAGCCTCAGCAACTGGTTTTATTATTTTTAAATGTAGCCAAAGAGCCCTCGATCACCGGGATATATGCGCCAACACTTAGGTTATTACGCCGAGCACGCAATGAGTTAACCGTGCCATTAAATACCATCGAAGCTTGTCGCAAAGCCTTTATGGAATTACTTAAACACCCCAATGGTATTAGTGCTTTTTCGATGATGCATAAACACGGAATCATCGGCAGCTATCTACCAGCCTGGCAAGATATTACCGGTCAAATGCAGTTTGACCTATTTCATGCCTACACCGTCGATGAGCATACTCACCGCTTATTATTAAATATTGGACGGTTTTCCAATCCAAAACATAAAGCGGAATTCCCATTATGTAGTGTATTAGTTGAGTCGATACCAAAAAAAGGGTTATTAGTCTTAGCGGGAATTTTTCATGATATTGGCAAAGGTCGTGGTGGCGATCACAGCGAGCTAGGTAAAGAAGATGCCCTAGCTTTTGGTGCTGAGCATCGACTCAATGAACACGATAGCCGGTTAGTTGGATGGCTGGTAGAAAACCATTTAATGATGTCCATTACCGCTCAGCGACGTGATATTCACGATCCAGATGTCATTAATACCTTCGCTAATACGGTACAAGATGAAACTCGGCTGGCTTACCTGTATTGTTTAACCGTTGCCGATATTTGTGCGACCAATAATAACTTATGGAATAGCTGGAAAGGTTCCTTATTACGTGAGCTCTATTTTTATACATTACGTGCATTACGACGCGGTAAAGTCACCGAGGTTGATGCCGAAAGTAAAATAGAAGAATACAAAAGTAAGGCATTGCAGATCCTAACTAAAGATCCAGTGGATAGCGTTAATAGCCAAGACATAATTGAACTGTGGCAACACTTTCAACCAGATTATTTCCTGCGCCATTCCCCAAAGCTTATCGCCAGCCATAGCAAAAAAATTATTAATCACGGTGATAGCAAACTACCTATCGTTTCTTTATTTAAAGATGAAAGTCGCTCCAGCAGTGAACTATTCATTTATATGCCAGATAAACCCCACTTATTCTCTACGGTAATGAGAATTCTTGGTAGTAAAAATGTTGCGATCAATGATGCCCAAATCATGGCGACGGAACAAGGTTCGGCATTGGACACTTTCACGATCTCAGAACTAGATGGTCGAGCAATAATAGATCAGCGGCGGATTAATTCAATTGTCACCACATTAACAAAAGCCATTACTAACGAAAATTTCAAACTAAGAACTAAGCGACGAATCTCTCGTCAAGTTAAACAATTCAAGGTTCCAACCCACGTTAATTTCATCGATAGTCAACAATTAGAAAATACCTGCTTCGAGTTAATTGCCCGTGATGTACCGGGGCTTTTAGCGACCGTCGGCGACGTATTTAATAAAAAGAAAGTATTGTTATTAAACGCAAAAATAACCACAATCGGTGAACGGGTTGAAGATTTTTTTATTATTAGTACCAGCCAAAGCCTCGCGCTTGGTGACCAAGAACAACAAGACTTGCAACAAGCACTAATTAAAGCGATTGATAAAATCAATCAATAAGGGGATTTAATGGATAATTTACAGCAAACGATTGAGCATGGCTTCGATACCCGCGATCAATATACGATGGCGACGGCCAGTAGTGAAATAAAAGCAGCAGTCACCAAGGTCATGGCGATGCTCGATAGCGGCGAAGCGCGCGTCGCTGAGAAAATCAGTGGCGAATGGGTAGTTCACCAATGGTTGAAAAAAGCGGTTTTGTTATTTTTCAAATTACATGACAACATCATTATTGACGGTCAAGAGACCAAGTATTATGACAAGGTGCCGTTAAAATTTGCTAACTACACCCCTGAAATGTTCGCTCAGCAAGGAATGCGTGTGGTGCCACCAGCAACCGTACGTCAAGGCTGTTTTATTGGTAAAAATGTTGTTTTGATGCCATCGTACACCAACATCGGTGCTTATGTTGATGACGGAACTATGGTCGATACATGGGCAACTGTTGGTTCGTGCGCTCAAATTGGTAAGAATGTCCACTTATCGGGTGGCGTTGGTATTGGTGGCGTACTAGAGCCATTACAAGCTAATCCAACGATTATCGAAGATAACTGTTTTATTGGCGCTCGTTCTGAAATTGTTGAAGGAGTCATTATTGAAGAAGGTTCCGTGATCTCAATGGGCGTGTACATTAGTCAAAGTACCCGTATATTCGATCGTGAAACAGGTACTATTCACTATGGTCGAGTACCGGCAGGTTCAGTAGTTGTCTCTGGCACCTTACCATCGAAATGTGGAATGTATAATCTTTATGCTGCAATTATAGTCAAGAAAGTCGATGCGAAAACACTAGCAAAAGTCGGTGTTAATGCTCTATTACGCGGTGTTGAATAAGCGGTAAGCTCATTCGTTTGTTATACCAGAGACTAATGATACCATCAGTTATCATTAGTCTCTGGTATAAACTGACACAACTCCACAACCAATTTGTGCAGTATGTCACAGAAATTTAATATTTGGCTGTTAGAATCAAGTACTAAATATTAACAAAGGTGTGAAATGACAGACGTGAATAAATTACAAACATTAAAAATTGTTTGCCCACAGTGTGGAAAAAAGCAATTAAGAACAGCACAATGGTTAAGTGAGCATCAGCTCATTGAATGTCAATGCGGCACTAAAACTCATGCCTGCGATTTAGAACAATTGATGGTTCAAGCGGTTAACGATCTAAAATAATCAATCCTGTTTACTCTTCCAATCATTTTTTGTATACCACAGAAACAGGATCTTGATGAATCAACACGTCAGAGAATGGAAATTGATTGAGTAAGTCTTGTTCCACTTGATCGGCTATGCGATGAGCTTCAATTAATAACAGTTTATCCTCTAATTCTAAATGTAATTGAATAAAACGCGTCGCACCAGATTTTCTAGTTCGCAATTGATGAACACCTTTGACCGACTCAACTAACATCGCAATTTTCTCAATCGCCGCCAATTCATCATCGGGCAATTGGTGATCAAGCAAGGATTGAATGGCATCAGAGCCAATTTGAAATGCTCCATATAAAATAAAGAAGCCAATCGCTATCCCAAAAATTATATCAGCCATTGGCCAACCTAAGCTGCTCAGGATTAGTGCCAACATGATTGCCCCATTCATGAGCAAGTCAGACTGATAATGTAAAGAATCGGCGGCAATCGCTTGGGACTGGGTTTGTTTAACCACCCAGCGCTGGTAAATCACCAGAATACCCGTCAGAAAGATAGCGAATAAGCTCACCCACACGCCAATTTCAGGCGAAACCAACGGTTGCGGATGAAAAAAACGTTCAACTCCAGATAGTACTAAAAACAGCGCTGAACCAGCAATAAAAGTAGATTGTGCCAGCGCAGCCAATGCTTCCGCTTTGCCGTGTCCAAAACTATGTTCGTGATCGGCGGGTTGCAATGAATAACCTAAAATAAGATAACTAGTAAAAGAAGCCGCTAAATCTAACAACGAGTCAACTAATGAGGCCAGCAAAGCCACCGAGCCAGTTTGCCACCAAGCTCCTAACTTCACGACCAGTAAAGTACTGGCTACAACCATGGCAGCTAGGGCGGCTCTTCTTACTAAAACCCCATATTGTTCGTTCATTTATTGGCAAATCCACGCGCGATTTTCACATAAGGCGATAATAGCGAATTTTGCTGGCTTATGACCTTGTTTTTCCGCTTTTTTAAACCATTTAATTGCTTGGCTATAATCTCGTTTTACCACTCGGGCATTTTTATACATTTTCCCCATTGCATATTGGGCATCATCAAAACCCTGATCAGCAGATTTACGATACCATTTTATCGCAATTTCGTCGTTACGTCGTACGCCCTTACCCGTCGCATACATTACGCCTAACACATATTGTGCATAAGGTTCACCATCTTTAGCTAATGGTTGAAGATGCCGTAATGCCACCAAATAATCACCTTTGATATAAGCCTGATATCCTTGATGGATGTTCAATTGAGCCAAGGCATTAAATGATAAGATACCCGTCATTAACACCAAGGTTAAAATCGTTTTTTTCATGAGGATTCTCCTGACAATGAATACATTCATAGTATACTCAATAAATAGCAGTGACGTTATAATAAAATCAAATAGGACAAGAGCATGTCATCAGATAGATATGGAGCTTCTGCCAATTACAAAAGTAATGAACAGGGTTACCGTGATAGAGCATTAAAATTATTTCCATGGATATGTGGTCGTTGCACTCGGGAATTTGTGTATTCAAATTTACGTGAGTTAACCGTACATCATGTTGATCATGATCATACCAACAACCCAAACGATGGCAGTAATTGGGAATTATTATGTTTATATTGCCATGATAATGAGCACGCGAAATATACCGAGCATGATTTACATCCGACCCGAGTTGATGCTGGCGATAATAATCAAGACACTGCCACTTACAATCCATTTGCGGATTTACAGGCACTATTAAAGAAGTAATATTTGTTACCTAACTAGGTGGTCATATTTTAAACTTCTCAACTAGTTTATTCATATTATCGACCAAAACAAGTAGCTCACTCGACGCATTAACAATAGCTTGAGAGCCATCACTAGTGTCATTAGTCATGGTTGAAATTGTCATGACATTACGGTTAATTTCCTCACTAGTAGCACGCTGTTCTTCAACAGCTGCTGCTATTTGGATATTCATTTCATTAATATCATCGACCGCACTTGCTACTGATGTCAGGTTGTCCCCTGCAAGCTGCGCCTTGTTGACTGAATTCTTAACTAAAGTCTGGCTTTTATCCATCGAGTCAACCGCTTGTTGTGTACTTATTTTAAATTTATCAATTACCTGATTAATTTCGACCGTTGAAGCTTGAGTTCTAGAGGCAAGCGCGCGCACTTCATCAGCAACCACCGCAAATCCTCGCCCTTGCTCTCCGGCACGTGCAGCTTCTATCGCCGCGTTTAAGGCCAATAAATTAGTTTGATCTGCAACACTTTTTATTACCTCTAATACAGTCATTATCTCGATGCTGTGGGTTTCAAAAGAGTGAATAATCTGGGTCGCCTTATCTATTTGTTGCTCAACGTCATTAATAGAATCAACCGTTTCATTCATCAATTGACGCCCCTGATGACTTTGTTGATTAACCTTATTTATTGCACTCATCGATAATGAGAGATTATTTGATACCTCTTCAACCGTTGCCGTCATTTGCTCCATGGCAACCGCTACCATGCTTGTTTGATCTCGTTGGACATCTAACCGCTCATTATTATCAATACATACTTGCGACGTCAGTTGAGCGCTAGCAGATATTTTTATCGCATTAGTGGCAACATCGCTGATCCCAGAGTGAAACTTATCAACCATTGAACTGAGTGAATTGGTGGCTTCACCGATTTCATCATGGCTAGTGGCTTTAATCCGATAAGTGAGATCAGAGTCTTGTTCTATCTTGGTGATTGCATCACTTAACACAATGATTGGTCGACTAATTGTTCGGGAAAAAATTAAACCAGCTCCCCCGCCAACAACAAGGAGTATCCCTCCGAGCACTAACGAGTAAAATTTTATTTTATCCGATAAAACATACGCACTAGCAAAGGCCTCATCAGCATCGATCTCGGCCAAAATAACCCAATTTAATCCAGATGTCGTCATTGGTGCATAGGCCGATAAAACTTTAATATTTCGGTAATCAGACACTATTTCTATCCCTGATTGTCCCGATAGCGCCAGTTGTAAAGTACGAGATTTTACCGGTTGGATCCCGATAGCCGTGCCTTTTAGATCGATAGTTTGAATAATAGATTCTTCGATATTAGCTTTGCTTAGCGCCGCTAAATATTCAGATTTATTCTCTAGCATAAATCGATTTTGCGAACGTAATGTTTTATCACGACCTACTAAATAAGTTTCACCGGATTGACCCAGCCCAGCATTGCGCCATTGCTGCTGATGGGTCATAATTTTATTAATATTACCAATGGGCATTTGAAAAACTAACACCCCCACTTTAACCCCGTGATCAAATATTGGTGAAGCAATAAACGCTGCAGAAGCTTGGTAAGACGGTGAGTAATTAGAAAAATCCGAGACCGCAATAAAATCAGGCTCATTTGAAGCTTTCGCCTGTAGATAAACATTAGCAAGACTTGATTTTGCGAATGAACCATCCTTTAAGGAAGTGGCAAAATCTAATTCTTTAAACACAGAATAGACGATTTGATCACTATTTATATCCACTAAAAAAATATCATAATATTCAAATTTAGCTAAATAGTCGCTAATAATCGGATGGTATAACTGATGATATTTATTGTAATCGCTACGATTGCCTAGATCAGTTAATAGATGCTTACTGCCTAATGGCTGTTGATTCTTTTCAATCAATTGATGTTGCAATAATAGCGAGTTATCACTTAAATTAGCCAACCATACCGTGGTATCAGCACTGGTACCATTATTTAATTGTTGATATTTTTGATTAAATTCTTGCTCATAATAACGGGATAATTCAAGCCGAGCTTTAGTTATGTCTTGGTTAGTTTGAGCCGAATAATCTTGATAAGCGAGAGTGAATGAACCCATAGCATTGATTATCATACGATTACTAGAGTATGATTGGATTTGCTTATCGATCGTGGCAAGATAATCCTCGATCCGTCCTTTAGTTAACGCTCTAATTGCTACCAAACGCTCTTTGCTCGCTTGCTCCAAGCTATCGAAACTACTGGAGGCAGAAATAGTACTAAGCACCCCAGTTAACACGACAACAGGCAAAGCAACTAAGACTATCGCACCAATCAATATTTTACTTTTTAGCTTCATACTATGACCCCCGACTAATCATAAACAACTTAATTAGAATAATAGAGAATCGTAGTTTTTTCCATATCAATTAACAATAATAAGCTGGTTGGTCTTTTGATCAAACAGTAAACTGCCCTGTATTTTTAACGATTGATAATTTAACCTATTATTTTGTTTAGGAAAAAAGTCCGTTAACAATTGATGATGAACAGTTAACCCTAACAAAGAAGTTCGGCCAGAAATTTCTTGATAAATATAAGTATCATTAATACCGGGATCAATCCCAATCCAGCCAATTTTCAGCCGCTCATTATCCAGACCCATTAACCAGAACCGTTGCTCCACATATTCTTTTAATAAGGCTAAATAACGTTCGCTATCTGCAGAAATCCGTAAATTGTGACGATCAGACAATAAAGCTTCAACATCATGACTGGTAAAACGATGAATAATTTCAGTATTACCGGTATATTTATTAACGGAAATGTCCGTTGTCCCAACAAAGAAGGTATGGCTTGCTGCATTCGCAACAACGCCACACCAACCGATTAGCAACCAGCTAATGACTTTAACCATTAGGCTGCTTTATCCGTTGATTGATCTTTATTTTCGTCATCAGCTTCATCGCCAGTTTTAAGCTTCTCGTTGTAATCTTTCATCATGTTTTTCTTTTTCTTTTTGAACAGCTCTAAACGGGATTCAACCACGCGCGCTGGCCAATAGTTATTATTAACATCGACATCGGCAGTTTCCCAGAAAGGATCGAGTTCGATTGATACGATCTCTTTATCAGTAATTAGCATCTTAGACACTTTTTCAGTGTTTTTACGCCAAATTTGGGCAGAAATCCGAATCACTTCGTCACTGCCATCTTGATAGTTAACTTTTAAGATAATTGGCATCACTAAGCCACCTTTATTACTAAAATCGACTACGTATAAATTGCTGCCATCTTTTAATAATTTAACTTCCCAATCTTCTAGCTTGTTCTGTGATTTATTGTATTTATTACGTGCTTTATTAGTGACGGTAAATTTGTCATGCTCGTTATAAAAATCTAAGAGTTCTGGCTTTGCGATCACTCGGCGATCCATTCCTTGGTTACGCAAGTCGCTAATATCGGCTGGCTCTTGATTAAGTTTTTCGCGATCCCACGCCTTCTCTAATTCAGGATCTTGACTACCAATGTGCAATTTACGCACTTGATCTAATGAGATATCGACATGATCGGTGGTGTAGAACCAGCCACGGATAAACCAATCAATATCGACCGCGGATGCATCTTCTAAGGTCCGGAATAAATCAGCAGGAGTCGGGCGCTTAAATTTCCAACGCTCAGCATATTCTTTAAAGGCAAAATCAAATAATTCACGTCCCATAATGGTTTCACGTAAAATATTTAAGGCGGTGGCTGGTTTACCGTAAGCATTATTACCAAATTGTAAAATGGACTCTGAATTGGTCATGATAGGCACTTGATAAGAGCTTTTCATGTAATCAGTAATTTTTCGAGCAGGCCCACGACGGGAGGGGTATTTTTCTTCCCAGGCTTGCTCCGCTAAAAACTGAACAAAGGTATTCAGTCCTTCATCCATCCAAGTCCATTGACGCTCATCTGAATTGATGATCATTGGATAATAGTTATGCCCCACTTCATGAATGATTACGCCAATTAAGCCATATTTAGTCCGGCTTGAATAAGTTAGTTCGCCAGTTTTTTTGTCTTTGGTTGGGCGTGGGCCATTAAATGAAATCATTGGATATTCCATGCCACCGACCGGACCGTTAACTGAAATAGCAACAGGATAAGGGTATTGCAAGCTGTACTTATTATATTGCTCGATCGTGTGAATAATCGCTTCTGTTGAATAGCGCTCCCACAATGGATTACCTTCTTTCGGGTAATAAGACATCGCGATAGTGTCGGTATCTCCTTCTTTAAACCCTTGCGCATCCCAAATAAATTTACGTGATGAAGCCCAAGCAAAGTCACGAACATTTTCAGCTTTAAAGCGCCAAGTTTTCGTGTTGGTGGATTTGGTTTTCTCTTTCTCTGTGGCTTCTGCTTGCGTCACTATTAACACAGGACTATTAGCTGTTTCAGCTTGCTGTAAACGTTTGCGTTGAGCCGATGTTAACACTGATTTAGGGTTATCAAGTACCCCAGTAGAAGCAACAATATGATCCGCTGGCACAGTAATTTCGACATCGTAATCACCAAATTCTAAAGTGAATTCACCGTTGCCTAAAAACTGCTTGTTCTGCCAACCATAAACATCATAATAAGCAGCCATTCGTGGGAACCACTGCGCCACTTCATATAAGTAGTTATCATCTTCTTTAAAGTACTCAAAGCCAGCACGACCACCCAGTACTTTTTGCTCACGAATTTGATAGTTCCAGTCAATCTTTAACGTGGTTTTTTTACCGGATTTTAAGGCGTTGGGTAAATCAATTCGCATCATAGTTTCATTAATCACATAATGTAACTTATTACCACGACCGTCAGTGACCTTGGTTATATAAAAACCACCTTGGTGATTATTGGTTTCAATCATATTACGCATGGTGTTGTAACCCGTTTTAGGGTTGCTATGCTTAATATTAGTAGTACGAGTAAGCTTAGCTTCCGAGTTGCGCTTAAAACGATTCTGATCGAGTTGCAACCATAGGTAAGTTAAACGATCTGGTGAGTTGTTATAATATGTGATAGTTTCGGACGCAGTAAGGCGTTGAGTTTTATCATTTAACGTTGCTTTTATTTTATAATCAGCTTGTTGCTGCCAATATTCATGCCCAGGTGCACCAGAAGCGGTACGATAACTAGTTGGGGTTGGTAATAGTTCGTCTAGTTGCCTAAATTTATCTTCAAAAGGTTTGTCTTTAGCTGCTAATGGTGATGCACTTAACACCATTAAACTAAGCAACAAACTGATCATTAACTGATTCATCACGTGTTCGCCCGTTTATTTTTATAAGAGATGGATTATTTCGCGTGTTTATAGCATATTCACTGTGATATTGCTGGGTTAATTTGTTTCAAATTGTAAGTAATTCACCTTAAAAATAAGTCAGCAATCATTCATGATCAACGCCTTATTATTTAACCTAAACTTATTTAAAAGTGGCCATAATGTCTCTGTTTCTAAAAAAAAATTATAATTTAAAATCATCATTGATCGTCATGGTGGTGAGCCTGCTACTCCTTGGTGGTTGTAGCCATCGTAACTTTATCAAAGCAGGACAAAAGTTTTATGCCACCGAACACTTTGAATTAGCCGTGGCGCAATTTGAGCAGGCCCTAACGGAAAAACCAGATGATCAAGAGACCATCAACCAATTACAGCAAGCAAAATCCGCATTAATAGCTTGGGCCAATCAATTAGAAGTGAAGGCAGACAATGCTGTTGTCGCTGGCCACAACGGTAAAGCAATGCTGTTATACAGCAAAGTATTGACTATCACCCACAGTGAATACGCGAGTAAAAAATACCGTGAGCTATATAATGAGTTAAGTCTGAAAAGTTCGGTATCGGCACAATGGTTACCCAATAAACTAGGGCTTAATGCTAATGTTTTTTCTGACATTGATGGCCTCAACTTAATTGGACAAAGTGCTATCAAGTTGAACTTAAAAAAATCTAATCCAATCTTTGAAATTCAACAATCTAGCTTAGCTAAAACAGAACAATATATCAGTGGTTCTCAAATGATCTCAAATCCTGAGTTTTCAGAAATCCAACACCAAATCAGATCTCATCAAAATGAGCAACATCTAGTTCGAGAACATCTATCAGACAGCCGTCATCAAGTAAGCCATCAGCAAGATAGAGTCGTTCAATTACAAAATCAGCAACAATCCTTGCAACAGAATCAATTACGTACCGAGTTATCAGCAAGTAATAAGCAGTCACTATCAACGCAATTAAACCAAATTAGTTCTCGTCTTGATGCCGCAAGGCAAGCCGTAGATAACAGTAGGCGTCATCGCAAGCAATACCAACGTCAGTTATCACATAATAGACATGAATTATCCCGTTTAATTGACCAATTGTCCTATACCCCAGCGATTGTATCTGCTCCCATCTATTCTGATTATACTTATCAAATACAACAGCAAAAAAATCTATTATCAGCGCAATTATTTTTAACGATATCGGACCGTGGGACCAACAATACTCGAGCTGCCAATGTCATGGTTAGCTCAGAGGATCAGAGCCACCCAGGACATCCGATCCTTAATCTTGGCCCTAACCCAATGCAGGTAAAGAGCCAGCCACAGTTAATACCGCTCTTTAATCAAGAAATTAAGTTGATCAGCCAACGCATGTTAACCGAGTTTGTTGATGAGCATCGCCATCGATATATTCTACTCGCCAGCCGTAGCGATAATAGTGATCAGCAACTTGAATGGTGGGTCGCCCATGGTTTAGTCACCAAGCAAGGCGCTGTTGACGGTATCGCTGCCAAAATACGGCAACGACTGGCCTTAGAGTACGGTGTCGGTGGCGAGTTTGATATTAACTCGCTGTTGCACCTATAGCTTATTTGGTTTTACCACCATAAATATTTTCGGCACGATTAAACAAGATCCAACCAGCCAAGACGTATTTATCTCCAGAAATAGGCGTGTTACCCCGATGGGTATGAGTAAAGCCAGCAGGTGCAATCACAATTGTTCCTTTTTTCGGCTTGACCTTAAGCTGTTGGTAATAAAACTCTGTTTCGCCGCCTTCTTCAACATCATTGAGATAAACCAGAAATAATAAGCTGCGATGAAGTTGTTCGCAGTTTTTGTCCATTGGGTAAATTTCAGAATGCCATAATGGGTATCCTCCGCTACCTTGGTTATAGCTTTGAACATTAATAGGGCTACATCTAAACATTAGTTTGACCAAGGTATCTAAGTTAGGAACTCCGACTCGCTCAAAGTTATCGGCGGTTAAGGTAACGTGTTCCTTGGTTTGTGGATCAATCACCATCGGTGACAACGTACCAATCATTAAAAAGTAATATTGCCTAAAGTAGTCTTTCACCGCTTCAAACGTTGCCGCCATCACTTGCTGATTGAGATCTTGCCAATCCGGTAAGGTCGACATACATATATCAGTACTGTTTTTTCTGGCAGGATCTACGCCTCCACCTACTCGTCCCGGTCGCTTGACTGGGGATTTATCGAACCGAGCTATAATTTCATCGCATAATTGGTCACTAAGCCCATGCTCATACTCTTTAATAAAACTTGTCATTGTCATTTTATCTACCGCTTAATGATGGTTGGAAAAAATAGGTTTTAAGGCACTATTTAAAACTTCTCTATACGAATCAACAATAATAGCCTAATTAAGCGATATTGCGTTAATGGCAAACGATTAAAAACAATGCAATCAACCTATTATTTAATATAAGTAGTTGCAATGACCGAGAAACTCTCTATTATAGCGCCCATCAGATGCGGGATGGAGCAGTCTGGTAGCTCGTCGGGCTCATAACCCGAAGGTCGTAAGTTCAAATCTTACTCCCGCATCCAATCACTTAAAGCTTAGTAAACCAATCGCCCTTTAGTTTCTAAAGACCGGCGATTTTTTTATGTCTTAAATAAAGTAATTTACTACTATCCTCTTAATAACCAGCCCTAATCTGCCTTTGGCAACTATTGCAAAAATACACTTATCCGACGTTAATTTATAAAATCTCATTATCCATCAAAATAACACGCCGTACATTTGGTTAAATCAATGCTATTTTAAAGCCTTGTACTGGCAAAAGTACTTAGTCAAAAACCACAACAAATACCCCTTGTACCATCCCTGTGACATTTGGAGCGATTGAAATTTTAACGAATCCCCGTTTCTACAATTTGACTACTTTATGAAAATAACCGTTCACGAAATTATCTACGCACGGGCAGTGAGGCTGCCACACAAAATGGCATTCCCAATATTGTACTATACGACTACCAATCAGGTCGTGCAGGGCAATGTGTGGTAGATTATCTCGAAGGCTATAGCGGTTACTGGCAAGTTGATGATTATGTGGGATATGAAAAAACAGCGGCAAGGTTAACAGGCTGTTGAGCACATGCTCGTCGAAAATTTAAAGAAGCAGAAATCGCTCAACCTAAAGGTAAAATGAATATGGCGCTTAATCATCTGCAAAAATTATATCAGTTAGAGATCCATTTAAAAGATCACTGGTAATATCGAGGCGGATCATACATTCGCCCCCCAAGCGGGGTATAAAAATCGAAAAAACACTTTTTGTTGTAGTAGGATCTAGAGCAATCAAAAAATTAATTGATGAAAATACAGAAATTTTATTTATAGAGCTAAAGCATCCCAACGCCCCCTTTGCTAGTTTGAGTTAAAGATGAATAACAATATTTAAGGTTTATACTCGTTTCTGGTTGCTATATAAAATGTATAAATATTGTTACTTTATCTAAAAATGTAGTAATACAAAGTACATAAATATTTTAGTTTCGAGAAATAACACATCTAGAGTAAGAGTTAATGAAAAATAAAATCCAACTATCAAACGTACATGCAGATGACTATATTCCTAACATAGATTTAGGAAAATCCTACGATCAACGTTATATCGATATGGATATCCATTACGAAAGCTTAGAGAAGTTAGCTAACTTTTTTGGACGTAATATGCCGGTACATCATCATGACCGCTTTTATCAATTACATGTGATCCTTACCGGGACAATTCATGTGAATTTAGATGAAAAGAGTTATGTTGTACAAGGACCAATGTTTTTCTTAACTCCGCCAACAATACCCCATGCTTTTATCACCGATAAAAATGTAAAAGGTCATGTTATTACCATAAGGCAACAATTAGTGTGGCAATTAATGGAAAGCATAGAATCAACAGGGTGGGATAAAGGCAATTTTATGTCAACCCCTTTATGCGTATCCCTGATACCCGAAAAAAATAAAGATACTGACCACTTAATTGAATTACTATCTTTAACCGCTCGAGAAAATCAACAGTCAGGAATAAAAAAAGACTTTGCTTTAAAGGCATTATTACAGTTGATATTAATAGATATTTTGCGACTTGCCGATCAAAGCCAACCACAACAAAAAATGCGTAAAGAGGATATACGAATTTTTCACCATTTTAATCAACTGATTGAAAGCCACTACAAAGAGCATTTAACCTTAACTCAATACTCAGAAAAAATTAGCATCACTGAGGCCCGCCTTAATGAAATTTGCCGCAAATTAGCTGGACTGCCATCAAAACGACTGATTATGGATAGATTAATTCAAGAAGCTCGACGATTATTATCCTTCTCATCAGTATCTATTACCGAAATAGGCTACGAACTAGGCTTTAAAGACCCTGCATATTTTGCGCGATTCTTTCGTAAAAATACTGGTGTCACGGCAAGCAAATACAGAAGTGGAGAATAATTTATATCCACTCAATAAGAGTTCACAGATTTTCTATGAAAAGTACCATTAAAACAACGAAAATTATCTTTCCAGAAAACCCCCTCCCTCTATAATTACTTAACACGTTAACTGAATGTGTACATAAAAATTAAATACATTCCAAGTACAGTGGAAGCTAACGCTAACTGTACTGCTGTTTAATAACCTATATTCGTTAGACAACAATCAAGAGCAGCTAAAGAATACGCTTACAGTAAATTAGGAGAATTATATAATGCAATACCACTTAAATGGTTTCAAACCCGGTAACTATCAAATCCCAGATTCAGTTCGGAAGCCAGCCCCTACTCTACCTATTTTAGATCTCCCAAAGGAAGTCGATGTATTAATTGTAGGTGGTGGACCGGCAGGATTAGCGATGGCCAGGCAAATGTCTGAGTTCACTGACGTTACAACATGTATTGTTGATTTAGAAACTGGTCCTTTAATTTTTGGGCGTGCTGATGGAATATCTTGTCGTACAATGGAGATTATGGAAGGTTTTAACAGCTGTGAAATGGTTGTTAAAGAAGCTTACCGGTTAAATCAGAATACGTTCTGGGAGCCTGATAGTATAAAACCTGAACACATAAAGCGTACACATAAAATTCCTGATGCAAGAATTGGTCTGTCTGAATTTGCACATGGAATTGTTAACCAAGCACGACTTCATGAATTATTATTGGAAGGCATGAAGAATTCAGTCACGCACCTTGTTCCCCATTACAGCCGTCGATTGCTTGAATTAGATGTTGATCCTAACCTCACCCAAGATTTAAACGCACACCCTATTACTGCAACATTTGGGTTAAATGATGACGCTCAATCACCCAAAACCGAAACTGTTCGAGCCAAGTACGTTGTTGGCTGTGATGGAGCAAGAAGTGCTGTTCGAAGAGGTTTATCAATAACTTTAGAAGGTGACTCAGCAAACAAAGCTTGGGGGGTCATGGATCTTTTATTAGTGACAGACTTTCCAGATATTAGAGTTAAAAGCTTTATCCAATCAAAAGAACACGGTGCTGTAATGACTATTCCGCGAGAAGGCGGTTATTTAGTTAGATTTTATATAGAGCTTGGTCTATTGAATAAAGATCAACGTGCGTCAGACCTTAACCTTAAAGCCGAAGATGTCATCGCAAAAGCACAACAAATTATGCATCCTTATAAATTAGATGTTAAGGAAGTTGCATGGTGGTCAATCTATGAGGTTGGACAACGAATAGCAGATAGATTTGATGACACACCCGTTGGTAATCCAGAAGGCCTTATTCCACGTGCATTTGTTGCTGGTGATGCCTGCCATACACATAGCCCTAAAGGAGGCTGGGGCTTAAACACATCACTGCCAGACACCTTTAACCTGGGTTGGAAAGTTGCTTCTGTTTTGCAAGGTAAATGTAAGCCAAAGTTACTACAGACGTACTCATCAGAGCGACGCAAAGTTGCTTTACAGTTAATCGAAGCAGATAGACAATTGTCAAAATTGGTGGCGACTTGCCCAACATCAGACGATGATGCACCTGAGGATAAAACTAATACGGCTGATATTGAGAAATTCATGGCGAGACAAAATGGTTTTGTTGCTGGCACAGCTATCGAGTATTACCCATCATATATCTGTACTGGTCAAGAGAATCAGTATTTAGCTAGTGGATTTAAGATTGGTCAACGATTCCATTCAGCCGAGGCTATTCGAGTAGCAGATGGTGATCGACAACATTTGGGGCATCTGAATAAAGCTGATGGTCGCTGGCGCATTTTCATTTTTGGCAACAAACAAAATCCGGTAGAAAGCTCTTCCGAGTCATACAAGCTTGTCCAGTTTCTTGCGAACTCTGAATTTTCACCCGTACAAAAATACACCGAATACCTTGCAGACATTGACTCTGTTATTGATATTTATGCAGTATTTCAGCAACAAGACTTATCAATTGAAGATATGCCTGACTTTTTATGGCCAGCAAAAGGCAAGTATGGCTTGAGAGATTACGAAAAAGTTTTCCATGCAGAAAAAGGTAATGACATATTTGAGCTCCGTAACATAGATCGCTCTAACGGATGTATGGTCGTAGTAAGACCAGACCAGCACATTGCCAATATCTTGCCTCTCAACGCATACGACGAATTAACTCAGTTTTTTGACGAGTTTATGATTTCCTAAAAAATCCTAAAGCATGCGTTTTATCGTAAAAATATGAACAAGGAAGTTCGACTACTTAAGCCTAGTTTTACATCAGATAAAGTGTTAATAACGACTTCATTCATCAAAGATTAAACAAGAGTGAGTTGGTCAATAAGGAGTATAAGGGTAACCGAAAAATAAAATTTGAATAGATGACCAATACACTGAATATTGATCATTTTACAAAAATCATGGCTTGTTAGTCGCGGTTGAATACCTGTTATTTGAACTTTTAATCCCTGTAGGCTTGAGACTTACAGCCCCAGTTACTGTAGGCGACCCAAAGTAAACAGTGCCATAGGTACAAATATCATCATGACCTGTAATACACACCCAGCTCAACAGTAAGCGTTAATCTAGTATACAATTTATCAACCAGATTAAAGACGATCAAATCGATATGGACTTGGATCAATGATGGGCTCAACGTTAGCAATTAAATCTGCAGCTAATTGTCCTGCAGCTGGACCGGTTCCAAAACCATGTCCAGAAAATGCGGTAGCTATCGTCAGACCTGGAATAGACTTAATCTTATCAATAACAGGGTTAGAGTCAGGTGTCACATCAATAAGTCCCGCCCAAGCTTCTTCAATCTCTGCATCTTTAAAAGCAGGCCAAGCATTGCTAAGATTAGTTAAGGCCTGTTGGTTCAAATACGCATTAGGTTCAGGGTCGTTGACGCGAATTTTTTCAAAAGGTGAAGGTCCTTTGGGCCCCCATTGTCGAGAAAGTCCTAAATCTTTAAAGAAGCGGCTGCCAATTTTTATTTTTAAGAAGCTGTATTGCGTGCGAAGTTGCTCAAGGTATCGATGACCAATTAAAAAATGATCAAGGACTATAGGGGCATCAAGTTTACCCCGTTGGGTGATAATAAAACCACCATCTTTATGCTTTCTAAAAGAAAAGTCTGGCCCACCAACAGCGATGTCAGTTGGTCCTTCCATTGGTTTTGTTCGTAATACAGAACAAATTAATGGCAATGTTGGTAATGAAACACCAAGGTTTCCTAAGAAACGTCTAGACCACGCTCCACCCGCTAGCAATACTTGGTCGCAACGAATTTCACCTATTTCAGTCATTACACCACTGATTTTTCCGTCTGTTTTAGATAAGGTTCGAACTGCGCAATTTTGAATAATAATGGCACCTTTTTCAACCGCCGCTTTAGCAATTGCTGAGGCAGCAACATCAGGTTCTGCATAACCATCAGAAGGAGTATAGAGACCACCAAGCCACTGACTTTTTCCGCCAGGTATTAATTTATCAACTTCTTGTGCACTTAGCATTTTTGAGTCTAGTGAAAGCGATTCTACTGATTTTAACCAATTTTTATGCATTGACATCTGCGCTTCAGTGTTCGCCAAAAAAATAATACCTGCTTGCTTATAACCGACATCACGTCCAATTCGACGGGGCATTTCCCTCCACAGGCGATCGGCAGCTACGGCTAACGGCACATCATGTAAATGACGGCTGGTCTTACGTATCCAGCCTAAATTCCGTGAAGACTGCTCCCCGCCAACCTGACCCTTTTCCAATAACACTACCGGAATATTTCGCTCAGCCAAAGCAAGGGCTGCAGTGACACCGACAATACCACCACCAATGATCACTACGCTTGTTGAATCGGGAAGTTGATCTTGTGTTTCAACTGCTTCGAGTGTTTTAGTCATAAATTAATTCCTGAAGGTTAAGGGATCAGAACTCTTGTTCAAACATCTTCTTCTTACCATTAGCTAATAGTGATTTCTTTAACATATGCAGTAGAAGCACCGCGGTATGCAGTTACTTCTACTTCAACTTTATACGTTGTTGAACCTAGTGGTGGACAAGTTGCTGTTGATACTGGGTTAACTCCTTTAAATTTAGTGCCAATATAGGCCATAACATCATGAATATCTTTTGGATTTTGGATAAAAACATGAGATACAATAACATCAGCAAGCGTAGCATCTACTGCAGCAAGAGCACGTTCAATGTTGTTGAAAACTTGTTCTGTTTGCTCGATAACACCTTCTGGAATTTCTTGTGTGTCTGGGTTACGACCCGCACTGTTAGAAACGTAAATCATGTTATCAACCATCACTAAACGAGAGTAACTGGCGATTTCTTCAAATTTTGAACCTGTTTTAACTTTAACAATCTGCGTCATTTTATTTTCCTACAATTTCATTTTACATAATGATCATATGGGTCTACTGAATCATGCGCAGTACACCTTAGAAACTTTTCGTTGTACATTTTTCTAACGTAATACGGGCTCGTCCCATAAATTAAGTTTCACACCAATGCCCTTTTCTAAAGCATTACGGTAAACCACGGTGGCCCATGCAACATCTTCCACTGGCATGCCGCCCACAGAGAGAATAATGATTTCTTCATCGTTTTGACGACCGGGGGCATTTCCTGAAACAATTTTCCCAAGATCTTCTAAATCGTCCATACTCAGCTGACCTTCTTCGACCATATCCATATAACGCATACCGATAAGAGGAATAACATGATGAGCTGGTTTCGGTACTTCTTCATACCAAGCTTCATATAAACCTGTATTATCAAGCACTTTACGTACATCTAACTTTCCCATTTCAGCATCTAAACTACAGCTTGCTGGCATAGCTAAAAAAGCACCCGGTTTAATCCATTCACGCTTAACAATAGGATAAGTTGTTGGATCACCTACTTCGCCAGAGTTGCAATAACTCACTAAATCTGAATCACGAACTACCGCTTCAATACTGTCTACTGTTTGGATCGTCGTTATCTGAGGAAAGATTTCTTTTATCCAAGCGATAAAGCTATCTAAATTTTTCTGTCCTCGACCTCTTACTTTAATTGTGTCAACTTTAGGACAAGCGGCAATAAATGCAGCAACAGTTGTTTTACCCATGACACCGGGACCTAGCAGACCAATTACTTTTGAATCTTTTCTGGCAAGATGTCGAGCCCCTACTCCAGGAATCGCACCGGTTCGGTAAGCGGAAAGCAAGTTAGCTGACATGTAGGCTAAAGGAGCCCCAGTATCAATGTCATTTAGAATCATCATCAAAATAGAACGTGGTAATCCCTTTTCACGGTTTGCTATGTTTGAGCTATACCATTTCACACCAGACGTTTGGAAATTACCTCCAAGATAAGCTGGCATCGCCATCAAACGACGATCTGCTGTTGGTTTAGGCATCGTTGGAAAAGGTGACTCTTCAGGAAAGGTAATCATTGCACCGTGAGAATCATTGTTTGGACCAGCCATACGGTAGTCACCTTGATACAAGAGTGTAAACATCTCTTCCATAGTATCCACACAAAGCAGCATATCTGTAACGCCGGCTTTAATCATGTCAGGTTCAGAAAGGTATATAAAATCAATCTTAGTGTTTTCAGACATAGTTTTTCCTATATTAAATGGGTTATCTTTTTCGTATTAATTTAACGTTGTTATCTACAAATTTAGATTAATCTGGCTATTGCTACCATTAAGAATAAAAATCAACTGAATTACATGCCTATTTTATCTAGCGTAAGCAATTTATATATATCCCCTTAGGGACATTTTTAATTTAACTATTAAACTGTAGTGGAAGAGTAATACGATATAGAGCGATAAACTGTTGAGTATTTGTGTGAACTCTTTCTCGAAAGACTAGCCACAACGCCTAAGTATTAACTTGATTAACATGTTAAGTATGATAAAAAGGTAGATATTGAATTAGCTTTTACTAAAAATGCCTCAATAAAAAGTGTTCGATACACAAACGACTGAAGAATGGGAGTGCAGTGAATGGTAAATACAAATCTATACGAAACTCTACCGTTTCTTATCCAAAGTATAGGTGAGCATTATTTCTATGAACGAGTTACATGCTCTATTCAAGCATTAACCCCTATAGCTCATGCGAGAATCGTTAGCTATTCGCAAACACAGCGACCTGTTTTTTTAGGTGAAAACTCTCTGTCAGAAATTGACAAAATTTACTGTGAATCGGCGTATTTATTGGATCCGGTATACGACGATCTTTATGATAATAAAAATAAAGAATTCGTTACGTTAGATAGTCTCATCAATGATGACTTTAATGAATCAATTTACTATGACACTTTTTATCAACGCCTTGGTTGGTCTAATGAAACTAACATTGTTATTGGTACCGACGATGACACAAAAATATGTATTGTTTATTCAACAAAGGATAATCATTTTTCTCAGCAATCTGCTAATAAAGAGTTAACACCCTATTTAGATTCTATTAAAGCCGTAATTTTGACACACGAGCGAATGAGAGGCCTGATACAAAAAAATCAACAAATCGAGTGTGCCAGTTTAAATGATGAGAGTAAGCGCTACTCTCGACTTGACTCTCTTAATCTCACTAAACGAGAAAAAGAAATTGTCAATCTGATTTTAGACGGCTTTTCTTCTGCTGCCATTGCTGAAAAATGCTTCGTATCCCAAGGCACCGTTAAAAACCATCGTAAAAACATATACCGTAAACTTGGCATCAAGTCTCAAGCTCAATTATTTAGAAATTGTCTTCAGTAGGTTTTTAGCTCTAGATTTTCTTAAATGACACCACTTAGTTGTCTAAATTAATAGCTCAATAATATCGATGATTGGAGAGCGACTTCCCAATAACTTGAATCTGTTTTTGATGAATATTTAATTGTTAATCAAAGGGGTAAATACAGATAATTAATAGAACACTCGCCTCAAAAAGAGGCGGATGCATAAAACTTAGATAGCGACTTCTGTGAATGCTTTTTCTAGCACTGAAACAAGTTGATGTAGCAATGTCATAGCGAAGCACAAACTCTTTTATTTGGGGATATGCATAGATTGCGTTGTTGTGTACTCATGAAGCCCTTCTATACCAAATTCAACACCAATCCCTGAAGATTTTACACCGCCAAAAGGTATATGAGGTAACACCTGACCGTGTCCATTTATCCATACACTACCACTTTCAATTTGTGCGGCAATTTCTGTTGCCTTATCAATATCTTTAGACCAAACAGAACCACCTAAACCAAAATCAGATTTGTTTGCACTTTTAATAGCATCATCTACATTGCTATATTTTATGATGGGTAATGCAGGACCAAACTGTTCTTCATCAACGATTCTCATACCATCAGCAGCATCGGCAACTAGCGTCAATGGATAAAAATAACCATTACCCGTTGCGGCTTCGCCTCCACAAAGGATACGGGCACCAGATTTTTTAGCATCTTCAACTAACTCAGAAACCAGATCAAACTGGCCTTTATTTTGCACTGGCCCAAAGATATTATTCTCATCTAAACCGTCACCCATTGGCATGTTTGTGGCTATTTTAGTTAGCGCTTCACAAACTTCATCATAAACATCCTCATGAACGTATAAACGCTTTAATGCTGCGCATGTTTGCCCACCGTTTATAAATGCCCCCCAGAAAAGTCCTTCTGCTATTGCTTGAACATTGACATCAGGTAAAACAATCCCTGCATCATTACCACCTAACTCAAGCGTAAGTTTTTTTAGGCTATCAGAAGCGTTCTTCATGACTAATTTACCCACAGGAGTAGAACCCGTAAAAACCACTTTTTGGATTTGTGGATGTGACGGCAACTGATGCCCTACATGTCCGGTTATTACGCTTAACACACCTTTGGGAAGTACTTTATTAAGAATACTGACCATTAAGACAGTACTTAGTGGAGTTAAGTTCGCTGGTTTGATAACAGCCGTACAGCCAACACGGATAGCAGGTGCGATATGCCAAATAGCGATCATCAATGGCCAATTCCAAGGCGTAATTGAAGCAACAACCCCGACAGGTTTTCTGAATAGAATAGCTTTACGCTCATCACTATCTTCTAAAACTTTATCTTCAATTTTCATACCTCCAGTTGCACGCAACCAACTAACACAAGCTTCGATTTCAAATTCAGAACCTAGCCCTTTTAAAGGTTTACCTTGTTCTAAAGTAAGTAATTTAGCTAACTCTTGTGTATGTACTTCCAGTAAATCAGCCATCTTATTTAGTGCGTTTACTCGGACAGCATCTGACGTTTTAGACCATAATTTGAAAGCTTCATTTGCTTCTAATACGGTTTTTTCTAATTGTTCTTGGCTGGTATTCGGACAAGTATCAAATACTTCACCGGTTGATGGGTTGATGACGTCAAAAGTTGTTGAATTCATAAATTACCTCTTAATTTTATATATATTTATTAAACTTTCACTTAAAACTAAGTACTATTAACTGAGTGAAATAACGCCATTTTTGTGCGCAGCCCTACCAATACTTAAGCATTTCAGATGGTTAGCCTGGGTGAATGTATCTTTTTATCAATATGAATAATCGTTTCATTTAAACATTAACAAGGTGATACCTAAAATTTTACTATCTAGTCTCCTGCTTTAGTCGTTATCAGAATGCTATGACAACATTTTAAAAACACCAACAATCTAAGCATGCTTAACCGGTTAATTAACACTAGATTGTAGGCAACACTCAATACCCTGCTGTTAATTTGGTTGTCTCGTCCGGATCACAAAACTGGGTAGCTAGATTACGTACTGATGTTGCAAGCAAACTTGCGTCAACGCCCACACCAATAAACTTTGCGCCTTTTTTGGCATAGCCTTTGGCTAATTTTTCATCAACAGCCAAAACGCCTGCCGCTTTACCTGCTTTTATAATCGTTTGAATAGCCTGTTCGACAACAGCAACAACGTCAGGATGTCCTGGATTACCTACATATCCCATTGAAGCAGATAAGTCGGACGGACCAATAAAGACACCATCAACCCCTTCCACTGCAACAATTTCCTCTAAGTTTTCGATTGCTTGCTGAGTTTCAGCTTGAACAATTAAACAGATTTCATCATTAGCTTTATGTAAATAGTCAGGAATACCATTCCAGTGTGCTGCACGAGCCATTGAAGTACCTAAACCACGAATACCTTGCGGTGGATATAGCGAGTCTTGCACTAATTGACGTGCCTGCTCAGCCGTATTAACCATAGGAATAAGTAAACTTTGCGCTCCAATATCAAGTAACTGCTTAATTATTGCTGTTGTGCCCTCCGCCGGTCTAACGATGGCTGAAACATCATAAGGCGCCATTGCCTGTAAATTATGTTGAATGCCACGCAAATTATAAGGGGCATGTTCAGCATCAATTAACAACCAGTCAAAACCAGCACCGGCACCAATTTCAGCACAAATGCTATCAGGTAGCCCCATCCATAAACCAAATTGTGTTTTATTAGATGATAAAGCGGCTTTAAATTTATTTTTTGGTAATTTCATGATTGTACTTTCCTAGATGAAATGACAAGAAATAGTGCCTAATGCACCGTAATCGGCATTAACAGTATCACCTGCTTTTACTGCAACCGGTGCGGTAAAAGAACCTGATAAGATAATTTGCCCCGGCTCTAAAGAAACACCATGGGGAGCAAAACGCTTAGCAACCCAGCAAATACCATTAGCTGGATGGTTAAGTACCGCAGCAGCTAAGCCCGTTTCTTCAACGACACCATTAATATTCAAAATACCGCCACACCAACGTAAATCCATTTCTAATGGCCTAATTGGGCGTCCCCCAATAATAATTGCAGCATTACCGGCATTGTCGGCAACCGTATCAAAGACTTTTCGGGTATAACCTGTGTCTGGATCTTTACGATGCGTTCTTGCGTCAATAATTTCTAACGTAGGAACAACATAGTCCGTCGCATTTAATACGTCAAAAATGGTAACATTCTCACCTTCAAGGCGATCTTTTAAAACAAATGCTAATTCGACTTCAATGCGCGGATCACAAAACTTTGATATGTCTATTTGAGCACCATCGTTAAAAACCATGCTATCTAAAAGCACACCAAAATCAGGCTCTTCAATGTTTAATGCTTTTTGCATTGCTCGTGAGGTATAGCCAATTTTATAGCCTACAATTTTTTGGCCTTGTGCTATTTTTTTATTCACCCAATTTTTTTGAATGGCATAACCATCTTCTAACGTCATTTCGGGGTACTTTATCGATAAAGGCAACCCCGCTTTACTGTTAACTTCTGCTTCTAAATGGTCTATTGCTGCTTGTTCAATAACTTGTGCACTGAGCATACTAAAATCCTTTAAATTACTGTTACATCAATCGAAGTATTGAATTGATTCATCCATTACTTTAATCAGTATTATCACTTCGCAAGGTAATCACGGAGGTTGTTTTTATTAAATTTATGAACAGGTAATTCTGTTAGCTCAAACGAAATGGCTAGACCTTGGCTTTCATAGAGTTCAGATAAGTGGTCAGTTAACACACCAAACAAAATCTTCGCAGCACTCGATTTTTGCTCTTCACTGCGGCCCGAACCAATGCGTACATGTAAATGAACAAAACCAAAGCTAGCCGTGCCATCGGCCACTCTAAAATATTCACAATTGTGTGCGCGACAGCGAATACCTGCCAACGGAAAAATACCCGTACCAACCGCTTTATCAACTAAACACTCAAATAAAACATCTAAATCGAGTGAACCGTTCGTTAAATTTCCAGAATGTTCCAAAATGAAATGTGGCATAAAAATATCTACTTATTCGACAGGGAAAATTGCATTAATTTGGCCGGTACCTGAACTACCAAAATAAGGCGTAACGACTTCAACCTTACCTTTGTATTCATCCCAACCTAAAGCGCCAAGTAACATAGCAGTGTCATGCATAAAACCTTCACCGTGACATTTCGATGCATATTCTGGCAGCATTTCTACGAACTCATTCCATTTGCCTTGTTCCCACATTTTAACCACACGTTGATCAATGTTTTCTAAAAACGGCGACCATACTTTATGAAGGAATTGATCGGCCACACCATTTTGGGCGAAACGATGGGATAATGAACCTGATGCAAGAATAGCGACCGTACCATCATAATCTTGTTCAATCGCTTTTCTTAATGCGGCACCAAGTTTGGCACTTGAGTCTAAATCATGAACCTGACACATAGCGGAAATAGAGAGCACTTTAAAGTGCTTGTCTTCATTCATGTAACGCATAGGAACTAAAGTGCCATACTCAATACCTAACGTAGTATCTGAATGCGCTCGGGTTTGAACACCGGCTTCCGTTGCCGCTTTGGCAATCAAATCTCCTAATTCAACATTGCCTTCATAGTTATAAGGCATGTTTTTAATAAAATGTGGCAATTCATTACTGGTATACACTCCTTCAAAATGTGGTGCGTTGTTAATATGATATCCAGAGTTTACTAACCAGTGCGTATCAAATACTACGATGGTATCCACACCTAACTCACGACAACGTCGTGATATTTCTTTATGTCCTTGAACCGCAGCTTCACGACACCCTTTATGTTCGCCTTCAAGCTCTGATAAATACATCGATGGCACATGTGTTATTTTGGCAGCTAATGCAAGTTTACCCATCATTCAATTTCCCTAATAATTGTAATTTACGATGCACCTAAAACGGGAACCTTATGAGTACCATGTGCAATACAAACATTTTTAGTTTCCATATAGAAATCGAAACTCCAATCTCCACCATCACGACCAATGCCTGACGATTTTACGCCACCAAAAGGTGAAGGTAAGTTACGGTTATTTTCTGAATTAACCCAAAGCATTCCAGATGCAACATGCTTAGCCATACGCATTGCACGTCCAGTGTTTTCAGTCCAGATATAACCAGATAAGCCATAATCAGTATCATTAGCAATAGCAATAGCGTCTTCTTCTGTATCAAAACCAATTGTTGTCAAAACAGGACCAAAAATTTCTTCTTGGGCAATACGCATGGTGCTATCAGCATCGGTAAATAAAGTTGGTGAAACATAACAACCATTACCAAGATCTGCACGATGAATACCACCAACTTTAATGGTTGCACCATCTTGCTGGGCAATAGTCATGTAACTCATCACTTTATCGAAATGCTCTTGGTGAGCCAGCGGTCCAACTTCAGTATTAGGATCTAGTGGATGACCTACTTTTAAATTACTTACCCGTTTTTCTAATGCAATTAAGAATTTATCTTTAATTCCATTTTGAATTAATAAGCGACTAGAAGAAGTACAACGTTGTCCGTTAAGGCTATATATCATAAACACAACAGCATCTAGCGCCCGATCAAAATTAGCATCATCAAAGACCATAACGGGGTTCTTTCCACCTAACTCGAAATGCACACGTTTTAATGTATCTGCACCTTGACGCATAATACGACGACCGGTCGCAGAATCACCAACTAAAGCAACGGCTTTAATTGCCGGATGTTCAGTCAAACGTTTACCAACCGTGGCACCAAAACCATTGACGGTATTCCAAACACCATCGGGAATACCAGCATCTTTTGCAATTTCAGCCATAAGCATGGCGCTTAATGGTGTTTTCTCCGCTGGTTTATGAACAATAGTGCAACCAGCAGCTAACGCCGGCGCTATTTTCCATGTTGCTAACATAAATGGCGTGTTCCAAGGCGTTATAATTCCGACAGGGCCAATAGGTGAACGCACGGTAAAGTTAGTGTGATCTTCTTGATGAAGTGACAAACCATTCGCTGCTTCAGGCGCTTTATCGGCAAAAAATCTAAAGTTTGCCGCACCACGTATCGCTGCCTGTTTCATAAATCGGATAGGTTGACCACAATCCATTGATTCTACTAAAGCAATTTCATCAGCACGTTCCACTATTTTATCTGCAAAGTGGTGTAAAATTCTTTTACGTTCTGCACCAGGCATATCACGCCACGCAGGGAATGCTTTTTTTGCTGCTTCACATGCTTTATCCATATCAATCTCAGTACCTTCTGAGACTTCACCAATGGACGTATTATCTACTGGTGTTAAATTGGTGAAAGTTTTCTCATTTGTATAAAACTTACCGCCAACAAACTGCCCTACTGGCGCGTCTTTAAATCGCATTAAATATTGCTCTGCTCTACTAAGGTTTTGTTCAAATTCAGACATTAGCCGCTCCAAGTTATCTACAGTAATTAATGTTGTCCTATCTAAATCGAAAGAACCGAACTACTTAACATGTTAAATATTTTAAGCGGTATATGTCAAGAATTTATTCCACAAAAAATTAATAAATCTAAATCAATGTCGTGAAGTAGAGACTTTTCAGCACAATAATGGTACTAAAATAGACAATCTAACTTTAAAAACATCAATTGATAAAAGTATATTGGTCAATGAATAACATGATAAAAAATATAATATCAACAACAATAGTTGCTTTAACTAAACGTTCTGAATCTACCCAAACTGTGCCAGCTTCCGTATCAACGTTAAGCGGCGGACAACTGTGATCTGGTCACGTTGCTTACCTTTTACTTTCACCAAATAATTGTCTAGCTTGATTTGTGCCTGATAATAGAAAGTTAAAATAGAGAAAACACAAGGGTACGGTAAAGAAACTGAAAAATGACCATAAAAATAATTTTAGCTCAGTAAAAATTAAATCATCGATAATTGCTAATTTAACAACCAACTCATTGCGCATTTTACTTAACGTGTTACATTGTTTGCGTTTGTAATTAAAGTATAGGATAAATAGAATGCGATTTTTAACGTTTAATCATGCAGGTAAAGAGTCTTGGGGAGTAATCACCGATATAGGTGTTATAGATTTAGGAAACCTAGTTGGTGGTTCCTTATTAGAAGTGCTTCAAAACAATAAAATAGAGGCTATGAAAAAGCTCGCTAATGCGCTAGAGATTGACTATAAGGCTGAAGACATCGAGTTTTTACCGCCAATAAGCAATCCTGGGAAAATTGCCTGTGTGGGTGTTAACTATGCTAACCGCAATGCTGAGTATAAAGATGGCTCTGATGATCCTAAATTTCCGAGTTTATTTATTCGGACCCCAGATTCATTTACCGGCCATTCATTGCCTATCATTAGACCACCTGAGTCTCATCAATTAGATTACGAAGGTGAAATTGTCATTATTATCGGTAAAGAAGGTCGTCGAATAGCAGAAGAAGACGCTTATGATCATATTGCCGGATTGACCATTATGAATGAAGGAACATTACGTGATTGGGTACGCCATGCTAAGTTCAATGTTACTCAAGGTAAAAATTTCGTTCATTCTGGTTCAATTGGACCTTGGATGGTAACTGCTGATGAGTTTACTTCAGAGCAATTTGAAAACATGCGAGTTACAACCAAAGTCAATGGTGAAATTAGACAAAATGATACGACAGCGAGTATGATGTTTCCTTTTAAATATATCATTAGCTACTTTTCAAAATTTTTCCACTTGAAACCAGGCGATGTCATTGCAACAGGTACTCCAAATGGTGCTGGAGCTCGTTTTGAGCCACCCCGTTATTTAGTACCAGGAGACATCGTTGAGATAAATGTTGAAGGTGTAGGTACATTAGTTAATGGTGTTAAGGACGAAGATTTATAGTGATGACAAAAAGACTCCGTAGTTTCGAAAGATCCCTGCCTATGACTCTCTTGCAAACAAGAGAAGCAGTGATGAAAAAGTTTATCCCATCACTCAAAAAACATGGTTTAACACCTCAACAGTGGCGAGTAATTCGAGCTTTGGAGCACGATAATGGCCTTGAGATAAGTAAGCTAGCAGAACGTTGCCACTTACTTATGCCAAGTTTATCCCGAATAATTAATCATCTAGATAAAGAAAAAATCATTCAACGTCAAGTGATGGATAGTGACCTAAGACGTTCAAAAATATTTTTGACTGACCTTGGCAAAAAATTATTTGCCAAGGTCGCACCGGCATCGGCTCAAAGATATGCTGATATCGAAGAAAAATATGGCGTCAGAAAGTTAGAATTACTTTATGAGCTACTAGATGATCTTATAAAAACTCTTGAAGAGGACGATACCTGACTAAATTAATTGATGTTAGTTTATTAAAATCAATTAGCTATAAAAACGTGAAGTGGTTTACTGAAAAAGCAAAGCGGATTTACGGTGATGTTATACCATTGCATTAAAATTGAGATCCATGTGAACATAACAAACCATATTGGTAATTAATTTCAACCACTTCTTTTAAGCTCCTCAATATAGGCCTCTAAAATTAAATGACTACGGGCACCTTTGCTAGTAATCGCAGAGAAATTGGTATGAAAGTAGCGACCATGCGCGTCAATTATCCGCAATTTATCTTGTGCATGCCAACGTTTAGCAAAGTGTATTGGTAAAAAACCAATGAAGCGTCCTGTTAAAATCAGAAAAGCGATACCTTCTCGATCTGTTGAACTGGCGGTGGCAAGTAGCTTTTTCTGTTGTTGTTTTATCTCACTAGATTGTGGATAACTTGGTACTACTGCGTCAAAACCCATCAACATGTTATCACTGATAACGTCTATATCTTGCTTAAATAAAGCGTGCTTTTCACTGCAATATAATAGCGATTTTTCTTTGTACAAAGGCAAATAATTCAATCCCGGTAAGGTTCTAAACTCAGGCACGACACCAATATGTAACTTGCCGCTTAATACCGCTGATTCAATATCATTAGGTGGTATCATTTGGATATTAATAATCACCTCAGGCGCACGATGTTTCAAAGCGCTAAGTGAACGCGTAATATGCATTTGCTCACTCGTCACTAAATTATCCGTAATACCAATATTTAATTCGCCGACTAAATCAGTATTAATAGCATTCATCTGCGAACGAAAATTTTCAATACTCCCCAAAAGCTGTAATGCCGATTGATAAACTTCTTCTCCTTGTGGTGTTACTGAAAACCCTGAACGGCCTCGATGACACAACTTCATGTTTAATAAAGACTCTAACTCAGCTATCGCCAAACTAATTGCCGGGCGACTGATAGTTAAATCAACTTCGGCAGCAGAGAAACCACCAGCTTCAATGACTACTTTATAAATACGCAATAAACGAATATGTGCATCACCTAATTGTCTCGGTAACAGTGTTTTATTTTTTTTCATTTCGTCATGCCTTTTATTTGTACTTATTTCCCGAAGTATAGTTAATCATTTGGTTAACTTAACGTCAATAAGTAACAATTTAATAACCTTTTAGATTGTTGATAATAACTACAGAAAAATATTACCTACCAAGAAACTTGTTGAGAAAATAAGATGAAAAATAACACTCATGGCTTAAGCCAAGCACAGTTAGATGCTCACTGGATGCCTTTTACTAGCAACCGTGAATTTAAAAAAGATCCTCGAATTATCATATCCGCACAAGGTAATTATTATACGGATGCGGATGGTAGAAAAATATTTGATGGGCTTTCTGGTTTATGGACGTGTGGCGCAGGCCATGCACGCCCTGAAATAACTGAAGCTATTAGTAAACAGTCGGCGACGTTAGATTATTCGCCTGCATTTCAATATGGGCATACCAAATCATTTGAACTTGCATATCGTATTACTGAATTAATGCCGGACAGTTTAAACCGTGTTTTTTTTACGGGGTCAGGCTCTGAATCAGTTGAAACGGCATTAAAAATAGCTCGTGGTTACTGGCGTAAGCAAGGTCTGGCCAGTAAAACGCGTTTTATTGGTCGTGCAAAAGGTTATCACGGTGTTAACTATGGTGGCATTAGTGTCGGTGGCTTAAGCCCTAACCGCGCTTTATTTGGTCAAGGCATTGAAGCTTGTCACCTGTCACATACGATGATTAATGACAATAAGTTTATTAAAGGCTTGCCTAACGAGGGCACTTATTTAGCCGATGAGTTAGAACAATTAGTTGCATTGCATGATGCTTCAACCATCGCGGCTGTTATTGTTGAGCCGCTTGCTGGCTCTGCAGGTGTTATTCCACCACCAGTAGGTTATTTAAAGCGATTGCGCGAAATATGTACTAAGCATAATATTTTACTTATTTTTGATGAAGTAATTACTGCTTTTGGTCGTATGGGGTCAAATACTGGTGCTGAAGAATTTGGTGTAATACCTGATTTAATGACTGTGGCTAAGCAGCTTACCAATGGGGTAATTCCAATGGGCGCTGTGATCGCTAAACAAGAAATTTATGACACCTACATGGAGACTGGTGGTCCAGAATATATGTTGGAGCTACCACATGGTTATACCTACTCGGCACATCCTATTGCCTGTGCTGCGGCATTAGCTTCCCTTGATATATTAGCAAAAGAAAACCTACCAGAGCGCGTGAAAGACATCGCTCCGTACTTCCAAAATTCATTACATGGCTTAAAAGGATGTTCACATATTACCGATATTCGTAACTATGGTTTAGCGGGCGGTATCACTATTGAAGCCTTGGGCGCAGAACAAGGAAAAGCCGAGCCGGCTAAACGACCTTATGAAATAGCGATGAAAATGTGGAAAAAAGGCTTTTATGTACGTTATGGCGGCGACACGATTCAACTAGGCATGCCATTTACGAGTACATTGCCAGAAATTGATAGCTTAATAAATGCCTTAGGCGAGACGATTAACGAGATTAGATAAAGTCATTATTGAGCTCGCACTCAGCGGATACAGACTAAATAATATAACCCAACATCTTGAATGAAAATAGGAACGAACATGACACAAACAATCGGCCATTTAATTAATGGTGAAATGATCTGCAATGACAGCCGAAGTCAAAATGTATTTAACCCTGCAACTGGCGAAGCGACTAAAAAAGTGGCGCTTGCTAGTAAACAAACTGTTGAACAAGCTATCAGTGCTGCACAAGCTGCATTCCCCGCATGGCGCAATACGCCACCGATTAAACGAGCGCGTGTTATGTTTCGTTTTAAAGAATTATTAGAACAAAACAGTGACAAAATTTGTCGCTTAATTGGTGAGGAACACGGAAAAATATCTCACGATGCAGCCGGTGAATTACAACGTGGTATTGAAAATGTTGAGTATGCTTGTGGTGCACCTGAATTACTAAAAGGTGAACACAGTAAAAATGTAGGCCCTAACATTGATTCTTGGAGCGAGTTTCAACCGTTGGGCGTAGTGGCCGGTATCACCCCATTTAACTTTCCTGCCATGGTACCGATGTGGATGTTTCCACTAGCAATTGTGTGTGGTAACACCTTTATTCTTAAACCGTCTGAACGCGATCCAAGTTCAACATTGTACATTGCCCAATTACTTAAAGAAGCAGGATTA
Source organism: Gammaproteobacteria bacterium (assembly GCA_013214965.1). Taxonomy (GTDB): domain Bacteria; phylum Pseudomonadota; class Gammaproteobacteria; order Enterobacterales; family Psychrobiaceae; genus Psychrobium. The sequence goes on from JABSRU010000029.1 coordinate 48,869, forward strand.
CCTGATGGCGTAATGAATGTCGTTAATGGTGATAAAGAAGCGGTAGATACGTTACTTAATGATCAACGTGTCAAAGCGGTTAGTTTTGTTGGTTCAACCCCCATTGCAGAGTATATTTATGCAACAGCAACTGCTAATGGCAAACGTTGTCAAGCCTTAGGTGGAGCGAAAAATCACGCGATTGTTATGCCGGATGCTGATATGGATAATGTTGTAAATCAATTGTTAGGTGCCGCTTTTGGCTCATCCGGTGAACGATGTATGGCTCTTTCAGTAGCGATTACTATTGGCGATGAAACTGGCGATACTTTAGTGGCTAAAATGACGGAAGGAATGAAAGGACTAACGGTTGGTGAACACAGTAATGCCAGTAATGATTTTGGCCCAGTGATCACTAAAGCACATCAAGAAAAAGTGAATGGTTTTATTGCGAGTGCAGCAGAGCAAGGTGCTAGTTTAGTGGTTGATGGTCGTAACCCCACCGTGGAAGGTTTTGAAAATGGTTACTTCGTCGGTGCAACCTTAATTGACCATGTCACGGCTGATATGGTTAGCTATCAAGCAGAAATTTTTGGCCCTGTATTACAAGTAGTACGCGTTAAAACGATGCAAGAAGCAATGAAATTAATTAATGATCACGAATATGGTAACGGAACATGTATCTTTACGCGTGACGGTGAAGCAGCTCGTTACTTCTCTGATAATATTGAAGTCGGTATGGTGGGTATCAATGTACCGTTACCTGTGCCCGTGGCTTACCATAGTTTTGGCGGTTGGAAGCGTTCATTGTTTGGTGATTTACATGCTTATGGACCCGATGGTGTGCGTTTTTACACTAAACGTAAAACTATTACACAACGCTGGCCATCAAGTGGCATACGTGAAGGAGTATCATTTGCCTTCCCCTCCTAAATAGTAATTGAGTTTAAAGGTTTTGGTGAAGTTACTGATGAAATTGAATAAAACATTTTCTCATAACCAAAACCATCTACTCTCAGTTATTTTTAAGATGATTAATTAGGGTTATACGTAGGTGTTTTAGATACCCCTGACATGATAGAAACAGCAGCTCTTACTGTCAGTGATAAATTGATGGCTATCATAGAATATTTTGTTGATATTAAAAAAATCAACATTTTACGTCTAGTATGTGGCAAGGAAGCTACTTGTAGTGGTAAAAAACCCAAAAATACTCAAGCAAGGCAACTATTTAAAACAGAAACTACAGATGATTTATTTAGGTATTATCCTATTTTTCCGACGAAACTCTAGGGGAGTCATATCAGTCCACCGCTTAAAAGCACGACTAAAAGAACTAACATCAGAATATCCTAAAGTGATAGCAATATCTTGTAATATCACTTCTGATGCACTTAAATAATTTGATGATAATTTGTACCGTATACTTTCAATAACACTTAAAAATGACAAGCCATCATTAGAAAGTCTACGCTGTAAAGTGCGCTTACTGATGAACATTTTATCCGCGATCTCATCTATTTTAGGCACACCGTTTTCTAACGAATTAATAATTTGTTCCTGAAAGGCGTGCAACCAATCTTGTGCTAACTGTTCCTGATTAATAGAAAGAAGATGTTCCATGGTAATAGATAATGATTTTTTTAACTGTATATCTATATTATGTACAGGGGTATTCAATAGTTGCTTGTCAAAAAACAAACTGTTATTAGGTTTATTAAAGTGAATATTTGAACCGAGTAACTTGATATGTTCGCTAATATCATCAGGGGCTTGATGTGAAAAGTGCACTGCGGTGGGTTGCCATTCATCACCATAAAGAATACGTATTAAAGTGACAGCCCCCATCAATGTCATTTCAGCATCTTGCCTACTTTTAGGGAAGTTTTTTGTGATTATATTATAAGTTAAAATAGCGGTGTCTTTTTCTGCCACGAGTTTATGTTCCATTCCTTGCTGAAACAAACAGTAATAACGACTTGAAAAATATAGCGCTTCTCCAATTGTTGTACTATTAAGCAGTACATAGCCAAAAATACCTAATCGCCTAAAGTCTATATTTTGATAATAGTGGAGTCCTAAGTTTTCATCCCCAATATACTTAGCAGCTTCTTCTAAAATCATGACAAATTGAGACATCGGCATTAAACCTTCATCATCGAGCAGTGTATTTTTATCTATTTGTAATTGATGCAAAAAACTGTCGGTATCTACCATCGCTTTATTGCGCATATGTTCAAATAATATATTTACATAGGTTTTACTAATCTTCGCCTCATCAATAGGTAAGGGAGTACTTGTCATTTATAAATACCTCAATCGTACAATAATTGTTTATCAGTCATCTTTACTACTATTCGAACATCCTCTACTTTTAATTGGTATTACATAGTGCGCCAATAAATGGCGTGTAGCGTCATTGTAAAGAATTAAACTTTAATCCAATATTTAACATGTTAAATATTTATGCCTTAAAGTAAGTACTTTTATCACATTATCTTAATACACAAAAGCAACTAACTTTAACAAAGTATAAATAATAGCCCCAAATCATTAAACAATAGACACTATAAATAATAAATATAATAGCTTAAAGGTGGGAAATTATTATGAAATACAAAACTAGTAAAATATATCAATCTGTCGCATTAGCATTAACAGCTAGCTCATTTTTAAGTCTAAATTCAGCTTTTGCAGCAGAGAAAAAAACGGTAATAGAAAAAAATTCCACTTTGGAAGTTATACAAGTTACTGCGCGAAAACGTGTTGAAAGTGTAAGGGATATTCCAATTGCGATTAGCTCTATGGGAGAAGAAGCATTGAAATCGTTAGGTGCTGACTCAATGAGTGACATCATTGGTAATGTGCCAAATTTAGCAATGGATCCAAATGGTAATTCTCTAGCTTCATGGGGGATGAGAGGGATTGTTAGCGTAACACGTAATGCAGGACAAGAAAGTGGATTAGGCGTATATGTTGACGGTGTTTATGCCGGCAGGCCAGCTTCTTACAATATCCCCGTTAGTGATATTCAACAGGTTGAAGTGTTGCGTGGTCCGCAAGGTTCTTTATTTGGGCGTAATACCATTGCTGGTGCAATAAATATTACCACTAAGCAACCAGAAGAAGAATTATCTGGCAACCTTGCTGCATCAATAGGAAATTTTTCTAGGATTGAATTACAAGGTGGCCTTTCTGGATACCTTATTGAGGATGTTCTTGCGGCTAAGATTAGTGTTTTTACTAATACACGTGATGGCTATGTAAAAAATGTTTTTGATAATAAAGACTATATGGATAATGATCGTCAAGGTGGGCGTTTAGGACTTTATTGGACCCCAACCAGTAATTTATCAATTACTTTGGCCACTGACTTTTTAGATCAAGAAAACCAACAATTATTTGGTCAAGCACTTGAGCCACAATTAAACGATATTATACCTGATTGGTACCAAAGTGATGCTTATACAGTTAACCAAAATGATCCTAACTCGGAGGACATTCAATCTGGTGGTACGAGTTTAACCGCTGAATGGGAAATGGATTCAGGCTTTATTTTAACGTCAATCACCGCCAAACGCTATGCTGACTTTGAAGTGTTTTCAGATGATGATGCCGGGCCAATTACACTGAGTTATTCTCATTTCGAAGACAAGTCAGATACTTTTAGCCAAGAGCTACGTTTAACATCACCTGAAAACGATTCATTTGATTATTTAGTCGGTATATATTATTTGGATCAAGAAGTGACAGCACAACGTGAAACAATTACTTCAGGTGCCTTTCCTGATAATGATTTAGGTATTTTTAGTAATGCAACTGTAAATAGTGAAGCGTGGGCCATTTTTGGAACCACAAATTTTTACTTAAATGAAGCGTTAACGCTAAGTATAGGTTTACGTTACACCGATGAAGAAAAAACAAGTTCATTTACACAACTAGAGAATGCAGGACTCGGTTTCCCTAGCGTTTCTTTTAGCCCTACCATTCAAGACAGTGGGTTGTCTGGTGATATAAGTGTGGGGTATGTATTAAATGAAGAAATTAATTTATACGGCTCGCTGCGAAAAGGGATAAAAAGTGGTGGATTTCAAACAGACATTATTGATTTTTCTTCAGAAGATTTATTTACTTTTGAGCCTGAAGAAGCCACTTCATATGAGATAGGCATGAAAGGTATGTTATTGGATGCGACCTTAAGGTTAGATCTCGCTTTATTCCGTACTGACTATGAAAACATGCAAGTAGGTCAATTGTTAGGCCTTGGTTTCACCACCACGAATGCAGGTGAAGCAGAAATAACAGGGATAGAAATAGAAGCTGAATGGCTGGCAACTGAATCATTGACACTAGGTTTCAGTGGCGGGGCAATGGATCATGAATATACTGCTTATGACGGATGTAATGGCTCAGGAGTCAGTTGTGCCGGCAACGACTTGCAACTTGTAACCGACTGGACAGCTGCAGCAACATTGGATTATTTTTACGATTTCAATGATGATTCAACGATACAATTTCATGTAGACGCAACATCTCGTAGTGACAGTTTCACTGATGCTATCAACGATCCTGATTTACGTGTATCGAGTTATACTTTGCTTAATGCTCGTATCAGCTACGTAACACCTAACGAAGATATTACTGTCGCTTTATGGGTTAAAAACCTTACCAATAAGGAATATAGCTCTCTGTTTTGGAAGTACCCTATCACTCCTATAGCCTTCGGTGACTCTTTTACCGGTTTACAGCATTTATTGGGCACACCGCGAACTTTTGGTATTGATGTCAATTATCGATTTTAACTTGTTGAGTAAAAGTTAAATTCATATTGACAATTGAAGCACAACTTAATGATTGATGTTGTGCTTCATACGAATCCTATCGAATGGTTTTATTGAGTTTCCCATTCTAAATAGTGAGTTAAATTTGGAGTAGAGTAAAATTATTTATGATCTCACATAGAATCAGATTTTAGTGCTTAGGAGCTAATAAAATGGACATTGATAAACGTTCTGTCGTCATATCATCAATTATATTAAGTGTTATCGGGATGAGCGGTTTTTTAATATTACCGTTACTCATTGGGGCTGTTGCTAATAGTTTGCACTTTAATGAACAAGAACTAGGGTTTATGGCTTCAAGCATAATGACCGCTGCCGCAATCAGCTCAATTTTTTCGATCATTTGGATCCGTAAAATAAATTGGAAATTAGCAGGTTATGCTGCAGTCCTGCTTATGTTTGTCTCTCATATTTCAGCATTGTTTATTCATCACCAAATATTTTTTGTTTTGTTAATGTGTGCAGCTGCATTTGGTGGCGGCACTTTGTACTCCATTGCTCTCACTGTACTTTCTGACAGCAGTAATGCTGATCGTTATTTTGGTTATTCAATTGCAGCACAGGTTTCTTTTCAAGTACTAGGATTAATGATCCTACCCAAATTCATTACTCAATACGGTATTAATAGCTTGCTGACGTTGTTTCTTATACTAGAAATTATCGGCTTACTACTTTTACGTTGGCTACCTCGTCGTGGTGTTGAAAGAACTAAAAACACAGTAATCACCCATAATATAGTAGATATAAACAATTTTGTTAATGGCCTATTAAAACCTAAAGTTGTCTTGGCATTATTAGGCTGTTTTATGTTCTTTTTTAACGTTGGCGTTATTTGGACTTACATAGAACGTATGGGAAACAGTGTTGGATTCTCTTCTGAAGATATTGGCCTGGCCTTAAGTATTGGCGTGTTTTTTGGCATACCAGGTGCATTATTAGCCGCATGGATTAGTCAACGTTTTGGTCATGTTCGTCCGCTAGCTTTAGCGGCATTGCTAACCGTTATTTCAGTTTATATGTTGATTGAAAGTATGACGTTCACTGATTATATCATTGCGCTGATACTTTATAATTTTTCTTGGAATTTTTCACTTACTTTTCAATATGCTGTAGTGAACTCTGTAGACACCTCAGGAAGAGGTGTCGCTGCTACTCCGGCTTTCCATGCCATGGGGGCTGCAGCAGGTCCTGCCATTGCTGCCTTGTATGTCACGTCGAGTAATTATATCGCCGTGAATATTTTGGCAATATCGAGCGTAATCATAAGTTTATTATTTTTTGTCGTCGCCAATAAATTGCGAAAAAGATGAAATAGAAATAAATACTCTAACTAATTAATATATTTATTAGGTCACCGAAAATAGAACTTGAGAATAATAAAAATGAATATAAAAAAGACAAAAAAACGCGCAAGAGATTTAGGCCTACCGTTAGCAGGTAAAACAGGAAAATGGAACGCCATTACTGATATTCCAGGTATAGAAGTAGGTTATACCACGATAATAAAAGGTCAAGGTGATTTAGTCGTAGGCAAAGGACCTGTTTGTACTGGCGTTACCGCCATATTACCCCGTGGGTGTCAAACAAAGCCTCAGCCAATATGGGCAGGTCAATTTGACTTAAATGGTAATGGTGAACTTACCGGCTCGCACTGGATTAAAGATGCTGGCTACTTTACCAGCCCTATTTGCATTACTAATACTCATTCCGTTGGTATCGCTCATCATGCCACTACTGCATGGATGATAGAACAGCATAAAGAGCATTTTCAAAATTCACATTCATGGGCGATGCCTGTAATAGCAGAAACTTACGACGGATTACTAAACGATATTTGTGGACAACATATCACATCAGAACATGTACTACATGCTCTAAACTCTGCTACTACAGGTATGATTGAAGAAGGAAATGTAGGTGGGGGTACCGGTATGCAAAGCTATGAATTCAAAGGGGGAACAGGTACAAGTTCTCGCCTAATTACTATTGAAGATAAAGAATATACCGTCGCTGCACTAGTACAATCGAATTTTGGTTTAAGAGCTGAGTTTACCGTTTGTGGTGTACCTGTTGGACAGCATATTACGGATAATGCCATTTTGTCTGAAACAACGGGTCATGAAACAGGATCTATCGTTGTCATATTAGCGACAGATATTCCTATGCTACCGATACAATTGCAAAGACTTGCTAAACGTGGCGCTATTGGTATAACTCGTACTGGGAGTTATGGTGGTCATTTTTCAGGTGACATCATGCTAGCATTTTCTACCGCTAATGACATAGATATGCCACCATTAGGCGCTGATCAACCCCGTAGTTTTAATTTAGAATGTGTTAATGACGCACATATGGATGTTATCTATGAAGCTGCCGTACAAGCGGTTGAAGAGTCAGTACTCAATGCTATGGTTGCTGCTGAATCGGTAGCAACCATAAAGCCAGCTAACCGAGTACTTGAGGCAATTGATCATGATGCACTGTGTGATATTATGAGAAAGTATAATCGACTATAGACATTTTCAATTAGCCTTGACCATTTAACCCTAGATAGCTTAAATAAGTCGCGGGATTATAAAAAAACAAGCCTCTTAACCCGAAGGTTGTAAGTTCAAATTTGCTCCCCATCCAATCATTTTTATCCTCGTGATAAAAAATAAAATAGTCGCCCTCAGCAATGAGACAGACGATTTTTATGTCTGATATTTAATTCTCCACACAACAAAAGGCCCAATAACATTGAGCCTAATCATCTAAATGAAGAAGTTACTTTACTTTTTTACCTTCAAAGGTAAAAAACAATTCAATTGTACCAGAAGCAGAGCCGGCGAATTTATTGATACCATAATCTTTCATCACAATTGAAGTTGTGCCTTCGAAGCCAGCACGTTCCCCGCCCCATGGATCTTGGCCCTCACCTAATTTAGTCACCGCAATATCAATCGACTTAGTCACACCATGCAATGTAAAATCACCTTTTAACACCGCCTTGCCATCACTGATTGGTTGATAGCTAGTACTAACAAATGTTGCCTTAGGGAATTTTGAAACATTTAAAAAATCTTTACCACGAAGGTGCTTGTCGCGCATCGCATGATTAGAGTCAACACTCGCAGTATCAATCTCAATCGATACTTTACTCATGGCTTCGTTGGCATTGTCATAACTAAATTCACCATCAAACGCATTAAAACGACCAAGAATCCAGCTGTAACCTAAATGACTCACTTTAAATTGAATAAAAGCATGAGTCCCTTTCATGTCTAGTGTGTAATCTGCCGCTTGGACACTTGGTGCATAACCAACTAACGTAAGTCCTGCTGACAAACCAAAAGCCGCTGCGATTAATGTATTTTTTAATTTCATTTTCTCTTCCTTTACTTTTATTTTTAATAGTTACAGCATCCGACGCAATGTATCATCGCCTGATATAAAATGATGTTTCAGCGCTGCAATACCATGCAACCCTGCAAAGATAATTAAGCCCCACGCTAGCCATTCATGGATGTCACCCATCAGATCTTCTTGACGTTCGAACAAACTGTCCATTACGGGCAGATCAAAAAATCCCAAAATATTCATCACATCGCCGTCAGCCACAGCAATCAAATAACCACTGACGATCATGACAAAAATAAACAAATACAAGAAAGCATGAGCGGCATGGGCAGCAAAGACTTCAAATTTTGATAATGTAGACAACGGTTTCGGTGGTTTTTTTTTCCAGCGAACAATAACTCGTCCAATCATCAATAAAGCGAGTATCAGCCCAATAAGTACATGTAGCTGTGGCGCAGTTTGATACCATTGTGAATAATAATCGAGTTCTCGCATCCACAATCCTAAACCGAATAGCCCACTCACCATCAACGCAACAAGCCAATGAATCAGTCTGCTGGCTAAGCTGTATTTAACAATAAATTGGGTGTTCATATTCCAGTCTCACTGTAGATTTAAGATTGACTATATCAAAATCGAAATCAATTACTCTTTAATTTTGCGCTATGACACATTTTGTTGCGAAATATTACAGTAAGTCATTGTTCACCTTATGACTGCATTGATATGATGTCACGGTAAAAACAACTAGGATTAACCATGAAAAAAATAACAAGTATTGCAGTGGCTGTTGCCCTGTCAATGGGGATGATTGCGTGTAGCAATACAGAGCAATCAACTGAAAGCTCAATAACCAGTATAAAAAAATCGGGCATTAACACTGAAAACTTTGATAAATCAATTCGTTTCGAAGATGATCTTTATCTAAGTGTCAATGGAAAATGGTTAGAGCGTGTCGCTATCCCAGCCGACAAATCTAACTATGGCGCATTCACTAAGTTACGTGATGATAGCCAGTTGGCGTTAAAGAAAATCATTGAACAGGCAGCCGCAACCTCAAGTGCTACTGGCAGTGATTCTCAAAAAATTGGTGATTTCTATAATAGTTATATGGATATTGATAAGGTTAATGCCTTGGGCATTAACCCGTTATCTGAGCAATTAGCACAAATAAAAAACGCTAAAGATCATGGCGATATCACGCGATTGATGGCGAATTTAGTCCAGTCTGGCGTTGGCGCGCCATTTGGTTATTACACCAATGCTGATGCAAAAAATTCAACTGAAAATGCGCTCTATCTTTATCAGTCAGGTTTAACCTTACCGGATCGTGACTATTACATTAAAGATACTGAAAAATTCACTCAAATTCTCGCTAAATATAGTCGTTACATTAGTGACTTATTGAATACTGCAGGCTATAGCAACACCGAGCAGGCGGCTAAAAAC
>JABSRU010000030.1 GCA_013214965.1 Gammaproteobacteria bacterium
ATTACTATTACTCCAGAAAATAGCCCGATCAATAATAGTCCGTGGTATGCGTTTAAGGCATCCTCATTGACTGAAAAAACTATCGAGGTGGTGATTAATTATCGTGGTGGCGATCATCGCTATCAACCAAAATTAACCTTGGACGGTAATAATTGGCAAGCGATCGAGCATCAAGCTGACAAAGACTCGGTGCGCTTTAATTTGTCGCTGAGCAGCAAACCAGTCACTGTTGCCGCGCAAGAAATCATTACCAATGATGATTATCGGCAGTGGATGCAGCAATTAGCGTTACATGAATCTGTCCGTTATACAACACTGGGGCTGTCGACCCAGCAACGCGAGATTGGCCAGCTTGAAATCACTGGTCAAGGTAATGAATGGTTGGTTATTTTGGGGCGACAACACCCACCTGAAGTGACTGGAGCTTTGGCGTTGTTGCCATTTGTTGAATATTTGCTGCAAGATAATTCACAGACTCGGGCATTTAGGCAGCGTTTTAATGTCTTGGTTATTCCAGATCTAAACCCCGATGGCGTTGCGTTGGGTAATTGGCGTCATAATGCCAACGGTGTTGATTTAAATCGAGACTGGAAAGAATTTAAGCAAATTGAATCACGGTTAGTTAGAGACAAGCTAGTGTCAATTACTCAGCAGGGTGGCAAAATAGTTTATGGCGTTGATTTTCATTCGACCCGCCATGATGTTTTTTACACGATGCCTGGGGATTATGGGTTAAGTCCTGCACTACTTTCACAGCAGTGGTTAGGCTACTTGGCTCAGCAGGCAGCTCCTTTTGTGGTAATCCAAAAATCAGGTAATAACCCTGATAAAGGGGTCTTTAAACAATATATCGCCGATACGTTTGGGGTCCATGCTGTTACCTATGAAATGGGCGATCATACCGACCGCAACATCATTAGCGATATAGCTAAACAAGCCAGTGAAACATTAATCGCAACCTTATTAGCGACTCCTGCTGCTGCGTTTGAAAAAACGTCACTATTGTCAGTTGATCTGTTAATTAGCGCGAGCAAGGTATTTGTCGGAGATGGCAGTGCTGGCAAGGCTCTCGATATAGGGATTTGTGGTGAACTAATTTGCGCAATTAGTGAGCGCGGACAGGTTGATTATCAGGCCACACGCAGGATAACTAGTGATGATTTAATCGTTAGCCCGGGCTTTATTGACGCTCATACTCATAGTTTACAAGAACTGCTAAGTAAGAATGACAATGGCAACCTTAATTATCTGACCCAAGGTGTCACAACCGTGGTCAATGGTAACGATGGCAGTGGTCCTGTTGATATAAAGGCAATGACTCAGCGTTTATTAAATAACGGCATTGGCACCAATACGGCATTATTAGTTGGTCATGGCAGCATTAGAAAGCAAGTGTTGGGCTTGGCCGAACGCCATGCCAAGACTGATGAAATTAAACAAATGCAGGCACTTACTGAGCAGGCGATGAGGGATGGTGCTATTGGATTGTCGAGCGGGCTCTATTATGTGCCTGGGATCTTTGCTGATACTGCTGAAGTGGTGGCATTGGCAAAAGTTGCGGCTAAATATAATGGCATATATGACACTCACTTACGCGATGAAAGTACCTTCAATATTGGGTTTGGTGAAGCAGTTGCCGAGGCCATCGAAATTGCCAAACAGGCAGATATTCATTTGCACATCGCCCATATCAAAGCATTAGGGGTTGATGTGTGGGGGCAAAGTGTCCCGATCATCAAACAGATTGAAGCCGCGCAACAGCAGGGCGTTAGTATTTCAGCCGATCAATATCCATGGCAGGCTTCTGGTACTCATTTACGCAGTGCGGTAGTCCCTAAATGGGTAATGGCTGATTCAATCACAGCCTTCCATCAACGATTAAATGATCCGAAATTGTTACCGAAAATTCGGATTGAAATTATTGAGAATATTCGCCGTCGTGGTGGTGCAGAAGCTTTACTTTTTACTGTTAGCGACGATCCCGCGTTGGTGGGAAATACATTAGAACAAGTGGCAAAATTACGTCAGAAATCAGTAGTCGAAACCGTTATTGAACTAGTACAAGGCAATAAGATTCGAGTGGCTTCGTTTAATATGTCGACAACGGATATTGAGAATTTCATGATTAAGTCTTGGGTTGTTACTTCATCTGACGGTACCGATGGCCATCCCAGAAAGTATGCCAGTTTCCCTAAGAAATATCGTCAGTATGTAGTTGAACAAAAGCTATTGTCGTTAGCTCAGTTTATAACGCAAAGCAGTGCGAAAACAGCACAAATACTTAAGCTAAAAAAACGTGGCCTATTGGTTGTTGGTAACTATGCCGATATCGTTATGTTTGATCCCGATAAATTTAGCGATCAAGCTACTTTTAGTCAATGGAATAGGTTGTCACAAGGTGTTGAATACGTGATGGTGAATGGACAGATTACTATCGATGGAGGACAGTATAACAATGTGCTTAATGGCAAGGTCGTTCGATAATTTATAAAATAAATTGAAAAAACCAAAACTCAATCGAGTTTTGGTTTTTTGTTTCGATATTATTTAGCCAATAAAGCTTAAATAAAACTGAATAACCAAGGCATTGGTTATATCAATAAAAAACGCCCCAACTAACGGCACAACCAAGAATGCTTGTGGTGAAGGACCATGATGCGCCACTAAGGCTTCCATATTAGCCACAGCTGTCGGTGTTGCTCCTAAGCCAAAACCACAATGTCCGCCAGCCATAATCGCTGCATTATAATTTTTACCCATAACTCTAAAGGTAATAAAATAAGCAAACAGCATCAGCACTAATGTTTGCACTAAAATGATGGCGACCATTGGTCCAGCTAAGTTAGCTAGTTCCCATATTTTTAACGACATCAAAGCCATGGCCAGGAAGATAGACAGTGCCATCGTGCCCCATAAATCGATGCAAGCACGACTAATAGAATACAATTTAGAAAAATCACATAGATTGGTAGCGACGACACCAAAAAGTAGCGGCATTAAAAATGATGGTAATACTAAGCCCGCTGTTTTGAGTGCTGTATAAGCTAAGTCACCAACAACCATACACGTTAGAATAATGAACAAAGTTTCCATCATTTTTTTCGGAGTTACTAAGTCGTGATCTTCTGGGTTAAAAGTAACCGTGTCATCTAATTCTTCGTGAAACTCATCGGCTTTTAAATTGTAGCGTTTGATTAATCGTTTGCTAACGGGGCCACCAACCAATCCACCTAAAACCAGTCCCATGGTGGCAGCTGCCATGGCTAGTTCAAATATACTACTAGGCATATTGTATTGATCGATAAATAAGTCGGCATAAGTAGCACCATTGCCATGACCACCAGATAAAGTAACTGAACCAGCAATCAGCCCCAATAATGGTTCCATGCCACTGGCCATTGCCAGAGATACTCCTAATGCATTTTGGATAAATAAATAGACCGTTGCCACCGCTAGGAATAGCACCACTTTAGGACCGCCTTTAAGCAACAATTTAAAACTTGCGCCAAGACCAACCGTGGTGAAAAATATCGTCATGAATGGGCCTTTAAGACTCATATCAAAAAGAACGTGAAAGTTAAACCAGCTATGTGCCAGTGCTGCAAGCAACGAAAAAACGATGCCGCCCACAACAGGCTCTGGAATATTATTATTGCGTAAAAAGGCTATTTTGCTGTTACAGAAATAACCTGTAAAAAGAATGAGTAGTGCAACGAGTAATGTTTCAATAATGCCAACGTTAATATCCATAGTAGATCTTGTTCCTCTTGTTATTATTTTATACTGGGGTAACTAGAAGTCGTTATATGAAAGGCAGTAACGACATGGTAATTACATTTTTCTTAATACATCTTGTAATGAGTCAGCCCGGCGGATGCATTTTATAGTTAAATTGTCCTCAATACCAGACACGGCGTAAACAGCGACACGAGGTAAACTGTTATAATCAAAATGATTACTAAAATAATAACCGCCTGTATCATGAACCATGACAAAATCGTTAGGCTGTAATTTTGGTAGCTGGCGGTTAACGCAAATTAAATCACCAGCGAAACAGCATGGGCCAGCGACGTCTGTGGCAACGACATCTGATATGGCCGCTGTTCTTTGTTGGCCATTGCTTAAGTATCCGGTAACCCGAATTGGCCATGACTTAGGCAAAAATGCAGTGCGAGTCATAATTTGTGCACCCGCATGGGTGATGGCAATATGGCGGCCACCAGAGGTTTTTGTGTATTCGACCCGGGTGATGATAATGCCATTTTTGGCCACGATAGCCCGACCAAATTCTGTTTTAATTTGGTATTTACCACTAAATAACGTCGGTACTGCTGCCGCTAATACCGTTGCATATTCTTTAAAAGAGGGTGTGATTTGGTCTGAGCTGAAATTCACCGGTAAACCACCGCCAATATCCAAACGAATAATTTGTTGATGACCGATGCTATCATTTATTTTTTCGGCTAATTGGACCAGAGCTGCAACGCCATTAGCCATTAATTCGAGTGAACAACCTTGCGAACCACTATGAGTATGTAGACTTTTTAACCAAGGACGCTGTTGATAAATATTAATTAAATTTTGTTTATTATTGTCATCAGCCAATGCGTAACCAAACTTAGAGGTTGCCGTTGCAGTGCTGGTGGAACTTATCTCGCCACCACCGATTTGCGGATTGATCCTAAAACCGATCACCGATTTAGATTTTGGATACTCAAGCATTAGCCGGTCTATACGCGCTAATTCTTGTAAGTTATCGATATTAAGAGAAATGTCGTTTTGAATACAAGTGCGCAAGTCATCCCATGTTTTTGCGGGGGAATCGTAAATAATCTCATGAGCTTGAAACCCTGCGGTTAATGCAATGGTTAATTCTCCTGGGCTGGCCACTTCTGCCCCCATACCATATTGCCGTAAGGCAGTGAGCACCTTAACCAAGGCATTAGCCTTAACCGCGAATGTATGATAAAAATTATCAGGGAATGCAGCATACAGGCCGTCTACGGTATCCCTTAATGCATCAAAATCCATGATGCCAATTGCGGTTAACCGATCGTCGATAATCTGGATATCGAGTGCTTTTTTAATTATCTGGTCTTTTCTGGTCATATTATTTACTTTCTATAGTTAATAAGCTTAATCAGTGCCTCACGATACTGACTTGATGAGTTCATAACCGTTGATGTTCAAAATAAATAGCATATTTTAGCTTGATGCTAGCTGTAATATCGGCGAGAGTTTATTCCTCATCACATTGAACAGAGCCTAGTTATATCCTCGGTTACTGCACTGTTCATTTGTAACAAAGCCATCATCATTTTGTAATTGAAAAAATGTTGTAGAGTTATAACCTTTAGCTATGATTAATATAATGTTATAAAATTCAATAGATTAATTCGCTGTAATTGTTGGTTACTAAGATCTAATTTTAATGGCTAATAATCAGAGTAGACTTTAGGGCTATCATGCTACACGTCATAACATGTCAACATAAAATTGATGAAATATTGTAAGTGACTCTAAGAAATAAACAGCATTGTCACCCAACTCTGGGTTAATGATTGAAAATATGAACAATCTCAACTATGGTCTTTCTATATTCATTGTTTAGAGCGGGCGTAGGACTCTCTCAAAAATATTATATGAGGAGGTTTACATGAAGCGAGTTACTGGCATCGGCGGCATATTCTTCAAGGCAAAAGATGCACCTGCACTACAGGCTTGGTACAAGCGTCATCTCGGGATTGATGTTCAGGAGTGGGGCGGTACTGCGTTCAGCTGGGCCGATTCGGACGGTAAGCCTACAGGCGGAACAACTATCTGGTCTGTTGGTTCGGACAAAGACGATCAGTTTGCTTGGGTCATTGATCCTGAGGGAAACAAGATTGAGTTGTGGCAACCACCTTCCGGTCAGTAGGGTGTTAACTGTTAATAAATATCAGGACATTATTGATGAAAGAGATCACCAGAATTAATCATGTTGGCTTGAGAGTAAGAAACTTACATGTTACACGTTCGTTTTATGAACAGCTCGGTTTTGTGTTTTTGGTCGGACCAGTCGGTCCTGAACCCGTTGCTATCATGGTGCATCCATCAGGGGTTAATATCAACTTTATTTTAAATGCTGATGTCAACAGTGCTGAGAATGTCCTAATGGACATTGCTAAGAAGTATACGGGTTATACTCATATCGCTTTAGAGGTATCTGATGCCAAGATAGTTGCTAATAAAATTGAACAATTAGGTATCGTTATTACTGAACAGGTAGAATACGAAGGCGCTCAGTTTTTTTTTATTAGGGATCCTGATGATAATGTTATTGAGTTTCATCAACCAGCTGGCTTTTAAAAAACACAGCGTTACTACAGTTAAACAAGGAATAATATGAAAGCCTTATTAATGAAATTATTGTTAGCATTATTTATTGCTACGACTGTTTTTGGTTGTGCAACCACTAGCTCAAACCAATTCGCATGTGATTTTTTTGATGCAGCGAAAGATAATATAGAAATTATTGATGGACGCGATAAATATGGAGATACCAGTAAGGCCGATAACACTACTTTTATCTTTGATAGTGTATTTGGGTTTGTCGTTGCTTCAAGTAAGGCAATAGGGCGGGTATTTTCTACGAAAAATGATGAAGCTTCAAGTCAATGTATATAGATAAGTTGTTTTTATTGTTTTTTTATTAATATTTTAGTTTTCATTCTCTTTATTATAGGTATTTTACATTGAAAAAATTATTATTATTATGTGTTATTTTTGGCATTTATAAAAATTGGCCGTTGTTGTCAGGAGAAGAGGTTAGTTACGCTGAAGACAATGTAGTGGTTTTATATGCTACCGATTGGTGTGGCTACTGTAAAATGGCTAGAAAGTTCCTTAATGATAAAAATATCCAATACAAAGAGTTCGATATCGAGAAATCAGATGAAGGGCGACAACGTTATGAGGAACTGGGCGGGCAGGGGATCCCTTTACTCCACATCAATGGCAATATTGTAAAAGGCTTTAACAAATCAAAAATATTAAAACTGCTTAATTAATTTGACACTTATTCATGCTAATACAACGAATACTTTGTTACAATCAGGCAAAATTTTTGCAAGGTCAATATCGTTGAATTTTTCAAACTCACAAAGAGTATGCTTGGCTGCAATGGGGATACCACTATTGCAAAGCAGACAAAAAATCATCCCAGAGCAGCAAGCAGAACAACCACCTGCTTTATTAAGACAGCTAAATAGCTCGATTGATTACTGTCGTTCTCTAGCTGATAGTACGATTACATTAACTTGGTCGATTGATAATTCACTAACGAGTATTGAGCGACAAGATCAGCAGTTGCTTTTACCTGATTTAGTGACGGTATTTAGCTGTGCAACGTTAAAGAAACAATTATGGGAACAGATTTATCATGTCTACCAGTAGTGAACGAGTAATAACCTATGGTGAGTTTTGTGCCCAAACCATCGAGCCAATTTATCAGATAGAACAAAATGCTCAATCCCACCCAATGAGCCAAAAAGTGATGTTGTCATGCCTTGGGAAACGCTATTTTAATCGTTCAATCTTGGTTAATGGGGTGATTGCTGGCTTTTATATTGCTGACTTTGTGATTGATGAGTCATCATTAATTGAGATCTGCATCGCCCCTAGTTTTCAGGGGCAAGGCTTAGGTAAGTTGTTGTTGCAGCATTATATTGATAACACATTGCAACGTGGCGGCGTTAGCTGTTGGCTCGAAGTGAGAGAGTCTAATGTTGCGGCCCGTAAGCTGTATCAAGCATTAGACTTTAATGAAGTTGATTGTCGAGTTAACTATTATCCGACCGAATCAGGTCATGAAGATGCAATTATCATGAGCTATTATTCATTTTAAAATACCTTGTGCTACTAGTTCTTTATAGGATTTTTCAAGATTAAATAATAGTTTTTTAGCATTGTTTGTTTTTTTTGAGATCACGAATTTAACGGAAAATTTTTCTAAATGATGAGTAATAATATTATCTACTTTAGTGGCTCCTAATGCTAATTTCATCGGCTCTTTGTAGGCTAAAAGGTATTTTGCTCGCCCTATTTTTAATAGTTTAAGTGCAGATTTATGATTAACTGTTCTTATTAATTGAATATTATTAGCTGGGTCATTTAAATAATCGATCCAGCCACCATAGCTATACCCTCTGATAATGATGACTGTTTTATTGTTAAGTTGTTGCCGAGCTGTTATTTTCGTTGTTTTTCCTATTGAGTATGACTGCAAGGTAAAGTGATGAACGGTCGTAGAACCGATTAATACATGCTCGTTTAGTTTTTTTGAATTGGCTAAACCGACCCAAAGATCGATATCGCCTGATTTTAAATAAGAAAACATCCGTTTTGGGGGATATAAAGTAAAGGTATATTGATAGTTGGCATGCGCTAATGTTTTTTCTAAAATATTAATTAAAATCCCCTGCGCTTTACCATGATTGTTGATAAAGAGTAGGGGAGGAAAATCGATATAGCCAACTTTTATGCTCTTAGCATCAGATGGGGTAAACATACATAAGAGGATCACCCAGAAGCACAATTTCATAGAAAACCCTATAGCACCAGATTAATGGTGATACTTATTATGATTAATCGATCACTATCCCTGTTATATCAACCGCAAAACCAGCAGCATGAAAATGACCGCCACCGCCATATTTTTCAGCTATCTTAGCGACATCGATACCGTCTTTTGCTGAACGTAATGAATAAATTCTTTTGCCTTTACGTTCAAAGTAAATAGCAGCAAAAGGGTACCCCTGTGAAATTCTTTCACCGATCTCACTTACTAAATGTGTCGCATTGACACAAGGAATAGTATAGCCAGCTATTTGAGCTAAAGGCAGTTTATCACCTGATGGTAAGCGAGCCAATTGTTGATTTTGATATTCGACAATGGCATTGCCTTTAATGATTAACTGTTCAACATTGGCGTCAACTAAGTAGGGTTGCCATAGTTCAAATGTTTTGTCTAGGGTTAGTAATGCTGCTGATACCGCTTTACTATTGTTTAATTGCCACTGCCATAAATCACGATCTTGAATATAAGCGAGTAACAAAGGTACTTCTTCATGGGGAAATAGGGTTTGCCAAGTGAGTACGGCACCAGATTTTGACAAATCAAAGATGCAAAAATCTAAACCGTCTAAATCTTGTTGAGCACTTTGATGATGGTCAATCACTTGCATCGATTTTGCTTGTTGCTTTAATGCTAACAAAACATCGCGTTTGTAAGAGAAATCGACAATGAATACGTGTTTTCCCGTGACATCAGGAACCACATCACCATACTGAGCAGCAAGAAATTCGCATTCAAGTTGTTCTTTATCGCAATATCGTTTGACCGCCAGTGCTGCGCCAAAACCATCGGCGCAATTTTTATGATAAATACATAAATAACTCATTGAATTTCCTTTACCCGGCCAACATCACCGTTTTCTAGTCTCACTTTAATGCCATGGGGATGATGAGGAGACTTAGTGAGTAAATCTTTTACTACGCCGGTGGTTAATGTGCCTGTTCTTTGATCTTTTTTGAGTACAATTGCGACACTTGCGCCAATTTTTATCTCAGATCGGTTGGTACCTGTCATTAAATTATCTCTGCATTTCGATGTTATATCAACAATACTATAGCAGAATGCAGATTAGATTATTTCATTCGCTGGTTATTAAAGTTTATTGTATGATAGTTATTCATCTACCGAGTATAGTAATGGACTATAATGCATCGACTGTTAATCGCTTTTATTTTATTCTTTCCTCCTATCATTTTCGCTAATACGGTTCTCGAGCAAATAACTCAAGAAGAACAAAATATTAAGCATACAACGACCAACTCACTTCAAGCATTAGCCCAGTTGGCGCATAGCGGTGAAATGTCAAAGCAACCACGATTAATTCAAATCCGGTATTATTTGCTAACCACTAAAATGGCCTTAACTCTGTCAAATTTTGAAGAGGCAATCGATCAGGCTAATATTGCACTTGAGCTAACGGGTTCACTTAATGAATTTAACTTGCAACGATTAGAGCTACAACGGTTGATATTGCAAAGTCTAATGGCTAACAAACAATATGAACTTGCCATTGAACGTGCGATAAAGTGGGGGGACTCTGCTAAACAAAATGTTCATCATCAAGCCGAAGTATTATTTATTAAGGCTAAACTATTTGACAAGTTAAGACGAAAAAGTGACGCACTATTCACCTATAAACAATCTTATAAAGTCGCATTACAAAGTGGTGATGATAATTTGTTGCAAAAAATATCTCTGATTCTTGCAGGGCGCTTACTTGATGTTAAAGATTACCAGCAAGCACAACAATTATTAGAAAAATCGAATCAATATTATGTTAACAACCCGCTCTCGATAGAGAATTTGATTGTTCAAATTAAATTATCAGACTTAGCTTACAGTCGTCATAAGCTCAATCACGCGCTGAGTATTTTAATCAAGGCAAAGGGATTGGCCGAGCTTGTTGGTTCAGGGTTATATCGATTTGTAATTGAATTAAGAATTGCAGAATTGCAAATTGAAACCAATCAAATCACCGCCGCTGGCGTCACCCTTCGTCATATTGAGGTGCTCAAGCAGTATTTGCGCCGAGCCGATGATCAAGACCGACTGCTATTAGTACAGGCGCGTTATAAAGTGGCACTAAATGACTACTCAGGACTTCAACAGTTGCTGAAGTCAAATGGCCGATTACGACTAACGGGGAGTAGTAAAAAAGATGGCCGGGTGCTTGATTTATTACAACTTAAAGCGAAAGGGCTTGCCGCTCAAGGGCTATTTGAACAAGCATATGCAATTTTAGAACAGCATCAAGGTGACTTTGCAACGCAGAGTCAGCGGCGAAATTCTTATAGTTTACAACGACAAAAATTGATGTTTGATGTGGAACTGCTTGAGCAAAAAAATAAAAATTTACATGATAATAACTCAAAGCAAGTGTTCGAAATTAAACGTCAAGCTGAAGCTAAATCACAGTTACTATTATTGTTATTGGTGTTGGCTATCATTGCTGCTACGGCTATTGTGCTTGCCATTTTGTTGTATCGAAAACGACAACAATTGAGTCGTTTATCCTATTTAGATCCATTAACCGGCGTTTATAATCGCCGTTATTTATCGGAGATTTTTCCTCAATATCAGAAAAATTATTTAAATGATCATGAATCACTAAGCGGTATTATGTTGGATATTGATCAATTTAAACACATTAATGATACTTACGGCCATGGGGTTGGAGATCAAGTTATCATTGCTTTTGCGCAATGTTGTCAACATCAATTACCGGCGAATGCGGTTATCATTCGATTGGGTGGTGAAGAGATATTGGCGTTAATTCCGCAATGGTCTAGTACTAAGGCGTTGGAAGTCGCCGATAAGTTACGGATTGCCATTTCAGAACTTGAAATGGTTAGCGATGATGGCGTTTCCTTTAATTTTACAGTCAGTATCGGTGTTGCTAATTTAAGTGATGAGATTAATGATCAACATAGTTTGCTAAGGTTGGTCGATCAACGCTTGTATATCGCTAAATCTGAAGGAAGAGACAGAGTCGTTGGTGAGTCGATAATACCTAAGAATAACTTTGAATATGCGCTTTAAAACACGTTACAATAATCAATATATTCTTAAATGATGGTTCTTATATGTCTATTTCACGTCACTTATTACTGAGTCATCTCGATCAGTTATTGCAACCTGCAAAAATTAAAGATTATTGCCCCAATGGGTTGCAAGTCGAAGGAAAATCTAAGATAAAAAAAATTGTGACCGGAGTGACGGCAAGTCAAGCGCTAATCGATGCGGCTATTGCGGCAAACGCTGATGCGTTGTTAGTTCATCATGGTTATTTTTGGAAGGGTGAAAACCCAGTAATATGTTCAATTAAAAAGAATAGAATCAAAGCATTATTACAGGCTGATATCAGTTTGATTGCCTACCATTTACCCTTAGATATTCATCCGACACTGGGCAATAATGCGCAACTGGCTAAGCTATTTGGCATCACTGATGTTGAAGGTTTAGAATCAGGAAATCCAGTAAGTGTGGCAATGAAAGGCCAGCTACTGCAACCAAGTACTGTTGCAGCCTTAACTCAAGTGATTACTCAGCAATTAAAGCGTCAACCACTAGTTGAAGGTGACCCTGATAAAGTCATCAAAACAATAGCGTGGTGTAGTGGTGGTGGTCAAAGTTTTATTGAAATGGCCGCTGAGCAAGGGATTGATGCATTTATCAGTGGTGAAGTCTCGGAACAAACCATTCATATCGCCCGTGAAATGAATGTGGCATTTTTTGCTGCGGGTCATCATGCTACAGAGCGTTATGGGGTGCAGGCGTTAGGCCAACACCTTGCGCAGGAATTTGAGCTTGATGTTGAATTTATCGATATTGATAATCCGGTGTGAAATATAGGGCTAGGTTATTTATTGTAGCCTAGCCCTATGGATTATTTTAGCGCCATTCTATCACTAGATGCTTGGGCCAGATCAGCCAACAGCTTTTCAGTGTCGCACCAGTTAATACAAGCATCAGTAATACTCTTACCATAAACGAGAGGCTCACCTATCACGACTTTTTGCGTGCCTTCTTCTAAGAAACTTTCCGCCATAATTCCTGAAATTTGATAACTACCGGCCCGCATTTGTTGCATAATATCCTTGGCGACTAATAATTGATTAGTATGCAACTTTTGGCTGTTACCATGACTGAAATCCACCACAACCGACGGCATTAATCCAGCGTCATTGAGGAGAGCACAAGCTTTCGCAATATGGACTTCACTGTAGTTTGGTTCTTTACCACCCCGTAAAATGATATGACCAAAAGGATTACCGTGGGTGCGATAAACCGTCATTAAGCCATCTTTATCAGGCGAATAAAAGATATGTGGCACTTGCGCGGCACGAACCGCGTCAATCGCGATTTTGGTGTTGCCATCAGTGCCATTTTTAAACCCTACTGGACAAGATAGTGCAGAGGCCATTTCACGGTGAATTTGACTTTCGGTGGTTCTGGCACCGATCGCGCCCCAACTGATTAGATCAGCAATATACTGGCCATTCACCATATCAAGAAACTCGGTCGCGATTGGGATCCCCATTTCAGTGATATCGACCAGCAAGCTGCGGGCTAAGCGTAATCCTTTATTAGCTTGATATTTACCGTTAAGGTCAGGATCACTAATTAACCCTTTCCAACCAACAATGGTCCGCGGCTTTTCAAAATAAACTCGCATTGCGATGACTAAGCTATTTTGGTGCTGCTGTTGTAATACGGCCAAGCGTTTAGCGTAATCTAGGGCGGCAGTTGTATCATGGATTGAACAAGGTCCAATGATCACCAGCAAGCGTTTATCTTTACCTTCGATGACAGCTTCGATGTCACGACGATTTTTAATCAGCTGTTGAGCTGCGCTGTCAGAAAGTGGGAATTCTTTGGTTAGTTGACTCGGTGTAATTACTTGATCTATATAAGTGGTTCTTAATTCATCGGTTTTAATGGACATTGATATTATTACTTTTTAGGTTAGCTAGGCGTACCATATCGCACTATCTTAATCTTTTAAAGGGTTTAGAGCACAAAACTCGGGTTGTTCACCGAGTTTTTAATGCATATCAAAAAAGAATTTGGCCTATTAAAACATTTGGCGTTTTAGACCGGTGGTATCGATGATTTTTGCGGTGATCTCTTCAACGCTATGTTTAGTGGTATCGATAAATGGGATCCGTTCTCGTCGATATAACATTTCGACTTCTTTAACTTCTGCTCGACATTGACGCAGAGAGGCGTACTTACTGTTGGCTAAACGTTGCGTTCTTATTTCATGTAAACGATACGGATCAATGGTTAGGCCAAATATTTTATGTTTATTTTTCTTTAATTCTGGTGGTAGTTTTAAATTTTCCATGTCTTCGTTAATAAAGGGATAGTTGGCGGTGGCAATGCCAAACTGCATCGCTAAATAAAGGCTGCTGGGGGTTTTACCACAACGTGAAACACCGACTAAAATGAGTTCACTTTTATCTAAGTGCTTAAGGCTAATACCATCATCATTATCGAGTGAATAATTAATGGCGTCGATTCTGGCGCTGTAGGCTTCGTTGGCAATACCATGGGTGCGATGCGTTTTCGGCTCTGCTTTTATTCCTAGCTGTTTTTCTAGCGGTGCGACAAAAGTATTTAAAAAGTCATAACTAATGCCATTACAACGCTCAATGGTTGCTCTGATTTTTTCATCAACAATGGAGTGAAAAATCAATGGCGGTTGCTGTTCAAAGAAACTTTGATCAATTTTGATGACCACTTCGGCTGCTTTTTCCATCGATTCAACAAAAGGGATGGTGATTTGTTCAAATTCGATATCAAATTGAGAAAGTACCGCATGACCTAAAATTTCGGCTGTAATCGCCGTGCCATCAGAGATGTAAAAGACTTTTCGCACAATATTTCACCTTGAGATTTAAAATTAATTGAGAGTTATTCTTTATTATGATTTACGAGACAAATTGTAGCAGTGTAGAATGCAACAAACCATATTGTTAGTTAGTCCACATTTGTGAATTTGGAGATTTACAGTGCAAAAATATGTACTTTGGTATGAACAGCTTGGCATGAACGATGTTGAAGTTGTCGGCGGAAAAAACGCATCATTAGGCGAAATGATCAGTAATTTATCTAATGCAGGTGTTCAAGTGCCCGGAGGCTTTGCAACAACTGCACACGCTTTTAATGAGTTTTTAGAAGGCAGTGGTATTAACGAAAAAATATATCAGCTGCTTGATGAACTCGATGTTGATGATTTAGCAGCGCTAGGCAGTGCTGGTAAAACTATTCGGCAATGGATCCTTGATACCCCATTTCAATCACAGTTTGAAGCAGCGATAGCTACTTCTTATCAACAGTTAGCAGACAGTTCAGCGGGTATGTCATTTGCTGTTCGTTCATCGGCGACTGCTGAAGATATGCCGGACGCATCATTTGCGGGTCAGCAAGAAACTTTTTTAAATGTTGTTGGTCTTGATGCTGTTCGTGAAGCGATTAAGCATGTGTTTGCTTCATTGTTTAACGATCGTGCTATCTCATATCGTGTTCATCAAGGTTATTCTCATCGTGGTGTTGCCTTGTCCGCTGGTGTTCAGCGCATGGTACGCAGTGACATTGCAGCGTCAGGTGTGATGTTTACCCTTGATACGGAGTCTGGCTTTGATGATGTGGTCTTTATTACGTCATCATGGGGCCTGGGCGAGATGGTGGTGCAGGGTGCAGTTAACCCTGATGAATTTTATGTTCATAAACCTACCTTGAATGCGCAAAGACCAGCGGTTGTTCGTCGTAATATCGGTAGTAAGCTGATTGAAATGGTTTACTCAGATAAAACGGAGCACGGCAAGCAAGTCGTGATTAAAGATATTGAACCAGAGCGTGCTAATAAATTCTCAATCACCGATGCTGAAGTGACTGAGCTTGCCAAACAAGCGTTAGTGATTGAACAGCATTACGGCCGAGCAATGGATATTGAGTGGGCTAAAGACGGTAATGATGGCAAGTTGTACATTGTACAAGCGCGTCCAGAAACCGTGCGCTCTCGTGAAGATAGCAATATCATGGAACGTTACACCTTGAATGAAAAATCCGCTATTTTAGTCGAAGGACGTGCGATTGGTGGAAAAATTGGTTCTGGAAAAGTGAAGGTACTATCATCGATTGATGAGATGGACCGGATTCAGCCAGGTGACGTGCTAGTGACTGACATGACCGATCCTGATTGGGAACCAATCATGAAACGTGCATCGGCGATAGTGACTAATCGTGGTGGACGAACTTGCCATGCCGCAATCATTGCCCGTGAGTTGGGTGTTCCTGCTGTAGTAGGCTGTGGTAATGCGACCGATTTGATTAAAGAAGGTCAAACCGTCACGGTATCATGTGCTGAAGGTGACACTGGCTTTATTTATGAAGGCGAGTTAGATTTTACAGTAACTTCTTCAGAAGTGAATAACTTACCGGCTTTGCCACTCAAAATCATGATGAACGTGGGTAACCCTGATCGTGCATTTGACTTTGCCCGTTTACCTCATGCTGGTATTGGTTTAGCGCGTTTAGAATTTATCATTAATCGGATGATTGGTATTCACCCGAAAGCGCTGATTAATTTTGATGATCAAGATGAACGTACTCAGCGTGAAATCACTGAAATGATGGCGGGTTATAGCTCTCCTATCGAATTTTATGTCGCGAAGTTAACCGAAGGCATCTCAACATTGGCTTGTGCTTTCTCTCCAGAGAAAGTGATTGTGCGAATGTCTGATTTTAAATCGAACGAATATGCCAACTTGCTTGGTGGTGAACGTTACGAGCCGGAAGAAGAAAATCCAATGCTGGGTTTCCGTGGAGCATCTCGCTATATTTCTGAAGATTTCAGAGATTGTTTTGCGCTAGAGTGTGAAGCAATTAAGCGAGTTCGTAATGACATGGGCTTTACCAATGTCGAAATCATGATCCCATTCGTCAGAACTGTTGACGAAGCTAAGTCGGTGATCGAGCTACTGGCCGCTCATGGTCTTAAGCGTGGTGAAAATGGTTTACGGGTTATTATGATGTGTGAATTACCGTCTAATGCCTTATTAGCCGATGAGTTCTTAGCATACTTTGATGGTTTCTCGATTGGTTCAAACGATTTAACTCAGTTAACACTTGGATTAGACCGTGATTCAGGCATTGTGTCTGAGTTGTTTGACGAACGAAACCCTGCGGTTAAAAAACTGTTGTCGATGGCGATTCAAGCCTGTAAAGCACAAGGTAAATACGTGGGAATTTGTGGTCAAGGACCATCAGATCATGACGACTTTGCAGCATGGTTAGTGGAAGAGGGCATCGATAGTTTGTCATTAAACCCTGACACCGTGTTACAGACTTGGTTATATCTTGGTAAAAATAGCTAAGAGTCGTTAATCAATCGGATCAAAAAGCCTCGATATTTATTGTAAATATCGAGGCTTTCTTTTTTCAAGGGGAAAATATTGAATAAAAATGAAAAATATACCATTGGCCAATGGCGTTTCGTTGTACCAGAACAGACGTTGAATGATTCCCCGAATCAGCTCGATGAAAACAAGGTCGATTTAACACCATACCAAACCCTAATATTATTAACATTAGTGATGGAATATCCAAATGTCGTCAGTAGTGAACAATTACTTAATTTGGATAATGTCGAAAGGCAACAAACAAAAAACAAACTGTATCAAAGTATTGCGAAACTAAGGCGGATATTTAATGATTCCGTTCACCGAGGTGATTTTATTGAGACGGTGCCCAAATTGGGTTATCGATTACACATTGAACCCAAACCGATAGTTGAAGGAGAGGCCTTATCCAGTGAAACTGAGCCCAATAAAAATGATGCTGTTGCCGCCAGTAGTATTTTTGATGATCTTAGTTTTATTGACCATCATTCTGCCGCTAATTCGGCAACTGAGCATGTTAAAGAACTGGTCCCGGTCCAAGAGCCTGCACCAATCAAAGCCCTGCTCATTGTTAATCAGTCAGAACATTGGCTTAAGCAATACACTAGAAGTGTGGCCTTTGTGCTTGGGGTACTCATTATTGCGACACTGGTTGTCATCAGTGGTTTAAATCGTCAAGAGCAGCAACTGGTACCACAGGTGTTGCCACAACAACTGTATATTGAGCCACTGACGCTAGAAATAACCAACAAGACGTTGGCTGAGCCGATAGAATCTGTGGCGACTAAACAATTAAAACAAAACCTGCAATGGTGGCTGGTGCAAAAATTTCAGCATTTACCATTAATAAAAATTATTGAGCAAAATGAAACGATTGAACAATATCCCCGTTTAAGTAGTCATCTGATGGTCAACAATGGCCAAATTTCGATTAACCAAACCTATTATCATTCAGAGAATGACGCTGGTTACTTACTGCCGGAGACAACAGTAGCAAACTATCAAATCAATCAACACCTGGTTAAACGGTTACTGGGCGAAGTGATGATCGAACAATCACCTAGTGAGTGTGACTTAAGTAGTTTTTTACCCCGATTAACAATACCGCAAGAACTTATCACAACGCATTGCATCAGTGATTATCGCATTGTCATTAGTCAATTGTGGATAAACCTCACCAAGGCGGCCAATAGTCCTGAGGATCGAGCACAATGGCAGCAGCAAATCAGCCTTTACCTCAATCAAATTCGAACACAGTTTCCCGAGAATAGCTTTAGTTATGAGATAGAGGGGAAATTAGAAGATGACTTGGGTAATCATCAGCAAGCAATTGCCGCTTACCAACAAGCGATTGATTATAATCGTTCTAACAGTCGTAATTTTTTTGCACTATCGAGGCTGTATCGAGACCGTGCTAATTTTCGTTTAAGTTTTGATATGTTAAATAAGCTGGTGGATCTAATCGGTCAAAATGACCAATTATCTTATTGGTTGGCGCGGGATTTACAGCAGTTAGGTTATTACTCCAGAGCTCTGTCGATGCTATCGCAGTTAAAGGAAGCGCCAAATAGTTTAATCTATCGGCTGCGTTTTTCTCATTTGAACTATAATACGTTATTAGAGGTATTTAATAATGACAGTCATGCTAACGGGTTTGATAAAAAATTAGCGGCAAGGATGACAACTGTATTCAATAATAATGTTTTACTTTTAGATCGCCCCAAATTAAATCTAAGTCATTATGAATCTGATGAATTTAATATAATGACCGATAAATGGCGTTACCTTGCGCTGTTAGTGACTAACAAAAAAGTGTCTGAAGGACTTAGTTTTATGAAAAATCATCGGATGATCCCAAATGATTTTGATGACTTAGGTGTGTTAGCCGATCAGGTGTTTTACCTAAATTATTACGCTAAGTTGTTATTATTGAATAATGAAAAAAAACAAGCCAGTGAGTTATTAGCGGCATTAATTGTCTTCTTTAGTGAAGACAAAAGCCAGCAAGCTATTTTTTCAACGTATTTAGCTGAATCATATGCATTGAACGGACAGCCGCTATTAGCCTTAGATGAATTAGCAAAGGTAGTGAGTGATGGTTGGTTACCTGATTCTCGATACGACTTGGCTAACCTAAGAACTAATCCCCATTTGATTTCACTGAAAGAGCAATGGTCGTTTATAACTTTGGTGCAATTGGTAGAGCAACGACAATTGTTTTTAAAGCAATTAGACAGTGATTCAAAGAGTTTAACTAAGTGAGAATTTATATTGATGAATATGTCGCTCGTGAGATTTTTAAAATTGTTGATGTGGTGGCTAACACTTGCATATGCAGCTGTTGGCACCACTACGCACGCGACAACAAAAATGACCAACGTCACAGTACAGTTAAAATGGTATCACCAATTTCAGTTTGCCGGATTTTATGCCGCTAAAGAGTTAGGATATTATCGTGACTTAGGCTTGAATGTAACGATTGCACCTCGAGACTTTAAGTTATCTGTATTAGATAGCGTCTTGAGCGGACAAGCACAATTTGGCGTTTCTGACGGGACATTAATTATGCATCGCTTAAAAGGCTTGCCCGTTGTTGCCTTATTGTCCAATTTTGATCAATCTCCCATGGTGTTAATTACCCGTCAAGAAGATCGCATTATTAACGTCCTGCAATTGAAAAATAAAAGAATAATGCTTTTAAAAAATCAAGATGATAGCTCGATAAAAGCGTTATTTAAACAATTTGACATCACAGATACTGATTATCAACATGTTGAACTCAACGAACCAATGGACGCCTTAACAAACAAAGAAATTGATGCTTATACCGGTTATATCACCAACGAACCGTTTCTCCATCAAGTAAATGGGTTGGCGATTAATGTCATAAACCCAGCAAACTACGGGATTAGTTCGTTAGGGAATTTAACCTTTACCACGGAAAGTTATTTAGCCAGTAATTTTGATCAAGTGAATAACTTTAGAATGGCTACGATTAAAGGATGGAACTATGCGCTGGCGAACCCTGACCAAGTGATTAAATGGTTAATTAATATATATCAGTCACCTAAGAGTAAGCGGGCCTTGGAGTACGAGGCTAATATGGTGCTTAATTTATTCGATGATATGGATAATATTGGTGTTATATCAACACAAAAAATTCGTGATGTTGAAATGTTTTACAAGGCAACTTCAAATGTCGCACAGCATAGCGATATCAGTGGTTTTTTATGGTCTGATTATGATTCGGAGGTACAACGTTATTGGCAATGGCTTTTTATCTTTATGGTTAGTGTACCGTTGTTTTTTATCATGTTATTTAAAAACCGCCGAGTCTTAATCACATTTTCGCGGTTTGTTAATAGTATTTTTTCAAAAACAGCATTACTTGAAACACAACATCAGCAGTTAATTGAACAAAATATCTTGAGTTTTCGGACTGACGAGCAAGATAATCTCATTTTTGTCTCACCGGCACTTTGTTCAAAATTAGGCTTTGAGAGCATTGAATTAATCGGTAAACCGCGGATGATGATTTATCATCCTCAATTCGATGGCATAGTGCTCGATAGAATAAATAATAAGATATTATCCTACGCCCCTTGGCAGGGGGAAATTAAATATCAAGGTAAACATGGTGAGAGTTTTTGGCATCGGAGCCAACTGGACCCCATCGTTAAAAATGGCCGCTTGCTCGGTTATACAGCGCTTGAATATGATATCTCCGATCAGAAGTGTATTGAACAATCCGCATCAGTTGAGCCTTTATCAGGCTTGTTGACCCGGTTTAGAGTTGAGCAATTGATTCAGTATGAGCGTAATCGCTCGCTACGAACTAATTTACCTTTATCAGTGTTAATTTTGAATTTTGATGGCCTAGAATTGATTAAAAATAAGCAAGGAAGTCATGGGATTAAAAAGATGTGGGCGATGATAATTAATATTATTAATGCTGAAGTTAGGATTTCCGATACACTCGGTATTTGGCAATCACAACAATTGCTTATCCTATCACCTGAGACAAATGCCGAAGGGGTTAGGGTGTTAAATAATAAAATTATTAATGCGATTGATAATTATGATTTTAACTCACCTTTTTTACCAAAGATGGTTTCTCAGGTCGGTACTTTAAAAAAAGAAGATATTGATTATTTTATTCATAAAATTGAAAATAATCTAAAGGAAAAACTATTACACTAGTTTTCCCTTCAAATTAACTCGTTGCTTAAATAACTGCGGTTATCGCTTTACACAGAGCATCCATATTGTGAGTGGTCATGCCTGCCACACTAATACGACCGGAGCCAACAATGTAGACCGCATGAGTTTCTCGTAACTCTTCAACTTGGCTTTTATTGAGACCCGAAAAAGAGAACATCCCATTTTGGCTGCTAATAAAAGAATAGTCTTCCACCGCACCATGTGTTTTTAATCGCTCAACAAACAAAATTCTCATTTGATGAATACGCTGACGCATCTCGGTAACTTCTTGATGCCACAATTCGGTGAGTTTTGTGTCGTTCAAGATGGTGGTCACAATGGCGGCCCCATGAGATGGGGGATTAGAATAATTAGATCGGATAATTGCTTTAATTTGACTAAAAGCAGAACTCGCGGTGTTATGATCTTGAGCGACTAGTGTGACGGCACCAACACGTTCATTATACAAGCCGAAATTTTTAGAGAATGAATTAGCAATTAATAACTCTTTGTTTTGTGCTGCATACAATCTTAGCCCTTGAGCATCTTCCTCAATACCAGTCCCAAACCCTTGGTAAGCAAAATCAAATAACGCCAGAAAATTATTTTTAGTGCCTAAATCAGCAATTTGTTGCCATTGTTCAATCGTTGGGTCTATACCTGTTGGATTATGGCAACAACCGTGGAACAACACCGCATCTTCACTCGTTGCTTGTGCGAGTGATGCTAACATCCCTGCAAAATTTAACGATTTAGAATCGGCGTCGTAATAATCATATTCAATAATTTCTAAACCAGCGGTTTTAAACACATTACCATGGTTTGCCCACGTTGGATCACTGACCCAAATGCGCTTAATTCCTAATTGAGTCACCATGAAATCAGCAGCTATTCTTAATGCTCCGGTACCGCCAGGTGCTTGAGCTGTGATGGCTCGTTGATTGGTAATAATTTCATTATCAATCGAAAAAAGTAACTGTTGAACACATTTAGCGTAGTCAACACTGCCTTCAATACTTAGATAAGATTTTGTTTTTTCGTTGTTAAGAATAATCGCTTCAGCTTGCTTCACACAATCTAAAACTGGTGTGGTCCCTTGGTCTGTTTTATAAATGCCAACACCTAAGTTGATTTTATGAGCTCGGGGGTCTTTTTTGAAAGCATCAGTTAAACCAAGAATGGGGTC
The DNA here is from genome assembly GCA_013214965.1 of Gammaproteobacteria bacterium. Lineage (GTDB taxonomy): Bacteria > Pseudomonadota > Gammaproteobacteria > Enterobacterales > Psychrobiaceae > Psychrobium. The sequence goes on from JABSRU010000030.1 coordinate 22,406, forward strand.
AGCAGGGGCTGTTTTTACCACTTCAAACATGGGAAAGTTCCTAAATATTAAATTATAAGCTATTTATAACATGCGCATGGTGCTAGTGGTAGTGGACTTCGGGAAGATTTTCCGGATTTTCTTCGATTTTCTCAGGAAAAAAAGAATCAGACATCCCCAAAATATAATATTTAAGTAATCCTAACCATTCGTGGCTAGCATATTCAATTAAATACAGCTTTCTGGTGAGGCTAAAAGCACTAAACCATTGCCCGTGATTGGTTAGTTGATATTCAACGGGGTAAGGCGTCACGGTGATTTTTTGTTTAGTAAATACTCCTAGTGCACGAGGCATATGTCCAGCCGAAGTAATCAATAAGCTATGGTTGAATTGGAGTTGTGTGGTCATACTTTTGGTAATCTGGGCATTATCATAAGTGTCATTGGAGCGACTATTAATGATTAACTTATCAGGGGAAAAATTAGCGAGCCGAGCGATTAGTTTGATACTTTCTGCTTCAGCATACCATTGACCATCGACTTGTTTTGAGCCGCCAACAAAAATGACAGGAACATTTAGTTTTTTCGCTAAATCAATCGCTGAAATGACTCGGCCAGTGTGTTGACCTAAGCCGCTATAGGGATACTGCTTACTTTGGAGTACTCGTTGACCACCACCAAGTACAATGATTGAGTCTATATGAGTCAGAGATCGTGGTGGTTTGATTCTTTGCTCAAGCGGAGCGAGGAGCCAATGTTCAATTGGACTAAAGGCAATAACAAAGAAACAAAAAGTGACACCCGACACCAAGGTTAACCCTAATGGTCGCTTGAACCAAAGAAGAAGAACACCAACGGTGAGTAATATGATTAACAAATGGCTCGGTGCTAATACATACCATAAAGCAATGCCAATATAATAATGGAGTAGTTCCATGCTGTGACCTATAAAAAATCCGTTAAATCGGTGTTAGTGTCTATTATTTGCTTTTGAATCTTACCGGTAAATAAATATCCTTCTTTTTCGCCAATGAGTAACAACTTATCATTGATTAATGTCAGAGCGCTACCCTCTTGAATCCCTATAATGGGTGTAATTGGGTCGACGCAGGTAAACTCTAATAAACGCTGCGCGCGAGTTTCACCGTTGTGCCCTGGTGCTTGATAATCTGAGTAGTGCGGGTTTAATTGAAATGGCACCAATGCTAGGGCATTAAATGAAGGGGGCTCTATTATCGGCATATCATTGGTGGTACGGATAGAGAGCCCTGCGATATTTGAACCAGCACTCCAGCCAATGTATGGGAGGCCTTGTTCAACTTTGTTTCGAATCAGCTCGACTAAGTCAAAATGGTAGAGTTGATGTAATAAATGAAAGGTATTACCGCCGCCCACCATAATGGCTTGTGCTTGTTCAACGGCCTGTTTCGGATCTTTTGTATCGGCGATATTAAGGATGGTTAAATTAAGCGGTGCCAGTGCCTTGGTGACTTTATCCGTGTATTGTTGATAGCTGATTGAGACACCGGCATAGGGAATAAATAATATTTCTGTGATGCTTTGAGTCAAAAAATGTTGAATATGCGGTAATGCATGGCTCAAATATTGGGTGCTGCCAGCGCCCGAACTGCTTAAAAGTAATAATTTTTTCATCATCGAATATCATATCTTAATTTCATTAGTGTTAAATATTGTACTTATAAATAATAATTTATAAATAGAAAACGATAATTTGTTGATTTATATCTTTTGTTAATGCGAAAATATGCCTTAGGCCAAGGAGGATAATAAAATAACTCGTTAAGCTTCAATTCAGGGCAAAATTGTTTTAATGCTCTGCAACAAAGGAGGGCAATGTATAGACCTCCAAAATCGACCCTAATATATTTACCAGTTATTTATAATTACAAGGAAATACAAGATGAAAACTACTTCAATGAAACGTAATGTCTTAACCCCAATCGCATTGGGTGTATTACTAGCTTCAGCATCAGTTATGGCTGAGCAGACTGATGTTGAAAAAGGTTGGTTCGTACAAGGTGACGTTGCTCAAGCTAAAAGTTACGGCCAAGAAGGGATTTACAGTGACTTAAGAATGTCTGAAAAGCGTCGTGCCTGGAAAACAAGCACCGGTTACCGCTTTAACAATAACATTGCAGTAGCACTTAGCTATGCAGACATGGGTGTTGTTGAAGATTTCGTTAACCGCGCTGCCTTAGAGTCTATCGCGGGCAATGCAACTGGTTTATCTGCAATCTATAACATTCCTTTCTCTAATAGCGTTAACGCTCATGCTAAGTTAGGTTATGCTCACTTTAGTGGTCGTAACAACCGTTTATCTAACGGCAGCCATGCTTGGCATAGAACGTCTGATAATGCTGCATTTTTCGGTGCTGGTATGTCATTCGATCTAAACAAAAACCTATCATTAATGCTTGATTGGGAGCGTTACAGATTTGATAGCAAAACTGATTTAGCATCGGTAGGTCTTCGTTACACTTTTGGTGATATCACTAAGCCAGCAGCAAAGCCAGCTCCTGTTCCTGTTTATGTTAAGCCTGAGCCTGTGGTTGAAGCACCAAAACCTGAGCCTAAGCCAGAACCTGTTATTGAACTTAAGCCATTACAAGTGAATGTGTTCTTTACTAACGATAGCAGTGAACTAACGAGCGAAACATTAGATGTACTGGCTCAAGCTAAAAGTCAATTAGTGAATGATCGTTTAGACTCTGTTAATGTCGCGGGCTTTGCATCTGCTGTTGGTGATAGCGAATATAACCAAGCACTATCTGAGCGTCGCGCTAAGGCTGTTGTTGAATACATTCGCAATAACTGGAATGTAGCAAGCGACAAAGTGTCAGTCGTTGCTAATGGCGAAGATATGCTAATTAATGAAGATAACACCAATAACTCACGTGACCGTCGCGTGATGGTTAAAGTTAGCTTCAATTAATTAACCATTAGATACTAAAAAGCCATCGTCACGATGGCTTTTTTTTGCTAAAAATAAAGTAGGGTCAGGTTCAACTATTACGCTTTTTCAATTCGGCTGTTAGTTGTGATATCTGCTCTAAAATTTGTGCATTTTGACGACGTAATTCACGGTTTTTAACATTAGTATCTGAAAACCCCATGATTTTACTCGCAATTAAAGCACCGATATATCCCATCATGCCAACACCGATATAAAACATGGCGGTAACGACCACATAGCCGCCAGCAGTCGTTGGATAGTAATCGCCAAAGCCGATGGTTGAACTTGCCATAATCAAGACCCAGAATGCTTCACCGTAGGTGTGAATATTAGCGTCTGGATTCGCTTGCTCAAACTGGAGCACTAGCGCTGCACCGATAGCGATAATGATATAGATAATTATCATACCCATCATGGCTAAATAGCGGGTTTTATAGTTGGTCACGCCATACTCATCGACATCATGTAGTGCACTCATTTGTTATCCTTTATTGCTCATTCTTCTTTGCAAAACTAATTAACTCATCGACTACAATTTTCTTTATTTCTAATTGTTGTGATGATTCAAGTGAATATTTTTGAGCGAGCAACTCATAATCTTGTTGATTAAGAGAGACCGTTAGGCGCGGACGTTTCGGCCTTTTTGAGCACGGTAAACCAAGAATATGACGAATTTGATCGGAGGGACTCAGACCTTGCTCTAGAGCTTGTCGTCTGATTTGGTATTGGATTTTTTCATCCATGTCAAAAGCGACTTGAGTGGCTTTTATCGCTTTAGTCGCGTTTTGCCATTTTTCAGGCAACACGTTTTTTTTGGTTGTTTTAGTCATCGATTGTTAAAACTTTATCTTAGGACGCTGGCCAATATTGGCGAATATCTGAAATAGGTCGATATAAGCACAGTATGACATCTGTTTCGCCATCTTGATAGACCTCAGCCTCAATCCCTTGTTTTTCATCATCAGTTAGCGCGCTGTAACGTTCAAAGGATTCGCCTTGATCGCTTCCTTCAAATTCACTAATTTGTTCCGTACGATAATCTTTTTGATGAAAGTAACCAACAGCGGCAAATTCACTTTGACGATATTGTTGACCAAGCCATTGTCCAAACTCATTCGATGGTTGCTTGACATCGATAATCGCATTGCCGGATTCATCAAAGAGCTGACCAAACTGTTCGATATCGAAAATATTTTCAACTTGCTCTCGTGTCACCTTGATTGAAAACACCAGTGACTGAGCATCATCATCGTCGATTGACAAGAAGATAAGTTGATCATCGTTACCGCGCAACACCCACTCACATGATTTACTAAACTCATACTCATAGGTGTTAACCTGCGTAACTTCAAGGGATTGTCCTTTCAGTTGGCTTGGCAGGGCGAAGCTGTCATCAAGGGTGATGATATCGCCCTTGATTAGCTTGCTTGGGTGGTCCAGTTGACGTTCTGGCTGGCTATCTTTAGTTGATTTACCAAATAACTTAGCGAGAAACCCCATGACTTACCCTTGCTTTGCTTTTAAACGTTCCAGTACCGAATTGGCACTCGCCTGTTGTTCACCGATGCCGGCTTGAGCTAATTTGTCCTTTAATGACTTGTCGCTGCCTTCAGCCTCTAATGCGTCAGCGGCTTTCATTCGGTCATCAAAATTTTGTTGCTTAGCTTTAATGCGCTCGAGAGACTCTTTAGCGTTTAGCAACTTAGAGTTACTATTACTAAAATTAGTGGTAATCGCTGCGGTTGCTTTTTGAACACTTTCAGTGGTCTTTACCATACTCAATTGGCGTTGGTAGTCTGCTAGCTGGCGCTCAGTGGTTTTGACTAATTCTTTTAAGCGTTGAGCACTGGTGTTATAGCTTTCATTCGCTTGTTGTTGCTCATTAAGCTCGACTTCTAATCCTGCTATTTTCTCAGCAACTTCTAAAGCTAAGGCTTCATTACCTTGGCTCAATGCCTGAGTAACATAACCTTCATGCTCGGTAACACTACGTTGCACGCGAGTGACTTCCCGCTCTGCTTGCATTTGCTTGGCCATGATATCGGTTAAGTCACGTTTTGCTTTCGTTAAGTGGTTTTCGGCATCACGAATTTCTTGAGCGAAAATACGGGTCGCATTAGCATCAACAATAGCTTCACCAGCTTCTGTTGCGCCACCACGTAATGCAGTAATAATTTTTCTAAATATACTCATAATAGTTCTCCGTTAAATAAGGTAGTCGGTCATTTCGTTGATGACTTCAAGCGAATTGTCACTTAAGACGGCTAATTCATGTTCAACATCTGATAATGAAGAACCGACCGATAATGCGCCGAAAATGACGTATTTATTGTCAATTTTTGAAAATGAAGATAAAGGCATTGGAATATTCATTTCAACCATGGCTTCTAACATTTCGCTGCGGCTCGATTGTTTGACTTCGTCTTCACCCCAAAGGTAAGCGATACATAGAATTTGGTCTTCAGTCACCGAGACAAAAATGGGTAATTCTTCTCGGTCAATAATGGTGACTTGTAACACATCAACTTCACCAGCGATTGGTAGGCAATCAAAGGTAAAACCGGTGTGACTGATGTCTGCTAATTCGTTTAAATAATTTGCAATAGTGTGAATATTCATTCGATGTCCTTTTGACATATTATGTCTGAGTGATGAATTTAAAACATTTGACATATTATGTCAAATGTTTTTTGTTAATTAACCTATACGGAACTCAGGTTAATTATTATCTTGGTACCAACTGTTATTGAGACCTTGTTGTGATTCCCACGCTTGTTGATGGTAACGATAAAGGGTGAAGCTGCCAAGTCGATTGACCTTAATTTTATCTTTATCTTGATAAAAAGTTTTTGAAAATTCAAAGCTTGCTTGGATCAAGCCTCGCGTTAGCCAAGGCTCAAACGGTTTTATTGGTTGGCTGGCTAAACGTTGCCTAGCACTAACGCCCATCGGAGTGGCGATGGTCCAACCCCATTGACCAAAACTTGGAACATTAAAATTAAATTGTTCAACATTTTTCCAACCTGCAGCGCTAACGGTGTTGCCAATGCTAATAAAGGCATTTTTGGCGTGAAAGGGGGAAGTTGATTGAATCACCATTGCACCATCAGGACTCAGTAAGTATTTTAATTTTTGATAAAATACTTGAGAGTACAATTTATTAAGATCCGGATGGGACGGGTCCGGTAGATCGACAATAATGGTGTCATAAACCCGTTGCTGACTTAATAATTGGTCAATGCCATTAAAGGCATCGTTATTGATTATTTCGACCCGGTTATCATTGAGGGAATCGTGGTTTAATTTTAATATTGCGTTAGCAATGTTTGATGCGACGATTTTCTGTGGCTGCTTAAACAGCGCGATAACATCAGGGTCTAAATCCATTAATGTGACACTTTTGGGTTGCCATAACAATACCTCTCGCAGGGCTAAACCATCACCACCACCGATAATTAAAATGTTGTCTTGGCGAGCTGAACTAGCCAGCGCAGGATACACTAAAAACTTATGGTAAATGTGTTCATCATTGGCGGAAAATTGCAGTCGACCGTTTAAATAGAGGTTATAACTGGGCATGGTTTGGTCGTTAATATGGCGCTCGGTTAAGACCACTTGGGCAAAACGGGTTTGTTGCTGATGCACCACTTTATCGAGATATAATAAGTTATTGAGCTCTTTGCTCCATTGACCACCATAACTAAAAATTGCCACGACCAGTATCGATGTCGCAATATGACCGGCGAGTAATAATTGATGATATCTAATATGCTGGCGATACCTTAACCAAAAAACAAACCCGGCCAGCAAGTTAGCACTGGCGGTAATACTGGCACTAAGGTTAATTTCAATGGATAACATTACGGTGATCCAAATCGCGGCACCAATGCCAGCACCGATATAATCTGCGCCATAAATAGTTCCGGTATTATGCACGAGATGCTGGGCATGAATATGCTCACGTACTCGGGCTATTAATGGGATCTCCATGCCAATAAAACAGCCGAGAATCGCACCAATCACATAGGGACTGTAGTGCGTAATTTGATGTAGTGTTTTTATCAAGCCACCTTGAGGCAGTGAGTCGGGCGGAATATTAAAGGATTGGGAAATTATTTGTGGCATTAATTGCACAAAGGCGATCATCGATGAAATGATTAAAATGGCACTACAGCCAATGATCGCAATAAATAACTCTAACCAAGCGAATCCGGTAAAAGCGCAACGAATTTTTCGCGCCATAAATGAGCCAATACCCATGGAAACGATCATGATCCCAATCATGGTGTAAATTGCTGATTCAACTGCACCAATAACTCGGCCAGCATAGTGAGACAGTAAATACTCGTAAATCAAGCCACAGCCAGCTAAGACCGCCATGATAGTGATTAGAATAATATCGTCGAGTAAATGAGGAGAGCGGCTAGTGCTTTTTTTTTGCATCAAGATTACACATATTAAGAAGGTAGGTATCGCCTCAATTAGCCAGTCTGCTGATTGAGGCGGCGAAAGGTTAAGCCATTAAAGACATTAAAATTAGTGCGACAGCAATGCTTAACACAAACTCTAAAGTGGCAACGCCAATATTATGTTGAAAATCAACTTCCTCGGTTAAGTTAATCCGTGACAGGACGATTTTCTTAATCAGTGGTACCAGAATATACAGCAGCGTCACCATCAAACTACCGTATGTTAGCCAGCCTAATATATTGGTGACATAAGCGGTTGGTTGATAGTCCAAGAAATTACTGGCACCAGTCAGGGTAAAGCCCATCGCAATTAAAAATCCTGCATGACGAATAGCTAACGCGACCTGACCGTCAATCAATGCTTGTTGGAAACAAGCGCCTTGATTATCCTTTCGATAAGCACGTTCCCGTAAGCGGGTAATAACCACCAGTAATGCTTGTGAAATCGCAAAACCGGACAATATGGCAATCAGGGTATTTACATTCAAGCCGTGAGCCCAAATTAGGGTTGCTCGAATTATTAACGCTGTAGTGACTAAAGCTGCGGCATCGACGATAGCAACACTCATGTTACCTTTCTCAATTTCAGCCGCTTTATTCAAACCAGGCAGCGCCCATTTATCATGAATAATTCGTCCCGCTTTAATGAGGACTAAGCCAAGTACCCCGTAAATACTCATGCCAATGGCTTCTTGAGTAAAAGAAACCGCCGACTCGCCGGTAATCGCACCCGTTAAGACAATGGCTAATGCCAGTAAGCTGCCAGATAGTGAAACACCAAAAGCAAAATTATCTTTGGTCGCCAGCTCTTCGGTGGTATTAACACCAGCCCATAAACCAGAGATAAAGCGCATGGCACACAGTAAGATGATTGCAATAACTAAGTCGATCACCAGAAAACCAGCCATTTCGCTATGTTGGGTAATTAATTGTTGTAATTGTTCCATTGACATGATTCCTGTTATTTTCCGCGACTAACGCCACGTGATGTGGTGCTGCGACTGTTTCTAAAGCTCGAACTATTTGAGTAACTTGAGGTTGAACGTTGCTTTCTAAATTTGTTGCTGCTACTAAAACCTGTGCCTGCTGCCGATTTAGCTTGGATACTGTTGCTTGATAATCGGCTTGCCCCAACTCTGGATTTACTGTAAGGCGTGGCGTAACGCTGACCAGTACTAAATTTCTTTTTAGTTCTGTTCCACACTTTTTGTTGCTGATTTCGTTGTTTAGGTGAGCTGTAGCGATAGCGACCATAATCATTATAGTAGCTATATCCACGATTACGCCCCCAACGATCATAACCAATACCGCCACGGGTTAAACTCGAAAACATCGCGTACATGCCATACCATTGCCAAAATGATGTGCCATTACTGCCAGACGACCAATTGCCATAGTTAGGGTTGCCGACTAGCTGTGAACCAGCACCAAAATCACCAGAACCATTAGCATATTGCTCTTGTGCTTGGCTAATTGAATTAACCCGCGCTAATGAGCCCTTTGACATATCGGCCATCACATTTAACGGGTCACTTAAGGCATCATTAAATAAATTGGGCGAAAGCGCCTGATTGATATTTTCAAGTTCATCAAGCAATTGCTCTTTACTGGTGAAGTTTTCGGAGTTTGCTGTGGCACTCACTCGCTTGCTTAGGCCATTAAATAAAGCACCTTGACTAGTACCGTCTTTGGCCAATTGATTTAATAACTCCGTTAATTCAGGGCGCTGTTGAGTCAATATTTTTGCATATTGGCTTAACAGCATCGCGTTGCGGATCTGACCACGGTCAAGTTGCTGTCCTAAACTGGTTAATTTAGTTGTATTTTGTTGGCTTAATAAATTAATGCTATCTGCTATTGGATCACTACAGCCGACACCGAGTAATAAAATGAACATTAAACAAAAAATTCTTATGGGCTTACCTGCCATAAAGACCTCTTCGATGATATTGTTACAAAAATAAGATTTAGTTGTATCAGTTTTGACATATTATGTCTAATGGAAATGAAATAATGAACACTCACATCATACTGAAAAATTCTATCGGCTTGCCTAACTCGCTGTTTAAGCTAGCTTGTGAACGCTATTATGAGATCTACGAGATAAATGGTCAACCATTGCAACTGCTTAGTTCACTACAGCGAGATAAGTTACTAGAAGTATTAGGGTTAAGTGATTTTGTTTTTACCCAATTATTACGTTATCCGCAATGGATAACGGATATATTCGAATCGAGTTATCTTGATAACCAGCAATTAGAATTGATGATGCCACAACGATTAACAGCGTTAATTGATGATTGTGTTGAGGAAGCACGGTTTGATCAGGCGATAAGGCAATGTCGTAATTATTTTCAGTTAGTGATTGCATGGCGCGATTTATGCCATCTTGGTGAGGTTAAAGATTCTCTACGTCATATTGCGACGCTAGCTGAATTATTGATTATCGCCACTCGAGATTGGCACTATCAGCAATTAGCCAACACTTGGGGGGTTCCTTGTGATGAACACGGTGAGCAGCAGCCATTGTTGATTTTAGGTATGGGTAAGCTCGGTGGGCGGGAGTTAAATTTCTCATCGGATATTGATCTTATTTTTACCTTTCCTGAGCACGGTCAAACTCAAGGTGGTCGTCGAAGCACCGATAATCAACAATTTTTTGTCAAATTAGCACAAAAATTGATTAATTCGCTCGATAAATACAGTTTTGAAGGCTTTGTTTATCGTGTTGATATGAGATTACGGCCCTTTGGTAATTCGGGTCCGCTAGTGGTGAGTTTTAATGCACTGGAAGATTATTATCAGTCACAAGGCCGTGAATGGGAACGTTATGCCATGGTTAAAGCACGAGTTTTAGGGCTCGATGGTGACTTTTCAGCACAACTTAGTCAATTATTAAGGCCGTTTGTGTTCCGGCGCTATATTGATTTTAGTGCGATTGAATCATTGCGGCAAATGAAGCAATTGATTAGCCACGAAGTTAGGCGAAGGGGTTTGGTTGATAACATTAAGCTCGGTGCTGGTGGCATTCGTGAAGTTGAATTTATTATTCAGGTCTTTCAAATGATCAGAGGAGGTCGAGAACCTTTATTACGACAACAGTCTTTGTTGGCTACCTTAAAACATTTTGAGACCTTGGCTATATTCCCCGCTGATATCTGTCATTCACTGGCCGAAAGTTATTTATACTTACGCCAAGTTGAGCATTATTTACAGCAATTCAACGATCAGCAAACTCAAACGTTACCGGACAATCCTCAAGACTGGCAACGACTTATTTACTTGATGAATAATGATGACGAAGATGACTTTAGAGTCACGTTAAATCGTCATTTAAGTTTTATCACCAGTCAATTTTACGCGGTTATTGGTGAGGATGAATCCGAAAATGAACAAGAAAATAAAGAGTTAAACCTATTAAAATTAGTGTTTGAGTCTGATGCGGACTTTGATGGTGAATCTATTTTGTTTGAGCTCGATTGTCGTGACCCTCAACCATTATTTGAGCAGCTCCAACTCATAAAAATTGATTTAGCTAAACGCTCAATGGGACCGCGAGGACGGGAAGTTTTGTCACGGTTAATGCCTAAAATATTACTGGCTATTATCGCAAGGCCGCAAGCAGGTATATTACTGGCAAGGCTCGGTGGGCTATTGAGTAAAATAGCGACGCGAACAGCTTATATTGAGCTTCTGGAAGAAAACCCCGGCGCGCTAACCCAGCTGATTAAATTGTGTGATGCCAGTAGCTGGATCAGCGATAAATTGACTCATTTTCCGATGTTACTCGATGAATTACTCGACCCTGAATTATTATATAATCCAACATCGTTACTGGAGTATGAGGCGGAACTTCATCAATATTTGTTACGGATCCCTGTTGATGATATGGAACAAATGATGGAGGCTGTACGTCAATACAAGCAGTCGCAACAACTGCGGATTGCGGCCGCTGATATTACCGGTGTGTTACCGCTGATGGCGGTCAGCGATCATTTAACGGCTCTGGCACAAGCCATTGTTAAACAAACTATTGAGATGGCTTGGCAGCAAATGGTGGCCCGATATGGTCAGCCAGTCCATTTAGGAGAAGATAAAGGATTTGCCGCCATTGGTTATGGCAAGTTGGGTGGGATGGAATTGGGTTATAGCTCCGATCTTGATATGGTGTTTGTTCATTGTGCTAAGCCTAATACAGTGACTGACGGTGATAAGTCGATAGCCAGTAATCATTTCTATTTAAAATTAGCGCAACGGATCCTCCATTTATTTATTACTCGCACTAATACTGGCATTTTATATGAAGCGGATATGCGTTTACGGCCCTCGGGTAATTCTGGATTGATGGTTTCCGATATTGAGACTTTTATTGAGTACCAGTATCAAGAAGCTTGGATTTGGGAGCATCAAGCGCTAATTAGGGCGAGAGTTGTCGTCGGTGATCAATACTTAAGTCATAAATTTGATGCTGCTCGGTTTAACATTATTACTCAAACGAGAGACTTATCATCACTACAACAAGAAGTGGTGAAAATGCGTGAAAAAATGCGTGAGCATTTAGGGTCTAAAAATTTAACTCAGTTCGACTTAAAGCAAGACACCGGTGGGATTGCTGACATTGAGTTTCTCGCCCAATATTTAGTGTTAGGCTACGCACAGCAGTATCCAGCGTTGGCTAAAATCTCAGATAATGTCCGAATTTTTGAAACACTATCAAGTTGTGGAATGTTAGATGATGATACTGCTGCTGCATTAAATGATGCCTATTGTTGCTACCGCGATAAAGGACATCGCTTGGCGCTACAGCAGCAGAAAAATACCGTAGCAAGTGACGAATTTCATCAAGAGAAACAACTGGTCACTAAGCAATGGCGGTATTGGTTACTTAGTCCTCCAAGTGGAGTTTAAAAGCCACAATTAAGGTTCGGCACTTGAGTTAGAATTTCATGACCAAATTTATTGTTATTGACTAAGTAACACTCGGTACCGTTAAGCACTCGATAGGTCGTGGTTGGTGAATGCTTAACCACGACTGGGTTATTATAATATCGAGGATAGTTATTGGTATATTGGGTATTGTAAGTACGGGTGTAGGATGTTCGTCGATGATTACTCGATAGGTTGTCAAAAACATTACTTAAGATAACCCCACCAATAATGCCACCAATAATATGTTTAGTCTTATGATGTGAACGATGGCGACGGGAATCACGATGGTGATTACTGTAGTGCTGATGTTTATTATTGTAATGCTTGTAATTATGATGGCTATTGTGACCATGGCCTGCCATGGCAGGAATAGACACTAGCATTGAGATGACACCCAACGAAGCGATAAAAGTATTAATACCGTTAATTTTCATGATTAAGTTCCTCTTTATTACCACTCATCATAAGGTTTTTTTATTAATTTTAGCTTAACCTTTAGCTATTATTTACTTAAATTATCGATTATTGAAGGGATTAATTGGATAAAAATGTAATGTGCACTATAACTTATGGCAACGTTATAGCTTGGAAAGTTTATGCCTATTATGAATCAGGGACAGTGGTTAGTGAACGGTGATTTATCAATACTTGAGCAGGTCGACATATTTAACACCGACATGAGTAAGGGTGCTGGACGTTATCACTTTTATTTTTCTTACGGCTGCCCAATTAGTCATCGTTTACTCTTGTTATGGTCGATGTTCGATCTTAAACATGCCATTAGTGCATCGTCGGTTGATAGTTGTGTCAATTCATGCGGCTGGGAGTTTAGCGATGCGTTTCCGGATCCGCTTTATCGAAAAACCTTATTACTTGAACTCTATCGTGCAACCAAGCCTGATTATAGCGGTGAGATTAAGCTGCCATTATTGTGGGATAAGCAAAGACAGAGCATTTCCTGTAATCAGCCTGAACAATTAATTACCGCTTGGGCGAGTGATTATGGGCCCGCTATTTTAGGTAGTGACTTAGGGGTGAATAATTCAGCGGTGACCGAGTATAACGAATGGCTTGATGAAAATTTTTGCCAGAAAATCAAACAAATTAGTCAGGCTTCTTGTCAATCACATTATCAAACATTGTGCCTTGAGTTATTTGAGTCGTTGGAGCTTATTGTAAAAAAACTAGGGGCTAATTCTTTCCTCCAGGGGGAGCAACTAACACTCTCTGATATTTATTTTTTCCCTTGTTTAATTCGTTTTGATTTAATTTATTATCCTTTATTTAAAACGAATTTGAAATCGATTGCTCAATATCCAAATTTGGTCGCCTATATTTTTAGAATACTGGAGATCGATGGTATAAAGAATACTATTGATATTGAACATATTAAGCAGCATTATTATCAATCGACGATATATCACCAATCCAATAATCTTATTCCGCTGGGACCGGATATCAATTATTTATTCCAATTTCGTTAAATGAATGATTGAGTGAGGTGTTGCCAAAAAAATTGGCCAACGGGGCCGAGCATTCGCTCGCTTTTTCTAATCAATCTTATTTCACCACTGAGATTACTTTCACTATCTTGCAGCAGCACTCTTTGCAAGGAGCCATCTTTAAGTTCCTGTTCAATTAAATATTTAGGAATAATTGCGATCCCTAAACCAGCGAGTAGCATTGATTTTAAGGTATGAACATCTTTCGTTTTAAATTGCTGACTCACCGAAGCAAAACCAAGTCGATCGTTATCAAAACTTAAATTTGTTTGTAATAAGGTTATTGACGGGTATAGGTTTAATTGATTCTTAAATGTTATATCTTTGGCTTGGCATAACTTAGGAGATACTACCAATACGACTTCAAATTGGGTTAATTCATGGGTTTCAAAATCATCAATGGCATGAAACAGGTGAAACCAAGCCCCAATGGCAATATCCACTTCATCATTTTTGATATGCTCTAACGCGGTAAAGCGGGTACCAGCTAGTAGTTGGAACTCGGTGGTTGGGTAATGTTGTTGACACAGGAGCAATGTCTGAGAAATATCAGCAATGGAAAAAACCGGATCGTAGGCAATTTTTATCACCGCTTCATTACCTTGAGCCAAGTGGTGTCCTAAGGAATTTAATTGATCGGCGCCTATCAATATTTGTTGAGCATGGCGATAAAAAATTCTTCCCTTTTCAGTGAGAGTTAAGCGATATTGGCTGCGGTCAAGTAGCACCACATTGTATTGTTGCTCTAATTTTTTGATCGCCATTGATAATGCGGGCTGTGTCTTGTGTAGTGCATCTGCCGCCGCTTTAAGACTGCCCAGTTCAACTATTTTCCTAAGAACTCTTAACTGTTCCAATGTCATTTTGTTTGTACTCACTATCAAGTTAAATTTATTTTATCATTAATTTAATTTTATATAAATTTTATTATGTTGATAGTGGGAGTAAGATAGCGTCATTAACGTCAAACTAATGATTTATCACTAAGGCTTATAAAATGTTTATTCCACTTAAAATACTCAACAAATACGCTTGTGCTTTGGTTGTGCTCTCCTTGCTAAGTGCTTGTAGTAAGAAGCAAGAAGAACAAGGTAGCGTTGTAAAAACACCAACGGTTAAAGTTATTGATGTGGCAGGTAATAGTACCGGTGCATTGCGTCAATTTCCGGCTGAAGTTGAAGCTAATCAAGATTCTCATTTAGCCTTTAGAGTCGGTGGTGAACTATCAAGATTTGCGGTTAAAGCCGGTAATAGGGTCAAAAAAGGCCAACTATTAGCAAAGCTCGATCCAACAGATTTTGAAATTAAGCTTAATGACCGTCAAGCTCGTTATACTTTAGCAAAGGCGCAATTTAAACGTGCTGAGCAATTGCTAGTGAAAAAACTCGTATCACAAGCGCAATTTGATGAAGCCAAAGCGAATTTACTGGTGGCGGAATCGACGCTAAGGTCAGCCAAAATAGCGCTGGAATATACAACCTTACGGGCACCTTATGATGGCATTATTGCTAAGGTCTATGCTGAGAATTTGCAGAATATTCGTGCGCAGCAAGTGATTTTAGATATGCAAAATGTTGATACTCTTGATGTTTCTATTCAGGTTCCTGAGCGTATTATCGCGACTTTAAATCGAGATAATAAGTATCAGCCGATGGTCGCATTTGATTTTGATCCAGACACTCAATACCGTTTAACGATTAAAGAATGGGATGCGCAGGCTGATTTATTAACCCGCACCTATAAAATTGTCTTTTCGATGCCGATACCGGCTAATACCAATATCCTTCCGGGCATGACAGGCATTGTATATGCCGATATGAATCAAGTGTTACAGCAAAGCTATGTTAAAAATAAAGTAATCATTGTACCGGTGGTTGCGGTATTTTCCGATCAAGGGGAGGCACTGAGTGATAACAAGCGTTATGTTTGGCAAGTTATTGATGATATGAGTATTAAAAAAGTGGCCGTTGAAGTGGGCGAAATTAATGGTCAAGGTATCGTTGTGTTAAGTGGTTTAACTGGCGGTGAAAAAATTGTCGGTGCCGGGGTTCACTATCTTCAAGAGGGCATGACGGTCCGTGCTTGGCAGCGTGAGAGAGGTTTGTAATGGATATCGCCAAGATTTCGATTAACCATAAAGTCGTTTGTTGGATGTTCAGCCTGATTTTGTTGGTTGGCGGCTTTGTTTCGTATTTGGGGCTTGGTCAGCTTGAAGATCCTGAATTTACGCTAAAGAAAGCGATGATTGTGACCGCCTATCCTGGCGCAAGTCCAGAGCAAGTTGAAGAGGAAGTGACTTACCCCATTGAGAATGCATTACAGCAATTAGCCTATGTTGATTTCGTCACTTCGGTATCATCTCCCGGCATGTCGCAGATTGTTGTTGAAATGAAGAGTACTTACCGTAAGGAAGAATTACGACAAATATGGGATGAGTTACGCCGTAAGGTCAATGATCTCAGTGGCCATTTACCACAAGGAGTACTACCACCCAAAGTCGTCGATGATTTTGGTGATGTTTATGGTGTGTTACTTGCGGTCACCGGTCAAGGTTTTGCCTACGATGAGTTAAAAGATTATGTTGATTATTTACGCCGTGAATTGGTGTTAGTTGACGGGGTCGGTAAGGTGAGTATTGCTGGTCAACAAAGAGAACAAATTGTGGTTGAAATATCGCGCCATAAACTGGTTGCACTGGGGATCCCGCAACAACGTATTTTTCAATTGTTGCAAACCCAAAATACTGTCTCCAATGCTGGACGAATTAAGGTTGAACAAGAAAACATTCGTTTTTATTCCACCGGCGAATTCCAAGATGTCAGTGAACTCGAATCATTAATTATTTCTAATCCCGGTAGTAACAAGTTAATTTATCTCGGCGATGTTGCAAGCGTTAGTCGTGGCTATGCTGAGATTCCTAGTCATATTATTAATTATGATCAACAGCAATCATTGTTGATTGGGGTTTCATTTAGTAGTGGGGTCAATGTTGTTGATATTGGCAAAAAACTTGACCGACGATTGGCAGAACTCGAGTATTTTAAACCATTAGGGATTGAAATTAACGCGGTATATGATCAACCTAAAGAAGTGGAAAAGTCGGTCAATAGTTTTATTTTGAGTCTGGTTGAAGCCGTTGCTATCGTTATTATTGTGTTATTTATTTTCATGGGAGTACGCAGTGGTTTACTCATTGGTGGCATCCTATTAATCACTGTTTTCGGTACGTTTATTTTCATGAATATGATGGCGATTGATTTACAACGTATTTCTTTAGGGGCACTTATTATTGCTTTAGGGATGTTAGTTGATAATGCAATTGTCGTGACCGAAGGTATTTTAATTGGCATGCGTAAAGGCCGCACTAAAGCACAAGCCGCGAGCGATATTGTGAAGCAAACAAAATGGCCACTATTAGGCGCGACGGTGATTGCTATTGTCGCCTTTGCACCCATTGGTTTGTCGTCTGATTCCACTGGTGAGTTTGCAGGTAGTTTATTTTGGGTATTATTGATTTCATTATTATTGAGCTGGGTAACAGCCATTACATTAACGCCATTTTTTGCAAGCTTACTTTTTAATGATAAAGACGTCATTAATGACAGTGAGTCAGACCCTTATCGTGGCGTGATCTTTACCGCATACCGAGCACTACTTGAGTTTTGTATGCATTATCGGAAAACAATGTTGGTGTCACTGACATTAATGTTGTTGGGGGCCGTTGTGGGATTTGGCATGGTGAAGCAATCATTTTTTCCTGCGTCAAACACCCCAATGTTTTATGTCGACTTATGGCGTTATCAAGGTTCTGATATCCATGAAACTCAAAAAGATATTGAGAAATTACAACGATTTTTAGCGCAGCAGTCAGGGGTTGAGCAAGTGACCTCAACGGTAGGTAAGGGAGCGTTAAGGTTTATGTTGACCTACGCACCACAAAAATCCTATGAAGCCTATGGTCAATTAATTGTGCGAGCTCAAGACACCGAAGTTCAACAAACCATCATGAAGGCGACTCGGGAATATGCTGCTAATAATTTCCCCGATGCGGTAATAAAGATCAAACCGATGGAGATTGGACCGGCGACTGACTCTAAAATCGAAGTGCGTTTCTCCGGGCCTAACCCGGATAAATTACGTCAAATCGCCTTGCAAACACAAGAGATTATGACTCAAGATGGCACTATTTTTAATATTAGAAATGATTGGCGTCAACGGACTAAAATAATTCGTCCACAATTTAATGAGGCGATGGGCCGTCGAGTTGGCATTACTAAGTCCGATCTGGATCAACTATTATTAGTGAGTTTTTCGGGTAAAACCGTCGGTTTATATCGTGATGGTACGCAAATGTTACCTATTGTAGCTAGGCCGCCAGCGGCTGAGCGCTTAACCATCGATAGCTTGCATGCTTTACAAATTTACAGTTCAACCCTCAATCGTTATATTCCGATTTCACAGGTTGTTAACCGTTTTGATACCGAGTGGGAAGATTCACTGATTATGCGTCGAGACCGTAAACGTACGATTACGGTCAAAGCTGATCACGATATGCTCGGCGACAGTACGGCTGCTAAAGCGCTAAGTCGAGTGCGTGATAAAATAGAAGCGATTGAACTGCCTAAAGGTTATTCATTAGAATGGGGTGGCGAGTATGAATCTTCAACCAAAGCCCAAAAAGCCTTGATTGGTGGGATGCCAGTTGGCTATTTAATCATGTTTATGATCACCGTGTTGTTATTCAACTCGATTAAAGGTCCATTGGTGATTTGGGCGACTGTACCGTTAGCCATTATCGGGGTCAGTTTTGGGTTATTAGTGATGGGAGCCCCTTTCAGCTTTATGGCGTTATTGGGATTACTGAGCTTATCAGGCATGCTAATTAAAAATGGTATTGTGTTATTGGATCAAATTAACATTGAATTAGCCTCTGGTATTGACCCGTATCAAGCGATATATAACTCTGGAGTTAGCCGTGTTCGTCCGGTGGCGATGGCAGCTATTACAACAATATTAGGGATGATCCCGTTATTGTTTGATGCATTTTTCCAGTCAATGGCGGTTACCATTATGTTTGGGTTAGGCTTTGCCACTATCCTTACGTTAGTTGTTGTGCCAGTGTTATATGCGATGATCCATGGGATTAAATACCATAAGGTCTGAATGTATTAATAACGATTAGACATAAAAAAACCACCGATATCGGTGGTTTTTTTTATGCGTGGCTAATGGTTAAAATTTAACTGAATCTTTTAACGCTTGCGCTTTATCGGTATTTTCCCATGGGAATTCAGGACGTCCAAAATGACCATATGCTGCAGTCGCTTGATACATTGGACGATTTAGATTTAGCATCTCGATTAAACCGTATGGACGTAAGTCGAAATTTTCACGAACCAGTTCAATTAAGACTTGCTCACTGACTTTACCAGTACCGAACGTTTCAATGCTGATTGACGTTGGATCTGCCACACCAATCGCATAAGACAACTGCAGTTCACAACGATCAGCAAGACCAGCCGCTACAATATTTTTAGCGACATAACGTGCTGCATAAGCGGCACTACGATCAACTTTTGATGGATCTTTACCTGAGAAAGCACCACCACCATGTCGCGCCATACCGCCATAAGTATCAACAATAATTTTTCGACCCGTTAAACCACAGTCGCCCATTGGACCACCAATCACGAAGCGGCCCGTTGGATTAATAAAGAACTTAGTATCTTTCGTTAACCATTTTTCCGGTAACACCGGCTTGATGATTGTTTCCATCACACCTTCAATTAGGTCATCTTGCGCAATTGAATCACAATGTTGCGTTGATAATACGACCGCATCAATACCAGTAATAATGCCATTCTCATAGGCAAAGGTTACTTGAGATTTGGCGTCTGGACGTAACCAAGGCAATGTACCATTTTTTCTGACTTGTGCTTGGCGTTTAACTAAACGGTGAGCGTAAGTAATTGGGGCAGGCATTAATTCTTCAGTTTCATTGGACGCGTAACCAAACATTAAGCCTTGGTCACCAGCACCCATTTCGCGAGGATCGCTACGATCAACACCTTGGTTGATGTCTGGTGATTGCTTACCAATGGCATTTAAGACAGCACAAGAATCAGCATCAAAGCCCATATCAGAATTGGTATAGCCAATATCTCTAACGGTTTTACGAGTGATTTCTTCAATATCTACCCAAGCAGAGGTGGTTATTTCGCCACCAACCATGACCATACCGGTCTTTACGTAGGTTTCACAAGCAACACGCGCTTTAGGATCTTGCTCTAGAATAGCATCCAATACAGCATCTGAAATTTGATCTGCAATTTTATCTGGGTGCCCTTCAGAAACAGATTCTGAAGTGAATAAGTGTTGTGCCATAATTAATAGCCCTTTCATTAAAAGATGTTTTTACGTCCAGACGGCTATTGTAATGTATTTTAGACCTTAATAGAAAGCTAATTATTAGCGAAACCACCACACAAATGAAAAAATTTGCAGCCCGTCATGAAAAATTAATCGTTGAACGTGACTAGTACTAATATATTGATAAATTATTACGGTTAGTTCTATCTGCGTATTTAGGCTATATTGGTTAAAGTTATTGTCAAATTTGCCGATTAATTAGTATAAGGATTTAAATTGTCGGAGTTTAAAGATGGTCAGTCAAGACTTGATATATTCAGTGTTACCTAGGCACACCGGTCAGGTTGAACACAAAAATCGGATGGTCGAAAAAGTGGTTAGGCGTTCATCATTAAAAGCCATCGATGAGCATGAGTCATCAAGCCAAGATGTCGTTGTCACTCGAAAAGAACGGCGAGGTGATCGTCGCACTAAAGATCGTCGTCAAGTTGAAATTGACACCGGCACACCAACGAGCAGTACTGACCGTAGCGACGATAATGAAGATAACCATAGTCTTGATGTGTTCGTATAAACACTAATCGTTACATTTTTAGCGCAGAGATATTTGCAACTGATTAATAAAAGAGTCAAAATAAATTTTTGAGCGGTGCAAGGTATCTTTAGTGACTAACAAATCTTATGAGCATTTTAGTTGGTTCTTTTCTTTCTTTGTTTTTGTCATTGGCATATTTAGCACCGTCACGGTGGTATCCGGTGATAGTAGTGGTCGAGTCAACTTACTTTATCTTATTCTATTATATGTATTATTCCCGATTGTTTCATTAATCAGTTTGTTGTTTTTTTCTGTGTTCAAAAGTCAATCTTCGGCGGCTAGTGCGTTCTTTCTCGCGCCAATTTGGCCAAGGCAGTGGCAAGCGGCTTTATTAGAACTTAAACGTGAAAAGCTATTTAAATTCTGGTTGCTTAATCAGACCCAAAAGCTGATGCTGGCATTTACGCTAGGCTGTAGTTTGTCTTTTATCATTGTTTTATTATTTAACGATCTCTATTTTGTGTGGCGCAGCACGCTGTTAAGCGCTGAGCATATCTTCCCGATATTGAATGCTATCGCATTGCCTTGGTTCTTTGTTGATTCCGCCCAACCGGTGCTTGAATTATTAATTGACACCCAAGATTCACGATTAACTCATGACGTCAACCAAGCAACAAATTATGGTGCTTGGTGGCAGTTTATCCTAGCAGCTCAATTATTTTATGGTATTTTACCAAGGAGTTTGTTATTTGCTACGTCTTATTATCGATTTAAAAATCAGTTAAAAAATATTACAAATCACGGCGAGACATTGCTCTCGCCGTTAATTAATCAGTCACCGGCAGTGCCGCAATTATCGCCCATTGTCAGTACGACTGAGTTGACTCAATACTGCTTGGTCATCTGGGCTGATTTTCCTAAAGCATTAGAGCAGCTTATCGTTAATCAATATGGAACACCAATGAACACTTATCATGTCGGTCCCCATGGTGAGATGAGTGAAGAGTTAGCGGCAGAACAAGACACATCAATGAAATTAGTTATTGTCGCTTCCTGGGAGCCGCCAATGGGTGAATTGCAGGATTTCTTGCAACTAGGCCATGGTTATTTAATGCCTTTAGATTGGCAGCAACAGAGATTTAACCCCATTACTGACCTTCATTTAGATGAGTGGCGTAGGTTTTGTCATCAGCTCAAGGATTGGACGTTACTACAACCTAAGGATCTATTATGAAACCAAGTTTTGCGGTGGTCGGTCATCCCAATAAAGGCAAATCATCGGTGGTCTCCACATTAGCCCGAGATGATCGGGTTGCGGTTTCAATGCAAAGTGGCACCACCGTGGTAGCCGAAGCATTCGATATTAGTGTCGGTCAGTCGAGCTATCAACTGATTGATACCCCCGGATTTCAGCGACCAAGAAAAGTGTTAGCTTGGCTTAATCAAATCAATGTCTCTGCTGATAAGCGCAGCGAGCGGATTAGAGAGTTTATTAAAGATCCTCAGTGTACGAGACAGTTTAAAGATGAAATAGAATTATTGCGCCCGATTATGGCGGGTGCAGCTATTTTGTATGTGGTTGATGGTTCTAGGCCTTATAGCGCTGAATATGAGGCTGAAATGGAAATATTGCGTTGGACTGGCCAGCCAAGTATGGCGCTCATCAATCCAATTGAAAATCATGATTATGTTGATAATTGGCAAAATGCTTTATTACAATATTTTAAAGTGGTGCGAGTATTTGATGCCGTTACTGCTGATTTAAATCATCATATTGAATTATTAGAAGCTTTTGCTCATATTCATCAACCTTGGTCTGAGTCGTTAAAAAAATTGGTGGTGGAATTTAACTCTGAAGTGGTTCGGCAGCGTCAACGTAGTTGCCAGCTGTGTGCTCAGTTGTTGGAAGATTTAACCGGCTATCAACTGAGTCAAAAAGTAGTGACCAAAACTCAGGCGCAATCGTTACAACTATTGCTAGAACAACGTTATTATCAATGGATGCGGCAAAGAGAAATGAAAGCCCATGATCAATTACAGAGTATTTTTAGGCACTATCAACTGGATCGTGTTAACCATGAATTGACTCTACCTGACGATTTATTTGATACCGACAAATGGTATGGCTGGGGTTTAGATCGTCGTCAACTAACCACAGTTGCCGGTATTGCTGGGGCGACAGCAGGTTCGGTCATAGATATGGCTGTGGCTGGTCATTCTTTGTTATTGGGGGCTTTGGGGGGAGGAATTATCGGTTCTTCAGCCGCTTGGTTTGGGGCTGATAAATTAGCTAATCATAAAGTTAAAGGTGTTCCGATGGGAGGCTTTGAAGCAAGGCAAGGACCGATCGACAACAAAAATTTTCCCTATGTTGTGTTAGGGCGATTATTGTTTGTTTATCGAGCCTTGCTCAGTCGAAATCATGCCCAGCGTAATGAGCTTATCGTGGAAGAATTACGAATTAGTCAATTGTTAGAACAGCTCAATACCACAGAGAAAAAAGATATTTATTTGGCTCTCGATCGCTTGAGTCGTCACAAAAATGTGCCAGACCTAGCACTAGTGATAGAGCCATTGTTTACATTAGCTTAAGTTGGTCTAAATGAGAGTCATTAGTTGTTATTTTTTGTCGCCAACTCTTTTTCTAAGCTTTGGCACATATCTAGTGCAGGCATAATACTTTCTGGCGAACCAATTTGTTTTGCTGGTACGCCGGCCACAGTGGTGTGGGCTTTGACGGGTTTTAATACCACGCTACCAGCACCAATTTTGGCGCCTTGGCCGATCTCGATATTGCCTAATATTTTTGAGCCTGCGCCGATTAACACACCGGCTCGGACCTTAGGATGGCGATCGCCGCTTTCTTTACCGGTGCCGCCTAGCGTGACGCCTTGTAAAATAGAGACATTATCCTCAACCACTGAAGTTTCCCCGATGACGATGCCATTGGCATGATCTAACATCACGCCTTTGCCGATAACTGCAGCAGGGTGAATATCGACATCGAAGATTTGAGAAATTCTACTTTGAAGATATAAAGCTACTTGTTGGCGGTCATTAAGCCAGAGTTGATGGGCGATGCGATAACCTTGCAGGGCCATAAAGCCTTTCAAATAAAGCAGCACCTCTGGGTAACCCGAAATAGCAGGATCACGTTCACACACCGCTTGAATATCGCGACTAGCATCATTTACAATTGAAGGTGATCGCGATAGTTCTTGATTAAACAACTGCTCAAGTTGCTGCAAAGGAATATAAACATCAAACAGCTTACTGGCTAAAATGTTACTTAATGCCGCAGCCAATGACGGTTGATCGATTAAATGACTACGATAGAGATTAGTCAAAAGGGGCTCTTGCTCTATCGTATGGTTGGCTTGCTCAACAATTTTTTGCCAAAATGATTCAATATTCATATTTTCGAATATAAAAGGGATAGTTAAGCCTACTGTGCCACGATGAAAAATTAAGGGCAAGATTTTTTAACTATATATTATGCAACTTTATGTATATCGAGCTCTCGCTATTTACATCGATTCGACATCGGCAACCATTAATTGGTCCTGGGCTAAATCGAACGTTAATCCTGATAATTGAACATTAAACCATTGTAAAAATAGGTTAAGGTTTGGTTGAGTTGGCGCATGATCTAAAAATTCATCCCAGACACTTAATTCACTTTGCCAAATGGTTAAATAATGTTGGCTAATAATTTCAGTGATTAAGACGTCAATTGGCAGTTCATTTTCTGGTTCATCTAGTAAATAACTACTTGATTCACTCTGGAACTCAATGAGGCTTGGTAGCTCTTCATTAGTAAAGGTGGTGATCCAATCTAACATCGGTTGTTGTGGGGTAATAACGAGGGAAATTCGATTAAGTAGTTTCATAGTGTCGATCCAATAGCAATTTGGGCTGATCCTGAATTAATTGCCATAAAAAAGCAAGGTTATCCTTGCTCTAATTGCTTTATACGCTGGTTCGCTTGCTGTAAGGCAATTCGATTAGTCGCCATATCCGTGACATCGTAAATAATTAAACTAATTTGTTCGACTACGCCGGTTAATGACATTAAAGGAATAATGGTGATGTTTTGATACATAAATTCCACGCGGCCGGTGATCGGGCGGTAGTTTTTAAATGGGAACAAATAATCCCGTTGTTCCCAGGTGATAAACGATTGGTTTTGAATTGTTTTTACTGATTCAATTTTCCGTTGAAACCATTTTTTTGGTAACTGAGGGAACAGTTCAAAAATATTTTTATTTTTAGCATCACTGGCATCGATATTACTATGATGCTCCATAAATCCATTCCAGATTTTTATGTTGTAATCGTTATCGATAACAACCATGCCGGCATCAATGTTATTAATTAGGCTAGCCATCCAATGAAATTCTTTAAAGTTTGATCCGCTCATGTCATTTCTCGTCCAGCAAGTAAATAATTTTGTTATTGAAGGTTTTTAATGATTGTTGAGTAATTAATATTAATAAATCACATTTAAAGTCATGGTCTTCGATAACGTAGTTAATTTCGATCGCTAAGATCTCTTGCCAATTTCTAACTTCTGAATTGATAATATCATTAACATTACGGTGTAATCCTAATAATTCCGGATGGGACTGACTAAAGGATAAATCCAGTTGATCTGAAATCCCTTTCAAAAACGCGCCGATTAATATGTTAGATAAATCAACCAACATTTCGCGTTCGGCTGCGTCATTGACTTCACCCTCGTACTTCATTAATTTTGCTAACTCATCTAATGACGAATCATAAAACAAGATTAACGCTTCTCCTGAAATCCCTGAACCAATAAATCCTTGGCAGACCGCAGATATCCCTTGGTTTTCCTCGGTTGCTTTTAGCATCATGTGCAGTTCACTACTGGCTAAAATATTGACATTTGGGATCGGTAATTGAACCTTAACCCCTAGTACTCGGGCTAATAAGTCACCAGCTCGACCCATTGCCACGTTAGCGACTTCTTGATAAGGGTCTAGATGGAGTAATTTGTCCTCCGAAACACGTAATCGGGAGTCATCGTCCTCAATTTTTATCTCATTGAGGATTTCGTTGGCAATAAGGTCTTCATCTCGCAGCACACCGTAATTACGAAGAATTTCTTTAACTTTGCTTTTACTGGTTGGTTTCTTAATGAAATCTAAAGCACCATATGCTTTAACACGTTTATGAGCCTCAGGTTGAATATCCCCAGAGACCACAATGGTTAAGGTGGGTAAGTCTTGTTCTGAAATGATTTTAAGGGTGCCATAACCGTCGAGCACTGGCATATTGAGGTCGAGAAAGAGGATGTCGGCTTTACCCGCTTTTATCGCCGTAATTGCTTCTTCGCCATTTTCGGCAAAGGAGATGCAAACATCCCAATTGTCGGGAAGGGCACGTACCATTTGTTTTCTGGCAAAACTGGAATCATCACAAATTAAAATAGGTATTGTCATTCAGGCTGGTCCATAGCTCACTATTACTGTTTATATATAGCTATTAAATACCAAATTTGGTTATTTAGGAATCATTAAAATCAATTTTTCATGAAAAAGGAAAGCGAGCAGCTTTCCTTTTGATAAATTTATGACCAATTGCCACTACTTTTCTTTTTCTTTTTTGGTAAAAAGGTTAATGCGATACCAAATAAAATACTAAAGCCGACCAGCACACCACCATTAATCAACCATTGCATTCTGATATGAGCATCTTCACCTTCGAGTTTCGATAACGCTAAACGCTCTGAATTTTTGGCTTGTATTAATTCATCGCTTGATTGTTTTAGAGACTGCTCTAAATTTGCGACTTTTGCTAATGCTTGCTCTAAACTATTAGACGAAGAGCTTGCTTGTTGCTCGATAGCGCTAAGCTTATCTTGTAAATTGTCATAACGTACCCTTAAACTGTTTTTTGATGAGGTAAAAGATGACTTAACCCAGCCAGTACGGCCTTTAGGATCTTTAATTTTATTAAATTGACCGTCGTCAGATTGTTTAAGAATTTCAATTGGCGTACCAGCGGTTAAGCTACCTAAAATTTTGAAATTGGTGCCAGGGCCACTGTGGAAAAAGATGTAAATATTATCACTAATATGACCTGAAGCGGCATAGAGGCTACCAGAGCATAGTAAGGTCATTACTATCGCGAAACGAGAAAAGAATTTAAGCATTGTGGATCCTATATTTTGAGCGTGACTTATCCTATTATGTTGCAACAATTACTGCAATATATAAGGTCTGTTTTTATTGGGATTTTAATGAATTTATGGCTGTCGTTAGTATTACAGGGTAAAAAGTCCGTTCAGTAATTGCTCAACGGACTTTTGTTTTACCTTTGTACCTATTTATTAGTGGAGTCGGCGATCAACGGTTAGGACATTTTGATAGCGACCGACATCGGTTTGAATGATGTTTTGACCACCATAAATTTCACCATCTTTAATGCCTGTGATTTGAGCACTTACATTATCATCGGCTGTTATGGTCACCGTATTATTATCTCGATTCCAAAAGCCTCGAACATTCGCGGATTTTGAGGCCAGTTTGTTCTTACTGAGTTCACCAATATCATAAAAATCTAGATTTTTGACTGGCAGATCAATAAACATGTTATAGCGTTCGGCTACCGCATTTAACCAATCGAATTGCAGCGTTGCACCATCACGGTAATTTTTCAAATTCGAGATATGGAAATAATGAGGATATGACTTATATGACAACATATGACGAACCGCGTTTATTGCTTGTTGTTCAAGAATTTGTTGATAAGTTAATGGCTGACAAATGGCGGCCGGATCAACACAAGGGTCAATGCCTCGTTCAATAAATGACTCATGATAAATATAATTATATTCGTCAGTTAAGGCCTCAGGCGTTGTCACGTTATAAAAGACCGAAGTCGGGTAACGTGGTAACATTAATATACTGGTATTAGGGATATAAGCGACTTGGTCCTGATTAACTTGCGAAGTATCAGAAGCCATGTACTTGATGCCAAGATCTTCAATAACATCCATTAAGTCAAGGTTACGACCTTGTGGGTACGGAATATACACGGGTGATGGAACATTTGAACTTTCAGTATCTTCTAACCCTGAATGATTACCAGTGACCAGAGTTTGAGCACCTATTTCAAAACCAGGTAAGTCCATTTGTTGCCATACACGTAAGTTTTCTGCTATTTCATGCTTCGCAATGGCATAAGTTGCTCCAGAACTGGTATACATATCACGATGAGTTAAGGTGTGGTTTAAAAAGCGAAACTGATTTTTTGTCTCAAGAATTGCGGTAACTAAATCATCTTCACTTCCCATGTAGTGCACGTCAAGTTTAGGCTGTCGTCGAGAACCAGCTTCACTGGTAAAAATTTTAGTCGTGATATTATTAGTGCCAATAAAAATTAACCCTAATTTAGTGGCGTTAGTTGTTTGCCAATGATTAACAAGAGGTGTGATATCTGCGGTGATAGACCCCCACTGTTCTTGATAGTTGACACAATGATTTTTTTTAAAATCGCCGCCAGGATGACGCCAATTTGATATAGCATCTTTACGGTACCATGTTGCATTACTGTCCCACGTCTTGTTTGTGAGACAAATTTTACCGCGGCCTCTGAAAAAGAAGCCATACCATTTTTTTTTCGTCACCAATTTCAAAATGGCTTGAACGACCGTGGTGTCTTTTTCGACATCAAAATTAAATAAGGCGCGGCGTTTGGCAAACCGACTGTGCTTAACTTTAGCAATACGACGTTGAACGTGAGTATGGTGCGGTGTTCTTGTTGATAAATAGGTATCGTTAGTTGCACCGATTGATACTTGTCGATTAGTTGGTAATGTTGCGTAACCCCCATTAAAGGCAAAATCTAATTTGAAACCAGAAAAATTAGGGTGCTGTTGAGTAAATAAATATTGAGATAAAGCTGTATTGTGAATGCTAGCGGCTGAATTGCGATACTCATTACTGATATGGTTTTCATTGGTTACTGGATCCCAAAGTGCATCGGCGGCAAATAAGTCATCAACATGAGCGGCTAAATAAATTTTCCTGCCACCAATAAAGACCCCTTGAGTCGCGTAATTTACAAATTCATAATTTAAAATTTGTGAATATAATAAATAACTTGCATTAGCAATGGTTGATAAAAGAACCTTTCGGCCATCAGGGTAGGTTATTTCAGATATCATGGTCTTGTTCGTGGCACTGTCTTTTAATAACGGGACAACCACTGGACCTTGAGGATCATTACTTGGGTCAACCGCAACTGCATAGTCATTAATCGCTAATGGCGTTTGCTTGTTAACGTATTCATAAAACTCACCTTGCCCTACCGGAACTTGCCAGTCAGCAGAAAAGGAGGTGCCTTCGACCAGTGTTGTTAGATCCATTCCATAATCTAAATCGTAATTTTGACGATAATATTCCCCCGAGACAGGGTAGCCAGAAATAACAGATTCTCTGACATTAAAATCACGTTCATACTGATGAAGTAATTTCCATTCTTGCAGGGTTAATGCTGAATCTTGATAATTATTAGGACCTTCATAATGCATGAACGTATCAGTTAGGATAATGCCGTTATAATTCCCTTTATTATCGGTAATCAGCATATCCTTGGTTAATGCTGTTTGACTGGCATCTAACACATCATAAGGAACACCCATATCATCGAGTATATCATCTATATAATCTAAACCTGAATCTTGCTCAGCAGTGCCAGAGGCGATGACTAATAGTTTTAAATTAACAGTTTTTGCTTCGGTAAAAGTTGCGATCGAAAATATCGACGATATTAATAACAGCTTTCTTCCCCAAAAATTTATTTTGTTACTCATTTGGGCCTCTTGTTATTGGCTTTTAAAAGCTGAATGTTAATATAAAACGATAATATTTAAAGTTTTTTGGCTATTTAAAAGTTAATTTGACCTTTAAGACTTGCTTGTGTTTTATTATTGATTCTTTTGTCTTAGCGCTTCTTAATGGCAAATTATTTTATTTGAAAGTGTCATTTTTAATTAAAAAAACAAATTTAAGCATAAAGTGCTTTATGCACTAGACCATTTCATTGTAAAATCAATCCTTATGTTAATTTTTTTTTATTACTTATTGAATTAAGTAGTTTAATTGGAATTCTAGGTCATTGAATGTTAATTAAATTTGGAGTTAAACGTGATAAATGTTTTTTTGGTCGACGATCATGAATTAGTTCGTACTGGCATTAAACGCTTACTGGAGGATGTTCGCGGTATCAAAGTAGTTGGCGAAGCTGCGTCTGGGGAAATGGCGGTACAATGGTGTAGAGGTAATGAAACCGATATTGTCTTGATGGATATGAACATGCCAGGCATTGGCGGTATTGAAGCCACTCGACGCATATTGCGTAACAAGCCTGATGTAAAAATCATTGTTATTAGTATTCATAATGAAGAGCCTTATCCGACGAAAGTAATGCAGGCCGGTGCCGCGGGATATTTAACGAAAGGGGCTGCGCCGATGGAAATGATCAACGCGATTCGTCAGGTTAAATCAGGCCAACGTTATTTATCACCTGAAATTGCACAACAAATGGCGTTAAGTCAGTTTAAACCGGCTGAGGATAATCCATTTCAAGCATTGTCAGAGCGTGAATTACAAATCATGATGATGATAACCACCGGGCAGAAAGTGACCGATATTTCTGAACAGTTAAGTTTAAGCCCTAAAACCGTTAATTCTTATCGTTATCGTTTGTTTAATAAGTTAGACGTTAGTGGCGATGTTGAGTTGACTCATTTAGCGATTCGTCACGGTATTTTAGACACTGAAAAGTTATAAGCAATTGGTGTTCGATAGTCAATTTTTCTTAAAGAATGTAACCACTAATCCTGGTGTCTATCAGATGCTTGATGCTGATAGCCAGGTTATTTATGTGGGCAAAGCTAAACAACTAAAAAAACGTCTCGCCAGTTATTTCCGAGCCAATATCCCCCAAGGGAAAACTCGTGCCTTGGTGGCAAAAATTGCTGATATTAAAGTAATCGTGACCGCCACTGAGACGGAAGCTTTGATCCTTGAAAATGATCTGATTAAGCATCACATGCCCAAATACAATGTGTTGCTCAGAGATGATAAGTCTTATCCTTTTATCTTTATCTCAGAACACAAACACCCGCAAATTAGTATTCATCGTGGGGCCAAAAAGCGCAAAGGTAAATACTTTGGTCCGTACCCTAACAGTGGCGCGGTGCGCGAAAGTTTGCATTTAATGCAAAAGATCTTCCAAGTACGTCAATGTGACGATAGCTACTACCGTAATCGCAGTCGCCCCTGCTTGCAGCATCAACTGGATCGGTGCTTAGCCCCTTGTGTCGGTAAAGTTAGCGATGATGACTATGGCAACGAAGTTAAATTAGCAGCATTGTTTTTATCCGGTGAAAGTCAGCAAGTGTTAGGGCGTGTGGTGGAAAACATGGAGCAAGCGAGTGTTAAACTCGATTTTGAAAATGCCGCTAGATACCGCGACCAATTAACGGCATTACGTAAAGTGCAAGAACAGCAATGGATCAATTCGGATCAAAGTGACATTGATGTGTTGGGGTTTTGCTATCACCATGGTATTGCTTGCTTTCATCTTTTGTTTATTCGCAATGGTAAGGTGCTAGGAAGCCGTAGCTATTATCCTAAAACACCTAAAGATACTGATGTTAGTGAATTGTATGTTGCCTTTGTGATGCAATTTTATCTAAACAGCGCCTCAGGACGTCAAATACCGAGAC
The DNA here is from genome assembly GCA_013214965.1 of Gammaproteobacteria bacterium. GTDB lineage: Bacteria > Pseudomonadota > Gammaproteobacteria > Enterobacterales > Psychrobiaceae > Psychrobium. Next base: position 53,925 of record JABSRU010000030.1, read on the forward strand.
AAATATTACACGACTGTGAGTTTTTAGAACACGATTTAATCGAACAAGTGCTGACACAACAAGCGGGTTATGGGGTGTCATTGCACCGTAATACCCGTGCTGAGCGGGCTAAATTAGTACAAATGGCTAATAAAAATGCTCAGATAGGCGTTGATAGCAAACTCGCGCAAAAGGGCACGGTGTTGCAGCGTATCACCGCTTTAGAACAAGCATTAGATTTAGGCAGTAAAATTCATCGCATGGAGTGTTTTGATATTTCTCACACCATGGGGCAGCACACTGTGGCCTCCTGTGTAGTCTTTGACCGCGAAGGACCCGCAAAAGCGCAATATCGAAAATTTAATATTGAAGGGATAACCGGCGGTGATGATTATGCGGCGATAAAGCAAGCGTTGACTCGGCGCTTTGCTAAAGCGATTGAGGCGGATCTAATCCCTGATATTTTATTTATTGACGGTGGTAAAGGGCAATTAACCCAAGCTGAAGCCGTGATGGATGTATATCGCCCCTCGCTGCCTAAAATGCCGTTGTTGATTGGCGTTGCAAAGGGTGAGGGGCGTAAAGCCGGATTAGAAACATTATTTGTCGGCAGTGGCCGCGAAATTATCTCCCTGCCTAACGACTCTCCCGCCTTACATTTAATCCAGCATATTCGCGATGAATCACACCGTTTTGCGATTACCGGTCATCGTGCTCGGCGCGACAAAGCAAAAAAGACCTCGACTCTGGAAAGTATTAATGGCGTTGGGCCTAAAAAACGCCAAATGCTGATTAAGTATATGGGCGGACTAATCCCGCTCAAACAGGCGAGTGTCGATGAGATTGCTAAAGTGCCAGGGATCAGTAAAAAGTTGGCACAGACTATCTTTGATGCATTAAACGAGTAGTCAATTGAGCTACAATTAAATAATTCGTCATTTCGTAATTGAAATAGTGGGGGGTTTGGTGCAACATATGGGCAAATCTATTATAAATTTGTATCATAATGCTTTTAACTGTTCCTAATATGCTTACTTTTCTGCGGGTTTTCCTCATCCCCGTTTTCCTCATCTCTTTTTACTTACCTATTGAATTTAACTACTTGCTCGCTGCTTTTGTTTTTTGGTTTGCCGCTGGTACCGATATCCTTGATGGGTATTTAGCGCGAAAGTTAAATCAAACGACAAAATTTGGTGCTTTCCTTGATCCGGTCGCCGATAAGGTGATGGTAGCTTGTGCGTTATTATTAATTACTCAGGATTATCAAACCATCTGGGTAACTGTACCCGCTGCTATTATGATTGGTCGTGAAATCATTATTAGTGCATTACGAGAATGGATGGCTGAATTGAATTTGCGAGATACCGTCGCGGTGTCGATATGGGGAAAAATTAAAGCGGCGACTCAAATGCTGGCGTTAATAGCTCTATTATCACGTTATAACGAAACGGTGATTAATATTGGCTATGGTTTGCTTTATATTGCCACTGTTTTAACGATTACGTCGATGCTTACTTATTTATACTCAGCGGTGGTCTCAATTAAGAACTCACAATCATAAAAGTGGCATATTAATTCGACATATCGAGGTAATGTTGAGCTTTTAGCGTGTTATTTGCTCAAGTGAAACAAAAAGATAAAAAACACTGTTGACTCGCCTTCATAAATCATTAGAATGCGCTGCATCGGATGAGACAACGACTTACCAGAAGTTGTTAAAACGATAACCTCTAGTCAAATAGAGATTGCTTTAAAAGACGCGACTTTAGCTCAGCTGGTAGAGCGGAACCTTGCCAAGGTTCAGGTCAGGAGTTCGAGCCTCCTAAGTCGCTCCAT
>JABSRU010000031.1 GCA_013214965.1 Gammaproteobacteria bacterium
AGTCGCTTACCGAAAGTCGATACCGTGTACGCGATGACAATACATAAGTCGCAAGGGTCTGAATTTAATCATGTCGTGATGGTATTACCCAATCATTGGACGCCATTACTGACCAAAGAATTGATCTATACCGGGATCACTCGCGCCAAACACCGTTATGATTTATTTTCACCGATTAAAGTACTGCAACAAGCGACTAAAAGCCTGACCGAGCGCAGCAGCGGCTTGGCAGCGATATTAGCCAAAGGTGCTTCGTAAACGGTATACTTTGCGCCATAATTTTTAGAATTAGACCTATATTAGTGAGAAAAAATGTCATTTATAAATAAGTTACGTTGTTTGTTTACCGCAGGACAAGGAGTCACCGGTTCAAATATTAACGTTGAAGTACTAGACAATCCCATAGCTATGTTTGGTCAATGGTTTGAGCAAGCGAAAGACAGTGGTATTATTTTGCCTGAATCGATGATCGTGGCGACAGCCACTAGCGATGGCAAACCGTCGGCCAGAGTGGTGTTATTAAAATCATTTGATCAAGATGGTTTTGTGTTTTTTACTAACTACAATAGTCGTAAGGGGGAGGAATTAGCGCAAAACCCTCAGGCCGCAATAGTGTTTCATTGGAATATTTTACAGCGACAAGCACGCATAGAAGGCCCGATAGAAAGAGTCAGTGAGCAGGAGTCGTTAGCCTATTTTCATTCGCGACCCCGTGGTAGCCAAATTGGCGCCTGGGCCTCTGATCAAAGCCAAAAAATTGGTGACCGCTCTGAGTTGGCACAAAAAGTGAAAGAATTAGAGGCGCAATACGCCGGGCAAGAAATTCCGTTGCCGCCTTTTTGGGGCGGTTTTCGGGTTAAACCTCAACAAATAGAATTGTGGCAAGGACGTTCCGATCGCCTACACGACCGCTACTGCTTTACGCAAGTCGACGGTAGTTGGCAGCGTTACACTTTAGCCCCTTAGGAAATATAGATGCTATCTAAATTAGAACACAAAATCCCACCGCCAATTTGGGGGCTATTATTTGCCGCCTTAATGTACCTTGTGGCTGATATTATGCCGATTTTGTTATTTGTGAATGATAGTCAATGGTTAATCGCTGGTTTGTTTATGGCGATAGGGTTCTTTATTGATGTTTATTCGGTGATTGGCTTTGTACGGGCCAAAACGACTATTAATCCATTGTCATTAGATGCCTCTGCTTTAGTGACATCTGGATTGTACAAGTATAGCCGTAACCCAATGTATTTGGGTATGTTGCTTATTTTGTTGGGGTGGATTACTTATTTAGGCGCATTATCATCGTTGTTACTGTTGTATGTTTTTGTCTATACCATTAATCGACTACAGATAAAGCCAGAAGAAGAAAAATTAGAGCAATTATTTGGTCAACAATACACCGATTACTGTCAACAAGCCCGTCGTTGGTTATAAGTTTGATTTAATTTTGTGCAACTGAATAAATTTCGTTAAACAGCGCTTTACAACAACTCCATTAGTCCGTACTATTCACGGCGCTGGAGAGATGGCAGAGTGGTCGAATGCACCGGTCTTGAAAACCGGCATGGGTTTATAGCCCATCTAGGGTTCAAATCCCTATCTCTCCGCCACTATTTAGAAAAGCCCGATAATTGAAGAATTATCGGGCTTTTTGCATTCTAGTTCTCTCTCTTAATTCATTTTATTCTCAAATTTTCCATTGTTTTTCATTTAATATTTTTTATGCATTTTGTGAGTATAGGAAAAATATCTGAATGATGGAGACATTTAATTTCAAAAATATGACTAATACCAATCTGACAAAGTTATTGCTCACTTGTGCTGGTTAAAATTAACGAATATTGCGTTGCTTTCAATCCCAATAGCGGGCTATTTCTCAATCAAATTGGTATAAATAATAAATTTGAGTTAATAATTTTATGACTTGTTATGTTCTCAGAAATAACCAAATCCACCAGCTAGCATGAAAAATGATAAGTAAACAATGTTCCTCGTTCCTCGTTGATCGGTGATATAAAATTAGATAATTATTTTTATATGGTAAAGTCGTAAACTTAACCATATAAGGCAAAAAGCCAGATGATTTACAGAGGTTGCCTCGTTAGACATAAAACGGAGACATAAATGTACAAAAACAGACAAGCATTAGCTTTAGGTTCTTTAGCTTTTTTGACTGTAGCTTTTATTATAGCGATTGTTTTGGCGCTATGGGGCTGGCCACAATATAATGTTTACAGAATGGAATTAAATGGTCAAGCAGCCTTAAAAGAGGCTAAATGGTCTAAGCAAATTTTAATCGAAGATGCAAAAGCACGAGAACAGGCTGCCTTGATGCAGGCTAAAGCAAGAGTCACCCTTGCTGAAGCTGAAGGAAAGGCAAATATAGTCAAAGCAAAGTCCGATGGACTCGCAGAGATTGAGCATGCCAAGGCAGCAGCTGAAGCTAATCGTATTATTGGTGATTCATTGAAAAATAATGAAGCCTACTTACGGTATTTATGGATTAAAGGTCTACATGAGGGGAATGGTGAGCGAATTTATATTCCTACGGAGGCTGGTTTACCAATTTTAGAAGCTGGTAAAGCGAAGAGATAATGATTAAATTATATATAAACAGGAAGTTAATATGTTCAAACAGATAAATATTATTGTAATGTTGTTGGTCGTGCTTGGTCTTACTGGCTGTGCGGGTCTTGGTAAGATGAAGGACGTTCAATTTGAAACAGTTGTCGCATCAGATAAATCGATGGTGAATATTGTACGGCGCAGCATCTTTTTGGGGGATGGTGCCGAAGTTGAAGCATGGGATGGTGATAAGTTTATTGGCACATTGAGTTCTGGCAAGTTGTTGCAATATCCAGTGGAGCCTGGAATTCATACTTTCATGGTTTATATGCAGGGATCTTGGGGAGTTGCAAAAGGTGACTTAAAGCCAGGCAAGACTTATTATTTGAAGTTTAATATGTCTGGGTTTGGCCCGATTAGTTTGGGTGTTGCCAAAGCCACTGATCCGCGTATCGAAAAATGGAATATGATGGACACGATCACCATCGATCAATCGTTACAGAAAGCGGTTCCCGAAAAATACATACAAGGTGCCAAAAAAATTCTTAAACGGATTACCGACGGCAAGGAAAATGTTACTCCAATCACCGATATAAACGCTCTTTAATATTTGGACGTTGATTGATATCACCGCTTGCTTATGTTCAAAGCCCGTCACATAGTGTGACGGGCTTTTACGCTTAGTTAACCTGAACTCGGGGTAAAGAGCTTTGTATCAAGTTTCTTATCCCGAGCTCAGGTTAGTTACTAAACTCTTATCCAGCACTCTGGCTATTTAGCCACGAGCACTGTCTCTTTCAAGTCGGCAATAATATCTGATTCTGTGAATATCACTGGGCGCCAGGTTTTGTCGGAATACATTTTAGTTTGATCTGAATAATGCGCTGACTGCGGATCGTGTGATTGACTAAAGGTTAGTATGGCTTGAGCTTGTGGTCCCTGTGGTGTCATTTCTAATGCCATCGCAAAACTGGTACCGTAGTTAACCCGATAAGCCGACTCGCCATTAAGTAAAGATAGCTGTGTTCCGATTTGTTTTTCACCGATTTCTAACGTCACAAAGATCGAGGTGCTACGTGATGGTCTCGCGGTTTCAGCCATATTCATCACCCCTTCGAAGCTATAGCCTCCGGCAATCGGAATTTTGTTGTCACCTTTTAGTACATATTGAATATCGCCAAGTTTACTGTCTAGCGCAATACCTGCGGTGGTTAAACGAACAACCGCTTTTGCTAAAGCCGTCAGAGCATTAACAGGGTTTAAGTCAGCAGGGGTGGTTGCCCCATTGTTAGCATTAAATGGGGTGCTAAATAATGTTGGTGCTAGTGCGTTATGGCTTGGCGAGCGATAGGACTGTAAGAATTCACGCATTAAATGTGCTCCCTTGCTGGCTAAATTATAGCGGCCATCCCAGTTATTGAGGACAGTGCAAGCTATGGTCAAATCGATACTTTGCTCGCCAAGTTCAACCATTGGTTGCTGTTGGCATAGAGTTACTAATTGAGCGCGAAGTTTTTCTGAGAACAACGAGCGATTATCAACAATCGTATCCCGTAGTTCCTGTAATGAAAATAGGTTGTCAGCGCCTGCGACACCTTGGCCAGAGATGTTTGAAATTAATTGGGCGTTATGACGGGTACGGGCACTTCGTTCGGTGCGTTCAGGGCCATAAACAATGCTATATCCTTCAAGCAGGTGATCTAGGTTGGTTAACCAATGACTACTATTGGCATTAAAGACATAATCATCACGTACCAATTGCGGCGCGGTCGTTACTGAGCGTAAACCCGGTGTCACATCTGATTCAAACTCTTGCCATTGATGTACCGAAGTATGACCAGGTAAAAGAAGAGAACCGCCACCATTTAACCACAGTGAAGATCCCGGTTGTTTGGTCACTGCTATTTTGAGGTAACTTTCGGTCGCCGCACTAAATGCTGGTACATTGGTCGCATCTATATACGTTGTATTACCTGACTTATCTATCATCACGGTATTAGCCCATGGGTTGCCTTGAATTTCGGTTAAACGAGCGACGACTTCTTGGCTGCTTTTGGCTTTGTTGATAGCTAACCACTGATCCAAGACTTGGTTATTACCACTATTAGCATCTCGATAGGTAATAGCACTGGTATGCGTCCAACCTAATAATGGACTAATACTACTCATATCAATCACTGGACCAAAATGTGAAAAATAAATGGTTTTTGGAATTTTGGTTGTTTTACCGTCGCCAGTATTGACCTCAACCGAGATTTCTCTGGTTGTCATCGCTACAGACTCACCATCATAGATATAGCGTGTGGGATCGGTAGGATCGAGTGATAATTGATACAGGGTAAAATGCTTGGCTTGCGAGACAGTATGAGTCCATGCGACATCGTTATTAAAACCAACCAATACGCCAGGTAAACCGATAAATGTAACGCCTGTGACATCTAATTTGCCAGGGATCACTAAATGATTTTCAAAAAAACGAAGTTCTCCATCCCAAGGGAAGTGTGGGTTAGCCAGTAACAATGGATGACCAGACTCGGAACGTGTGGCACCAATTCCCCAGCCATTACTACCTATGCCACTATTTATTAGGACTAGATCAGGATCTAATTGAACATTCAGCTTGGCATACTGACTTTGCACTTTGGGTTTCTTTTGCGTCATCACTGGTGGATTAGCTGCGGCTATCGCGGGCGCTAGTCGGCGGCCACTGGCCAGCAGGGAGATATCGATGGTATATGCCAGTAAGTCTTGCCCAGTAATTGGTGCAACCCAAGTGGCACCTACACAAGGTGTTGGGTAATTATCTGCTGAACCACGTTGGGCCAGAGAGTCATTAAAGCCTTGGGCGTAACCTATTAATATATCGCGGGCTTGCTGGGTAATACCGTTCCATGCTTGCTCTGCTTGCGACATAATATCTAACGCTTTATAGCCCATATCACTGGCAACATTGGCATTATTAATCCCAGGACCTAGGAAAAGAGACTTTAGGCCTTTAAATTTCATCATTTGCTCTGACAATGTGCACATATTATCTTTCGCGTGCGCAAATGCAATGCCGTAACCTAAACTGCCATAATTATCTGCAGTAATATGAGGTACGCCATAACTGGTATAGCGTATTTGTGCAGAATAAAGCGGGCGATCTGAATCATCTATCTTGTTGTCTGAACAACCGGTTAAGGCCATCGTGATCGCGATGGCACTAAGTTTGATAGCTATATTTTTCAATTTAATTCTCCGTTTATTAGTAACCTAATACAGCAACAGGAATAAATAAATTAACTGATATGTCGTGGGATGTCGATGAGTTTTGTTATGGTTTCATTTCATCGTGGTGCATCAATAATGATAATTTCCGTGTCAGTTAATGCATTAATTGTAATGTTTTTTTGCTGAATTATTTCAGCGCCATCACCTTTTTTCATGATAATACTTTGTTGGTTATCGATTATCTCAAACTGCCCCTGTGATGATAAAACATAGGCTTGATGATGAATAAGATGATTTATTTGTGTACCTTGCTTTAATTTCCCCCCAAAGATCCGTGCCTGTTGGTGGATAAATAATGCCTTGTTTTTATCTTCGTCAAAGCCTGATACCAACAAAGGTAATTCATCATGGCTGTGCTGTTGCGGAAATTTTTTACTATCCCATCTTGGGGTTACATTATGTTGGTTAGGTTCAATCCAAACTTGAAATAATGTTAATGGCTCTTTACTTAAGTTGTATTCAGAATGAGTGATCCCGGTACCTGTGCTCATCACTTGTACTTCTCCTGATGTTGTTATGCCTTTATTGCCTTTGCTATCTTGATGGGCTACTTCACCTGAACGGACAAAAGTAATAATTTCCATATTTTTATGGGGGTGAGCGGGAAAGCCACTATTAGGTGCGACCCAATCATCATTAATCACTCTCAAAGTACCAAAACCCATTCTGCGTGGATTGTAATAGTGTGCAAAGCTGAAATGATAATTGGCTTTTAACCAATGATGGTCTGTTTTTCCGAGTTGTTGAAAAGGGTAATGCTTGATCATGGTGATATCTCCTTGTTTGGCGCCAAATAAGGCTCGATTTAATTGATTACTTCAATTTATTTGAAAGGATATTATCGATTGAGTATTTACCACCACCCTGTAGTAGTAAGGCGATCGTTATGGCTAATAATGCCAGCGCGAACTCATAACCGTTATTACTCATAAATAACCCGTTGTCGATGTGGGTACTAAAGATAGCGACTATCATGATAATGGCTAAAGCTAATGAGGTTGGTCGAGTAAGTAGTCCTGCGAGTAGTAACAAGCCACCAAAAAACTCAGTGCCACCAGCTATTAATGCCATCAAATATCCTGGTGTTAGACCAATTGATTCCATCCATTGGCCCGTGGCTTCTAGCCCGTAACCGCCAAACCAAGCGAATAGCTTTTGACTGCCATGAGCAGTAAAAATTATCCCGGCAATTAAGCGTAGTGGTAATGCTGAATTGTTATTGTCAGATGTTAAAATGTTCTTAATTATTGATGTATTCATGTTGTGTTCTCTTTGGTTGTTTTGATGTATTCATTGATGTGAGGTTATTGTATTGATTGGCCCTAGTTGTAATAACCCCTATTTTTTGTTTAATATATTCAAATTATTTGAATAGTTGAAAGGGGGTATAATATGCACAGTTCTCCAATCACCATAGAAGCATTGCTAGTACTCGATGCTATCGATAGTCGTGGTAGTTTTGCTGCGGCTGCGGAGCAATTAAATAAGGTGCCATCAGCACTTTCATATGTTGTACAAAAGCTCGAACAGCAGTTGTCAGTCACCCTTTTTGTGCGGCAAGGTCGGCGATCTGTATTAACACCAGCAGGGCGTCATCTGTTGGTAGAGGGGCGAAAAGTACTTGCTGCGATGAGTAAAATCACCGAGCAAACCCAAACGATCTCTCATGGTTGGGAACCTAAAATTCGTATCGCTTTTGATTCCATCATCGATATTGAATGTTTACTCGAACCTTTAGCGCTATTTTTGAATGAGCACCCTAATGTTGAAGTGGATCTCTGTGAAGAAGTGATGAATGGTGGATGGGAAGCGTTAACTGATGGCCGGGTCGATTTATTGATCGGTGCTTCAGCACCAATCCCCAACCAGCAGGGAATTAGGTCAAGCAAATTCATTCGCTTAAGTAATGTGTTTGTCGTGCCTATGGGCCATGAACTAGCCAGTGCGGCTCAACCGATTAACAAAAATGACATTAAAGATTATCGCACTGTTGTAGTCCATGATTCAGCGCAACATGAAGTTCCTTGGTCAAGTAATGTGATTGAACAAAGCAGGCACTTTTTTGTTGATTCGGTCGCACATAAAATTCAGGCGATTGTTGCTGGGATCGGTGTTGGATTTTTACCGCTTAAACGCATCGAGCCGTACATCAATGCTGGTAAGTTAGTTGAGGTGGACATGGCGGATGGCAGGCAATCAATCGATACGGTTATCGCGTGGAAAACAGTCAATCAGGGAAAAGGGTTACAACGACTGAGGCAGATTATAATGCATTGTCAATCGTCTGATTGGGGCTAGGTTAAGTTTGATGGTGTTACTTTGAAAATATAGGGAATTTACAAAACTTCGTTAATGTACTCTGTGTGTGTGCGAGATCTCTCACATGGTTGTGAGATGTTTGCGTGTTATTGGGAGTGGTTGAGTAATGCGTTTTTTTAACTATATGATAATTAATTGGTTATGTTTTATGTATAACTTCTGGCTAAGATTGGAATAAAGTAATTTTTATTTACAACTTGTTTAAAATTGTACAAAAGATATTATTTAAACCATGGAAAGGGAAGTTGATTTATCAGGATGATAACAACGACTCTGTGCTGTAATTATAGGGATATAATTGAAAGTGGGATTACTATTTGAGATTGACCCCTTAATTGATAGCCCAATAAAATTAACAGGATGTTGATTTTTCTTATCAGGATGATGAGTAAGCTACGGATAGCGAAAAGGATAAACACAGGATGTGTTGATGTTAGTTAAGGATAAACTAGCAGCTAAGGATAGTATGAAGGAGCAACACAGGATGTGTTGATGTTAGTTAAGGATAAACTAACCGCTAAGGATAGTATAAGGACAAGCTTTAGATATAAGCAAATATGGATATGGCAACGGATTGTCAATGGTGGACCAGCTGAAGGAATCAGCGTTTTGGAGAAGTCTAGGGAGTGACTGAGCAAAGGATGCTACGTACAAATTCTATTGCTGGATGCTGTACAACTAATGAGGGTATAACGTTAATCGCTATACCCTTTTTCTTGCCTAAAATTTATTAATCAGCAACGCGATAGGCTGGCGTTTCTATTTTTATCACTTGATTACCATTAATGATAATATATCCCAAGTAAAAACTTTCACCATCACTACTAAATTCAAATTGATAGGTTGCTCGCCAACAAAAGTGACCATTGCCGTTACGTGATGGCTTTAATTTGATCCTGCCCAGCGCTAATAATTGTAAGTTCAGTTTGTCACAATGTTGATCGGCGCTTGCTTTGGCTAATTCAGCCATGGAGCGTGTTTGCCAAAAAAGCCACATTACCAAACAAAGTATTAATAAAGCAATTATCTCATATAATGACATTCGTTAACCGCCAATCAGTTTGGCAATAGCATTGGCTAGTGCATCACTACGTTCTGGATGACGTAATGCGTTTAAAAAATGGGTTCGAGTAACCGGGATGGCGACTAAATCACTAAAGAGCTGATTGAAAACATCTTGCTCATTCGGTGATTTGGCTACAAACTCTAAAAATTTAACCGCAGCGATTGTTGAGTCCAATACTTGCCAGTAACGGCCAGCGATCATGACCGAAAAATCTAGATTACTGCTGACTAAGTTACTGTTTAACGCTAGGGTTAGTGCTTGTTCTTGAAAGCCTCGACCTTTACTGTGTGATAGCGCACGCAGGGCATGAAGCGCAATAACAGCGTTATTCTCTTGCAAGGCGACTTTAAGTTTATTAAGCAGCACTTGAGCAAGTGTAGTTTCTATCGCTATATTTTCTAAGCAGCAACATAGGGCGCAAAAAGGCTGTGGGGGTAACTGCTCTATTGCGTGACAAATTTGAGTGAGATTGTCATTTTGCTCAATGCGCGTTGCAATATCAGCTAAACCTTGAAAACCAATGTGTTGCCATTGTTCAAAATGATTTTCATCATTAATAAATCTTAACGCATCCGCCATAAACTGGCTTGGTGGTAATTGCATCGCTAAACGAGATTGGCTAGTAAACGCGGCGAGTTTTTGTTCCGAAGGCTTGAAGATTAATGGGTTGTTATTAAGCGCTGATTGTTGTTCTTTATCCGGCTGCTGCTCTAAATTACTTCCTAGTGCATTGACAACCAATTCTAAAAATTGATTACGAGCGCCCTGAATCAACAAGCCTTTTTCGTCAAGTGGTAATTTCAAAAACCACACGTAGTGAGTGTCGTTTGCTGTTTTATTCCAAAATAATACCGCCAGTAATGCGTGTTGTTGGATCGGGTATGGGTAGGGCAAAGCCGCTTGTTCAAATTCAAAAAATTGTTGGTGTGATATTTTTTGAACTCGGCGTCCCATATCAAAAATTCTAAATTGTGTACCCGCTTCTAACAAAAATTCGCTAAGTGTGTTTATATTATTCACAAAAAATACCGTCAAAAAATTTTAGCCATTGTAGCAATCATTGAATGCGAAGGGTTAAATTTCTTGTATAATCACTGCTATTACACACGGCAAGCATATTATAATCTCGATATCGCTACATATTGTGTAGACTTGCTGTGAATACATCCATGTAAGCTCGATTTTTCATTTCGATAATTGCACCTGCATTATCTTACTATAGCCATCCATGGCTAAACATGAAAAAAAGGTTTACTCGACATGCACCGACATCTCTGGCATTACGAGTGTTTTATTTTAAGCGCTCTTGCCGTGCGCTATTACATTGGAAACAGGAAATAACTATGTCAAAAAATGCTAAAATTATCGATATTCTCGAACTGATTAATCAAGAAATGATCCTATTGGATTTATGGCAAAGCACGTTACCTAGTAAAGAAGCGTTAGCCAGTGAAGAACCTTTTTGTTGTGATACTTTAACGTTTACCCAATGGTTAGAGTTTATTTTGTTGCCGAAGATGAGCATGCTGCTTGATTCTGATTTGCCATTACCCAGTGAATTTGAAATTTTACCGATGGCCGAACAATCATTAGATCAAACAAAACATCAGCAGTTGATTGCACTGATTTCTCAACTCGATGCTCAGTTTTAGAGTCGCGATGTTTGATGCGCCATTAGAGATATTATATCAAGATCAATATCTGGTCGCGATTAACAAACCCGCTGGTTTATTGGTACATAAAAGTTATTTAGCCCGTAAAGAAACCCATTTTGCGATGACGATGTTACGGGATCAACTCGGGCAATACGTGTACCCCATTCATCGACTAGATCGACCAACCTCCGGGGTGCTGTTGTTTGCATTATCCAGTGAGGTAGCGAGGTTACTGAACGAGTTGTTTAGCGCTCATGAAGTGAAAAAAGGTTATATCGCCATGGTAAGAGGGTATTTATCTGGTAGCGATATGCTTGATTATGCGCTGAAAGAGCAGCTTGATAAAATTGCCGATAAACGCACAAATCAGGATAAAGAGCCACAACAAGCCATCACCCATTGGGCGACGATGGCACTGGCTGAAAATCCTGAGCCAATAGGTCAATTTGAAGCTGCCCGTTACAGTCTGGTGGCATTAGCTCCCAAAACGGGTCGTAAACATCAATTGAGACGGCATATGGCTCATTTACGTCACCCAATGATTGGTGATACAACCCATGGCGATGGTGCGCAAAATAAATATTTTAAACAACATTTTACCGCGAATCGCTTAATGCTTCATGCTGCTCAACTGCAATTTTTACATCCGGTGACTGGGCAGACCTTGAATATTAATGCGCCACTTGATGATGCTTTTCACGTTATATTTAAACGCTTTCAGTGGGATAGCTTAGCAATTAATCCGATTGTATTCGTTGCCAATGCGTTAACTGAAAAAGGAGCTTAATGCTCCTTTTTTATTCAAATGTTTACTCAGTAATTTCTAATTCACTCCACACCAATCGATGATCCGATGATGCATTGCGGTCTTTAATCAGGTGGTAGTTACTGTCACTCTTTTGTGGCCAAAATACGCCATTATTAATCACTTTTAAACCATGACGAGATGGCAGCACATAATCAGCTCGCATGCCCCAATGAGCAGTATGATGCTTGGCGTGATTATTGTTAAGCTGGTGACTTAAGCCACCACTGCGTTGGGGGATTTTATCATCATTTACATTAATGTGGCTAAGTAACGCACCAATCGCTTCTTTACGGGAGCTGCCTTCAACGGATGATGAATTTTGGTCGCCCATAATAACAAAGCTGCTGTTGGTGGTTAAGCCACCTTTGGTGCCTTTGTCATCGTAAATATAACGTGCTCGGTCACCAGAAACATAATCAAGCCAAAAACGCACTTCATCATGATTTTTAGTACCATTGCGATCTTCTGGGCCGTCAAACACTGGCGGCGTTGGGTGTGATGCTAACACATGAACTGTTGCGCCATTAACAAGTACTGGAACATCCCAATGTGACTTGGATGATAATGGATATTGTTGCCAAATTTCATCGCTATAGAAAAATTTACCAGTGCTTGGCACGATAGGGCGCAGGGCATTGGGCATATCTGACCATTTGAAATTTTGGAAGGTCCGGATATTTTTGACATCGATTGGGTAGCGAGAGAGTAACATCATCCCAAAATGGCCTTCAAAAAAGCCAAACCCCCACGCGTCGCCTTGCACGCCTGTTGCTTTTCCATCGCCGGTTAAATCAAATGGACTAGCTTTGCCTGTATTGACCTTGCCGTAATAGTAATAAGGATAGTCAATGGCCTGAGCATTGCCTTGGGCAACATTAAGGTATTTTTTAATAAATAGTTCAACACCTTGTTTAGGATCGTCAATATAATCAAATTCATTAAGTAGAATAACATCTGGACGAGTGGTTTGAATGATTTGTGCGATATTGCGAATTTGTTGGCTGTTATTTTTAAGCTGGTTAATTAACACTTGATTAGAGGCTTTCTGAGCCGATCGTCCAACATAATTAGTGGCATCCATGCTGACATTGAAAGTTGCTATTTTAAGTGTGTTGGCGGTGATAGTGCTGGTTTCATTTGTCATGCTGCACCCTAAAATTAGTAGTGACATTAGAGTAGGAATGATTAATTTGATCATTAATGTTTGCTCGAAGATAAGATATTTTTAGTGTTATACCATAAAGTGATAATTAATAGTTTTAAACTTAATAAACCATCAATACTTTGTGATTGAGTTAAAAAAATGCCAGTCAAGTGACTGGCATTTATCGTGGATTAACTAAGTTGGTTTAGAACTTGTAGCTGACGCCAACTTTAATGCGCCATGCTGAACGTTCTGCATCAAACGATGTTGGAGCTGAGTCAGCGAAACCGCTGTCTTGTTTAGTGGCATCGTAGCCTGCACCATAAATATATTGGTTGTTAGCTCGGTCATAATCAACATTAACTAAGTCGCGGCTATTCTTGAAATCAGTGGTATAAACTTTACCAGCGCTGCTATCAATTAAGTTAAGTAAGTTTTTAACACTAACGAAGAAAGTGCCTTTGTGATCGTCAGCAAAGCCTGGGATTTCTTGTTCGAATTTAAAATCTAAGCGGCTAACCCAAGGGCCTGATGCTGAGTTTTTAGGAACAATAGAACCAGCATACTTGCCAAGATCATTAGCATCAATCACTTCTTTTAGCATTTCATAGCTATAACCGTCGGTATAAGTAACTGCTGAATCATCGGCACCGGTAGGGATATACGCTAGGAACTCACCTCGTTTGAAATTGTCTTGACCACCGAATGCTCCGAAACCATTCTCGAATACCCAGCTATATGAACGACCTGAACTGCGCTCGCCTTGTAATGAGAAGCGAGAGTTTAGACCATCAAATATTTCGGTATTGTAAGATAAGTTTAATTTGAAGCTGTGTTCTATTTGATATCTACTTGTACCTGCAATTGGATTATTACGATCCGATGCATTGTACTTAGCGTAGTTAGAATTAGCGGTTGAGCTAGTGCCACCGACTACCTCATCAGCATCTTGGTTGGCATAAGAAGCATTGAATCGAACGCCATTATCAAATAATTTCCCAGCACTTAAGGTGAATGTTTTACGTTTAGCATCGCCACCGTTGGTCAATAGAATGTCAGCAACGTCCTTATATCCTACATTGTAAATAGTACGGCCATCTGGACCTTCTACTGAATTGTTCAACGATTCACGATATAGCTCTTTCCAAACTACACTGCTTTTTGCTTTAACATACATGTAGCTGGTTTCAAAGTTCCAATCATCACCAAGCATCTCGCCTAAATCAGCGGTGTAATTTAACGTTAACCCGACACGCCAATCTGAAGGTAATTTGAAATTAGGATCAATGGCATTAACATCACCATTACCCGCTTGTAGAGATGTACCTGCAGGGATAGCATCAAATACTGGATTAGTTAAATCAACACCATCAGTATTGGCGCGAACATTTATCTGACCATCGTTAGAATAAGAATTGGAAATCCATACGTTTGGTGTACCACCATAATAACGGCCAATACCACCGCTTAAGGTAAGGTTATCTTCAATTAGCCAATTAAAACCAATGCGAGGTAGCACAATGTCAATACCATCTAAAGTTTCGGTATTGCCGAAATCATAGTTGCTTTTAAAACGGCCATTTTCACGAATTAAACCACTGGTTGATACTTTTTCATAGCGGACACCGACATTAAGCCAAAAGTCAGAGTTTATTTCCCATTTGTCTTCAACAAACAAGCTTAATGTTTTAATGGTGAATTCAGCTGACGCATCATTAGAATTACCGGTATATGCGTTTGAGTAGCTAAATTTAGAGGCTTTTTTATTTTGGAAGTCTTCTACTGAATCAAATTCCCATGAGCCTAAAGAAAAAGGGACGAATTTGTTAAATACATCTAACTTTTCTAAACCAATACCGAAGCTTAAACTATGTTCATCAAATAAATATTCACCATTTAAATTGATGGTTAATGCATCATTATCGAGTTCATTGGCATGTCGATAAACATCGGTGCCAAAGTACACTGCTAATTCATCACCACAGTAGTTTCCTGGTTTGATATTGATACAAACTTGGCCCAGACCTGATTGACCAAGGTTTTCTTGTCGTGTTGGATTTGATTTTAAGCCAACTTTAAATTCGGTTGAAAACTCATCGGTCCAAGTTGAGTACAGTTGAGCAGAATAGGCTTTAAGATCTTGACTATTATTATACCAATGACTAGATAAACCAAGTTTGTTATATTTAGTATTTTGAGGGCTAATGCTATTACCAGTGGTATTTTGATAAGTAAATGAAGCACGATGATCGTCGTTAATATTCCAATCTAGCTTTAATAGTATTTTTTTATCTTCATTAGTTAACGATTGACCGTACACTCCAGCTTCAACACCATAGACATCACGGGCTATCTTTTGAATATCATTAATGGTGTCTTTATCTAGACCATCGATAATATTTGCAGTGCTTGCACCTTCAGGTCCATAACGATGAACAAATGGTGTTTCAGATTTTTCAAAGGCAGCGAAAAAGAATAAAGTATCTTCAATTAATGGTCCGCCGACAGCAATCCCATAAGTTTTACGAGAAAAGTCTAAATCAACATCCGTACCATCTTCACGCTTTGGTGTACCTGCTAGTGAATCGCTAGAATAGTCGTAAAACACTTCGCCAGTAAATTCGTTGCCACCTGATTTTGTAACAGCATTAATTGATGCGCCAGTAAAGCCGCTGGCTTTTGCATTAAAAGGTGCAATGTCGACAGAAATCTGATCGATGGCTAATAATGAAATAGGGGAACCATTGGTTGGGTAGCCATTACTGCTTAGACCAAAATCATCATTTTGCTTAACACCATCCACTGAAATACTATTGAAGCGTGGGTTGACGCCAGCAACTGACATCTCGCTTCTGCTATCATCACTGATATTGATTAATGGATTTTGACGTAAGATATCTTTTAAATCACGATCAAAGGCAGGAGCGTTATTAATGGCTTCAGCGCCATACACACTACCGATACCATTTTTTGAACCGTTAATTAAAGCATGTCGTGAGCCAACTACACCAATTCGTTCAACTTCTTGACCTATTTGCATAGAAACATCAACACGAGAAACCTTACCAAGCTGTAGAAATAAATTGTTTACTTCTTGATCTTGATATACATCTGAGTCAATCTCTACTTTATATGGGCCTCCAACACGTAAGCCATTGGCTAGAAATACGCCAGCTTCATTTGCTGTAAGATGTTTTACGCTACCAGATGGAACGTGAGTAATTGTTACTTTTACGCCACTTATTGGTTCGCCTGATTGAGAAACTATTTTCCCACGCATGGCAGATGATGTTTCTGCGGCGAAAGAAGGCACACTTAAACATAGTGCGATTGCAACAGCGCTAGCAGCTGCTGTTTTTTTGATTAGAGTATTCATTGTAGTTATCCTTCGAACTGATGTAGTTTGCTAAATTAAATCTGTTGCTGTGTCTTATTGTAGTTGTCACAATTTACTAAAGCATTGTGATCATTTTATGACAAAATTTTAAACATGCGTATTACAACGGCTTCTGTCGATAAAGTCTAGTTGCAAGTTTAGTCACACTTTTGAATAAAACTTGCTTATTTTTGAACAGAAACCGCACAAACCTATGAATGTGGCATTAATATTGATGATTTATACTTATTTACTGCATAAAATGAAGATCACAAAAAAGGCAAAAACGTGACGCGTGTCACATTTGGTTTTTGTTAAGTTAAGTCAGATTTAATCAGCAAGCAACAAAAATTATATTTATGCTGCTTGTGCTTGGAGAGGGGAATTAGCAGGTTGGTTCGAGTTCTTTAGTCAATTCTGGACAAACGTCGGTTAAAATTACATCAGATATGCTTTTTTCACAGCCAAAATTGGTCCAATCTTGGACGATATATTGAGTGTTATAACGACGGCAAATGTGTGGTAGAAACGTATCATGACAGTCAGAAATTAATTGTAAATACTCTTGTGAAGTACCAACTTCAGCATCACGAGCACGGGTAATCATCCGTTGATATGAAATCACTGGGTCAGATCTTAGGTAAATAACCGCAGACACTTGTGGGTAGTCTTGTAGTTTTTGCTGGATGTCGTAGTAATAATCAAGATCTTGTCCATCTGGGCGACATGCTTCAGCTAAGTTCGCTTGACAAAATACTAAGTCAGAGAACAATGAACGCTCGATGACATAGTTATAGTTAGGATCTAATTCTTGGCAAATGACCGCGCGTTTATTAGTGATATAACGCTGAAATTCGATTCGTTTAGTTGGATCAACGGTAAACGCTTTTAATAAACGCTGAAACTCGAGGTCGCAGTCGACATCTTCGATAATTAGTTGCCAAGGTTGGGTCGACTTTAGGTTTAATTCATCGACTAATTTTGGCAGTAAAGTTGATTTACCAACTCCGATATTACCTTCGATGGCAATCAAAGTGAATTGTTGTGTTTGAGACATGAGAACTCGCGATATGAATACGACAAAAAAAAGCATACTATCAAAATTAAAGATAAATAATATTGAACTTGCTCAAAAAATCGATGCTATTATTTTAGTTGCTCATTTTTTAGCATTCAAATGGATTGACTGCTTGTTATTTAAGCGATACAGCTCACTGAAGTGCTTTTTTATAATTGCCTCTTGGGCGAAAGGACGTATGATCAAGTGCATATTTTTTGATTTATTAAATACCACCCAGATGGTGTTGACCCAGAGTAGGAGTTGTTGTGAAAACTTTATTAATTTCCCCATCAAAAATGTCATTGTCGAGTAATGAAACGGTGATTTATCAGAATGCATTAAAGCAGGCGGCAGAACTGACTTTAAACCTGATGGCAGTAAAAGTGACCAATCATCCAACTGATTTTAACAGTTGGTGTCGCGAAGTGATTGATGTCTGTCGTCACCGTGTTAATCGTGATTTACTTGACGAGCATCAGAAGAAGCCGTTAAAGAAATTAACGGAGCTGTTAGCCAGCGGTATTAGTGTTAGTCAACTGCGAATGGCTGGGATTGCACCATGGCCTTTTTATGCCGGTTTCTTAACAGCACAAAGTGAGATTCAAGTGTTAACCGAACGTCAGAGGTTACTAGAATATGTTGCTAAATTAAAAACCGGCTCATTGCAGGCAATGATTGATGAAGATCGCCTGTGTTATGCCGGAAAACATATTTCGAGCCACGATCCGATGGTTTTCGATTTTGATTGTGAATGGTTTGGTGGCACTAAAACCGTTAAAGCTTTTCATCAAATTCTAAAGGACTCGCCACAGCAGCTAGATCAAGCATTAGCTCATATTCCATTAGAAGGTGAAGTGACTCAAGCGCATTATGAAGCGTTTATTGCTGATTATGTGCAAGCATTCGCTTTAATTGAAGAAAAGCCAACCTTAGGTCCTGCATCGCGCTTGTTGGCGATGCGTCGCCCGGATCAGTTTATAGTGATTACCAGCACAAAATTAGATCCAATTTGCCAAGGTTTAGGAGTTCGCCGGATAACTAACCATGATTTCGATGGTTACTGGTCACAAATTATTACTGCTATTCGTCACATGAGTTGGTGGAAGTCGGCATTACCAGAGCAAGAAGAAGAACAATTCCTATGGCATCATCGGGCAATCTTAGTTGATATGCTGTTATATGCCGATGACACAACTGCGCAAAAATCAAATTATTTAAAATTGTTGAATAAGCCGGCTCGGGCCAAGACATCAGGCAACACCCGACGTTCGAAGGAATCAGCCGGAGCATTAGTTGATCGCGTCTTAGCGAGTGAGGATATTGAAGACTTCATAAAAGCGCAACGAGACTCGATTGTCGCTCAAGTTGAAGCCGGTAAAAAAATCGATGACGTAATTACTTTATTGAAAAAGATTTTTGGTTAAAAAATCACTGCTTAGGCTCAGGTAACTGAGCCTAACTAATCTAAACGACATTGTTACGTCAGCGATTCCTTCAAATGCATTCGCCATGAGCGATAATAATTTTATTTAACATCCGATCTTCCTTGATTGAATCATGTCTAATGAGATTTCATTGCTGCTAAAAATTGCTGATAAATCACTATTTCAGCTGAATTATCTAACATAGAGCCATGAGTTGCATCATCAACAATCATCAGTTTTTTATGGCTTGATTGACTGGCATTAAAGAGTGCTACCGATAATTCGACGGGTACTTGTTCATCGTCCTCACCACCAATGATCAACAATGGGCCACTGTAATGCTCTGAGACAATGAGTTTGTTGTCGACGGTATCAAACGCAGGATCTATTTCGATCGTTAAGAAAGGCTTGGTATACCAAGGAACACTCTTATCAATCCAATCATCGACATTGGTTGCTGAGCCCTCAAGTACTAAGGCATCAATTTTCTCGGACTTTGCCAATTGCCCTGCGATAAAGCTTCCTAGTGAAAAACCGTGAACAATGATCGTGTCAGGCTGCAGTTTATCGCGAATATAATTTAATTTCTCGACCGAATCAGTAATGAGGTTTGCGATTGTTGCTTGGCCATTACTGGCGCCTAATCCTCGGCGATCAAAAAATACAATATCGGTGTTTAGATCAACTAATCTTTTAAAGGCTTTCATCCCTGCTTTCGTAATGGTCATGCCATTGCCCGGAATGAAAAAAATCACATCTTGAGAGTTTGGATTATCCAGCAATAGACCTTGTAATTTGGCTGAGCTGTTGGTAGTGGTTAGGGTTAAGCGTTCAACATGGTGACTAGGGAACGCATTTTTCCAATGGGGTAGATCGATGGCTGGCGTTACCGATTCGCTTTGGGCAATAAATTTGCTTTCACTAATGCGTGCAGTACAACTGATTAAGCTTAATACGAGCGCTGAAAATACCATTTTTTTAAACATATGATCCATTCCCTGTTTTTTAATTTAATTTATAATACTGACCGGTAAACCTTTGGATAGTTGGCAATTGATACTGGCCAGTTACGAACTTCTTCAACGTAAGTCCGGCCATTAGTGATTAATGATTTGATATCTATATCGCCATTCACTAGTGATGAGAGCGTGTCAGCTAGGGCTTGAGGATTGTCGGGATCAAACAATAAACCAGTGTTGTTGTGCTCAATGAGTTCGCGGTGACCGCCAATGTCAGACCCAATAACAGGTACCCCTAAAGCCATTGCTTCTAGCGGTTTTAATGGCGTGACTAATTCGGTCAGGCGCATTGATTTTCTCGGTAGTGCGGTGACATCCATCACACTGTAATAGTCTTTTATCTCACTGTGTGGTACGCGTCCAGTGAGTACCACATCCTTTTTAAGATCCAATTGTTCGATTAAGGCTAAAATATTGTCGAGTTGAAAGCCGCCGCCAACCAATAACACTTTAATGTTTAATCCCATTTTTTTTGTAATGGCGAGCGCCTTAATTAAAATATCAAGCCCTTCATATTGATAAAATGAGCCAGCAAAACCCACCACAAATGCGTCGTTTAATTGAAATTTTTGCTGCAAACTGCTGCATTTCTCGCTCAATTGTGGGAAAAATTCAATGTTTACTGCATTAGGGATAATCGTAATTTTATCTTTAGCAATACCACGGGAGATTAAATCGCTGCGTAGTCCTTCACAAATGGTTGTGACCGCTTGTACTCGTTTCACCACGTAGGTTTCGAGCCAGTGTGATAGGCGATATCTAACATCACCTTCAACACAGTCGCCGTGATCAACTGCAGCATCTTCCCAAAAAGCTCTTATTTCATAGATTACTGGAATCTTTAGGCTTTTGGCGGCAATCAGCGCTGCTAATCCATTTAATGCCGGGCTATGAGCATGTAATATTTCTGGTTGTTCAATCTTTGCCACTTGTTTTATGCGAGCTGCCAGCTTAAAAACGACTGATAATTGGTTAATAATCGGTAATCTGGCTAACAAACTGTTGGGTTGCTCGCTGCGATAAAAAGTCAGATCTTCACATTGCTCTTTTAAGCTAGTGACTTCACCTTGCTTGGGACTGGTGACATGACAAGTGGTGATGTCTAATTTTTGTTGTCCGAGCAAAATAGCACGACTACGAAAAGTATAGCCACTATGTAGTGGAATAGAATGGTCTAGAATATGTAAAACTTTCATCAACAACAGCCTTAAGAATAACGAGCATTAATTAGCTGTGGTAAATGTAGTAAGGCACCATCCCAGCTATAATATTTTAAAATCCATTGCCGATTTTCAGTGAAATCTAAGTTTGGACTATCGAGTAAGTCATTGATGCATGATGCCATGTCATTGGCGTCATCATGCACTAATGCTTGTTGGTTGTCGTTGGTGTTGATTCCTTCTTGTGCCATCGTGGTCATGACGACTGCTTTAGCCATCGACATGGCTTCAAGTACTTTATTTTGAACACCTCGGGCAATTTTCATTGGTGCGACCACGACATTGGCATGAGCAACATAGGGACGGACATCGGGCACACGCCCGGTCACTATTACCCCGGGTAATATCGCAAGTTCAGTAACTTTTTTCGGGGGATTGCCACCGACTATATAAAATTGACACTGCGGATGTTTGGCGCGTACCAGCGGCCACACTTGCTGACAAAACCACACCATCGCATCAACATTCGCCCAATAGTCCATGGCGCCAGTAAAGCACAATGCGGGTGACATTAACGGCTGTGGAATTGACTTATCAAATTGAGCATCGGGGTTGAAATAATCGGTGTCGACCCCGTTGGTGACTGTATGGATTTTAGACGTTAACGCTGATGGTGACATTTGACAAAATAACTGTTTTTCTTGCTCGGTCACTAAGGTGACTACATCGAAATGTTGCAATATTTTTTGTTCGAATTTAGCCAGTTGATGATGCTCTCGGTTATAAATCCATTTCGAGTACCAAGGCTTAGCTAACGCATATTGACGCCATTTGTCGGAGTCAATATCGGTCATATTCAGAATTCGAGTATTTTTTTTATAACGCGGATGATCAATAAATTGCGCCATTGCCGACGAATAAACGAAGAACTTTTGAATGTTATGTTGTTTTATCGTTTGGTCAACCCATGCTTGAAACTGTTTAGAATGATAATGGGTGGTTGAGATACTTTCACCCATCAACAAGGCTTTAACGCCACTAACTGCTTGTCGACGATCGCAAATATCGAGCTCAAAAGACGACGCACAATAGGGTACTAGTTCTTTAATATATTGCTGATCGAATGGATCATCAATAAAGTAGCCTAAGTGTATTTGATAATGTTTAGCTAAAAATTTCAGTAAGTTAAACGTTGCAATTTTATCCCCTTTGTTGGGGGGGAAAGGGATACGGTGACACAAATATAACAGCGGTGGCATGGACAATAACATCCTTAATTTATACTTTCCATTAGTTGGAACTTAGTATAAACCATATTAAAGAATCAACAAGTTAATGGGAAATTTAACCTTAACGACTAAAGGCTAATTTTAATGACACCGAATCAGCAAAGCGTAATGCGTGGGGTTTATCGACTTCAACATAACAATGAGTAACCCAGTGGTGATTACTGGCAATAGTGAGGACATCGTTGGTTAATTTCTCGAGTAAACCAAAACGGTTATTTTCAACTAAACTAATAATTTCTTTAGTGATGGTACGATAATTTAAGGCATCATCCATGTTGTCACTCATGGTGGCTTTTTCGGCCGGATAATGAATTTCGACATTGATTATCACGTCCTGACGATTGGCTATTTCATCGTCATTAATGCCGATATAAGTGCGTAATCGTAAATTTTTAATTTTTATGATCGCTAATTCACTATTCATTTAATTTCTCTGATTGGTTGTTATATCGTCTATTAAGGCGGTTTATGATTGTTATTGCAACCATAACTGGTTAAATTAATTGTTGTTGTCTAAAACAGGGTTTATGTGTGAAACAGTTAGAATTATCTCCTTCATTAAAAACGGCGGTGTTATTAGCGGCCATTGTGATTGTGTTGGCCGGAATAAAAACCGCCAGTGTCGTGCTGGTGCCTTTTTTCTTGTCGGTGTTTATTGCGATTATTTGTAATCCGATCTTAAAGTCGATGATGCAGGTTAAAATCCCCAAAGGCATCGCAATCGCGTTAATCATTGTGTTTGTGGTGCTTGCAGGGATGTCATTGGCAGGATTAGTGGGGAAAGCGGTAAATGGCTTTAGCGCACAATTACCCTTATATCAGGCCCAATTGAGTGAGCGGTTCTCGGGATTTTCCAAGTTTTTGGCTGACAATAATTTTCCGCTTAATATGGATACATTATACGAGTATTTTGATCCCGGCGTTGCGATGGGTATGGCAACAACATTGCTAAATAGCTTAAGCGGGGTGATGGCGAACTTTTTCTTGATTTTATTAACGGTGATTTTTATGTTGGCCGAATCCGATGGCATGCCGAAAAAATTACATTTTGCGTTAGATGATCCTGACATGCGTTTGGCACAAATTGATCAATTTTTAAATTCCGTTAATCAATATATAGCGATTAAAACGATGGTCAGTATTGGCACGGGTTTAATTATTAGCTTGTCGCTGTGGGCGATTGGACTTGATTACTGGGTGTTATGGGGAGTACTTGCGTTTTTATTAAATTATATTCCTAATATCGGCTCTATTATTGCTGCATTGCCAGCGGTTTTATTAGCGTTAATTCAGTTAGGACCTGCGTGGGCGGGTGGTGTTGTCGGTTTGTATGTGATGGTTAATTTGGTGATGGGCAATGTGGTTGAACCGAGATTCTTAGGAAAAGGACTCGGATTATCAACCCTGGTTATATTCTTGTCTCTGATTTTTTGGGGCTGGTTATTAGGAACTGTTGGGATGTTGTTGTCAGTGCCATTAACGATGATTTTAAAAATTGGTTTGGAGTCGAATAACTCAAGTCGATGGTTGGCGCTGTTATTGGGTGGCGATGTTGAAAAGTGATTGCTATAATCGTCTTTTTTAAGATGTATTTAAAATTCATATGACAGTTAATCTAGATCAGCTTATCGATGAGCTGAATAAAACACCGTTGGGCCAACAGGCACAGCGGTTATTTCATGGGCGTGGTAAGTGTTTTCCTAGTTTAGAGCAGGTGACGATTGATTATTTTCCCTCAAGTATTTTTATCACCCTGTTTCATCAGTCAACCGAGTCGTTTGAAGCGGAATTAATTGCGGTGATTAAGGCTGTTTACCCTGATCATCAGGGAGCCTTATTAGTCCAACGCCGTTATCTTGATAAATCGCCAGTCGAGGTTGTTTTCGGTGAGCAACCCAGTGTAAGTCAAGTCTCTGAAGCTGATATTCAATATCAAGTAAAGTTACTCGATGGTCAAAACAATGGTTTGTTTTTAGATATGGCTAACGGCCGTCGTTGGATGGAACAACATGCCAAAGGCCGTAACGTGCTCAATCTATTTTCCTACAGTTGTTCGTTTTCGGTCGCCGCTTTGCGCGCAGGGGCTGAGCAAGTTATTAATATTGATATGAGCCACGGGGCGCTAAAACTAGGGAAAATCAATCATCAACTCAATAAGCTTGATCTCACTAAAGTGAAATTTTTCCGTCATGACATTTTTAAGTCTTGGGGTAAATTGAAACGCTACGGTCGTTATCAAACTATTATTTTTGATCCACCCACTAATCAATGGGGCAGTTTTACGGCGGCGAAAGATTACGCCAAGTTGTTGCGAAAAATACCAGATTTAGCCAGTGATGGTGCTGATTTGTTGGTGTGTTTGAATTCACCTGAATTAGGACGGGACTTTATTAGCGACTTAATGAGCGAGCATGCGCCACAGTGTCAGTTGGTTGCTCAGATTGAAAACCCTGAGGTGTTTAAAGAGATAGATCCCGAGAAGGGATTAAAGGTTTTTCATTATCGTTATCATGAAAAACCTTAAAGTTATCCTTTACTCAGGTTATTTACCTAATGCATCTTCAATTTTTTTATCGGTTTTGTATTGGCTTAACGCATAGACAGACCAAATGGCCGCTGGGATCCAGCCTATAAGGGTACATTGTAAAATCAAGCAGATAATCCCAGCTATTGGGCGACCGATAGTGAAAAATTGTAACCAGGGGAAAATTAAAGCTAAAAGTAAACGCATTGGGTGCTCTCTGTCGTTAAAATGAGGGTCATCATAACCGATTGAAATGAAAAAAGCTCAGGATTATCCTGAGCTTTTTTTGTTTTAAAGTGGTTAACAGATTATAAATAATAGTTAAATTGTAGCGACATCACGTAAGCATTGATGTCGTAATCAGCTTGGTAGCTTGATGCATAAATACGGTTGGTTTGCGCATTGTATTCATGGTCAACTACCTTACTATTATCCATAAACATCATACCAGCTGCCACATCGACACTCCAAGTCTTCGCCGTTTGATAATGAGCACCAACGGTTACCCAAGTACGGTCATCTGCTGGAATTCTGGCACTGCGGAAATTGTCGTCAACCGGCGAATTATCACGGGCTAGCCCTAACTTTAAAGTTAGGTTGTTTGAGTATTTATAGTTAGCGCCAGCTGAGAATGCCCATGCATTATGCCAATTCTCAGGAATAAATCCGATAAAACCATCGCTATTGAGGTTTTGCGATTGCTGTGTACTACCACTAATACTTGGTACTGAGTCATCAGATAATACGGTGATGTCAGTAAATTTACTCCATTGGGTCCAAATAGCGCTAAATTGTAATGAAAATTCATTGTTGATATCACCATCGACACTAATGATGACACTTTTGGGTGTGTGTAATCCAAGCTTAGATTTTTCAGTTTTTGGATCGTTAATCGCCAGCTTGCCAGTGGTTAAATCAATCACTGGCATTTTTTGCCCATCAAGCACGCCTGCAATAGTCGGTAGTGTGTGGTATTGCTGTGGATTATTGGTGTATTTTACAAATTCACCGGTGAGTGGCGTATTATTGATTGTCGAGTCCCCCTCAAGGGTATAATCCACTTCACTATGATAACTCAATGCTAATCGCAAGCTATCGTTTACTGAGTAATGAATCCCTAGGGTATAGCTAAACTGCAAATCGTCTCCTGACACTTCATAAACACTGTCACAGTAGGCGGTTTGTTCGACGTTACTAAATGCGCCTTTGGTAAACATTGCATAGGGACCATTTACAGCAGCGCCTGTTTCACACAAGCCACCATGATCTTTAAATTTACTTAAGGTACCAGACGCATAATTAAGGGCCACAGCGGCACCAATAGCTAATTGTTCATTGATTTTATAACTTAGGGCCGGCTGAAAGGCGATAGTTTGCAATTCAGTTGTTTGGGCAAAATAACGACCGACAAAGTCTTGATCATAATCACTTGAGGTTCCAAAGGGGACTGCGACCGAAAAACCAAATCCTAAATCATCGCTAATGGGTTGATAGTAATGAAAGTGAGGAATGGCAGATATACCATTGATGTCACCATTTTTAGGACCAGCCACGGCAGCACCTTTAGCGCTGGTGGCTGAGGCATTAGTATAGTCAGCGCTAACGCTTACTACGTTTAAACCTACAGAAAATTGTGCCTGATTGAGCAATACAAATGCGGCAGGATTAGTATAACCGACACTGGCGTCAGTGATTTGTGCGCCGCGACCTGCATAGGCATTACCCATGGCACTGGTTGATTGTTCGTATAACTTAAATCCTGCGGCATTGGCAGTGAGCGGTAAACTAGTTGCGATGGCAAATGCTAGTAATGAATATTTAAAATTATTATGTTTCATTGATTAGACCTGATTATTTAGAGCAAAAACTCGAATTCGGCGCAATATATCGAAAAAACACTAAAATGTAAAACAAATAGAACAAGTGTTTTATTTTTGTACTGATTAAGTTCGAAACGATAGTTGTTCAATAATCAAAGGGTCTAATTAATACGTTAAAGCTTTAGGTGGGGCTGCAAGGGTACTAAAACATGCTATATTTACGTAATCCTTGTCAGCCAGCCCCCAGTTGAAATTTTTGCTAGCCCTTTATAAAGAGAGAAAATGATGATCGATATATCGCAATTGGCACAAAATGATACCGCTTTATCGGGTGATGCTTATCCGCTCGAGAAATGGCATCCAGAACTGTGCCAAACCATGGACATGGTTATCGATGTTAATGGCCAGTGGCATCATGAAGGGGAGGTCATTAAACGAGCTAAAATGGTTCGTTTGTTTGCTAAAATATTGATTAAGATAGAACAAGAATATTTCTTGATTACCCCCGGTGAAAAAATTGCGATTAACGTGGTCGACGCCCCATTCGTGATTGTTGATTTTGAAATTACTGAGCCAAATACCCCGCAACAAGAGGTGTGGCTGTTATCTAATATTGGCGACCGCATTCTATTATCAGCGCAATACCCTCTTTTGCTTAAAGGTGATGAGCAACGCCCTTATGTGAGTTTGTGGCGAGGTCTCGACGCATTAATTTCGCGCCAAGTTTATTATCATTTGATTAGGGTAGCACAGGACGCCCCCACCACCAATACACTGAATATCATCTCTAAAGGACAACAATTTAGCTTAGGCTCTTATTAGGACTGGTTTTTATTCTTCAACCTTTTTAATTGATTGAATAACGATAAATGTTCAAAATCTTGCGCGTTGACCGGGCGGCTGTAATAAAACCCCTGAGCCAGCAGATTAGGGTAGCGCAGCATCCGCTCTAACTGATGTTGATTTTCAATCCCTTCGGCCACTACTTTTAAATTTAATTTATTAGCCATGGCAATAGTGGCTTCGATCACGACATCACTCGAGTCGATATCTGCAATAAATGAGCGATCGATTTTGATGGCATCGATTGGTAGTTTATGGATATAAGACAGCGATGAGTACCCCGTGCCAAAATCATCAATACAAATTCTAATGCCTCGGGAACTAATGGTTTTTAATCGCTTAATGACTTGATTTATATTTAATAAAAAGATTGATTCAGTTAATTCTAAAATCAAACTGGTGGCTGGAAAACCAGTATTAACAAGAACTTCGTCAAGTGTATCAATAAAAACATCCGTTAGTTGAATTGCAGAAACATTAACTGACAACGATAATTTTTTACCGGATAAATGATGCCAAATTAAACACTGCTGACAGGCTTTGGTTAAAATCCATTGGCCAATATCGTTCATCATGCCGCTGCGTTCGGCCTCTGGTACAAACTCCTGCGGTGCGACACTACCGAGTAATGGACTATCCCAGCTTAATAATGCTTCCATGCCAATCAGTTCATTGGTTTTCATGTTAACGATAGGCTGGTAAAGCGGAATTAGCTCCTCGAATAGCAAGGCCTGCTTTAAACCCTGCTGCAATGCTGAACGCCGTTGAATTTCAAGGCTCATCTGCTTGGCAAAACTACAATAACTACGGGAACCAAGTTCCTTTGCCTTATACATGGCGGTGTCAGCATACATAATTAATGATGTTGGATCTTTAGCATCATCGGGAAAGGTTGCCGTCCCAATACTGGCGGTTAGTTGAATACTGTCTAATTCTATTAAAGGCAGGGCGATGGTATCAATGATTAATTGAATTATGGCTTCAACCGATTGCGTGTCATCGTCAGCAGGCACAATGACAATAAACTCATCGCCCCCATAGCGACCTAAATGGTATTTAGCCGGTAATTGCTTTACTAATCGTTTGGCAGTGGCGACTAGCACTGCATCACCCACTTTATGGCCTAAGTTGTTATTGATTAATTTAAAGGCATCGATATTGAGTAAAAACAAATAGAATTTAGCTTTATTTTGGCAACGAAAATTTAAAAACTCTTCTAAGCCGTAACGATTAAGCAGTCCGGTCAGTTGGTCATGATAGGCTAGGTGTAAAAATTTGTGCTCTTGAGTTTTCCGTTCGGTGATATTTTCTTGAACAATTAAATACTTATTGTCACTGACAAAAAATTTTATTTGAAAGTTAAACCAGTAGATCCTGCCCTTAGCAATAATCTGACGCTCAAGCTCTATTTGGTTTTTTCCTGCCATTTGTTGATTTAATTGCTCAAGTTCCATCTCTAATACTTCAAAAAAATCTAAATAACCATCACCATAAAAAGCTTTAAAATTAGGGTTACAGCTGATTAATTTACCTGTCTTATCATAAAGTGAAGAAAAGTTTTTTCCAACATTAAAAGAGGTACTACATTCTACTTCATCTTTGGTGACGGTTGCTTCACACAACAATAATGAGGACTTAGTGGTTGAATCGATTGAGCTAAAACGAATGTAGGTTTGTTTTGGTGTGTTATTGGGATAGAGAGTCCACCAGATAGATTGCGATTTTTCTTGAACATCAATTGCTAATTGTTGCAATTGCCGGTCCGTCGCTTGACTAATATCGGTTGATAAATCTCGTTGATATAAATCTTGTTTATTGGCCGC
The DNA here is from genome assembly GCA_013214965.1 of Gammaproteobacteria bacterium. Lineage (GTDB taxonomy): Bacteria > Pseudomonadota > Gammaproteobacteria > Enterobacterales > Psychrobiaceae > Psychrobium. The sequence continues at coordinate 29,172 of JABSRU010000031.1, forward strand.
ATTCCATAATGATAATGCACTGCTGTTGGCCCAACAAATCCGATAATTATCGACATCATAAATCCAAACAGGGGTGACGATAGCATCAGGTATTTTTTGACCATCGAAATTTGATATTGATGTGTTGTAATCTGTCATTTCAAATCCAATCCAATGAAAATCCAAATATTTGGAAGATCATGGTTTAGTATATGATATTACAGGACTTTTTACAATCTATATTTGTTTTTCGGTGATTAAATCAAAGTAGCCCTTAATTTTAAGGTATAGGGCAGTCTTGAGCAACATTGTCTGTTATTTATTTTTAGCCTGGCTAATAATTTTGCGTGCTAATTCATCAGCGATTTGTGCCGTTTGAACCTTTTGAGCACTGGCCTCTTTAAAGATGTCCGTTAATGTCCCGTAGATTTGTTCAACTTTGGCCGTTGATTTATTAAGATCATAATCATTTTCAAAAGACACATTAATGATGCCACCTGCATTAATCACATAATCAGGAGCATACAAAATACCTTTTTCTTTGAGTATTTCACCATGGCGTACTTCGGCGAGTTGATTGTTAGCGCAACCGGCAATAATGCTTGCCTTAAATACATCAATAGTTTGATCATTAATGGTCGCTCCTAAAGCACAAGGGGCATAGACGTCGACATCTTGGCTATAAATTTCATCTAAGCCAACCACTGTGGCATTAAATTCGTTGGCCACCCGAGTCAATGATTGTTGATTGAGATCCGTGACAATGAGTTTAGCCCCCGCTTGATGTAAGTGCTTGCACAAATAGTATCCAACGTGACCCAAGCCTTGAATGGCGACTTTGATCCCTACTAATGAATCTTTACCTAATTGATATTTCACCGCCGCCTTAATCCCTAAAAATGTTCCTAGGGCAGTAAAAGGGGAAGGATCGCCACTTTTACCTTCAAGTCCAGCCATGTAAGGGGTTTCTTGATTCGCATGCATGATATCTTGCGTAGTGATCCCGACATCTTCAGCGCTGTAGTAACGACCACCCAGAGTATGTACCGCTCGCCCAAAAGCATAAAATAGTTCAGGGGTTTTATCGGTTTGCGCATTGCCAATAATGATCGATTTACCACCGCCCATTTTTAGACCAGCGACCGCATTCTTATAAGTCATACCACGAGACAAGCGCAATACATCAGTCAGGGCTTCTTCATCAGAAGCATAATTCCACATCCGACAACCGCCGACCGCAGGGCCTAACGTTGTGTCGTGTATCGCGATAATTGACTTTAAGCCAGTTGCTTGATCGGTGTAAAATGATACTTGCTCATGGTTGTCAAAAGCAGGAAGGTTGAATAAAGCCACGTTGGCACTCCAGAATTATTATTTGTCCGCAAGATAGCACCTGTATTGAGTAAGCGCTATCTTTTGTGAGGGAATAGTTTGGTGGTGAAGTGTAAAGAAAAATTTATAGCAAATTGTTATAAGAGTAGATTAAATATTTTTCAAAATATGTTCGGTATTGCCAATTGCATGGCGGCGAGGGACTCCCGCCGACATAAAGACCTGACCATGGGGTGTAAACCCGTATTGAGCGTAAAAATCGATAGTATCTAATTTGGCCGATAAGCTAACTCGTTCCACCTGATCATCGGCGGCAAACTCAACTAATTTTTTGAGCACTAACGCGCCGAGTCCAAGTTGCCTATGACTTTTCAGCACACAAATTCGACTAATAACACCAGTGGTGGTGATACGGCCGCAAGCAATCGGTTGTTGTTGATGTTGAATGAGAACATGCTTAGCATGTGGATCTTTACTATCAAATTCAACATCATGAGGGACCCTTAATTCAGTGACATTGATTAAGGTTCTTAATGATTTAAGAGAATCTCGATGTTGGTGCCATGTTGCTGACATGGCGGTCAAATCACTGGACAAAATTACTCCGTTACTCAGTTATATACCAATATCCGGCATTGATTAATTGCGATACAAAAGTGACAAACTCAGGTTGCTTAAGCCAAGGGGCGAGTTGCTGATAAGACAATTCGCTATGATCTGCAAATAATTGCAATGCGGGACTAAGCGCTTCACTTAGCATAAATTTTTCACCGTTGATGTAAATACTACCTTCAGCTAAAGCATCAATAAGATAGACGCTGCGTAAACCGCCAATACGAATTAATTGTTGATCGTTTTGCAGTACTTCAAGTAGTTCATCGGTGGAAAAATCATCTTCAAGCGGTTCAAGATCTAACTCATGTTTGGCTTGACTAAAATGTTGGCCAAAAAAATCAGCGAGTTTTTGATCGTCGTTAATCACTTCTTTGAGTGATTGTTTTAAATTGTCAAAATCTTGTTGGTCTAGTAATCCCGGCTTAGTGGTTACTTGACGATAGGGATCAATCACCATATCAGTATTTAACTGATTGTCGATGATATGATCGGCTAAAGCGCTAAACAAATGTGCTTTGGAGGTGGTTCTAAAGCCAACGGAAAAACTCATTGATGGCTCAATAGCAACGCCTTGATGCGGGAAACCTGGCGGAATATATAAGATATCACCGGGCATGAGTTCAACATCAATAATGGGGTCAAATGTCTCAACATGTAGTAGCGCTTGGTGGGCAACAACTTCGGTTAATTGTTCGTTACTACCCACTTGCCAATGACGCTTACCACTGCCTTGAATAATAAAAACATCATAATTATCAACATGAGGCCCGACACCGCCACCTGGTGTGGCAAAACTAACCATCACATCATCGATTCGCCAATTGGGAATAAAACGAAAGGGTCGGATTAGTTCGGCGACATCGGCGTCGAAATGATCGGTTCCCTGAATCAGTAGCGACCAATCTTTATCACCTAAATGGGAGTAATCCTCAAAGGGGCCGTGTTCGGCCTGCCACTGTCCATCTTTTTGCCATACTAATCGAGATTCAATTTGTTCTTCCATCGCCAATCCTGCTAACTCGTCAGCGCTGATGGGATCTTTAAAATCAGTGAATCCACCTCGAATGAGTAATGGTTTTTTTTGCCAGTATTGGGCTAAAAATTGTTCAGGGGTTAAATCATTTAAATTGACAGTGTACATGTTATGTTCCAAACAAAAAGGCAATGGAAATCCATTGCCTTTTTAATAATTAATCGAGATTGCGAGAGATATTATGCGATATCATCAACAAAAGCGATAGCACGGCCAATGTAGTTAGCAGGTGTCATGGCTTTTAATTGGTCTTTAGCTGTTTGCGGGATCTCAAGATTATCGATGAAGACCGCTAAATCCTGGCTGTTAATACGCTTGCCACGGGTTAGCTCTTTGAGCTTTTCGTAAGGCTTTTCTACGGCGTAACGGCGCATCACGGTTTGTACTGGTTCAGCCAGTACTTCCCAGTTTTTGTCTAAGTCAGCACGCAGGGCTTCTTCATTGATTTCTAGTTTACTCAAGCCTTTTAACGTTGACTGATAGGCGATAATCGCATGGGCCAAACCAACGCCTAAGTTACGTAATACCGTTGAATCGGTTAAATCACGTTGCCAGCGTGATACGGGTAATTTTTGGCTTAAGTGATTCATGATCGCGTTGCCAAGTCCTAAGTTACCTTCCGAGTTTTCGAAATCGATAGGGTTAACTTTGTGTGGCATGGTGGATGAACCAATTTCACCAGCAATGGTTTTTTGCTTAAAGTGGCCTAAACAAATGTAACCCCAAACATCACGGTCAAAATCTAATAAAATCGTGTTAAAGCGCGCAATTGCATCGAATAATTCAGCAATGTAATCATGGGGCTCGATTTGAGTGGTGTAAGCATTCCACGTTAGCCCTAATGACGTGACAAATTCATTAGCGAACTGATGCCAGTCAACTTCAGGATAAGCACTTAAGTGAGCATTGTAGTTACCGACAGCGCCGTTCACTTTACCTAAGAATTCAATTTTTTGTACTTGATCGAATTGACGCTGTAGACGCATGTAAACATTGGCAAATTCTTTACCCATTGTCGAAGGTGAAGCTGGCTGACCATGAGTACGAGATAGTAAAGGGATTGCTTTATAATCAATTGCGTGGGCTTTAATCGCATCAAGTAATTTTTGAGCATAAGGATTAAAAACATCGCTGATACCAGTACGCAACATTAAGGCATGAGACAAGTTGTTAATGTCTTCAGAGGTACAAGCGAAATGAATGAACTCATTGATTGCGTGTAATTCTGGAGTGCTAGCCACTTGTTCTTTCAAAAAATATTCTACGGCTTTAACATCGTGGTTAGTGGTGCGCTCAATTTCTTTAACGCGCGCCGCATCTGTTTCACTAAAATTAGCCACAATAGCGTCAAGTACTGCATTGGCTTCGTCACTAAAGCTTGGCACTTCAGTAATTGCTGCCGTTTGGCTTAATTTCTGTAACCAACGTACTTCGACCTCAACCCGGTATTTGGTTAAACCAAACTCGCTAAAAATGGCCCGAAGTTCGCAGGTTTTACTACCGTAACGACCATCAATTGGAGAAACTGCTGTTAATGCAGAAAGTTGCATAGATGTATCCTCAATAACTTTTAAAATTTAAATTCGATTAAGTTGTTGCTGTGCATTTGTTACTAACTCTTTACGTGCGAGTAGTAAATGGCGGCGTTTGCCACCCATTTGACGCCATAGTACTGCGGCGCGAATGCCAGCCAGTAATAAAGCTCTAATTTTTTCTTGAATAATTTTTTGTTGTAACTGCTCAGGCACGCCACTGATTTGAATCTTTGACCCTAACGGGCTAATAATATCGCTATAAATACTGGCAAAGTTAGCGATGACCGCTGGATCGTTGACCGTAAAATGATGCAATTGACGTTTCACTTGATCAACCCGTTGCGACATCATCGCCAAGGATTTAGGTGATTTCATTAATTTGCGCTCTAGCGCGATTAAGCCAGCGACATACTTGGTCACTTCGACACTACGATTATCATTGTTATCAGAAAGTTGGGCGATTAGGGTTTTAAAGCCTAAAAATAAATCGGCACTTGAGCTGTAGATATCCGTGGCATTTTCAGGGTCGGTAATCACTAAACTATTAACACACACTTGCCACTGTTGATTGTCAATGGTACCCGTGCGGGCAATGTTATGAACCAACTGGGCACATTGACACATGGCTGCAAAGGCTAGTACTTGATTGTTTTTATTATCGCTCATGGTGTTTTTCTGTCCTTAATCGCAGATTGTTTGGTCAATGATAGCGCCACCAATACATACTTCATCGACATAAAACACTGCCGATTGACCAGGGGTGACTGAACTTTGTGGCTGATCAAAAATAACCCGAATTTGATCCGGTCCCGCTGGGTATAATGTACAAGGAATATCTTGTTGGCGATAACGTGTCTTAACCGTTAGCTTGGTGATTTTCTGCGGTCCCACTCGGTCGGTCCAATCTAATTGGCTGGCCAATAAACCATTTGAAAATAGGCGAGGATGATCGCTACCCTGACCAACGATTAAGACATTACGTGCCATATCTTTATCAACCACATACCATGGCGCATCGCCATGCTTGCTTAAACCACCAATGTGCAACCCTTTGCGCTGGCCTAAAGTGTGATACATCAAACCTTGATGTTTACCAACCACTTCGCCTTCGCAACTTTCGATGTCGCCGGGTTGAGCAGGTAAATACTTTGATAGAAAATCTTTAAATTTTCGCTCGCCGATAAAACAGATCCCGGTTGAGTCTTTTTTATTGTGTGTGACTAAGCCTTGCTCTAGCGCAATTTCACGCACCCGTGGTTTCTCTAGCTCACCAACCGGGAATAACGTTTTCGCAAGATGTTGACTGCCTAAAGTGTAAAGGAAATAGCTTTGATCCTTGTTGTCGTCAAGGCCGCGTAATAATTGCCATTGACCGTCGACTTCGCGGCGGCGCACATAATGGCCCGTCGCGATATAATCGGCGCCAAGGCTTTCGGCAGCAAACTCTAAGAATGCTTTAAACTTGATTTCTTTATTACAAATAATGTCAGGATTTGGGGTGCGACCGGCTTTATATTCTGCAAGAAAATACTCAAAGACATTGTCCCAATATTCAGCGGCAAAATTGATGCTGTGAAGTTCAATGCCGAGTTTGTCACAAACGGCTTGCGCATCGGCTAAATCTTCAGAGGCAGAGCAGTATTCATCGGTGTCGTCTTCTTCCCAATTTTTCATGAAAAGACCTTCAACTTGATAACCTTGCTGTTGAAGCAAGTATGCTGAGACTGATGAATCGACGCCGCCGGAAATACCAACGATAACTTTTTTGCTTGCCGTATCTGACATGTTGAACCTTGTTTTTCACTAAAATCTCACGTTTATGCTCAAAACTGTGATCGAGTTAACGTGAGTTTGCTGTTTTTCGGGCGCAGATTTTAACACAAAGGCTGGAAATGTGGTAGTTAAGCTGTTGCTAATTTTCGGCTTTAAACTGTTTCAACAATAATTCGGTATTTTGGGTGCCTTGACGTAAATAATCTTCAATCGATTGCACCACTAATGGGCTACGTAGATTAGGAAGTTGCTTTATTTGCTCGAGGCTAAACCAATGCCCAGCAATAATTTGCCGATCTTGAGGAATAATTGCCACAGGGCTATCGAGAGCAACCTTAAAAGTAAACCGAATAAACTGTTTGTCGGGTAAAAAGTATTGATATACCCCAACAAACTCGTTAATGGTCACATTTAAGCCAGTTTCTTCCAGTAATTCACGCTCGGCAGCGGCAACGACACTTTCATTAGCCTCGAGGTGACCCGCCGGTTGATTGAATGTTATTTGAGCACTGCCAACGGGGATTTCTTCAACCAACAGAAACTGATTTTGGCTCTCTACGATGACTGCAACAGTGACAAAAGGCTGATAGCGTTGGTTCATACTGCTCTGTATTTTCCATTATCCAGGCCATCGATAGTCCAGTTGCCAACGCGGTAACGAATTAAACGTAATGTTGGGTGTCCGATATGTGCCGTCATACGTCGTACTTGACGATTACGGCCTTCGTTAATCGTAATCTCTAACCAACTGGTAGGAATGCTCTGACGTTCTCTAATCGGTGGCACTCGAGGCCATAGATTTTGGGGTTGTTCGATGAGTCTTACTTTAGCGGGCAGTGTTAAACCATCTTTTAAGGTGACACCTTGGCAGAGTTGGTCAATGGCTTCAGATGTCGGAACTCCTTCTACTTGCGCCCAGTAGGTTTTTGATGTTTTAGCCTGTGGTTGAGTTAATTTAGCCTGTAACTTCCCATCGTTAGTGAGTAGCAGTAAGCCCTCACTATCACGGTCAAGTCTTCCCGCGGCATAAACTTCCTTTTGATCAATGAAATCCGCTAATGTTTGGCGGCCATCACCATCGGTAAATTGGCTTAAGACATCGAAGGGTTTATTAAATAAAATAATTTTTCTGTCACCTGACGGTGTGCGTTTATTTTTGAAATGAGCTGTTGTTGACCGCTGATTATTGTTTGGCTTACGGTTGAGCGAAAGGGGTTTGCTAGTCATGATGGCGTTGTACTCTGCTATGGATGCGGCTATTTGATAATGATAACAGAATGATCAGGGGACTTGTTGGTAAAAGATTTGTCGACAAGGAAGATATTATTCCCTGTCAACATTTTTTAACTAGTAGTAAAGTGCTAGTTTGTTGGGCTTATTTTTTCAGCATGAGCGCCTTTAGGGCCACTTTGAAGTTCATATTGAACTTCTTGACCAGCTTTCAATGTCCGGTATCCGTCCATTTCAATTACAGAGTAATGAGCAAAAACATCCTCTCCACCACTGTCAGGGCATATAAACCCAAAGCCTTTAGCATTATTAAACCATTTAACTGTACCGGTAGCCATTCTTAAAATTCCTTCTTTAATCTATCATTCATCCAAATTGAATAAGCGGTATTAATTTTTATAAAAATAAGTTTTCTGGTGTATTTATACGAAATTAATATTAAAATAGTTAAACAAAACTGTAGAACAGTCAAGAATTAATCTAATAATTTTTTATTAATTGTTATGATTTTCCACACGAATAATAAATAAGGTCTAAAATTAAATTATGGGTGATTCAAGTGATTTTGAGTTAGTGCTTGAGAAAGACACTCAAAAGCAAGCAATAAAACCGCCTTCGAGGTATCAGGTAATTTTGAACAATGACGATTATACACCGATGGATTTTGTTCTTGAAGTGTTAAGAGTTTTTTTCGGAAAGAATGAAGAGTCAGCCTTTCAAATTATGATGGCTGTTCATAACGAGGGTAAAGCGGTTTGCGGTGTATACAGTGCCGATATTGCTGAAACAAAAGTTGAACAAGTTTGTCAATGTGCTCGGGAAAATGAACACCCGTTATTATGCACCATGGAAGAGGTAAGATGATGACAAACGGACAAGAACAATTTAAGGAGAAATGCTGATGCTAAATAAATCGCTTGAACTAACGTTAAACAGTGCTTTTCGAGAAGCTCGGATTAAGCGTCATGAATTTATGACCGTTGAGCATTTGTTACTGGCTCTGACCGAAAATGACTCAGCTAAAGAGGCTCTCTTAGCTTGTGGTGCTGATATCATCTCATTGCAAAAAGAAATTCAATGTTTTATTGAAGAAACAACCCCGTTGATTGGCGAGGGTGATGAAGACCGCGAGACCCAACCGACCCTAGGTTTTCAACGCGTATTGCAACGTGCGGTCTTTCATGTTCAATCCTCAGGCAACAGTGAAGTGACCGGTGCTAATGTATTAGTGGCGATCTTTAGTGAACAAGAATCTCAAGCTTCTTATTTGCTGAAAAAATCTGACATCTCACGGTTAGATATTGTTAACTATGTTTCTCACGGCATCGGTAAAGATGGTGAAGTGATTGGCGATGCTGATGATGTTGAACAATTAGAGGGGCCCGATGAGCAAAAAAATACCGATGCATTGACTAAATACGCGACCAACCTTAATGAACTGGCTGGTAAAGGCGAAATTGATCCACTAATTGGCCGCCACAATGAAGTTGAACGAACCATTCAAGTCTTGTCTCGTCGTCGTAAAAATAATCCGTTATTAGTGGGGGAGGCTGGGGTGGGTAAAACCGCTATTGCCGAAGGACTTGCATATCGAATTATTAAAAATGAAGTGCCAGATATTATTGCTGGTCATGTTATTTACTCTTTAGACATGGGCGCTATCTTAGCCGGTACTAAATACCGTGGTGATTTTGAAAAACGCTTTAAAGCAGTGTTAAAAGATTTCGAACAGCAACCTGATTCTATTTTGTTTATCGATGAAATTCATACGATTATTGGTGCTGGCGCTGCTTCTGGTGGCATGATGGATGCTTCTAATTTACTGAAACCATTATTATCTAGTGGTAAATTACGTTGTATCGGCGCGACCACTTATCAAGAATTTTCTGGAGTGTTTGAAAAAGATCGTGCCTTAGCCCGTCGTTTCCAGAAAATTGATATTGTCGAACCGAGTATTGAAGATACCACTGAAATATTAATGGGATTGCGCAAATGTTATGAGATTCATCACAAGGTGACTTATACCAAGGGCGCGATGCGTGCCGCCGCAAAACTTTCGTCTAAATATATCATTGAACGCTTTTTACCGGACAAAGCAATTGATGTTATCGATGAAGCGGGCGCGAGATTGGCGATGAAGGGTAATCAAGATCGCAATCCAATTATTGATGTCGCTCAAATTGAAGAAATTATTGCTAGAATGGCTCGGATCCCTGAGCAATCAGTTTCATCTTCCGATATTAAATTGCTTGAGAACTTAGACCGTAATCTTAAGTTAGTGGTGTTTGGTCAAGATCCTGCGATTGAAAAATTAACGTCTGCGATTCGTTTGTCACGCTCAGGCCTTGGCAATGAAGATAAACCTATTGGCTCATTCTTATTTGCCGGTCCTACTGGGGTTGGTAAAACTGAGATTTGTAAACAGTTAGCTAAAAGCCTAGGGGTTGAACTAATACGTTTCGACATGTCGGAATATTTAGAGAGTCATACCGTTAGCCGCCTCATTGGTGCACCTCCTGGTTATGTTGGTTATGACCAAGGCGGCCTGTTAACTGATGCTGTGCGCAAGCATCCACATTGTGTTGTTTTATTGGATGAGATAGAGAAGGCTCACAGCGACGTCTACAATCTTTTATTGCAAGTGATGGACCATGGTAACCTAACCGATAATAATGGCCGTGTTGCTGATTTTAGGAACGTTATTCTGGTGATGACAACCAATGCTGGTGTTAGTCATACCGCACGTCAAGCGATCGGCTTTAAAGCGCAAGACAATTCATCGGATGCAATGCAAGAAATTAAACGGGAGTTTACTCCTGAATTTCGTAACCGTTTAGATGCGATTGTGTGGTTTAACCATTTAGATCTGATTGTGATTGAACAGGTGGTCGATAAGTTTATTGTTGAAGTTCAAGCACAACTTGATGCTCGACATGTGACGTTAGAAATCACCAGCGCAGCACGAGAGTGGCTAGTCACCAACGGTTATGACAAAACGATGGGGGCACGTCCGATGGCTCGTGTGATTCAAGAGCACCTTAAAAAGCCAATGGCCAATGAACTATTATTTGGCGAGCTTAGTAAAGGCGGTACGGTAGAAGTCGACATTAGAGATGATAAATTAAGCTTCAAATATGTTGCTTTGAACTTAACCGAAGACATTAAGTAACTTATTCTGCCCTTAATACTCAAAAAGCCCATCAAGTGATGGGCTTTTTTATTGGGAATTAAATATTAAAATACTTAATTAACCGAGTTGGTTTTAACGCGCACGGAATACGATACGACCTTTACTAAGATCATAAGGAGTTAATTGTACTGTTACTTTATCACCAGTAAGAATACGAATGTAGTTTTTGCGCATTTTACCTGAAATGTGTGCTGTTACCACATGACCATTTTCAAGTTCCACTCGGAACATTGTGTTAGGTAGGGTATCTAGCACAGTGCCTTGCATTTCAATGTTATCTTCTTTAGCCATTCAGACTTGTTCCTGTCGATTGATGCTATATCGCCCAAATACTAAGCGAATTAATGCGGGGAATTTATGGGCGCAAATAATGACGTAAAAAGGCGGTCGTGTAAAGGTTTGAACACTATTTTTTGAAGATAATCCAACTATCGTTGATAAAACGCTGGTGAGGCATGAATTTTTGTTTATATTTCATGCTATCACAGTCATTTATGAAATAACCGAGATAAACGAATTCGATATTGTTTTCTTGCGCTAGGGTCAATTGTAATAAAATATTATAGCTCCCCAATGATAATTTATCTAAGTCGGGGTCAAAAAAAGTGTAGACCGCCGAAATAGCTTGAGGCGTGCGATCGATGACGGCAACAGAAATAAGTTGGTGTTCTTGATAGAGCTCAATAAATTGAATATTCATCCAGCTGCATTGGGTAAAACTATTAAGCTGATCTTCCGAGGGAGGAAACATACTGCCATCTTGATGGCGGGATCGAATGTATCGCTGATATAAAGGGTAATAGCTAGGCTTTATTTCGGTTACAATTTTTACTTCAAATAATTTATTTTTATTAATGATTCTTTTTTGACTCTTTGAAGGCACAAAATCCTGAGCTGAAATTCTTAAACTTTGGCAATCACTGCATTGTGGGCAATGCGGTCGATAAACATCATTGCCACTGCGCCTAAACCCTTTCGCCATTAACTGCTGATAAAAGTGAGCAGATAATGGATGCTCTGACTGGATAAAAATCAGTTGTTCTGTTTTATTTGGCACATAGCTACAATTAAACTGTTGGGTAATAGCCATGGGTAAATGGGTTTGTTTAGTCATTGTTCTCTTATCTTTACCTTATCACTAATAATTTAAATTTTGAGAGTGCCAATTTATTGTACTCGATTTTTGTTGAGGTTTAGTTGATAAATAGGTTAAAAAATCAGAACGTCGCATTTTTTGAGCCCCCAATGAAATAAGATGATCATTGGGGATCTGGCAGTCAATCAGCGCAATATCATGCTGGCTTAAAAGCTTGCAAAGAGCGTACAGAGCGACCTTTGACGCGTTTTGTCGTAAAGAAAACATTGATTCACCGCAGAATATATGATCCGTCATGACACCATACACACCACCAATTAATTGGTGATTGTGCCAAACTTCGATGCTGTGTGCCTGTTTTAATTGATGTAATTTAGTATATGCTTGTACAATATCATTGTTAATCCACGTTTCTTTTTGATAAGATCGAGGTTGCTGACAACCGCGAATGACATCATCAAAACATTTGTTGATGGTTACTGTGTATTCTTTTTTATGCAAAAATCGCTTAAAACTCTTGCTGACATGAAATTTGTGAGTAAAAATAACGCACCGGGGGTCAGGTGACCACCATAATATGGGGTCGTCAGTGTTATACCAAGGGAATATTCCTTGTTGATAAGCGCTAAATAGCCGTTGGTTTGATAAATCACCACCAACAGCAAGTAGTCCGTTGGGTTGGCTTAATGCCAGGCTAGGACAGGGAAAAAGTATATTAAAGTCATCTAAAGTGGTTAATTGTTGCATATTTGTGCATAATTTTAATTCGTTTAGTGTCAGTTTATCTTATAATGTAATATTGCGAGAGTATTTTTGGGAATGTATGTGCATGGAGTTTAGAATGAAGCGTTTAATTATCCTGTTTTTTTTAATGGTGAGTCTAGTGATTCCCATTAACAATGCTGTTGCTGAAGAAATCATAAATATTACAAAAGTGGAATCGGCGACGGTATTCAATATCAGACGGTTGAGTGAAAAAGATTTACTTCGCGACCAACGACACGATTGGCGATTATTTAGCAAATCATTACTGAGTGGGGTGCTTGGCTATCAGTATGGCAGCGGCTCAGCAATGGATGTAAAAAATGTGCTTGATGCTGTTTTAGCGCATAATCAAAAAATATCAAATGCCAATCAGTTATTAAGCGTTGAAAAGATTAAGCTACTAGAAATGGTGGTGCGCTTACCTAATGGTGTCCAAAAAACTATTATCATTCCTTTACAAAAAAACCAAGTCTATCGTCCGAACGATAAAGTAAGATTAGTGCATTTTGAAACTGGGGTCTTTATTGACCGAGTGTTATAAATATATCCCAAAAAAAGCCCCGCGACGATAACATCGTCGCGGGGCTTTTTCGTTTAAAACCTTAAGATTTTTGTGCGTCTAAAAAACGTTCAGCATCTAATGCCGCCATACAGCCACTGCCAGCTGAAGTGATGGCTTGACGATAATGTTGGTCAAACACATCACCGGCAGCAAATATACCTTCAATTGAAGTTTGTGTGGCATTACCAGCGATACCCGATTTAATTTTCAAGTAACCATTACCCATTTCAAGTTGACCTTCGAAAATACCGGTATTTGGCTGATGGCCAATGGCAATAAATACACCATCAACGGTCACTTCACTGTCGGTGTTACCATTAGTGCCGGTCAGTTTAAGACCTGTTACGCCCATGTTATCACCAACAATTTTCTCTAGGGTTGAATCAAGATGTAGTTCAATGTTGCCGTTAGCCACTTTATTCATTAAACGATCAATTAAGATTTTTTCGCTGCGGAATGTGTCACGGCGGTGAATTAAATGAACTTTTGAAGCGATGTTCGATAAATAAAGTGCTTCTTCGACGGCGGTATTACCACCACCAACGACAGCGACTTCTTTACCGCGATAGAAAAAACCATCACAAGTGGCACAGGCTGACACACCACGACCCATAAATTCTTCTTCTGAAGGTAGGCCAATGTATTTTGCTGAAGCGCCAGTACAGATGATAACAGCGTCGGCAGTATAAGTTGTTGAGTCACCCATTAAAGTGAATGGGCGTTTTGAAAAATCGACTTTATTGATATGATCGAAAATAATTTCAGTATCAAATTTTTCGGCATGGGCTTGCATCCGATCCATTAACGCTGGGCCGGTTAAATCATCGGCATCGCCAGGCCAGTTTTCCACTTCAGTGGTGGTGGTTAATTGACCGCCTTTCTGGATGCCGGTCACTAATACTGGCTTTAAATTAGCACGAGCAGCATAAACTGCTGCCGTGTAGCCTGCAGGACCTGATCCTAAAATTAATAGTTCGCAATGTTTTACTTCGCTCATGGTGACTCCTAAGAAATGAATGGGTGCGATATGACGCACAATATAATGATTGATGGGGGCAAGTACAAGCAAATCAATGATCAAAATAAAAAAGGGAAAGCGCGATGCTTCCCCTTTATGAGTCTTAAAATGAAGTTATTAAGCGTTTAAAGCAACTTCTGGCGCTACAAACTCAATGTTTAATGCGATGGCAACGCTTTCACAAGTTACTTGACCGTTAATCACATTTAGACCATTAAGGAAATCACTATCACCAAGTAACGCAGCTTTGTAACCCTGATTAGCCAGCTTTAAGATGTATGGCAAGGTTGCATTATTTAAAGCGAAGGTTGACGTACGTGGTACGGCACCTGGCATGTTAGCAACACAGTAATGAACCACTTCATCAACGATGAACGTAGGATCTTGGTGAGTTGTTGCATGAGAGGTTTCGATACAACCGCCTTGGTCAATCGCAACATCAACAATTGCAGAGCCAGGCTTCATGTTTTTAATGTGTTCTTTAGTGACTAACTTAGGCGCAGCAGCACCAGGAATTAGAACACCACCAATGACTAAATCAGCCTCTAACACGGCTTTTTCTAGCGCGTCAGCAGTTGAGTAAAGGACTTTAGCGGTATTACCAAACTGAATGTTTAAACGACGTAGTGTCTCGATACTACGATCTAGAATAGTCACTTCAGCACCAAGACCAACCGCCATTTGAGCGGCATTGTTACCCACCATACCACCACCAATAATCACGACCTTAGCAGGCTCAACACCCGGAACGCCACCAAGTAGCATGCCACAACCAGCGTTTGATTTTTCTAATGCCTGAGCGCCGGCTTGAATTGACATTCTGCCTGCAACTTCTGACATTGGTGCAAGCAGTGGTAAGCCACCGTTGCGATCTGTTACTGTTTCATAAGCAATACAAACCGCTTTAGAGTTAATTAAGTCGGTCGTTTGCGCTGGATCTGGGGCCAAATGAAGGTATGTGAATAAAATTTGACCTTCACGTAACATCGCACGCTCGACAGCTTGTGGTTCTTTCACCTTAACAATCATATCAGCTTTAGCAAAAATGCTTGCTGGTGTTGCTTCAATTGTTGCGCCAACATCTTGATAGTCTTGATCCGTAAATCCAATACCTGCACCGGCATTAGTTTCGACGATTACGCTATGTCCGTTGTGGATTAGCTCACGTACACTTGCTGGAACCATTCCGACACGGTATTCATGATTTTTAATTTCTTTAGGTACACCGATAAGCATAATTTAGCCCTTTTATTGTTTTGAGTGTTTGCAAAGTAAAACTAGTATAGTGGCTTTTTTCAGGTTTATTCCGCTGTATTTTTTAATATTCTAGTGTAAAATATCGATAATGAGGATAAGTTAAGATTATTAACCAAAGGTATTACCAATGAACCAGTCAAATGCACTAGACCGTATTGATCGTAATATTTTAAGAGAATTACAACGCAATGGTCGAATATCCAATGTTGAACTCGCGAAAAGAGTCGGTTTAAGTCCAACTCCATGCTTGGAGAGAGTTAAACGATTAGAAAAGAAAAAAGTGATTAAGTCATACACTGCACTATTAGATCCTATTCAGCTTGACGCTTCCTTATTAGTGTATGTTGAAATAAAGTTGCATCGTAGTAGTGCTGATGTCTTTGATCGTTTTAATAAAGCGGTAGAATTACTCGATGAAATATTAGAGTGTCATTTAGTGTCCGGTGATTTTGACTATTTATTGAAAACACGAGTGGCGGATATGTCGACCTATCGACAGGTATTAAATAAAACCTTACTCGATTTACCAGATATTAAAGATTCTCGAACTTATGTGGTGATGGAAGAAGTTAAATATTCGACGCATATTGCGATATAATATTAAGTTAGCACTGATATAATGGCATTTAGCCAGCAAATTTTGTAAGGTGAACAATTGTTTTAAGGAGTGAAGACACTTGACCACAGATAACCCTGTTCAGGAGCAAGCAGAAGAAAAAATGGCATCTCAAAATCTAAAAATAAGTGGTGGTCAACGGTTATTAGAAGCCGCGATAGTGACATCAACACTTTTATCATTATATTTACTGTTAGCCTTATATAGCTTTAACATTGCTGATTCTGGATGGACTCAAACGGCCGTTAGTGGCACCGCATCAAATTGGATGGGACACACTGGTGCTTATTTGGCCGATGTTTTATTCTTTAGTATTGGTTATTTGGCGTATACGACCCCATTTTTTCTCGCGGCATTAGGCTATATCTTATTTAAAGCCCATCACAAATTGCGTTCAATTGATTATTTCACGATGGGACTGCGTTTTATTGGTTTTTTCTTAACCGCTTTAGGGGGGTTAGCGATAGCGAGTATTAACTTTGATAATATCTATAGTTTTTCTGGCGGCGGGGTGATTGGAGATATTATTGCGCAGGCGATGCTCCCTAATTTTAATTTTTTAGGCACCTCCTTATTATTAGTGTGTTTTATTGCGACTGGCTTAACGTTGATGACGGGTATCGGTTGGATGCAAGTTATTGAAGTGACTGGACGTAGCACCTTAGTGTTTTTTGCTTGGTTATGGCAGCTCCCTCAGTTGATTAAAACGAAATTGGCGGCTTCAGGAACTAATGAACTTGATGACGACGAAGCGTTAGATAATTTCAAGCCGTTACCGACCAAGACAATACTCAACGTTGAACCGCAATCTAGTAGTGCAGAACCTAGCGTGACCAAATCGACAAGGGTTGATGATGACTTTACTGACATGCCTGTGTTTAGTGCCGACGATATTGAAATTGATGATGACCTCGAGTTAGATTTAACGCCATTTAAGCGCCCTGAATCGACGCCTGATATCATAACTAAAGTAGCCCCTGAAGTCGTAGCGTCGCCCACCAGTAATCAACTAAGTGCGGCGATATCGGCTATTCAACCTAAATCAGTGGCTATTGCGCCTATTGTTGAGGATGTGGTGGCTGATCCAACGCTAACACCATTACCGTCATTAACACTACTCGATCAACCACGAATGGCCTTTGCACCGATTGCCCAAGAAGATCTCGATCGGGTATCACGTTTGGTTGAAGCTAAGTTACTCGACTTTAACGTGATTGCTACCGTGGTCGATGTTTTTCCTGGTCCGGTGATCACGCGGTTTGAATTAGATTTAGCGCCTGGGATTAAAGTCAGTAAAATTTCAGGATTATCAAAGGATTTAGCTCGTTCATTGTCGGCCATAAGCGTACGAGTGGTTGAGGTTATTCCTGGTAAAAGTGTGATTGGCTTGGAAATTCCTAACGAAAATAGGGAAACGGTATTTTTACGAGAGGTTCTTGATAGTAAAGAGTTTTCAGAGTATAAGTCGCCATTAACCATGGTATTAGGTAAAGACATTGCTGGCGATCCGGTGGTGGTCGATCTCGGTAAAATGCCACATTTACTGGTTGCCGGCACCACAGGCTCGGGTAAATCAGTTGGGGTTAATGCGATGATTATTTCATTGCTTTATAAGTCGACGCCGGAAGAAGTTCGGATGATAATGATCGATCCCAAAATGTTGGAATTATCGGTCTACGAAGGGATCCCGCATCTGTTATCTGAAGTGGTCACCGACATGAAAGAAGCGTCAAATGCCTTACGTTGGTGTGTTGGCGAAATGGAACGACGCTACAAGCTGATGTCGGCGGTCGGCGTACGTAATCTTAAAGGTTATAATGCCAAAGTATTGCAGGCGCGAGCCGATGGTACTCCACTCGTTGACCCAATCTGGAAACCCGGCGATAGTATGGATCCAACGGCTCCAGAATTAGAAACCTTGCCAAGTATTGTGGTGATTGTCGATGAATTTGCCGACATGATTATGATTGTTGGTAAAAAAGTCGAAGAGCTGATTGCACGTATTGCCCAAAAAGCCCGTGCCGCAGGTATTCATTTGATTTTAGCAACCCAGCGTCCATCAGTGGATGTTATCACCGGCTTAATTAAAGCCAATATTCCAACCCGAATTGCATTTCAAGTATCATCACGAATCGATTCTCGAACGATTTTAGACCAACAAGGCGCTGAGCAATTACTGGGTATGGGCGACATGTTGTATTTGCCGCCAGGCACGGGTATTGCGACTCGAGTTCACGGTGCTTTTGTTGATGATCACGAAGTCCACAAGGTTGTTGCTGACTGGAAAAAACGCGGAAAACCGAACTATGTTGATGCCGTATTGTCTGGAGATAGTAACGATTCAATTTTATTACCCGGTGAGTCAGCCGATGGCGATGATGAAAATGATGAGTTTTATGACGAGGCAGTAGCATTTGTTACTGAAACCCGTCGCGGATCAATTTCTAGTGTCCAACGTAAGTTTAAAATTGGCTATAACAGGGCTGCTAGATTAATTGAACAAATGGAAGCGTCAGGCATTGTTAGTTCGCCTGGCCACAATGGCATGCGTGAAGTAATTGCGCCGCCTGCACCACGACCTTAAGGTTGTTATAAAGATGGTATTTAACGTATGAACAAATTTTATTTTTATGTATCGGCCGGTACCTTGTTACTGGCCACCATGGTTGGCAGTCAAGTGAATGCCCATCAAAGTCATGCACCGATTACAACGGCTAAGGTTGTTGTGACTGAAAATAATGCCGCCTTAATTGAGCTGCGTGCTAAATTATCGAAATTTAAGCAATTCTCAGCAAAGTTTCAGCAAGATGTTTTTGATGCTAAAGGTCAAAAAATTCAAAGTAGTCAAGGCGAAATGCAAGTCGAGCAGCCGAATAAATTTCGCTGGCAAACCTATGAGCCGGACGATAGCTTAATTGTATCCGATGGCCAAGCTGTGTGGATCCATAATACGTTTGTTGAGCAAGTCACCGCGATGGACCTTGATAAAACCGTACAACAATCACCATTGTGGTTGATTGCCAATCAAAGCGATCAATCTTGGGCACAATTTAGCGTCAGCTATAGTGAACAGGGTTATGCGATTGTCCCTAATGATCCCAACAGTTTAACCAAGAGAATTATCATTCGTTTTAATCAACAAGATATTACGCAATTAGTGATTGAGGATAGTCAGGGTCAAAGCAGTGAATTTAACTTATCAGATTTTAATTCTGCTCCTAAATTCTCACCACAATTGTTTATCTTCGAGATGCCGCAAGACGTTGACTTTGATGACCAGCGCGAGGTTAAATAATTTTTTGTGAGTTCACTATCCTTTGATTTTTCGCCGAATTTCGAACCATTAGCGGCTCGAATGCGCCCGCAAACGATTGCCCAATATACCGGGCAAGACCATATTTTGGGCGAGGGTAAGCCACTGCGCCAAGCGTTGGAAGCAGGGCGAGCACATTCAATGATTTTGTGGGGGCCGCCGGGCACCGGAAAAACCACGTTGGCCGAGCTGGTGGCTAATTACGTTGATGCCCATGTTGAACGTATTTCAGCGGTAACATCTGGGGTTAAAGAAATTCGTCAGGCGATTGAGAATGCCAAAGAAGTCGCACAATCGCAATCCCGACGCACCCTATTATTTGTTGATGAGGTTCACCGCTTTAACAAAGGGCAGCAAGACGCTTTTTTGCCGTATATTGAAGATGGTACGGTCATCTTCATTGGCGCGACCACAGAAAATCCCTCATTTCAGCTTAATAATGCCTTGTTATCGCGGGCACGGGTTTATTTGCTCAAAAAGCTTGAAAGCCACGATATTGTTAAGTTAATTGAACAAGCGTTAGCGGATAATGAACGTGGTTTAGGCCAGAAAAATATTGTGATGTCGAACGAGGTTTGTCATGCCCTCGCGATGATCGTGCAAGGTGATGCTCGAATGGCGCTTAATTACCTTGAATTATTAGGTGATATGGTCACCGAGGATAGCACTACGGTAACGTTAGAAATGCTAACGCAAATCTGTGGTGGCAAGGTCAGCCAATTTGATAACAAAGGCGACCTTTATTACGATTTAATATCGGCACTGCATAAGTCGATTCGTGGTTCGTCGCCCGATGGCGCTTTGTATTGGTTTTGCCGGATGCTCAGTGTTGGTGCCGATCCACTTTATGTCGGTCGTCGGTTATTGGCGATTGCCTCGGAAGATATTGGCAATGCCGATCCCAAAGCGATGCAGGTGGCATTAGCGGCTTGGGATTGTTTTCATCGCGTTGGTCCCAGCGAAGGTGAACGAGCATTGGCGCAAGCGGTGATATATTTGGCTTGTGCGCCAAAGAGCAATGCGGTTTATAGCGCCTTTAATCAAATGCAAGCGCTGGTGGCGCAAGAACAAGATTATGATGTCCCGAATCATTTACGCAATGCACCCACCAAATTAATGAAAGACATGGGCTATGGCAGTGAATACCGTTATGCCCACAATGAAGATAATGCTTATGCGGCCGGTGAAAGTTATTTGCCACCACAGTTGCGAGATCTCAAAGTTTATCAGCCTACAAGTCGTGGTTTAGAGTCAAAAATTAGTGAAAAACTTAACTACCTTGAACAGCTAAATCAGGCGAGTAACAACAAACGTTATGAATAATTTGATTATGATCGCCATTGGGGGAGCATTTGGTGCAGTTTCTCGCTATTCAATTGCACAATTAGCAATTAACCTATTTGGTAAAGGCTTTCCTTTTGGTACACTTATCGTCAATTTCGTTGGCTCGTTGTTAATGGGGATACTTTTTGGCCTGATTGATGCTGAACATATTGTACCAGAAGCTAAAATGGCACTGGGCATCGGTTTTTTAGGGGCATTAACCACATTTTCGACATTCTCACTCGATACCTTATTGCTAATGCAACAGGGTGACTGGGCCAAAGCGATGCTTAACGTATTTCTCAATGTTGGACTAAGCTTAAGTGCGGCATTTATTGGCTTGTCGTTGGTGAGTAAGTAATCAATAAAAGTAATACATAAAACTGAATAAAAAATATTATCTGGAAATGAAATGTTAGACGCTAAATATCTTAGAAATGAATTGGAAGAAACAGCCCAGCGCCTTGAAGCGCGTGGCTTTGCATTAGATACCGCTCAATTAGCGGCACTGGAAGAGCGTCGTAAGACGTTGCAAGTGTCGACTCAAGAGTTGCAAGCGCAGCGTAACACGCGCTCTAAGTCGATTGGTCAGGCAAAAGCTCGCGGTGAAGACATTGCACCATTGCTAGCTCATGTTGGCGAACTTGGTGAACAGCTTGAAGCGGCGAAAGCCGAATTGGCGATCTTACTGAACGATATCGAATTGATCGTAATGGGAATCCCTAATTTACCCGATAGTGATGTGCCGCAAGGAAAAGACGAAGACGACAATGTTGAAGTGTTACGTTGGGGCCAACCGCGTCAGTTTGATTTTGTGATTAAAGATCATACGGACATTGGTGAAGCGATGGGCGGCATCGACTTTGGCGCGGCCGTTAAACTATCAGGTTCACGTTTCGTGGTACTTAAAAAGCATATTGCTCGGATGCATCGTGGACTTGCCCAATTTATGCTTGATCTACATACCGAAGAACACGGTTATACCGAAGCTTATGTGCCTTATTTAGTTAATGCTGATAGCCTACGTGGCACTGGCCAGTTACCTAAATTTTCAGAAGACCTGTTTCACACTAATCCTGCTAACGAAGAAGGTGTTGGCTTAATGCTGATCCCGACTGCTGAAGTACCATTAACGAATTTAATGCGTGATGAAATTGTTGATGAGGCAGAGTTACCGATTAAATATACGGCTCATACCCCATGTTTCAGAAGTGAAGCGGGTTCATACGGTCGTGATATTAAAGGACTGATTCGTCAGCATCAATTCGATAAAGTTGAATTAGTGACTCTGGTTAAGCCACAAGACTCAAATGACGCATTAGAAGAACTGACTGGTTGTGCTGAAAAAGTGTTGCAACTGTTAGAGTTACCTTATCGTAAAATGTTGTTATGTACTGGCGATATGGGCTTTACCGCCGCTAAAACTTACGATTTAGAAGTGTGGTTACCCTCACAAGACTGTTACCGTGAAATTTCATCGTGTAGTAATACCCGTGATTTTCAAGCGCGTCGTATGCAAGCACGTTTCCGTAACAAAGAAACCAACAAGCCAGAATTACTACACACCTTAAATGGTTCAGGCCTAGCGGTCGGTCGTACCTTAGTGGCTATTTTAGAAAATAACCAGCAAAGCGATGGTAGTGTGATTGTTCCTGAAGTGCTACGCCCATACATGGGAGGCTTAGCTATTATCAGCTAATGCACTTGCATGAAAAATGACGAACTGTGGTTTAGGAGATTGCTCTTGCGGGCAATGTTCTTAATGTTCGGCGGATTAGTGCTAATTATATTAACGGATGCACTGATATTGATAATAGATAATACCTAGTATCATATTACATCGGATGGTAATTCATCGAAATAAAAGACCAGTCTCAATTGAGACTGGTCTTTTTTATTGCCGCTGCATTAGGATTAAATGCATTTAGCGGGTTTTGGTAAGCCAGCAATACGAGTAGCCTGTTTGGCCGGACCTTTAGGAAATAATTGGTACAGATAGCGGCTATTGCCCTTATCACTACCGAGTTTTTTTGCCACGGCTTTAACTAGCATTCTCATCGCCGGACTGGTATTAAATTCGATATAAAACTCACGAATAAAATTGACCACTTCCCAATGTTCATGACTCATGGTGATATTTTCTAAGCTGGCAATGTGAACAGCTAATTCAGGGTTCCAATCGGCTAAATTAAGTAAATAATTGTGCTTATCAACGGCGTAATCTACCCCTTGAAAAGCAATTCCTGTTGGTGACATATCAATTTAATTCCAAGTAACAATAGGGTGGTTGTTAAGCGTTAGCTCAACAAACTGCTGATAGTTGATAACCGTAATGTTCGCCGTTATGTTCGGCATTAACCCTCGCGCTTTTAAATCATCTGCTAGGGCATAAATAACATCATAAGACTCAGTTACTAAAGGTAACGTAGCAGTGATAACCGCATCTTGAGTTAATACAATGGTCTGCTTGCCTGCTGCTGGTGGTAGCGCTTTAACAAAAGGGCTTTGGGTAATAATAAATAACATCTTAAAAGCTCACTACTTGATCATACTGGCTAAGTTTCGCCAGCCAATCGACTGAATTTAATACTTGGCCATCAATAATCAGTGAGCCTGCGTCAAGGTGACGCTCTTGCAATGAATGCTGACAAATAAAAATATCTTCGATGTCATATAAATCGAGTAAACCAAACATCTTACTAATATCTTTAGCATCGACTTGAACGGGCTGTTGATTAGGGATTAGCTGATATAACCCATCACCATAAAAAAATAAAGCAACAGGACGATCGTAGCTGGCATTGGCTAATAACAAATCAATAGACTCACGAAAATTATCATTGCCGAAAGGGGCAGACGAATTAAGGACAGCCAAGGTTTTCATCGATGCTCCTAAAATTGAATCAATTTGTCGGCGGTGGCAGACGCGGTTACAAACTCGCCTAAACCGCCTAAACGAAAGCCATCCGCTAAGTTATGTCCGGACAACTGCTGATCGGTTGCTAAGGCTTGATCAACCACACCACGACGTAAGGAAGCCGCGACGCAAGTAATCAGTTCTATGCGGTGTTGCTGGTGCAATAATTGCCATTGTTTAATGACATCAAACTCATCACTGGCAGGGCTACACAGTGCATTACTGTTATAAATTCCCGATTGATAAAAGAACACCTGACTAATGTGATGGCCTAACTCTAGTGCGGCGTTAGTAAATTTCAAAGCACTGCGCGCCCCTTGGCTTTGTGGGCTTGAGTTAACAATAAGAACAAAATTTTTAGTCATTAGTTTTCTTAGTTTCTTAAAAAATAGGCAATAAAAAAGCTTCGCTAAGCGAAGCTTTTTATTATACCAATATCTGCTGACTTAGTCGTCAGAAAAACCTAATAGTGCTAACAGGTGAATAAAGATGTTATATATATTCAAATACAAAGAAACCGTTGCACGAATGTAGTTGGTTTCACCGCCATTAATAATGCGACTGGTATCAAACAAGATAAAACCAGACATTAACATCACAACCGCTGCGCTAATCGCTAGGCTCATTGCTGGGATTTGGAAGAACAGGTTAGCAATCATTGCTACTACAACAACCATCATGCCAACGAACAAGAAACCGCTCATGAATGAGAAATCTTTCTTCGTTGTTAATGCGTAAGCTGATAGGCCGAAGAATATTAATGCGGTGCCACCAAGTGCTTGCATTACGATTGCTGGGCCATTAGGCAGGCTTAAATAGTTGCTTAGAACTGGTCCTAACGCCATGCCCATACAACCGGTGAATACGAACGTCCAAAATAAACCTGCTGCGGTGTCTGCTTTTTTATGAACGATAAACAAACTAATGAAGCCAGCGATAATAAAACCGATATAACCCATGAAACCCAATTGGATTTGGAAACTAATGAATGCCATTACCGCACTAAAAGTTAATGTCATTGCTAGTAGAGAATAAGTGTTACGCAAAACTTTGTTGATCGAAATTGCCGATTCACTGCTTGCGCTATAAGCCGTACGGTGTTCCATAAAATTGCTCCGTCATTAATTAATAGTTTAAATTGTTACTGTGCTCACTATAGCACAAGTTATCAAATGTCATAATATGACAAAGTGATATTCTTAATATAGACAGTGAGACTTAGTAAAAAGTGCAATTTATTTATGTTTTTTGGACGTTGTTCTATCTCCTATCAGGATATTGACCAAGTTCGGATAACAAATAAGCAAAAGGTTTTAAAAAACATAGTTTTTTATTAATCGGGCTTGCAATGCCACGTGGTTACTATATTATTCACGGCGCTGGAGAGATGGCAGAGTGGTCGAATGCACCGGTCTTGAAAACCGGCATGGGTTTATAGCCCATCT
>JABSRU010000032.1 GCA_013214965.1 Gammaproteobacteria bacterium
CATCAATTTCCCAGCGATCGCTTGGTACATCGATAATCGCATCAACGCTATCCACGATGTTATCCCAGAACTGGTCTAGGTTTTTAGCGTCGGCAAATACCGACGCCATGCCGATGATTGCAATAGGTGTTTCCTGCAATCGTGAATTAAACTGTTGATCATCGTTACTTGAAACATCTTTAGCAACGGATGGGGTTTTCTTTCTAGCCATTGGTTATTGCTCCTGTGGGGAATCGCTTGCATTTTCGTCATCGATAGCTTGATCGAGTAACCGAAAACGACTTAAAAATTCATGGTAATTACCCGCCAAAATTCGGCGGATATGAAATGGGGCTTTGGTCAATACATGACTCATGTAGCGGCTGGCAGCTTGTTGCTCGTCGCCCTCATAGATATCGACATAGACCCATTTAGAGATTGGATCATTGGCAACCAAAAGTCGGCGTTGGCCGGCCTGATCCTCAAATTTTGGTAATTGGGTGACTCGTACTTGAACCACTTCGTCTTCACTTAACTCATTAGTTAGGTTTAACACTTCACGCATCGCTTGGGGGCATACCTGAGATAAAATCACTTGATGATCTTCAGTATTTTCTATTGCTACTTTAATGGGTTGCTTAGATACGCCATCAGCATCCAGGCTCGAACCACTGTCTTGCATATCGGCTAATCGTGAAATGCCATGACGCTTAAGACAGCGCTGTAACCCTGCTCGTGACACACCACCATGAATAAATTCACGGCACACTACTAACAGCTCATCAAGCGAGAGTAATAAGCGGGTACGTAATTCAACAATGACATATTCTTGAGCAGGACTAAGGGTAGTATTGAGTTTTTTCGGGGCATGAGAGCCATCAATGACATCATCACGATGACGCCATTTATGTATGGTCGATTCAGAGACTTTCAATAAACGTGACAGCATCGCCGTCGACAAATCCGACTCACGAATAAAGGCACGCATTTCAGGTGTGGTGGTCGCATTAGCATGGACCACGTTTGAATCTTTCTTATTCATTAAACAACTTATTTATCACTTCCTAATTTACTACTATTTGAATTTCAACTTACACGTGTAAGCCCAAAAGGCGTGAAAAGTCTAAAATTTATAAAAATATGACGAATAAAAATTTTAAGTATTTTATCTTTCTATTATATAAATTAAGATAAAAAACAACTTTCAGAGTACACGTGTGTTTCTAATGAATCTAAAAAAAACCACCTTCCCATATCCATCCGTTGGTGAGAGGCAGTTTAATACCACTAAAATCAATCTTAGTGACTTATTTAAAATTTAATATACACAGGTTTCAAACCCATGACAATCACCCGATACTAGACTTTAGTCTCGCGACATAGCCGTTCAAACATCTGACCAGATGCTATAAACCAGAAAAATGAGTGAACGTGAGGATAATTGTGGCTAAAAAACGATATCTTAAGACTTTTAGTACAATATTCATTCAATGAAATAAATTAATATTTACGCTATTGATGTTTTAGATCTGGTTAATTAACCAAGCATAGCGGCTAATACATCATCAGGAATTGGCTGTAAACGCTTTTCTTTGTCCAAACAGACCATTTCGATATCAGCAATCACTGCGGGTTTAGTCGCATTAGGACGCCACACCTCTTGGCGCCATAATGTCTTGTATTTACCATCTAAGGTGAAAGAGGTCCGAATATCGCAGATCTCGGCAAACTTAACGCCATCTTGAAATATCATGTTGGCTTTATAAACGGCAAAACCCAAGCCCCGCTCGTTCCACAAAGTGGCTAAGCGGTCACTATCGATGACATGTTCGCGGGCACGTTCGAAATATTTAAGGAAATTAGGATGGTAAACAACGCCTGAATGATCGGTGTCTTCATAATAAATTTGGACAGGATGGTGAAAAATCTTACTCATGGCCGCTATATTCTCTAAGTGAACACTTTAAAAAACGATAGCTTATAGATTAAATCGCTGTTCAACAAGGTCGAACCGGTGACAAAGTCACTGGATCGACCAATAATTTATACCCGATAGTGAGTAATTAACTCGATACTCTAAGGTTGATGCATAGGTCACTTCCTTATTCATTTGCGATACCAGTGGTTGATAATCTTTATTTAATAAATTATCGACACCCACAGTGAAATGCCCAACATCTGTCAGTAAGAGTAGCCACAGGCATGTCACATAGCATTCTCATGTCACCATGGGAATAGCCCTAAGAAAAGTTAATAAATCCTTCGGTGTTTTTTTCAAAATTATAAACAGCACCAAGATTAAACAACAGTTCGTTAGACTTTAATGCAGTACCCGTTTTTGCCGTTAACACACCTCTTTTATATCTTAGGTAATCAGGCACTTCAATCTCGAAATTCTCATAACGGAAACCAGCTTGTACTGTTATGTCATTCCGAACCTGATTAGCATATTGGACAAATGGATTTAATTTAGTTTCTGTTAAATAACAAACCGAGCAAATATATTGGGAGTTTACACAGGTGAGTGTTTTAACATCGCGCATTCTGCCTTGTTCAGTATTGTCATGGCCATATTCAATACCGTAAATTAACTGGCTACGTTGGTCGAACTTGACACGATAACCGCTGCAACAGACAAACATAATTACTTAATTATCAAACGTCCAGTTCGAATGCGTTGAGGATGATCGCCAACATCGAAACTAGCGACTTCAATGCCTTTTTCAAATGAAATAACGGACACTCGATCTTGTTCACTGACCGAAACATAACAGTATTTACCATCGGCACTGGTCGTCGCCCAATAAGGTTTTGCTCCCAATGGCTGCTCTGATAATTGAATAATTTTCTTTGATAAGGTAATACGGTCAACAATAGCAACATAGCCAGACATTGTCGCTGCCACACAGAGTTTTGTCCCAGCACTATTCATGGCGATACCATGATGAGCCGAATTTAATTGATAATCTTGATAACTCATTTGGGCAATTTGTTCGGGAATTGGCAATTCAATTTTTCGGGTTATTTTTTGTAGTTCCATATCGTATTCAAAAAATCCATGGAAAAATGAAATCTGTAAATAAACAAAACGACCGTCTGGCGCTAGAGCCATTGGCCTAACAGCACTGTCTAACCAAGGGAAACCGAATTCTTCCAATTTTTCGGCCATATCAACCCGCTGTAACACCTTGTAGGTTTTAGCATCAACCACTTGAAAATAACGATCACCTTTAATCCAATCGAGCCAAGATGCCGTAAATGGTATAAACACTTTACCGATGCTGGCATGAATAATTTTAGTACCGTCGTCGGTATAAGTGCTTTCGTGGGGCTGGTCACCAGACTCAAACTCACCCACTATTTTTCCGGTCGCAGTATCAATGGCATGAACTTTACGGGCGGTTGATGCCGACACTAAAAATATTTTACCGTCGGGAGATAACGCGGCATGATCTGAACGATTGCCTTCGATTTTTGTACGCCAGACAATTTCACCACTGTTGACATCCAATGCAATGACATCAGCAAAACTTGGTCGAGAGATATACAAATATTTTCCATCGTTCGACGGGAACATATCGTCAACTAACTGATCATGACCTTCTCCAATGATCTCGCGAATAAAAGTCGCCACAATTTGATCATAGAAGCCAGCATTAATTTCTTCGAATCGTTGTTTTTTGTCAGGCACAGCATCGAGTGTCTTGATCCGTTTAAAAGAAAGAGGATCATAAATAGTGACAGTACCAGACCAATTATTTCCAACAACCACGACATCACGAAGCTCAAAATTTTGATCGATTGGTGTAGCTAAAGCTATTACAGGCATCATACTGACAGAGAATAACACCATCGTACTAAACTGTTTTAATGATTTTTTTATTATAATATTAGTCACTTAACTTACCCTAAATTCACCTAAAGTAAGCTTTAATCTAGCCCATGACAGTTCAAAAATCAAACCAACGATTAAATTGAATGTTTATCGATAATAAATTTAGCACCAATCTGTTGACGCTTGAATATCACATTTGACACAATTTAATAAGTGCCCTAATAAGGCGTTCCTGCCATTTTTAGTCGTTACCCATTCACGGATCATCCAAGGCGGATTATGACGAACATGCTGATTGTGACCACAAGCTAAGCGAGCAACCCAATGATTTTCTTCATCTAGATGATAATCGACAATCGCTTGTTTCATTCGAACCAGCTAACAGGATCAACCTGATAATATTGATACAATGTTTCATAAAGCGCAGGATGTTGCTGCCTCAGCTCAAGCGGTCGCTCGAAAAAAGTCTCAGTAACCACGGCAAAAAATTCAGCCTCATTCGTCGCACCATAGGCATCAATAACCGACCGTTTTTGAGCACAGACCTTCTTTCTTAGTGTGTTATATTCTTCACTAAATATACCATGCCAATGCTTATAGCTATTTTTGTCACTGAGTTTTGGCGTGCCAGTCGCCCCACCATTTTGTTGGTCTAATTGATGAGCAAACTCATGTAAAATGACATTATGTCCGTCTTCTTCATTGGCTGACCCCTGTAAACTATCAGACCACGACAACACAATGGTCCCCCAGGGCCAAGACTCTCCTAATCGTATCTGATCAACTTGTGCAACGGTGCCATGTTGATGGCTAGTTTGCTTCGCGCGATAAGCACTGGGATAGAGCACGATTGATTTAACATTGGTAAAATAGTTACTGTGACGATTAAGTAATAGTAAACAAGCATTGGCGGCAATGAGCAAACGCATGTTGTCATTAATGGTTAGTTCGCCACCGGCACTGAACTGTTTTTCAGCCAAAAAGACTTGAATATGGCCACAGAGTTGAACTTGGAGTGATTTAGGTAACCGAGAGTACAGCGGCATCGTACGAGATAATACCAATAACTGCTCAGTGGTTAGTGGTTTAGCTCGAAGCTTATTTCGACTATTTTCGATAAAATAAGCCTTGCCCCATAGAACATAACACCAAACTACAGTAGCAATGATTGAAATAATTATTAAGGTCACAGATCTTTCCTTTTAAAAAATAATTGGTGCTAAAAAATACCATCAAGATGATTTAACGGTTTGCCAGCGGCACTTTGGTGTCGTTCAGCATGGCTGGTATGGAGATACTGCGATGTTGTATCAATGCTTTCATGCCCGGCATCGGCTTGAACATGGGACAACGGACGACGATTAATATTAATATCATGGCTAATACCAGTATGACGGATATTATGAGCGGTCATGGCCCTCATGTCGATGGCATCTTGATCGAAGCCATCATGATGAGCGGTATCAGCAGATAATTGGATAATACTGTCGATATCATCACGTAATTGCCTAATACCAAGGTTAGCATTAATAACACCGGTTTCTCGCCCTCGCCCAGCCGCGCGATGTCGAATGAAGATCGGCAGAGTTTCGCTGCGTTTAGGCAAGTCACTCAACCCCAAAAACTGGCGATATTGAGTTAAACTAGTGAGCAGTAGAGTCGATAGAATAACACTGCGCGGTTTTCCTCCTTTACTAATCGGAATATAAAAACTCCAAATCCCAGTTTGCTGATTTTGCCTAAACTGTCCCATGACTGGCGAATAGCCAGCACGGGCTGAAATTTCAGAGATCCTTAAATAACAGCTGTACATTAATTTAATTAAAAATTGATGGCGACAAAAGACATCAGGTTGCTCCTTTGCGAGCTTATCAACACAGGAAATAATGTATGACCATTGAAGCTCGGTAAAGGACTTTAAATTATCGTCATCATTAATCAATTTGAATTTTTTTCGGTGTGAAAATCGACTTCTATTTAACCAAGTTTGGGCAGGGTTACGTTCACAGTAATCTTCAGCCATTAAGAAAATATAAAAAGATGATAAAATGGCTACTTTTGTTTTTAGCGCATTGTCACTCAGAATATAGGGTTGCTCTATACCCAATTTTTTTTTACCGGTAAACGGTCGCCATTTAGGGTTTGGGCCAGTAGAATCAGTATCTTTGTTTTTAATAAACTGCGCGACATTAAAGAATCCAATGAGCTCCTTAGGTGGATTAGAACAATAATCAACATAACGGCTAATTTCCTGCCGCGTCAACTGTGCAGGACTCATGATAGCGACATCAAAACACCAATGAAGAAAGGTGGTTAATTCACTACGGTAGGCTTTAAAAGAATTTTCAGCATGTTTTTGTTCATATAACATATCTGTCGCATGCTCAAAAACAACACCAGCGTCCGGTAGCTTGCCCAACGTTAGCTCGGTGATATATTGATTAACAATGGGATTTCCGAGTTTTATATTATCAAGGTTTTCAAAAAGTGGAATAACAGGAGGGATTATCATCGCAGAAATGACGCCTAAATTTTACATTAAGCAAGTATATAATAAAAAAGGCCAATGATAACGAAAACTCATTGGCCTTTAATCAAATCAATGACAATTAAAACGTCATGCTAACTCTGGCGTAGTAATAAGCACCATTAAAGCCCATTTGAACTGATTCGTACAAACCACCGGTTTCGGTTTCATCAGGGTTTTGCTTATTAGGGTAGGCATCAAATATATTACTACCACCAATGGTCATCGTTACATTCTCAGTAACCTGATAGCTGGCACTAATATCGGTCGAAAATTTAGCATCGTACTGCTGCTTTAAATCACCGGATAATTGTGTTTTAAAGGGTAAACCAGCGGATGACCAAGTACCTAACTCGACTTCACCAAAGTAAGTCGTACGTAAATTCGCGCTAAACTTAGCTAACTCATAGTCGAATGATAGGGCAAACTTAGTTTTTGGCGCGCCGCCTTCAAGGAAATAGCGTTCACGCGCATCGAAATAAATATCTTCTTTGCCTTTTAACAAACCAGCCGTTTTAACTTCAGAATCGATGCTGGTTTTATTGTAGTTAGCCGATAGGAATGTTTTTAAGCTACCTTCACCAAGATCCATTTCATGACTAACCGTTAAGTCGATACCTTGGGTTTTAGTATCAATCGAGTTAGTGAAAAACTGAGCTAGGCCAACATTAAGATCATTGAGAATATCACCTACCACATCATTAGCTAATGAGTCATCGGGTCCAAACTGTCCGGTTAATACCACTTTATCTTCAATGTTAATTTGATAAGCATCGACTGATAAGGTGACATCACCCAGTGTCGCTGTCATCCCTAACGAAATATTGACCGATTTTTCTTCTTTAAGATCAGGGATCCCTAACGCTTTAGTTAGTTTGCCATCATTCGCTTCATAAACCACGTCAACCGCTTCGCCTTTAACAAAGTTAGTAATAACTTGGTTATAATAACGCTGCTGTAATGACGGAGCTCGAAAACCGGTACTGGCAGAGCCTCTAAAGACGATATCTTCCACGCCAGAATAAGCAAAGGACACCTTGCCATTAACTGTGGTGCCAAAATCACTGAAATGCTCACCACGTAGCGCGGTGGTCGCTAAGAAATCATCGGTTAATTGCGCCTCAAAGTCGACATAAGCAGAAATGTTATTACGGCTCCGGCTTAATTCATTAGACGGTTGAAACCCAGGGAACCCTTGTGAGCCACCAGCCTTATTAAATAAGTCGACTTTGACCATCTTACCCAAATCTTTATCATAGTATTCCACTAAACCATAATTTTTGTAAGAGCCTTCTTCCCCGGCAAAAATTTGATAACTTTCTTTACGATATTCAAAACCACCGGCGATATTGACACCTTCGATATTATCAAAATTATCAAAATATTGGCTAAAGTCGATATTCGTGGTATTTTGAGTAAATTGAAAACCACCGGCGTCAAAATTTGTCGGTGAGTTAACCCCAAGCGATGCATTAAGGGTGTTGCTAATAAAGTACATCATTTTGTTTGAGCCGAAGGTGTTGCTCATATCAACATCCCACTCACCCAACTTACTGCGCATACCCACGGTAAAAGATTTATCGTTAATTTCGCTGGCAATACTAGGCACAAAACCCGTTGGATAAATTTCTGGAACATTTCGGTTATCGTCAGCAGGACGGAACCAAGCACCTGCCACACCATTACGGTGATTTAATCCGGCAAAACCATAAAGCACGGTATCGTCATTTAATATCACTTCGGTATTTAACATCAATGATGCATTTTCAACATCACTATCGCCGATAGTCCGGCGATCTCCGGCTGGTGCACGGTTAGTTTTATCGCGCGAAGTATATTCACCGGAAATATTGATGAACGAACCATCATCCCCAAATTCAACACCATAGTTCGCCGCGATTTGATTACTTTGACCATCACCTTCAGTGTATTGACCGGTTGATAAGATTAAATCGAGTCCGGCTTTATCTTTTAGGACAATATTAATCACGCCAGCGATGGCATCAGACCCATATTGTGCCGCGGCACCATCACGTAATATTTCAATTCTTTTAATCGCAATCACTGGAATGGTATTTAAATCAGTACCTACGGTGCCACGGGCTCGTGAACCAAACACGTTAATCAGAGACGAAGTATGACGACGTTTGCCGTTAATCAAGACCAATACTTGATCTGGACCTAATCCCCGAAGAGAGGCAGCATCAATATGATCACTACCATCAGAACCCGCTTGGCGATTAGAGTTAAATGATGGCGCAGCGAAATTTAATAGCTGACCGATATCTAATTGTCCTGATTTTCCAGCAATTTTATCCATCGGTAAAATATCAACGGGGACCGGAGTATCAGTATCAACACGTGCTGCGCGACGAGTACCAATCACGCTGATTTGTTCAACATTTTTAACCTCGGCATCAGCTTCTTGAGCAAAGACAACAGGAGCGAGTGATCCAGAAACAACAGCGACCAAAGACATCTTTATTATTTTGCTTACTTTTGAACGGCGAAAAAATTTACTCTGCATAACATTTCCTAGATTGCTTATTTTACAATTTGATTAATTATGACGCCATTAAGCTAAATTGTTACACTATTGTCAAATCTGTTAACAACATAAAATCTCTCAAAGAACAATTAAAACACTATTATCGTTGAATTAGTGACAATAAATGAATAAATATGCAAGACAACGGGAATAAATCGCTTGATTAACAAAGTAAAAACTAATAACTAACAGTAACCTAGTAACATTTCATTGACATATGTCAAATAAATAAAACAAAAATGATTGTTCGGACATTATTTGAGCGAATTGATACAGAAAGAGATGCTGAGCAGGGAGGTGTCCAGCTTGATAACAGGATTAGTCATCAAGCTATTCGTTATTAACAAATTAATTAATTGACAGTAATTCGACTTCAAAAATAAGCAGCGAGCCAGCGGGGATTTTACCTATTTTTCGATCACCATAGGCAAGTTTACTGGGGATAAAAAGCCGAAATTTATCACCAACAACCATGATTTGTAATCCCTCTCCCCAACCTCGAATGACTTGATTAAGGGAGAAATCAATCGGTTTATCACGTTCGACAGAACTATCAAACACTAAACCATCTATTAATGTGCCATGATAATGGACATTTACTTTATCACTCATTCTTGGATGAACGGTGCCTTGCCCTTTGCTCAAAATGGTATATTGCAGCCCAGAATCGGTCTCAATAACGTCAACTAACATTTTATTCTTTTTCTGATATTCAGTGGCTATTTGACAATTTTCAACAGCGTGAATTTTGTTTTCTTTGCTACGCCTTAACCAAATAAAAATTAGCGCAAAGAGTATTATTAGTATTAGTATTTTAGACACAAAAATCTCATATTTTCAACGTAATATATAAGTTATAATAACATACTGCATAACATCACAACTAGATAAATAATATAAATAGGGCAACTGAAATCATCTCATTTACGCCCTAAGATTCTTTGTGATTTATGCCAATAACAACCTACAATAATCACCCTTAACGTGGACTGACCAGAAGAAAATCATAACCAACTGATATTAATCAATATTAATTCAGAGCAACTCAAGATTAATGTAAAACAAGGTACTTTATTACTTGAATTGTAACAATTAGTAAAAAATTCAAGTCCATTAGCATTGACTCCATGATAAAGCTGTATATAATTCAAAACAGCTCCAAGTACGACTTATATTTATGCACGTCATTTCGAAGTTCTTTTTTAACAAGTACCTCGTCCTGTTTAACATAAGTAATAACAACACTTTCAGCACAAATTGCCTGTAAAGGCGCAAATTACTCTTGAATAATAGGATTTATATTATGTCTACAACTACTGGTACAGTTAAATGGTTCAACGAATCTAAAGGTTTTGGTTTCATCGAGCAAGAAAGTGGTCCTGACGTTTTCGCTCATTTCAGCGCAATCTCTGGTAACGGTTTCAAAACTCTTGCTGAAGGCCAAAAAGTTGAGTTTACAGTAACTCAAGGTCAGAAAGGTCCTCAAGCTGAGAACATCGTAGCTCTTTAATTTTAATTAAAGCTATTGAAAAAAAGATGAGTTAACTCATCTTTTTTTATGCCTAAAAAAGACGCCTATTGGCGTCTTTTTGGTTTGAACATTAAAACGGCATTTTCATGCCAGGAGGTAACTGCATACCGCCTGTGACCTTAGCCATTTCGTCTTTATTATTTTCTTCGACACGACGTGCCGCATCATTAATCGCTGCAGCAATAAGATCTTCGAGCATCTCTTTATCATCTGCCATCAACGCTTGATCAATATCGACTCTTTTTACATTATGATTCCCGGTCATTACAATCTTAACAAGACCAGCACCTGACTCTCCAGTCACTTCCATTTTTGCAATTTCGGCTTGAGCTTTCGCCATATCATCTTGCATTTTCTGGGCCTGTTTCATTAAGTTACCCATACCGCCTTTACCAAACATATTCTTCTCTCTTAAACCTTTAAAATTAAATAATAAGTTACGATGCCGTTTTTAAACTGCGGTATTTAATGGTTTCATTAATCACCGTTGCATCGAACCGCTGTGTAAATTCGTTAATAAAACTATCGCTAGCAATACACTGCTGAGCAAGACTCATTCTTTGTTGATGTAAATTTTGGGCAATTTGGTCTGGGGTTAGTTGTTCGTCCACACCAATTTGAATCTCTAACGATATCTTCTTATTTAGATACTCCGAGATCTTTGCTTCTAATTGTTCAACCACTGCGTCAGCCAATAAATGTTGATGTTGTGGCCGTAGTTTTAGATGTACTTTGTTGTCATTCAGGACATAACTCGATTGCATGGCCAATAAACGAAGCCGCCCGCCAATGGCCATTTCATTGATCATAACGGTCCAAGGATCGTCGCTATTAGGTGCCAATAGCGTGGCGGGATCGGTGATGTTTTGATTACCACTATCAGTATTTATTCCCTGCGATGAAACGGTTAGTTCAGGCGTTGATTTGACATCAACAGCCTGAGTAATTTGCTTCACCGCTTTAGGCTTTTTTACTGGGTTATCCTGTGCTGCTGGTATTTTCTGCTTTAATGCATTTTTCGCGCTAACAAAATCATTAATTCCTGAGTTAGTTATTGCAGGCTGTTGCTTGACACCAAGAACATTGACAGCCGGTGTAACCTCTTGCCGCTCACTTTCTGGAGTCATCGCTGAAGCGATATTTAAACGGTCATATTGTGCTAATTCATTGTTATTTTCAGTAAGCTGTTGCGCTTGCTCAATAATATTACTTTGCTGATCGTCGAGAGTATCAAGTAATCGCTGATCATCAATCATGGATTCATTAGCTTGTATACTAGACTCTTGCATGGCGACCTGAGGGATAAAAGCTAACAATCTCAGCATTATCATTTCAAAACCAGTTTTAGGATCCGGGGCAAACTCAAGTTCTTGACGGCCATTAATTAAGAAATGATAAAATAGTTGCAACACCTCAGGTTTAATCGATTTAGCTAACCCAATAATACGCTGAGGATCAGATGATGATTTAACCACTGATTTAACTAATTGAGCCATCGCAGCAAGATGAGTGTCACTGGCCATCTGCTTGAGTAATTGATCATAATTTGGTGAAAATTCGGTTAAATTTGAAATCTGTTCAAATAACGCTTCACTATTTCCTGCCGCCGCAAGTTTTAATAGTTCAAGACTATGATTACTATCAATGGTGCCAAGCATCGAACAAACAGTCTGCTGAGATAACACCCCATTGCCAAAGGCAATCGCTTGATCAGTTAGGCTCAATGCATCTCGCATACTACCATCAGCAGATTTAGCGATTAAATCAGTAGAGACATCATCAAATGTGATTTTTTCGGCATTCAAGATCATTCTTAACTGAACGCTAATATCAGATGCTGTAATGACCTTTAAGTTAAACTGTAAACAGCGAGACAGAATAGTAATCGGTAATTTTTGGGCTTCGGTGGTAGCGAACAAAAATTTAACATGCTCAGGCGGTTCTTCTAACGTTTTTAGTAAGGCGTTAAAACTGCTGCGTGAAAGCATGTGAACTTCATCAATCAAATAAACCTTGTAACGTCCACGCGCCGGTTTATATTGCACATTGTCTAAAATATCTCTGGTATCTTCAACTTTTGTTTTAGATGCCGCATCCACTTCAATTAAGTCAATAAAATTGCCATTATCGATTTCGACACAGCTTTGACATTGGCCGCAAGGTGTCGATGAAACACCGACTTCGCAGTTTAGTGCTTTTGCCAATAACCGAGCAATCGACGTTTTACCAACACCACGGGTGCCAGTAAATAAATAAGCATGGTGCAAGCGATTGTTATCCAAAGCATTGGTTAACGCTTGCAATACATGCTGTTGACCTACGACCTGCTCAAATGAATTAGGACGCCATTTACGCGCTAAAACTTGGTATGACATAGTGTTGTAATCCGTTTAAATAGAAAGAACCGTCATTGACGGTTATTCACCTTCAAATTCGACCAGCGTTGTTAATTTTAGTGCCATCGCTTCTAGACGAGCAACGCCACCTAGTTCAGGTAATGCGATCACAAAAGCGGCGTCTTCAACCGTCGCGCCAACATGGCGAATCAATTTAGTGGTCGCTTCAACGGTCCCACCGGTTGCAATAAGATCATCAACAATAAGGACCTTATCATCACTGGTTAATGCATCAATATGCAATTCGAGTGTGTCGGTACCGTATTCTAACTCATAACTTTGCGCTATCGTTTTACGAGGTAGTTTTCCTGGTTTTCTAACCGGAACAAAGCCGACACCTAATGCTAAAGCTAATGGCGCGCCGAAAATAAACCCTCGAGCTTCAGTACCTACTATCTTGGTGATGCCACTGTCGCGGTAAGTATCAACAAAAGATTCTATTACTAACGCAAAAGCTGTTGGGTTCTCAAGTAATGAAGTGACATCCCTAAACATAATGCCAGGCTTCGGGTAATCTGCAACCGCAATAATACTGTTTTTAATAATATCTAACTGTGTTTTGTCCATCTTGTGATCACTCTAAGGCTATTTTAATAGCCACTATAATAAATGTTCAATTATAAGTGAGCTCGATAATAATTAATAGTCACGCTAAACTGTTCGCAAAAAAAATAGCCACTAAACGGGCTATTTTTACGTTATCTGAGCTAAGAGTAAAGAATTGAGTTAACCATCTTGATTAATTTTAGTGATTAGCTCTTGTTGTACCTGTTGGGCTTTATCGACATCAATTTGACAAGTGCCAGCCGCATCATGTCCACCGCCGCTATATTTTAACATTAACTGTCCAATGTCTGTTTTTGAACCGCGATCAAAAATCGACTTGCCGGTGGCAAAAACGATATTTTGTTTTTGGAAGCCCCACATCACATGAATGGAAATATTACATTGCGGAAATAAGGCATAGATGATGAATCGATTACCCGCAAAGATCGTCTCTTCTTCTCTCAGATCGAGTACCACTAAATTACCATGTACAGTACTACAACGAACAACTTGCTCTTTGAATTGCTCCTGTTGATCGAGATAGAGTTCGGTCCGTTCAATAACATCATAGTCTGACAAAATTTCTTCAATACTGGTAGTGCGGCACATATCAATTAGTTCCATCATTAACTGATAATTAGAGATTCTGAACTGTTTAAAGCGTCCAAGTCCTGTGCGGGCATCCATGATAAAATTAAGCAAATTCCATTTAGCTGGTACTAGAATGTCAGTCATTTCAAACTGAGCAGAATCGCTTTTATCAACCGCTTCCATCATTTCATCCCAAGCCATCGGGAACGTTTCATAACCACCATAATGTAACCAAACAACACGGGCTGCGGAAGGTGCTTTGGGATCAATAATATGATTATCGATATTTCCCGCATTTCGTTCCACTTCTGATTGATGATGATCGAATGCCAGATGAACACCGGCAACATAAGGTAAATTAGTCGTTATATCGCTGGCTGTGACTTCAATCTTACCATCCTGCATGTCTTTTGGATGAACGAACTTGATGTCTTCGATTAAATCAAGATAACGTAACAGCACAGCACAGACTAAGCCATCAAAATCACTACGAGTAATTAACCTATATTTTTCATCTGCCATTAAAAATCTCCCTACTTTTTCATTAAAAGTTGATGAAATTCCATCTCTTCATCTTATAAGTCTATTATTACCCGATCTATTGAGATCTCTCAAGCTTATTAAACATTTTTAATGGCTTAATCATGTCAACGTTTTCTGTTAGAATTTACTCCTATCCATTAGTCTAAACGATACCTCAATGACCACAAAAGTTGCACTAATTACCGGCGCTGCTCAACGATTAGGCGCAGCTACCAGCAAAGCCTTACACCAAAAAGGTTATAATATTGCAATTCATTATCACCATTCGGACGTAGCGGCAGAAGAACTATGTCGTGAGTTAAATAATCTGAGAGCAAGATCAGCAATAACGATTAAGAGTAACCTTTGTGATAGCACACAAATTTCGACCATCGTAAGCCAAACAATCAACCACTTCTCACGGCTCGATGTCTTAGTCAATAACGCATCAACTTTTTATCCGACCCCAGTGGGTGAAATAGACATAGTACAAATCAATGATTTATTCAATACCAACATGATAGCGCCTTTATTACTGTCGCAAGCCTGTGCGCCCTATTTAAAAACCACTAATGGTGTCATTATCAACATGTGTGATATCCATGCCGCTAAACCTTTAGCGAAGCACACCGTCTATTGTATGGCTAAAGCAGGGCTTAGTATGATGACATTATCGTTAGCGAATGAGTTAGCCCCCGATATTCGGGTTAATGGTATTGCGCCTGGCGCTATTATTTGGCCAACAACGGGAATATCGTCATCGGATATATCTCAAGTAGTCAATGATATTCCGCTTAAACGCCAAGGAAGTATTACCGATATTACTCAAGCCGTGTGCTATTTAATTGATGCCGAATACATGACCGGACAAATTATTGCCATTGACGGCGGACGTTGTATTTCAGCCTCAATAGGTGCATAGTGATTAAGTAATCTACAACAGGTGATTTTATGATAAATGTTAAATCAAGAACTGTGATCTGCCCTCACTGTGGCCACCACACCCATTTAGATTTAGATGTCAGTAATGGTGACCAAGATTATTATGAAGAGTGTACAAATTGTTGCCAAGAAATCCACATTAAAACGCATTTTGATGAGGTTAAACGGGCTATTGACATTGCGTTCGACGCCGACGATGAGCAATTCTATTAGCCGTTAATATTCTTAGTGCTTAGGATTCGCTCAACCGTATCAACAATAGTTTGAGTTTGACTGTCTATCTCTAAATTATACCAAGCACCAATGGCTTTCGAATCCAATGTCGTTAATGTTCGTGTTTCCGGGATTAAATAGACTTCAAACCAATTATCTCCCACTAACCCGATGGTTAAACTGGCACCGTCAATCGCTACAAAGCCCTTAGCTAATATGTAACACATCCATTTTGAATCACATTCAAAACGAAGTCGGGAGTTTTGCGCTGTAGATTGATGTTCAATTAACTGAACTGAAGCGTGAACATGACCTGAAAGAATGTGACCGCCAACTTCATCACCGAACTTCATCGCCCGTTCAAGGTTAATGATCTCTCCAGGTAGAGCAGTCGATAGATTAGTGACCTTCAGCGTTTCTGCCATCACATCAAAATAAACCGCTTGCTGATCGATGTTAGCCACCGTTAAACAAACACCATTGTGTGCGACACTTGCACCATGCTTGAGCTCTTTTCGCATCATTGGATTAAAATCCATACCAAAGCGCCACAGACCAACTTGTTTCTCAATCGTTAGCACTTGAGCCTTTGCTTGAATGATTCCGGTAAACATAATTTTCCCAACCCATTTAAATTCATTGGCATTATACCTAACATTGACTGTTACAACAGGAAGTATGTGCTTCATTGGTCATACAATGTGCAGTTGAATGATATTTAAAAAAAATCACTTGCCACATCTAATTTCGATAGCTAATATAGCGCTCGTTCCTTAAGGAATAATAGAAATGCGCGATTAGCTCAGTTGGTAGAGCGCTAGCTCGACATGCTAGATGTCACAAGTTCAAGTCTTGTATCGCGCACCACTCCCCCCTCTATTCTATATGTATCCACCATAAGGCTAACATTGTGAATTTCAAAATTTTGACTATTCAACAATTTCTAGAAAAACAACAACAGCAGACAATCAATGTGGTCGACACGCGAGATCCACAATCTTTTGCACTGAGTCATATTCCTGATGCCTTTAATCTCAATCAAGGTAACCTAGAGCAGCATTTAAGCGATCTGGATATGGACCAGCCCTTAGTCGTTTGTTGCTATCATGGGATCAGCAGCAAAGGAGTCGCCCAGTTTTTAACTGAACGAGGTTTCGATGATGTCTATTCGCTAGAGGGTGGATTTGAAGCGTTTAATGCGGCGGTGCCAACACCATAATTGTGAGTAAATCTTGAGCTATAGTTGTGGTTGGTCGTTCGATGATACGGCCAATTTCCTGACCTTGATGATAGACAATAATGGTTGGCGTAAACTTAAGCTGGTAGTCGACTGATTTGTCTGTTGCCGATTTTAATACTTTTTTGTCCAGCCCTACCCCTTTTAACTTAAGTTTTATGCGCTCATTTTCTATCTGCTCGAATAAATTAACGAGTCTTGGAATTTCTCGCTCGCTGTCATGACACCAAGTACCAAACAGTGCAATAACATCAAATTCTTGCTTAATTGCATTTAGCTTTACTATATCCTCCTGATTAACCTGATAATCAGGTAGCTTAGCGCTAAATTCAGGGTATTGTGCCGCTAATTTTTGTGCAGTGATATTGCCAACATGAAATTCTTTTGCTATTGAAATTGATGACATCACCCAAGATCCGATACAAAAAGTGATGACTAATAATTTGTTCATTCGACTCGCTTTCCTTGGTTTGTTATTGAGCCGTAAATTGTGCCAACAACTCATTATTGTGGTAAAAGTTTAAAATCGGCCAATCAACCGAAAATTTATTAACCTGAGTAAACAATAAACTGACTTGATGTTCAATCTGATTGGCACTTTTTTCTCGACAAGCCATCCTAGTCATCGCCATCGGACCAAATTTAATCATCGACTGTTGATAATTATTCGCTTCAAAAATATATTCCTGTTTACCAAATATATTGTTACAACCACTAAAACCATTAATCCCTTGATTAGATAACGAGATATAGGGTTTTTTGGCTAACGTATTTAAAACACCTTTTGGTAACGTGTTTAGTAAGGTCAATTGCCATTGCTGCTTTGCAACCAATTTAGTGGCTGATAAAAAATGCTGTGATGTTCTTTCTAACACTTGAACCAACTTAGCGCGACCACTAACAAAGTCATTTAACTGTACTTTATAAAAGTCACCGGACTCAAAATTAAAGCCATCAATACTTCGGCGATATGGCAACCATTTATTATTTTTAGTCTCAGAGAGCGTTAAGACATTAAAGCATTGTTGATTGGTAAAACAATCAACTTTAGTCGGTGCTAGCCAATGACTACTCACGGTTGCGTTAGCCATGTTACTAGCAACAATAGAGCCTATTAAAAATAGCCGAACACAAAATTTTAGTAATTTTTCTGTCATCTCAATAATCCACGATAAATACAGCATTCATCATAAATTATTTTTCTGAAGCCTAGCTTAATTTTAACCGATTATTTGTATCTCGAGATTTTTTTATTAATTGATCTCCCTGCTCTTTTGCGCCTAATTTAGC
The DNA here is from genome assembly GCA_013214965.1 of Gammaproteobacteria bacterium. GTDB lineage: Bacteria > Pseudomonadota > Gammaproteobacteria > Enterobacterales > Psychrobiaceae > Psychrobium. The sequence continues at coordinate 18,158 of JABSRU010000032.1, forward strand.
CAATCGGTCATAAAGCACAACATTAACCGTAGCGGCAAGGTTCATACAACCAACGGTCGGAATATAAATAACATGCTGACACCAATTGACGACGGATTTTGTCATCGACTTATCTTCCGGTCCAAAAATATAAAAAGCATGGTCGGGATGAATAAAGTCAACTAAGGACGTTGCGCCTTCAACGAATTCAATCGCGACTGGAATCGCACCTTGCGGTAACGATTGTTCGAAGGAGAAAATGTGAGTAAGCGGGATCCGAGAGACGACATTTTTGGTGTCGGTATGAAGAGTTTTAGCCCGTTGTTTTGCACGATTATAGCGCTCGCCAGTGTAACTCACTGAGTCCGCATTATAACAGCCAGCTGCACGCATCACCGCCCCAACATTTTCTGGATTTTTGGGATCAGTTAATCCAATATGAGCTTGTTGTAATTTCATGGTTATCTTTAAGCAATTTGAAAGTGTCATCATAAACTAAATCAAAAAAAAAGGCGTCAACAGACGCCTTTTTTAGTCATATTTATAAGATTAATCTTCGATTTCCATTGTCATCAGTGATGCATTACCGCCAGCGGCAGTCGTATCAACACTAATCGTCTTTTCCGTGACTAATCGTTCAAACAACACTTGATCAGATAATGCGGTGATCAGTGGTAAAATGGCGCCTTGTCTTGCCGCTAGTTGCTGATTCACTAAGTGAAGGATCCCAGATTGGCTATCAACAACCGTTCCCGCTAAGCAATGATGTTTATTCACTAGCTCTAGTTGAGCCAGTTTTGTCACTTGATAGATCCCTTGCACTAAGCCAATACTGCTCAGACTGTCCCGAATAGCTTGTGCTTGTACAACAAACTCTTCGCTAACGGCTGTTATCACGGTATTACCCGTTGCAAGCGCAGAGATCACTGACATAAACCAAAACTTAAACGAAGTATCTTGATCGCGCACAATAGCGAGACAACCTCGAGACTCAAACTGAATGGTATTTGATTCACCCGTAGGGCCTGGTAATTGGGTGGGTTTAATTAATTTCTTTTCAATGCTAATCAATTGCGAGCTTGCAGCAGTGATCGCTTGTGCCAAGTCAGCTTGACTTTTAAATTCAGGATGGGCAGCCGTTTTAGCCAGTAATTGTCTAAGAACAGAAATTCTTGTATTCAAATCGCTATAAGCCCAATCGGTCCCAACTTGCTTACCCCGTAACATCATGGTGTCTATCACCGTGTGGTTACTTGACTCACTTTTGAACATCGCAGTTAGTACCTCAAGCGTGTGATCGGTTAGTGCAGGTGTCACCTCGCTATTTGTCTCTTTAACCAAGCGCGTTAAATACATTGGGCCACCAGCTTTTGGACCGGTACCAGATAATCCACGTCCGCCAAAGGGCTGCACACCAACCACCGCGCCAATCATATTACGATTAATATAGACATTACCAGCGCGAGAACGTTGCGCTAAATATTCGCCTTTTTGATCAATCCGCGTATGAATACCCATGGTTAAACCAAAACCAGTTGAGTTAACTTCATCGATGACTTGCTCTATATCAGCGCCTTTAAAGCGAATGACATGCACACAAGGACCAAAGACTTCTTGCTTTAATACCGATAAATCACTGATTTCATAAAGACGTGGTGCGAAGAAATAATGTCCGGTATCGCCCATTTCTGGCAGTTGACAGGTGTAATGTAACTTGGCCTGGCCTGAATTTTCTAAACCGGCTAAGTATTCAACATGATCGGTTAGTGCTTTGTGTGCCTTACTATCAATAACAGGCCCAACATCAGTGCTAAAGAATTCAGGATTACCAACATGAAGCTCAAGCATCGCCCCTTTTATCATCGCAATGACTTTGTCAGCGATATCTTCCTGAATAAATAACACCCGTAAAGCACTACAACGTTGACCAGCGGATTGGAAACCCGAAGACACGACATCATCAACCACTTGCTCAGGCAAAGCCGTTGAATCGACGATCATACAGTTTTGACCACCGGTTTCAGCAATCAACGGTACTGGATCGCCTTTACGCGCCGCTAACGTTTGAGCGATCGTGGTGCCAGTTTCAGTAGAACCTGTAAACATTACGCCTTTAATCCGCTCGTCAGGGATAATAATTTGTCCAACTTTACTGCCACGCGCAATCACCGCTTGTACCACATCTTGCGGTAAACCGGCTTGTTTCATCAATTCGATAGTGCGCAGCGCAATAAGACTTGTTTGTTCAGCGGGTTTCGCAATCACCGTGTTACCGGTCACGATAGCGGCAGCCACTTGGCCTAAAAATATTGCCAGCGGGAAATTCCAAGGACTGATACACAAAATAACGCCACGAGACTCAAGGTCTGGCTTAGCCATTAACTCAGTACCACGGGCAGCATAGTAACGGCAGAAATCGACCGCTTCACGCACTTCAGAAACACCATCAACCGGAATTTTACCGGCTTCTTTAATACAAATCGCGATCAGTTCATCTCGATGTTCTTCAAGCAAATCAGCTGTTTTCAATAGCACTTGTGCACGGTCTGCCACGGGAACTTGAGACCAAGTGACAAAGGCTTGCTCACTTCGACTAACCATCTGATTCATTTCTTCTTCATCAGCGTGCGTGATATAACCGATTATTTCACTTAAATTCGCAGGATTAGTAACCGGTTTACTGCCATTAGGTACTTGATCGGCAGTAATAAGGTTGTCCTTCGCCCATTGATCTAAATTAACTTTCATGACTTCAACTAAATCAACATCGGTTAGATCTATTCCTTTTGAATTAGCACGTTCATCACCAAACAAATCAATTGGCATCAGTATTTGGCTATTGTATTTATCCGACCAAGCTTTGACGATTTCAACGGGATCTGCCAATAATGATTCAACCGGAATATCTTCATCAACAATGTTGTTAACAAATGAGCTGTTGGCACCATTTTCCAATAAACGACGAACCAAATAAGCGAGTAAATCTTCATGGGCACCCACGGGAGCATAAACACGACAAGAGATTTTCTCACCTTGCACCACTTGATTATACAATGACTCGCCCATACCGTGTAAACGTTGGAATTCGAAACCGCTGCGATTGCCATCTATCATTTCTAAAATAGTTGCTACCGTGTAGGCATTATGGGTCGCAAACTGAGGATAAATGCTATCGCGGTATTCAAGTAACTTCTTCGCACAAGCTTGATACGAGACATCAGTTGATGGCTTTCGAGTGAAAACTGGAAAATCGGGTAAACATTCGACTTGAGAATTTTTAACTTCACTGTCCCAATAAGCCCCTTTAACTAAGCGAACCATCATTTGACGATTAACCCGTGTTGTGATGTCCCGAATCCATTCAATAACGAAAATTGCTCGCTTTTGATAAGCTTGTACTGCAATACCAAAACCATTCCAACCGTCAAGGTCACTGTCTAAGAACACGGCTTCAATAACATCCATTGAGATATCTAAACGATCTGCTTCTTCAGCATCAACCGTAAAACCAATGTTCCATTTCTTGGCGGCCATCGCTAAGGTTTTTAATCTTGGTACTAACTCATCCATTACGCGATCGCGATGAGAGAATTCATAACGAGGATGGATTGCTGATAACTTAATTGAAATACCAGGGCTTTTCTGTGGACCACGGCCATTAGCCGCTTTACCGATTGCTTCAATAGCATCGACATAGGCATCAAAATAGCGATCGGCGTCTTGCATCGTCCGAGCGCCTTCACCGAGCATATCGTAAGAATACGTATAACCATTTGACTCTTGAGCCACGGCACGTTTCACCGCTTCATTAATCGTACGGCCCATCACAAATTGGGTGCCCATAATCTTCATCGCATAACGAACCGCTTTACGGATCACGGGTTCGCCTAAACGACCAACGGTACGTTTGAGTAAGTTAAACTGAAATTTCTTTTGTTTGTCGGTGTAATTAACCAATTTACCGGTCATTAATAGGCCCCAAGAAGAGGCATTAACAAAAATAGACTCACTATTACCTAAATGAGCACTCCAATCACCATTGGCTAATTTATCGCGGATCAAATTATCTGCCGTTATTTTATCTGGCACACGCAATAGCGCCTCAGCCAAACACATTAAGACCACACCTTCATCGGTCGATAGAGCAAATTCATTTAATAGCGCATCAACGCCACCTTTGCCAATTTGATCTTGACGAATATTAACCACCATCTGTCTCGCATATTCCCATGCTCTGCTTTTAGCATCGACACTTATTTCCGCCAGAGGAATTAAATGGTTAATGATTTCATTTTCATCACAACGATAATGATCACGGATAGTTTGACGAATAGAATTAGTTGTCTTTAATGTGCCGTTAAATAACATGAGACATCCTCACAGGTTAATATTGTATTAAGTATGGTCGAAATTCTAACGAGCTAACAGCAGAATGTGCTGGCGTTATTTGGCATAATACCGTAGATTACAATGAAATAATGTAATCCAACCATAGATAATACTGAAAATGCCGAACCCGCCTAAAAATAGAACATTAGACCGTATCGACCTAAATATTTTATCAACCTTACAAAGTCATGGACGAATATCTAATGTGCAACTAGCTAATGACGTTGGATTAAGCGCAAGCCCTTGTTTAGACAGAGTAAAACGATTGGAGTCGGAGGGCTATATTGAACGCTATGGCGCAAAACTTAATGCCTCAAAATTAAAATTCGGAATGTCGGCGTTTGTACAGGTAACACTTGAACGGACAACATCTGAATTATTCGAAAGCTTTCAGAACGCCATTCAAAATATCGATCAAGTGGCTGAATGTCATATGGTGGCTGGTGGGTTTGATTATTTAATCAAAATTCGCATTGCCGATATGGAAGCTTATCGGCAAGTATTAGGGACGATCGTCGATATTCCAGGGGTTGCTAAAAATCATACCTATGTCGTGATTGAACAAGTCAAAGAAGATAATGGCTTGGTCCTATTACAGCCATAGCGAGCTAAAATCAAAGGGGGTTTATCACGAAAAACTCATAAACTCATTCTTTTCATCATGTTATTTATCTCATCCTAAATATGGATATACCAATGTCTAATGGTCATGATAGGGTTAAAAAATCTAATCTGTCGTTATAATGAATAATAAAAGGAAAGTCTATGAGTACTCAGGATCTCTATCCAGTACCTTCAACATTCGAGAAAAATGCGCTGGTCAATAACGATAAATATGAAGAAATGTATCATGAATCAATCAATGATCCTGATGCTTTTTGGGGGCGTCATGGGAAACGAATTGATTGGATCAAGCCTTATACGAAGGTGAAAGAGACCAACTTTTCTGCCCCAAACGTTAGTATTAAATGGTATAGCGATGGCACATTAAATGCCTCTGCGAATTGCCTTGATCGTCATTTAGCCAACAATGGCGATGATATCGCGATTATATGGGAAGGTGATGATGCCAAGGATCAACGTAAGATCTCCTATCGTCAATTGCATCATGATGTTTGTAAATTTGCCAATGGCCTAAAAGCTAAAGGGGTCAAACGCGGCGATATCGTCTCAATCTACATGCCAATGGTCCCAGAAGCTGCTGTTGCGATGCTAGCTTGTGCTCGTATCGGCGCGGTGCATTCTATTATTTTTGGTGGCTTCTCCTCTGAATCAATCTCTTCCCGTGTCATCGATGGCCAAGCTAAAGTGATTATTACCGCGGACGAAGGTCCTCGTGGCGGTCGTATGGTGCCACTAAAAGGTAATATTGATGAAGCGCTAGCTAATCCTAAAGTAACCACGGTTGAAACCGTGATTGTGTTACAACGTACGGGTGGCGATATTGACTGGCATCAAGATCGTGATGTTTGGTGGCATGATTTAACCGACAGTGTCAGTGATGATTGCCCCGCGGAAGAAATGAGCGCAGAAGACCCATTGTTTATCTTATATACTTCGGGTTCAACCGGTACGCCTAAAGGTGTGTTACATACCACCGGTGGTTATATGGTCTACGCCTCAATGACCCATGAATATGTGTTCGATTATAAAAAAGGCGATGTTTACTGGTGTACGGCCGATGTGGGGTGGATAACAGGTCATAGCTATATGGTGTATGGTCCTTTAGCCAATGGCGCTACAGTCCTGATCCATGAGGGTGTGCCGAATTATCCTACCCCAAGTCGTTTAGGTGAAATAATTGATCGTCATCTGGTCAATCAACTGTACACCGCACCCACTTTAATTCGTGCATTAATGGCGAAAGGAACGGCGTTCTTTGATAATTTTGATGGCAGCTCATTACGGGTGCTAGGCAGTGTTGGGGAACCCATCAATCCAGAAGCTTGGCGTTGGTACAATGATATTATTGGTAAAGGTAATAGCCCGATTGTAGATACGTGGTGGCAAACTGAAACCGGCGGTATTCTGATCACGCCACTGCCCGGAGCAACGGCCGCTAAACCAGGCTCAGCAACTCGACCTTTTTTTGGGGTGCAACCTGCCATTGTTGATGCCGAAGGTAAAATACTAGAAGGTGAAGCTGCAGGTTCTTTAGTGATCCTTGATAGTTGGCCAGGACAAATGCGCACGGTATTTGGCGATCATGAGCGATTCCAAATGACCTACTTCCAAACTTTCCATAATATGTATACCACGGGTGATGGCGCAAAACGCGATGCCGACGGATATTACTGGATTACTGGACGAGTCGATGATGTTATCAATGTTGCAGGTCACCGTATGGGCACCGCTGAGGTGGAAAGCTCTCTCGTTAGTCATCCATCGGTAGCTGAAGCTGCCGTTGTTGGTTACCCCCATGACATCAAAGGGCAAGGTATTTATGCCTACGTAACGTTAAACGATGATGTTGAAGAAACCGAGGAATTACGCAAGGAACTTAAGGTCTGGGTTCGTAAAGACTTAGGCGCTATTGCAGCACCCGATATGGTCCAATGGGCACCGGGTTTACCTAAGACGCGTTCCGGTAAAATTATGCGCCGCGTGTTGCGTAAAATTGCCGCTAATGAAATAGATGAACTTGGTGACTCATCAACCTTAGCCGATCCTTCGGTATTAGATACCTTAATTGGCAATCGTCAAAACGCTTAGTAGAAAATAGGCACAAAAAAACACCGTTACCAAAGTAACGGTGTTTTTTATTGACCAATGTTTGATCTTATTTTTTAACTTCTAACAGTTCGACCCGAGCTTTAAGCTTTTGACCTGCTCTAAATGTTACGACTCGACGAGCTGAAATTGGAATATCTTCACCTGTTTTCGGATTTCTCCCAGGACGTTCCGCTTTGTCTCTTAAATCAAAATTTCCGAATCCAGAAAGTTTGATTTGTTCTCCATGTTCCAGGCAATCACGCAATTCCTCAAAAAACAGTTCAACCATCTCCTTGGCATCTTTTTTGCTAAAATCCAATTTTTCAAATAGGTGTTCTGCCATTTCGGCTTTCGTTAGTGCCATATAAACTAATCTCTCAATTTTGCGCCAAATGAATCACTCGCTGCGGCAATTGCTTGCTCGACAGTTTGTGAAATTTCTTGTTCTTCTAAAGTTCTATTTTTATCTTGTAGTGTTAATGCAATGGCTAAACTTTTATAGCCATCATCAACACCGTTACCACGGTAAACATCAAATAAATTAATAGTAACCAATTGGCTTCCACCAGCTTGTTTAATACATCTAATGACATCATCCGCATTTACTGCCTCTTCAACCACTAAAGCAATATCCCGACGATTTGCTGGAAATTTAGATAATCCAGCTGATTGCGGTAATTTTCTAGTCAAAATTGAAGATTGAGTTAATTCAAATACTATAGTGCGTCCATTCAGACCCAATGCTTTTTCGTGTTGAGGATGAATAGCACCAATAAAGCCGACCGACTGATCATTTAAGAAAATTTCAGCCGATTGTCCAGGATGCAAAGCACTTAATTGGGTTTGTCTAAATTCAAAACTATCAATATCGCACGTTAGCTCTAGCAATGCCTCAACATCGCCTTTTAAATCGAAAAAGTCAACACTTCGATTCTCAATATCCCAGTGTTCATCACTAATATTACCCGTGATCACACCAGCAATCATTGGTTCCTGACGAACCCCGTGTTCACTGGTCTGATCTGGGTAGAAACGTAGTCCAGTTTCGAATAAACGTAATCGTGACTGTTGACGTTTTTGATTGTGACTAACCGCTTGCAATAAACCTGTCCAAAGGCTAACCCGCATTACCGACATATCCACAGAGATCGGATGTGGTAACACCTTAGCATCAAGTGCTGGGAAAAGAACTTTTTGCGCCTTAGGATCGACGAAACTATAAGTAATTGCCTCATTAAAACCACGACCGACTAATACTTGGCGTAATTTCATGATAGAAAGTTGTGACTCGTTATGCTTGGTCATCGACAATGTTGCCATTGGCGATTCATTAGGGATATTGTTATATCCGTACACGCGCGCGAGTTCTTCGATTAAGTCAGCTTCAATGCTGATATCGAAACGATATAATGGTGCAACACAAGACCAACCTTGATCGTTCTCGGTTAATTGCACGCCCAGTAACGATAAAATTGCGTTAACATCAGTGTCTGCAATCTTAATCCCTAATACACGTTCAATACGTGAACGTCGTAATTCAATCTTCGCCTGTTGCGGTAGGTTTTCTTTTGACACCGTCTCAACAATGGGTCCAGCTTGACCGCCGACAATTTCAAGCAGTAACTGAGTTGCTCGTTCCATCGCATCAAATTGTTGCTCGGGATCAACACCACGTTCATAACGGTGCGACGCATCGGTATGTAAACCATAACTGCGTGCTTTGCCCGCAATAGCGAGCGGTGCAAAGAAAGCGCTTTCTAAGAAGATATCTTGAGTATCGTTAGTGACACCACTGTCTTTACCGCCGAATATTCCAGCAATGGCAAGCGCTTTGGTGTCGTCAGCAATTAATAGTGTTGCTGGTGATAATTTCGCTTCTTTACCGTCTAATAAGGTCAGTGTCTCGTCAGCTTGTGCAAAACGGACATTAATCGCGCCATCAATGTTGGCTAAATCAAACGCATGCATTGGATGACCCAGCTCTAATAACACATAATTAGTGATATCGACCACGGGATCAATTGAACGTACGCCACAACGACGAAGTTTTTCAGTCATCCATAACGGGCTAGCAACGTTTAGGTTAATCCCTTTGATTACTCGGCCCAAATAACGAGGACATGCCGCAGATTCACTGACATTAATCGTTAAAACGTCATCAATGGTTGAGGCTGTTTTATTAATGGTAACGGGTGTTAAATCCATCCGGTTTAATACCGCGACTTCACGCGCCAAGCCTTTAATGCCTAGACAGTCAGCACGGTTAGCTGTTAAATCAACGTCAATAGAGACATCTTCTAACGATAAATATTGACGTAAATCGGTGCCAATTGGCGCATCGGTTGGTAATTCCATAATGCCATCAGATTCATCACTTAAACCCAATTCACTAAAAGAACACAACATCCCAAATGATGGTTGACCGCGTAATTTAGCTTTTTTAATCTTAAAATCGCCAGGTAATACAGCACCGACCATCGCTACAGCGACTTTAAGTCCTAAACGACAATTAGGCGCACCACAAACGATATCGATTAACTCATCGCCGCCGACATTAATTTTGGTGACTTGCAGTTTATCTGCGTCTGGATGACGCCCACATTCAACAACTTCGCCAATAACAACCTTGCTAAACTCGGCAGCAACAGGCGCAATATCATCAACTTCAAGGCCAGCCATGGTGATTTGGGCAGCAAGCTCTTCGGTGCTAATCGCAGGATTAACCCACTCGCGCAGCCATGATTCACTAAATTTCATTTAATTCTAGCCTTATTTAAACTGTTGTAAAAATCGAACATCGTTTTCGAAGAATGAACGAAGATCATCAACGCCATAACGTAACATGGTCAATCGTTCAACCCCCATACCAAAGGCAAAACCAGTGTATATTTCAGGGTCGATACCAGCCGAACGCAAGACATCGGGATGAACCATGCCACAACCTAATACTTCTAACCAACCGTTTTTACCTTTAACATCGACTTCTGCTGAAGGCTCGGTAAAAGGAAAATAAGAAGGACGGAAACGAATTTCTAAATCTTCTTCAAAGAAGTTATTTAAGAAGTCGTGCAATATGCCTTTCAGTTGAGTAAAGCTAACATTTTTGTCAACCATTAACCCTTCAACCTGGTGGAACATTGGCGTGTGAGTCTGATCGTAATCATTACGGTAAACTCGACCCGGCGAGATAATGCGCAGCGGCGGTTGTTCCGTTTCCATGGTCCGAATTTGTACGCAAGAAGTTTGGGTTCTTAATACTGTTTTAGGATCAAAGAAGAATGTATCGTGATCTTCTCGAGCCGGGTGATGGGCAGGAATGTTTAAAGCATCAAAATTATGATAGTCATCTTCAATTTCTGGACCCGCTTTAACTTCAAAGCCTAACTCACCAAAAAACGATTCAATACGTTCAATAGTACGGTTAACCGGATGAATATTTCCAACATTAGTACGGCGACCTGGCAACGTAATATCAATAGACTCTTGAGCTAATTTTTCATTTAAGGCAGCGGTGCGCATGTGCTCGCCTTTAACCGACAACAGTTTTTGTACCTGTTGTTTAGCTTGGTTAATCAGTTGACCTGCTTTTGGACGTTCTTCATTAGATAATTTACCTAATGACTTTAGTTGTAATGTTAGTTGACCTTTTTTACCTAAAAAGGCGACTCTAACCAAATCCAAGGCATTAAGATCGCTGGCCTGATTTACTTCAGCCTCAGCTTGCTCAACAATTTGTTGTAAATGCTGCATTAAGCTACCCCGTACGCTAACGATCATACCCGACCGATACATAGTTAATTAATTGACAATGGGGCATAATTCTACGCGATAGAAAAATGAATAGCTAGGCGGAAAAGCCTAGAAATAGCCATTTCAATCAATTATTAGTCTTATTGCTGGGATTTTATTCACTGTTTCATTCTCGCTCGAAAGAATGAAGGATAAGTTTACCAATATTTAGGTTTGACGACATTTTCTTAAGCGCGATGTCAACGCTGTCATAATGATAATCACTGTCAACGACGGCGAGTAATTCGCCACGCTCAAAACAAGATAGAAACTGCTCACTAAATTGTGAGATCAACGCGGCTTTATATTGATAATCACGGTTACGTAGGGTGCTTCCCATAATGGTCAACCGTTTTGATAACACTTTAGCAAAATCAAATTTGTCACCAAATCGACCACCGAGCATCGCTAGATTGACTAAAGCCCCATCCACCGCTAAGGCATCAATATTCGCCTTTAAATAATCACCACCAATAAAATCAACAATCACATCAATACCCTCACCTTGCGTGATGGTTGCTATTTGTTGGCAAAAATCTTGGCTTTTATAATTAATCACATGATCGGCCCCTAGTGCTGATAATGCATTCAATTTGAGGTCTGTGCTAGCCGTCGTAAAAACCTCAGCACCTGCTTTTTTAGCTAACTGAATTGCAGCACTGCCGACACCACTGGCCCCTGCATGGATTAACACTCGGGCTTTCTTACAGGACAGTTTTTCCGATAGTTTAGCCAATTCGAATAGCGCTTGATACGCCGTAATAAAGGCTTCGGGTAGAGCAGCGGCGGCAATAAAGCTAAGGCTAGCTGGCATTTTCATCACACAGCCAACATCCACACAAACCTGTGATGCCCAACCGCCACCGCACAGTAGCGCCATCACCTTATCACCTGGTTGAAATGGTGAGGTCGCTGGCGCACGAATAACCACGCCAGAGACTTCAAGTCCGACAATCGTGCTTTCCCCAGCGGGCGGCGGGTAATGACCGGCCAGTTGTAATAAATCAGCCCGATTAATGCCACTGGCTTTCACGGCGATATGAACCTGGTTTGATTGTGGGATCAAATCATCCATTTCAGTAATGGTTAACGTTTGATTCTTGTCATGACCGAGCAAATATTTCATCACATTGAATTCCTTTAAATCATTAATGACTCAATGCTACGATATAATTGAATCAAAGACACGGTTACGCAATAATTAAGTTGCCTATCACCCGACACCCCCGTAAAATCTGGCCTTTATTTTTAGTCCCTTTGAGAAACACTATGCAAGCAACTATTATTTTGAAACCTGGCCGTGAAAAGGCATTAAAACGTCGTCATCCTTGGATATTTTCAATGGCGATAAACAAAATTAAAGGTCAAGTTGAACATGGTGCAACCGTTGATGTTGTCGATGATAAGGGGAACTGGTTAGCCAAAGGCGCTTACTCACCTGATTCACAAATTAGAGTTAGAATTTGGAGCTTCGACCAATCACAAACCATTGATCAACAATTTTTCTTTGAGCGATTACAGCAAGCCTATCAAGCGCGCAAAGCCTTAATTGCTGAGCAAGGTTTAACGGGGTTCCGATTAGTTGCCGCCGAATCGGATTATTTACCCGGTATTACTATCGATCACTTCAATGACAGCTTAGTGTGTCAATTATTAAGTGCTGGTGCCGAATATCACCGCAATAATATTATCAGCGCCTTGGAACAGCTATTTCCAGAGCATAAAATTTATGACCGCTCTGATGTCGAAGTTCGTAAAAAAGAAGGTCTATTACCAACCACCAGTGCCATTAAAGGTGATTTCACTGAACGCTTAACGATAATCAAAGAAAACGGTCATCAGATTTTAGTCGACATTAAAAAAGGTCATAAAACAGGTTTCTACCTTGACCAACGTGATAATCGAGCGATTGCCGGTAAATATTGTCGTGATAAAACGGTACTAAATTGTTTTAGTTATACGGGGACTTTCGGTATATATGCATTAGCCAATGGCGCAAAGCACTTTACCAATGTCGACTTGTCGCAAGATGCACTAGATATTGCGAAACAAAATATCGAATTAAACGAGTTAGACTTAGCAAAAGTTGATTTTGTTAAAGCGGATGTCTTTAAATTATTGCGTCGTTACCGTGATGAAGGTAAAACATTCGATGTTATTATTTTAGATCCACCAAAGTTTGCAGATAATAAAGCGCAATTAAATGGCGCCTGTCGTGGTTATAAAGACATTAATATGGTGGCGATGCAATTGCTAAATCCCGGTGGCACGTTACTGACTTATTCATGTTCAGGCTTAATGCCTGCGGATTTATTTCAAAAGGTGGTCGCTGACGCCGCATTAGATGCCCAACGTGATGCCCAAATTATTGCCCGTTTATCTCAAGCATCAGATCACCCAATAGCCAGCACCTTTCCTGAAGGGTTTTATCTAAAAGGTCTCGCTTTAACAGTAAGATAATATATATTACTAATCCCAGTATAAGCTGGGATTTATTTAGCCACAGGAAAAACCCATTTGAAAACAACCAAACACTCAACCGACCTTCGCTTAAGCGTAAACCAACTCGGGTTGGATGTCACACAGATAAAAAATCTGTTGACCGACGTGTCATGGCACGATGCCCCGGGCCTTTCGACCGGTCAGCCACGTGCAACAAATGCTTTTGAGTTGTTTTCAAAACCCCAATGTAATGGTCAAAATTTATTTTTAAGCAGCTATCCGACAATCGATACCAAGGGCTTAATCAAGGAGCTTCTGACCTCGAATCCCCATGGGGTTAGTGACGTTTTCGATACTGTCTATGTTGAAGATCTAGCTAACCCTCGTCGCCCTATATGTTTACAACTACCACGCGGGCAAGCGACCAAATTTACGCGATTAGTCAACTCATGGCTTAAACATGAAATTAAAGAGCCACCATTAAAAGATCATTACGTCGCCACTTTAGATTCCTTACTTAAATCATTTAAACGTTTGCCTAAAGTGATTAATTATTTAACTGATTTGGCCAAACGCCTTGATCGAGGCTCAAAATTAAGTCATCCCGTACTGGTTAACAACTTTGTATCTCATCAAGATAGCCAACCGTTTCCTATTGTTCATTGTGACAATCCTTCGGTTACTAAATTGTTTGGTGACATCGCGATGTTAACAGATCAGGGCTCTACCGTTGCCAATCACCATTTATTACAACCAGGGCTGCTGCATTATGCCAATGGCGGTGTGATGATTTTGCCCGCGGAGCGATTACTTGATGATCCTAATCTATGGTTTGAGCTAAAATCCTCTTTATTGGATCAAGAAATCAAATGGACCTGTGCCAATAGTTGGTTAGACCCAAAGCCAATTGAGCTGAAGCTGCAAATTGTCCTCGTTGGCGATCCAATGTCCTATAAAGACTTTATTGAACTGGATCCTGATTTTATTCAATTATTTCCATTGGTTGCAGAGATAAATCATCAAGTCGATTTAATCACTGACCAAGATGTCATTACTTATGCCGGTTATTTACAAAATTTAGCGCGACGTCATGATTATGCCGATTTAAGTGTCGGTGCTATTGCTCGGTTAATGAACCTCTCATCAAACTTAGTGGAGCACCAAAAAAAGCTCTCGCTGGATAGCGTTACTTTTTCGCATTTAATCGCACAAGCGCAAAGTTACTGTGTTGATGCAGAAACCATTGGCGAACAAGATATTATTAAAGCCATTAATGATGCACAATTTCGAAAAAACCGCATTGCCCATTATAGCTTTGAAGCCATCGAGCAAAAACAATTGATTATTACCACTCTGGGTAAAAAAATTGGTCAAATTAATGGTCTATCTGTGTTAGAGACTGACCTTGATTCTTTTGGGGAGCCTTCAAGAATCACCGCCGCTGTTTATTATGGTAATGGTGAAGTCGATGATGTTGAACGTAAAGTTGACCTTGCTGGTAATATTCATGCCAAAGGCGTAGCAATTTTAACCTCATACCTCCATCAAAAATTTGCTTTGGAAGATGAAATTCCATTAAGCGCGAACTTAGTCTTTGAACAATCTTATCAAGGGATTGATGGTGATAGTGCGGCGATGGCGAGTTTAATTTGTTTGTTATCAGCTTTCTCTAAGCAACCACTAAATCAAGGGGTAGCGATTACCGGTGCCCTCGATCAATTCGGAAATGTGTTAGCGGTTGGTGGCATTAATGAGAAAATTGAAGGGTATTTCAAAACTTGCCAGCTTAATCCAAACCCTGCTTTTCAGGGGGTGATTATGCCCGCGAGCAATCAACTCAATTTAAATTTATCACCCGATGTTATCGCAGCCGTTGCGAAAGGTGACTTTGTTATTTATGCCATCGATCATATCGATCAAGCCATTGAAATTTGTTTTGAACTCAGTGCTGGCACTGCTGATGACGATGGGCACTATGGCGATGACACTTTATATGGCATGATTGCACAGCGCATTGAGTTGATTCATAATCCTCAACTGCATAGCGAATCGTTATTTGAGCGATTAATTGCTCGTTTCAAGTAACGGATTCGCCTCATCGGAGTTGTTTAGCTTACAGCTGTTCGCTAATCTATTAGAAATTTTATAAGTTGGTTTAAATAATGTCTAAACAAGCAAGTTTTACAAGAGAAGATTTACTCGCAAGCAGCCGTGGCGAACTTTTTGGCCCAGGTAACCCGCAGTTACCAGCACCGAATATGTTAATGATGGACCGTATTACAAACATGACCGATGACGGTGGTGAGTTTGGTAAAGGCGAAGTAACGGCTGAACTTGATATCACGCCAGACCTTTGGTTCTTTGATTGTCACTTCCCTGGTGACCCAGTCATGCCTGGCTGTCTAGGCCTTGATGCTATGTGGCAATTAGTTGGTTTTTATCTCGGTTGGGTTGGCGGCAAAGGTCGTGGTAGAGCGCTAGGTGTGGGTGAGGTTAAATTCACCGGTCAAGTTTTACCAACCGCAAAAAAAGTCACCTATAAGATTACATTAAAACGCGTGATTAACCGTAGATTAGTAATGGGTGTTGCAGATGCAGTGATGCTAGTTGATGGGCGTGAAATTTATAGTGCAAAAGATTTAAAAGTCGGTTTATTTACTGACACGGGTGCGTTCTAAAAACGCCTTAGTTAGCGTAGGCTGTGGTATTCACACTGGATGCTGCAGTCTTTTTTCCCAAATATCAGCCATCTCACCACTCTCTTTCATCTCTTGTAATTGTTGAGTGATTAACGGAATTAAATGTGAATATTTTTTATTTAAGAAATGGTAAAGATAAAATTCGCTAATCATTGGCTTCACCTCAATAAAATGACTGTCCTTAAATTTATTTCTCATCAGTTTTAATGCAGAGGAACGCGTCACCAACGCATAATCCACTCGATTCATTTTCAATAGCCTCAGTTGCTTCTCGGTCGAACTGGTGCGTGAATACTGACCATTAAACCCTTCAATAAATTTTTCTTGCCAATAAATGCCGTTATAGATCGCAAGACGATATTTCAATAAATGATTAATATCATCAAATTGTGTTTGATGATAAGTTGTTATCGCAATACCGCTCATACAGTAAAGCTGTACCGGTACTTTATAGAGATTTAAATAATGTTTATCAATATCTGAGACCCTGAGCACCTCACCATCTAAGACACCGTGATCGCTTTGATATAAACCACGTTTAGAGGGAAGACCGACAAAGTTCAACTTTATCCCTAATCGCTGATAAGCCGTGGTCAGAATTTTTGCTGACGTTAATTGAAGTTCACTATTTGAAACATAGGAAAAGGATAGGACACTTGGGATTTCTGCACTTGAAGTGACGAAAGCCACCATGCTCAAGAAAAAAAATTTAATGGCTAACATTACCCAATCCCAAATCATTACTTTTTATTAACCATTAATCCTTATTAATTAGGCCGGGTATTCTACTGGCTCCAGATAGAAATTCAAGACAAAAAAAAGAGCACTATGTGCTCTTTTTTAATCAAAGATGAAATTTCATTAACTAAGCTTTTGCTAAATCCAGCATTAAATCATTCATCTTGTTAACAAAACCAGCGGGATCTTCAAGTGAACCTCGCTCGCTCAACAGGGCTTGCTGATACAATACATCGACCCATTGTTCAAAACGTTGCTCATCTTGCTCATCATTAATATGCTTAACTAATGTGTGCTCTGGATTAAACTCAAAAATGAATTTAGTGGCCGGAACGCTTTGTCCTGCCGATTCCATTAACTTCATCATTTGGCTGGTCATATCATTGCCATCAGAGACGATACAACTGGCGGTGTTGGTTAAGCGATGAGAGACACGAACATCCTTCACCTTATCGCCTAATGAGGCTTTGACACGCTCTACCAAGCTTGCAAACTCTTTATCAACGGTTTTCTGTTGCTCTTTAGCTTCATCATCAACATCACCAAGATCAAGATCGGCTTTAACCACTGACACAAGCTTTTTGCCATCGAACTCTTCGAAGTGACTCATTAACCATTCATCAACGCGATCAGACATTAGCAAGACTTCAAAGCCTCTTTTGCGTAGTTGTTCTAAATGTGGGCTGTTTTTCGCTGCCGCAAAAGAATCAGCAGAGATAAAGTAGATACTCTCTTGACCTTCTTTCATCCGCTCGATGTATTGCGGTAAAGACGCTGACTGCTCATCGGTATCAAGATGCGTTGAAGCAAAGCGTAATAACTTACCAATGGCTTCTTTGTTGGCTGCATCTTCAGCGGGACCTTCCTTAAGCAGTTGACCAAACTCTTGCCAGAATTTTTGGTATTTTTCAGGATCTTTTTTACCTAAGCGATCTAGCATTTGTAAAACGCGTTTAGTACAACCATTGCGCATTTGCTGGGTCACTTTGTTTTCTTGTAAAATTTCACGAGAAACATTCAGTGGTAAATCATTAGAATCAACTAACCCCTTAACGAAGCGCAAGTAAGTTGGCATAAACTGTTGGGCATCGTCCATAATAAAGACACGTTGCACATATAGCTTAAGACCAGAAGTCGTTTCACGGTTCCACATGTCCCAAGGGGCGCGTGCAGGGATATACAACAAGCTGGTGTATTCAAGCTTACCTTCAACTTTATTGTGGGCCCAAGTTAGTGGATCTTCAAAGTCATGGGCAACGTGCTTATAAAACTCGTTATATTCTTCGTCTTTAATTTCTGATTTGCTTAATGTCCATAATGCAGTCGCTTTATTAACCGGTTCCCACTGACCCGGTACAGCAGGGGTATTATCACCCTCTTCATTTTCAACTTCAGCCACTTCAGGCGTATACATTTCAACAGAAATAGAAATATGATCAGAATATTTACTGACTAATTGCTTAATTTTATAATCATTTAAGAATTCATCGGCATCATCTTTTAAATGCAAAATAACTTCAGTACCACGAGACTCTTTAGTAATGGTAGTTAAATCGTAACTGCCCTCACCTTTTGATTCCCAACGAACCGCTTGATCACTAGCAGCGCCAGCGGCACGAGTGTTAACGACCACATTATCTGCAACAATAAATGAAGAATAAAAACCAACACCAAACTGACCAATCAACTGACTGTCTTTCGCCTGATCGCCTGATAAGTTTGAGAAAAATTCGGCAGTACCAGATTTAGCAATGGTACCTAAATGTTCGACCACATCATCACGGCTCATACCGATGCCATTATCACTAATGGTCAGTGTTTTTGCTTCACTATCAACACTGATTCTAACACGTAGTTCACCATCATTTTCGTATAACGCATTATCAGATAATGCTTTAAAACGTAATTTGTCCGCAGCATCGGCGGCATTTGACACTAGTTCACGTAAGAAAATCTCTTTGTTTGAATAAAGAGAGTGGATCATTAGTTTTAATAATTGGGTGACTTCCGTTTGAAAACCATGTGTTTGAGTAGTTTCAGACATGCGCTAAACTCCGTAGACTATTATAATAAATATGATGTTTCATCATTGATAGTAAAGAGATGGGGCAATTGCGAAACTTTTCAAGCGCCAGCAAAAAAAAAAGCACCAATTGGTGCTTTTTTAGACTTTTTTAATTGGTTTATCGCGTTATTCTGGTCCGGCCATTAAGAGAGTGGCTAAGTGTGGTGCCATCAACATACTCAAGTTCACTACCAACCGGTACGCCATGGGCTATTCGACTGGCTTTTACTTCATAATCACTGCATATATCCGCAATGTAATGGGCAGTTGCTTCACCTTCCACCGTTGGGTTAGTCGCTAAAATTACTTCACTAAATTGATGAGTAGCTAATAACGTTTCTAATTTATCCAGACCAATATCTTGAGGACCAATACCATCAAGTGGTGACAAGTGCCCCATTAACACAAAATAGCGACCATAAAAATGACCCGTTTGTTCAAAGGCAATGACATCGCCTGGTGATTCAACCACACAGAGTTCACCACAAACACTGCGTTTGGGATTGACACAGATTTCACATAACTCATTTTCAGTAAAGGTGCGGCAGCTTTTACAATGGCCAACATGCTCCATTGTTTGCGCTAAAGCATGGGATAATTGATGACCACCTTGGCGGTTACGTTCTAATAAATAAAAGGCCATTCGCTGCGCAGATTTTGGCCCAACGCCAGGTAAACAAGTAAATGCGGTGATTAGATCGGTAATATAAGGGCTAAATTTCATTTCAATAGGCAGTTAATTATTTTGAAGGAGTGTAACACAGGTAAATAGCCCTAAAAAGATTTAAGGCTATTTACGCTTTCATGCCCATTTGTAGAAACTAGTCAACTAAGTAAGTTAGTGGGTGACTAACCGTTCGAGTCCCCTGACCAGCAGATGTCCATGGGAATAAGCCATGATTACTCAGTGTTATTACTTGGTCGAAACCCGTCATCGTTTTAATATCAAGCAGTGCTAATGTCGAGTTAAATGACTCCTCTTCATTAATCACAGTCATCAGCGCCTGAGGCAACATCGGCATCACATAGCTACCGGCTGAATTAGCCATCAAAACATTCCAATTGAACCGACGATTAGTCTTAACAATACTAATCGTATCAACAGCCTGACCACCAATTAGCTGCCAACTGTATTTATTGATAACGGTATCATAAGAAAAATTAGTTGCCGAAAACTCAGGGATATTAAAGGTTATGTTCGCTGGCATACTATTTTGAGTCCAAGACTCACCATAATAGACACTACTGTTAGCAGAGACTTGATTCTCAAGTGAGTAATACAGTAAATCATCACCGGTATCAATATCATAAACACTGACCACATTCGTTGACTGTTGCTCTTCAATGGCAACTAAGGGCAAAAAGTAATCAGCAAGATCAAAAGCGGTAAATTCAACTGACATTGCGGTGTTATTAACATATGGGATATCAATTGGTGACTTTGACATATCAAACACTAAAGCCTCAGTCGATAATTGAGCTAATACGGCTTGAGAATGAGCAATCAACGCTGACCCCGAGGCACTTTCATCACCAGAGAAGGTCATTCCCTTGGCCACAATATTGAATTTTTCATCATTGATGTAATTAACACAAAAACGTAAATCAACCTCTTCGCCCTCAATTGGGGTAATTTGTCCGTTATAATTATTCTCAATGGTAATCATATCAACCGCATCTGGTATATTGATAAACTTTGCCTTAACGGTAATTAGCTCATCAGCGTCACAAAAATACCGAGTAGCCAAAGCTGATGAAAAATCAACAGTATATGTCATCGCCTGTTGTTTGACATTGACCTGTGTGGTTAAATTTAGATATTTTTGATTAAGTAACATGATTGTTTCGGCAATAGTAACAGTGACACGCTCACGATCTATCAATCCGAAGTTAGCGATACCGTTATTGTCAGTTTCAATGACGCGTTCAATCGAGCGTCCATCAACACCATGTAAAATAATAGTGATGCCATCGACTTTTCCGCTAGTTACAAAACTAGATAACACCGCCTTAACGATAAAATCACTCGGCGTTCCTCCCGAGCTCCAGCTAAAGCTTCTAGTTTTAGTGACTTTGTTGCCCATTTGGTCACTCACAATAACTGTTACTTCAGCTGAGCCATTAGCTTGCGATGGCATAACCCATGATGGCGTTGCACTTGTTTGATTTAATATCGTACCGGCATCAACGCTCCATAAATAACTTAGTGTATCATTTTCAGGATCGCTGACATTAACCGATAATGCAATGGTGCTCCCTGAAGAGTAATCACTGTCGCTAGGTGCACTAATCTCGCTAACCGTAGGGGCGTGATTGACTAAGTTGATGTTTAATTCAAGCGTTGGTTGCTCTTTTGTTAAACTAAATGATTGGCTATAAGTCTCTACAATGACATAAAAGCTAGTCGATAGCGGGACATCAAAACTAAATTGACCTAAATTATCAGTCATAACGAAACCACTAATAGAGTTATAGACTGCTGTGTTAACCATGATAATACCGCTTGTGTTTTTTAATACACCAGTAACCTTTCCCGCGAACGTTAACTTCAGTGGGTGTTCAAGCTCAATACATTGTCCTGAATTGCTATTACCTGAATTGCTATTAATAGTGCTTCCTTG
Organism: Gammaproteobacteria bacterium; assembly: GCA_013214965.1. Lineage (GTDB taxonomy): Bacteria > Pseudomonadota > Gammaproteobacteria > Enterobacterales > Psychrobiaceae > Psychrobium. The sequence goes on from JABSRU010000032.1 coordinate 39,592, forward strand.
AGTGGTTGGACTGGTTAATAGCGTCGTATCGACTGTTCCTTCTCTTTCTGAGGAAACTTGATAAAAGATTTTGCTATTGCCTTTACGAGCAAATAATTTAAATTGTTCAGGGGCATTACTGTCTAATGTTCTTTTTACCGTTATCGAAGCGTAGCCTTGTTCGTCGGTCAATCCACTTAATGTAGACTGATAAGTGAATCCTTGTGCCATCACTTCTAGTCCGGATACCGGAAGATCATTGCTATCGAGTAATTGCACAGTAATACAGGCATGTTCAGTAATTGGTTGATCAACATTCCACCAGCTAAAATGAGTCACTTGAGCATTGGCAAATAGCATTCCATTAACTGAAGTAATGAGTGCATCATCGAGTTCTGATGTGCTGGCAATAGCATCCTCACGTAACCAAGTGCCCTCTTGCTCATTATATGACCACCACGCAATCGTATCACCTGCTTTAAAGCGGTCACTCTGACTACCACCCGGCTGATAAATCGCCGGTAAACGTAATGAGACATCAGCTGGCGCTGTTAACGTCGTTAAATCGTTACCCTCGCTATCGATGACTGATATATCCATAAAACCAATGCTTTCTAATAAAATAGAGGGAGTTTTATCAATATCGTTGGTGGCTGAAAAATCACCGGGGAATATCGCTAATCCGCGATCAGAACTTGGGTCCCCGTAGGTCAAACTCACTGACGATTTTTTACCGCCACCACTAATTGCATTAGCAGCAATCTTAATGGTTAATTGATCTTGGTTTAGGGTGATGGTTTGTGCTTGAGTTAAATCGACCAGTCTGATGATATCAGGCTTGGTTAATATAATATCAACTAAATATTTCTGCTGATCACTGGCTAAATTAACAATTTTTTGGGTTGCAATATAACCTTCTTTTGAAATAGTCACTAACCAACGTTTATCATCACTAATGGCGAGGCCTTTTAATTCAAACAAGCCATTGCTGTCGGTCATTACGCTACTACCATTAACGCTAATTTTAGCGCCAACTAAACCCTGTTCAATGTGCACACGACCAGACAGTACTCCGGTCGGGGCAGGAGGAGGTGGCGGTTCAATGACCGCTTTATCATCGCTAGCACTGGAACCACAGCCAGCGATTAGAGTTAACAATACGGAGGCCAAAGCCACCGCACGAAATTTTTTTGATATCGAGGTGTAAATAACCATTGTCTATCCTTTTACTGCTTTTAATAGAGTGAAACATGCTACAAAAGCCTAGACCAGTGATTAAGATATTGCCAATCGTTCAATTAATTAAAACTTAGGTATTTACTTGATCCCTCATACAGAAAAACGCTGATTTTGTGTTAACATCTCACGCTTTTAATCATCACTGTTAATCATGAAACTTCAGACTATTGATAAAGCGCGTTATCGCCAACACCTCAACCGACTTCTAGCAGCTTGTGCGGGCTCACTTTTATGTGGCTCATTGGCTATTTCAACGTTGTTAATTTTTGTATTTAGCAGCAGCGACGGGGACAATTTTTATCTTAATCTCGGTGGAGTTGTTATCTCAGGCTTTAGCATTGTGGCATTACTTAGCCATTTCAAACATCACCCTTTGATGCTAGAAGTGTTCTATGTATGGCAGTTAAAGCAGCAACTTAATAAGATAAATCGTAAAATTATGATCTTAGATAAGGCAGCCGCTCAAGATAATATCGATGCGTTAATCATTTTAAACTATAGCTATCAAGGTTCAATGCAATTGTGGCAACTCGATGACAATACCATCACCCTCGATGTGTTGAATCTAAAAATGGTTAAACTCAATCAACAAATCACTGATCTAAATTTAACCATTTCCAGTGACGACTACAACCAATCACTATTACAGAAATTTTAGTTATTGCCTTATGTTTAACCTGACCCTACTTTAGTTTGAGTAACCCCAAGGGGCTGCTGGAGGAGTGATGGGTTTGGTTAAATCGAAATCGACTCTAAATTCACGACCTTGACGAATTAAACGGTAGGTGAATTTTTCTGGGTATATATACATTTGCCACGTATTACCCACTGACTGGGGAATGCCGGTTTTGATAAATAATTCCTTAGAATATTGATCCGCAGGAAACGACTGCATCGTTGCCCAACCAGCATCAACCGTATGACCGCCATACATGGTCGACACATCGTAACTGCCATTAGACTGGCGATGGTCATGTTTTAGAGAAAGACCCGATCCAGTTTTGGTTAAGATCCAAGTACGAGAGGCATCATCGCCGACATGAAAAGGAATCTGCAACTCGGTATTACTACACTTTCTAACGTGCATCACCAATGTTTTATTAGCAAAACTGTCACTGCTGGCGTTATCGACCGTGACATGACCTTGATACGCTTTACCACAAAGCTTTTTTAAGCTGGCAAAATAACGGTCATGAGTCGCAATAGACACTAACGGTGCTTGTGCTATCACAGTTTCGCCACTGATGTTTTTACTATCGCCAGCAAAGGACGATGTAGTGATGATTACTGTGCTTAACATAAATATTGACTTGTTATTTTTCATCAATGAAACCCTACTTTATTTAGTTATTGGCTTGATAGCCTGTAATACTCTGCTTAATCCGTTTCTCAGAAATCGCAAATTTAGTGCCAAGCGTTTGGGCAAAGAGCGAGACACGAAGTTCTTCTATCATCCATCTAATGGCCATTAGCTCAGCAGGGATAATGACTGCGGGAGCGAGTTTTTCAACCAACTGCCGATAAGGTTTTTGAACATTTTCGATGCTAATTTGTGCCAATCGGTCGCGATTCGGGTCAATGGGTAACTTCTCCAGTCGGCGTTCAATCGCTTTCAAGTAGCGACTGATATCATCAAGCTTATCACTGCCATTAGCACTCACGAACCCTTTAAAGATCAGCGCAGAAATTTGTGATTTAATGTCGCCATGGGCCATCACAAGTTCCAATGATACCCGCCCTTTGAGCTTTTTATTTATCCCATTAACCAAACTTAAACACTGTTCTACTTTCGCCGCAACCTCGACCACGGTATCCGCTAATTCACTGCGCACAATATCGCGCAGCTTATCAAATTCTTGCTGCTCAAAAACGTCAGTAGCATGGCTATCAATAATTTGGTCGACAGCGGCTGCAATAATGTCATCAATTAAGGCGGTTACTTGACCGAAGCTATGATAATAAAGCCCTAGCTTTGCTTTATTTGGTAGAGTGCGCTGCATATGGGCTACTGGCGATGGCACATTGAGTAAAATAAGCTGACGTAATCCGATGGCATTATTGGTTTTTGCGATTTGTGGGTTATCAAATAGCTTAATCTCAACACTGTCTTTAGCCGCAACTAACGCCGGATAAGCTTTGACTTCGAACTGACCACGTTTACTGGTGTAACTCTGTGGTAATTTACCAAAGTCCCATTGGGTTAATCCTTGTTTCTCAATCCCCGATGCAGCTACTTTCACTAACGACTGCTGCACTTTACCGCTCAGTTTGATTTGCAAGACATTTAGATCTCGCCCTTGTTCGATCAATTTGTAGCGGTGACGAGATTCAGCCTGTTCAATCTTAAAGTTAATCAATAGATGAGGGGCTAGTTGATTTAAGTCCCAACTTTGCGGTTCAATTCGCAAGCCTGACACTCGCAATAACTGTTTACTCATCGCTTCAATGAGCGAACTTTGCATCACAGGCATTGAATCAAGACAGACATCGGCGTAATTTGGCGCAGGTACAAAATTACGACGAATTGATTTCGGTAATGACTTAATTAGTGCAATCACTTTCTCTCGGCGTAAACCATTGACCACCCAATCAAAATCATCACTAGTGACTTGATTAAGTAATTCGATTGGAATATGGACACTGATGCCATCATCAATATCACCGGGTTCAAAATGATAAGTCAATTTAAACGTGAGATCCCCTTGATTCCAGCGATCAGGGAAATCGTTATCGGAGACGGTATTAGCGCCATCTCTAGTTAATTGTTCAAGATCAAACTCCAATAATTTGGGCTGATTTTTGACTTCTTTGCGCCACCAACTGGTTAAGTGTTTTTCATTACAGATATGCGCAGGTAATTCATGATCATAAAAATCAAACAAGGTTTGCTCGTCGACCAAAATATTACGACGCCGCGATTTATGTTCTAACGCTTCAATTTGATCGATTAACTGGAGATTTTTACGATAAAAAGCTTCTTTTATCGCCAGTTGACCTTCAACCAAGCCTTGCCTAATAAATATTTCACGGGCTTCAATGGCGTTGATATTCTCGTAACTGACCTTGCGCTTTGCCACAATGACCAAGCCAAACAAGGCAACTTGTTCATAACCAACCACTCGTCCTTGCTTTTTCTCAAAATGAGGTTCGCTATAGCTACGTTTAACAAGATCACCGGCCAATGGTTCGATCCATTCAGGATCAATCTTGGCGGCAACCCGACCAAACAGTCGAGATGTTTCCACTAACTCCGACACCATCAGCCATTTAGGGGATTTTTTAGCTAAAGCCGAGCCGGGGAAAACGAAAAACTTCGATTGCCGCGCCCCGCTAAATTCATTATTTTGATCCTTAAAACCAATATGACTGAGTAAGCCCGCTAAAATAGAGCGATGAACACTGTCCCAGTCACTATCGGTCTGTTTTACTTCAATGCCACGTTCGGTCAATACCTGTTCAAGCTGGGCATATAAATCTTGCCATTCCCGTACCCGCATATAAGACAGGAACTCATCGCGACAGAGTTTTCTAAAGCGACTATTGGACAAGGCTTGTTGTTGCTCAGCCAAATAATTCCATAAATTAACATAGGCAACAAAATCTGAATCTTTATCAACAAAGCGTTGGTGGCATTGATCAGCCTTTTGTTGTTTATCAGATGGCCGCTCCCGTGGATCTTGAATACTCAGAGCCGCAGTAATAATCAATAATTGTGATAATGAACCATTTGATTTAGCTTCAATTACCATCCGAGCTAATCGGGGATCAATCGGCAACGCCGCAATCTCTAACCCGATTTTTGACAAACTTAATTCACGGCTGTTATGAGCTTTCCCTTGGGGCTTATTTTCCTTCGAGAGCGCGCCAATTTCTTCTAGTAAACTAATGCCATCTTTAATGTTTCGACTGTCTGGTGGTTGCACAAAAGGGAACGCTTCAATCTCGCCTAACCCTAACGAGACCATGCGTAAAATCACCGAGGCTAAGTTGGTGCGTAAAATTTCAGGATCAGTAAACTGCGGTCGATTGTTAAAGTCTTCTTCGCTATAAAGACGAATACAAATCCCTTCAGCCACACGACCACAACGGCCTTTTCGCTGGTTGGCACTCGCTTGAGAAACCGCTTCAATCGGCAAACGCTGCACTTTAGTCCGGTAACTATAACGACTAATCCGCGCGGTACCTGGGTCAATCACATAACGAATGCCTGGTACCGTTAATGAGGTTTCGGCCACATTAGTCGCGAGAATAATACGACGACCGCGACCAATTTTAAATATTTTTGATTGTTCGGCATAACTCAATCGAGCATATAAGGGTAAAATAGCGGTATCACGCAGGTTACGTTTACTTAATGCGTCACTGGTATCACGAATTTCCCGTTCACCGTTCATGAAAATGAGGATATCGCCGGAGCCTTCGGCACACAGTTCATCCACAGCATCGAAAATAGCTTGCAGTTGATCCTTATCTTGGTTGTGTTCGTCAAGGTGGTAACGTAATTCAACCGGGAAAGTTCGGCCGGTAACCTCAATTACTGGCGCATCATTAAAATGCTGTGAAAAACGATCGGTATCAATGGTCGCTGAGGTAATAATAACTTTAAGATCTGGGCGTTTCGGTAATAAGCGCTTTAAATATCCCAACAAAAAATCAATGTTTAAACTACGCTCATGGGCCTCATCAATAATAATAGTGTCGTAGCGGTTTAAGAAAGGATCATGGGCAATCTCAGCTAGCAAAATACCATCGGTCATTAATTTAATGTAGGTATTATCGTTTAACTTATCGGCAAATCGTACTCTAAAACCAACCGCTTGACCAAGCTCACTATTCATCTCTGACGCAATTCGTTCTGCGACACTACGCGCTGCTAAACGCCTTGGCTGAGTATGACCGATTAACCCCTTCAGCCCTCGCCCAATTTCCAAACAGATCTTAGGTAACTGGGTTGTTTTACCCGATCCGGTTTCGCCAGCCAAAATGACCACTTGATTAGACTCAATCGCGCGCGCTATTTTATCTTTAAGCTGACTGACCGGCAGTTGTTCGGGATAATTAAGCGTTGGTACGTTAGCCACCCGTTGTTGATAACGAGCAACACCACGATCAACATCTCCGGAAATTTTACTAAAGGTCACCGCTTGCCGTTCAACTTGCTTAATTTTAGCGAGTCCACGGAGCCGAGCACGCAATTTAATGCCATCGAGTAACATGCATTGATGACTTAATTTAACGAGGCTATTTATTTGTTCTTTCGAAATAGCAGCTGATTTTTGTATTGTCGGAGTGTTTGAAGTGGTCAAGGTGTATTAATCATCGAAAATAAAGCATCAATAATAGCAAACTAAAGCGGAAAAATTAAGTGTGGTTTCAATAGATTTAATTAACGCCACATGTCATTTACTACACAGGGCTAAATCACTTCGCTTCTTTTGTACTATAGTTAATCAGGCTCGGGATTATATTTGCAATCTTAATTATAATGTCAATTATACTTAAAGGAATAAATAATGAATAACAAAATAGTGCTAGCATTTTTACTCAGTTCAGCGGTGTTAGTAGGATGTAATTCGACCCCTAATATTCGTACAGCCATAGACAAGACCGTTGCTATATCTGGTCAAAGTTTAATTTTGGGCGGATCATACAATGAAGACAGCGAAGAATTAACCCTGACCATTAATGGTGACCCGTTGATACGCTCACAATTTCCACCGTTTACCCCGAAGTTAACCTTAAAGACTAAATATAAAGGGTTGGATATCATCAGCCAATGTTACTTTGGATCGGTGTTAAGCAGTGAAGGTGGCATGTTTGGTAAAATTGCCGGAGCGATCCAAGCCTCTAAAGCAAGTTCTGGTGATAAATGTGAAATGCTGATTAACAACAAATCGGTAGAAACCCTGTATTTTTAACTATTATGCGTAATACAGTCCAGTATTACGCAATAGAGTTCGCTTAAGCCCAATATTACTCTTTGAACATAGCAACGTGAGTTTTTTCACCTTCAACTCGCCACCCTCGGTACATTCCCGACGTATTAAAGGTTAATGCTATATTGCCTTTGGGATCAACAACAATCACCCCGCCGGTGCCACCCGCTTGTTTCATTGAGCCAAAAATAACATCTTGGCTTGCTTGCTTAATAGTTTTTCCTTGATATTGTACTTGGGCGCAGATATCGGCCGCGACATGATAGCGAATGAAATATTCACCATGACCGGTAGCAGAGACCGCGCAAGATTGATTATCAGCCCAAGTGCCGGCACCAATAATAGGTGAATCGCCAATCCGACCAAAACGTTTGGCGGTCATGCCACCGGTTGAAGTACCTGCAGCAACATTGCCAGCGCGATCAACAGCGACAGCGCCAACGGTTCCAAATTTATAATCGAGTTTAATCTGGCGGTAATTGGCTTGGTATTCAGCGTTATTTTTCGATTTAGCATCTAGTGCTTTTAATTTTTGTTTTGCTTTAAGCAGCGACTGATAACGTTTATCGGTATCAAAATAATCATTTTTAACCCATGGCATACCGTGTTTAAGGGCAAATTGTTCTGCGCCCTCACCCGATAACATCACATGCACTGATTCGGTCATCACTAAACGGGCTAAGTCGATCGGGTTAGCGATATGGCTGACTCCTGCCACTGCACCAGCCTGCTTTGTTTTTCCATCCATAATCGAAGCATCTAATTGATGGCTGCCATCAAAGGTGTAAACAGCGCCTAATCCAGCATTAAATAATGGCGAGTTTTCTAATAAATTTATCGCTGCATTAATTGCATCTAAACTGCTGCCACCCTGATTTAAAATTTTGTAGCCAGCATCAACGGCCTCGGTCAATTTTTCTTGATATTGCTGTTGCTGCTTTGTCGTGAGATTTTTAGCTAAGATAGTCCCTGCACCACCGTGAATCGCAATCGCAATTTTTGATGGCGGTAATGATTGTGCTAAACAAGTACTGGTTAGTGCCGCAATAAGCGATGCAATAATAAATTTTTTCATTTTTAGTCCCTAAACACAGCGAAATTATAATTTATTTGTTAAAATATTTTTTTTAATTATATTGTGGCTATCATGACAACAATTACCCAACTTTCAAACCAAAAACTCTTTAATGGTCAACATATTCAGTTTGAACACCAGTCTGCTGTCAATAATTGTTTAATGACTTTTTCAGTCTATCTGCCTCCGCAAGCCAGTGAAGCGAACAAAGTCCCAGCGTTATATTTTTTATCAGGATTAACCTGTACTGACGAGAATTTTTCGGTCAAAGCCGGTGCACAACGTTTTGCCGCGGAGCATGGCATCGCGTTGATTATGCCGGACACCAGCCCCCGTGGCGAAGCAGTGCCTGATGATTTAGATGATGACTATGCCTTTGGCCAGGGTGCTGGTTTTTACGTTAATGCCACACAAAAACCGTGGAACAAAAATTTTAACATGTATGATTATGTGGTCAGTGAGTTGCCTAAGCTAATTGAAGAAAATTTACCCGTAAATGATATTAAGTCGATCTTTGGTCATTCAATGGGCGGTCATGGCGCGTTAGTGATAGCGTTACGTAATGCCACTACTTATCGTAGTGTTTCGGCATTTAGTCCGGTCACCAATCCAATTGACTCTCCTTGGGGGCAAAAAGCATTTTTAAATTATTTGGGCGACCATTTAGCCTCATGGCAGCAATATGACAGTTGTGAATTAGTGAACATCGCTACAAAGCACGTGCCAATGTTAATCGACCAAGGGCTTGATGATCAGTTTCTTGAAGAGGAATTACAGCTTGAGAACTTTATTGCGGCAACCAATCGCGTTAATTATCCCTGTCAAATAAGACAGCATGCCGGTTACAATCACAGTTATTTCTTTATCAATAGCTTTATTGAAGAACATTTGGCATTTCACGCTAAATTCTTAAAATAAATTATTAAAGCAAGATCTAAAAAGCACTGTTAAATAACAGTGCTTTTTTAATTAAAGTGATGGTTTAAAGCTATCTAACGATAAAACCAGCATTTTTCTCTTCGCAAGCTTCTCGCCAACCACCTAACCATTGATGTCGCTGTTCAGCTGTGTTGTAGGGACAACAGTCCTTGCTTTGACCGTGGGTCCCGGCATTATGTCCTTTTGAAAATGCTCTTTCATTGCGATCTCTTTTCTGTCTGTTCATCAAGATTTCCTCTTTAATTAACATAAGTCGCTCCTGACAATATATCAACAACGACCTATTATTTTTAAAGGATCTTGCGCCAATGATCAAGTGTA
>JABSRU010000033.1 GCA_013214965.1 Gammaproteobacteria bacterium
AGAAGTTGCAAGAAGGTTGCCATTGTTGTCTTGGAGTTGCACTTTTATTTTTATCTCACCTCTGTCGATATTTTTTAGTTTAAAAACAGTATCTTCTGAAGCTTCCCCGTAAGGAGTATTATTTAAAAATAATTGGAAATTTATGCTCGGCGATAAAGAGGCAGTTGTTTGCACCATAATGGTGAAATCACCACTGTTATTACGAATGGTTGCGCCACTTTCTGGTGATGAAATTTTTAGTTGATAATTAGCTTTCGTGACGTTGTTAGCACTTGAAGTGTCTGGTTTGAAATGAACCGCAGGTAATGTGGTTTGGTTACTTTGTTTGATCGTTATCGCAATAGCACCAGGGAATGGCAGATCAGAATATTGTACTGAGCCATCTTGATTGATTTTTTTGTAAACTGTGTTGGCATTAGCTGTGTTGCAACCGATAGTGCAAACCAACAATATTCCAATTAAAATTTTCATCATGACGATAACATTTTTCAGTGAATGTAGAGTAACTATTATCTTTATTCATCACTTTAGCAACAAAAAGGCCAAAAAAAACTCGCTATTAAGCGAGTTTTTATCGTTGAGTTCGAAAATTATACGCTGTAGTACATTTCAAATTCAACTGGATGTACAGCTAAGTTTAAACGTTCAACTTCTTCATTTTTAAGTTTAATATATGCATCAATTGAATCATTTGAGAAGACACCGCCAACGGTTAAGAAATCGCGGTCAGTATCTAAAGCTTTTAATGCTTGGTCAAAAGACTCGGCAACGGTTGGAATTTCTGCTGCTTCTTCAGGAGGAAGGTCGTAAAGATCTTTATCCATCGCATCGCCAGGGTGGATTTTGTTTTTAATTCCGTCAAGGCCAGCCATTAATAATGCCGCGAATGATAAATACGGATTAGCCGTTGGATCAGGGAAGCGAACTTCAATACGACGAGCTTTCGGTGATGGTACTACCGGAATTCGGATTGATGCGCTACGATTACGTGCTGAATAAGCAAGCATTACCGGTGCTTCGAAACCAGGGACCAAACGTTTGTATGAGTTAGTTGAAGCGTTAGTGAATGCATTCAAAGCGCGAGCATGCTTAATGATGCCACCGATGTAGAATAAGGCTATTTCTGATAAACCGCCGTATTTATCACCAGCAAATAAGTTTTCACCGCCCTTGGCTAATGACATATGGCAATGCATACCTGAACCGTTATCACCCACTAATGGCTTTGGCATAAAGGTTGCTGTCTTACCAAACTCGTGAGCAACGTTATGCACGATATACTTGTAGATTTGAATCTCATCGGCTTTGGCAACGATGGTATTGAAACGACATGCAATTTCATTTTGTCCCGCAGTTGCTACTTCATGATGATGTGCTTCAACCACTAAGCCCATTTCATCCATTAGCAGACACATGGCGCTTCGAATGTCCTGTGCGGAATCAACTGGAGATACTGGGAAGTAACCGCCTTTAAGACTTGGACGGTGGCCGGTGTTGCCATCTTCATATTCAGTATTTGAGTTCCAACACGCTTCTTTATCATCTATTTCGTATGACGCGCCATTGATGTCGTTTTTGTAACGAACGCTATCAAATAGGAAGAACTCTGGTTCAGGACCAAATAACACATCATCGGCAAAACCAGCGCTGCGCATATATTCTTCAGCACGCTTGGCAACTGAGCGAGGATCGCGATCGTAGCCTTGTAAAGTATCAGGTTCTAAAATGTCACAACGAATATTAAGAGTAGGCACGTTAGTGAAAGGGTCTAATACTGCGGTTGAAGGATCGGGCATCATCACCATGTCAGAATCGTTGATTGTTTTCCAACCCGCAATTGATGAACCATCGAACATTTTTCCATCTTCGAAAAAATCTTCATTAACTTGATGTGAAGGAATACTAATGTGTTGTTCTTTACCTTTAGTATCTGTAAAACGTAAATCGATAAATTTAACGTCATGCTCTTTAATTAATTGAAAAACATTTTCTACTGACATCTGATGTTTCCTTCAAAATAAATAATATTTAAAATAAGTTACTACGGCTATAGAGATTATAAAGCTATAATTATGCCATAAATATAAGAGTTTGAAAGTAATGACTAATAAGTATTTTCTCAAGTTGTTTTATTTGTTTTTGCACCAAAATGATCTCACTTCCGCACCATTTTGGTGCCGTTAGCATTGCGGCAATTCGGTGTGTTTTGTGGTTAAGTTCAAAAAAAATCTATTTATACTAACATTGAGCAATCTTAGTATGCTAAATAGATAGCTTTTAGTGTAACAAGCCTGTAGAATTTGTCGCCTAAATTTTAGTCACCCCCGAGTCCTTACTCTTTAAAGTAATCACTCATGTTTAGGCGAGATATAATGTCAAATAATATTACTGATATCAGCAAGTTACGTAACATAGCAATCATTGCTCACGTTGACCATGGTAAGACAACTTTGGTTGATAAATTGCTAACGCAATCTGGTACAGTTCAAACACGCGGCGAAGCTGAAGAGCGTGTAATGGATTCAAACGATCTTGAAAAAGAACGTGGTATCACCATCCTTGCAAAACCTACTGCGATTAATTGGAATGAATACCGTATCAACATCGTAGATACTCCTGGTCACGCCGATTTCGGTGGTGAAGTTGAGCGTATCATGTCAATGGTTGACTCAGTATTACTACTAGTTGATGCCGTAGACGGTCCAATGCCTCAAACGCGTTTTGTAACGCAAAAAGCATTTGCTCAAGGCCTAAAGCCAATCGTTGTTATTAACAAGATTGACCGTCCTGGTGCTCGTCCTGAGTGGGTTATGGATCAAATCTTCGATTTGTTCGATAACTTAGGCGCGACTGATGAACAACTAGACTTCACCACTGTTTATGCTTCAGCATTAAACGGTTGGGCGTCGATGGACTTAGACGTTGAGTCTGACAACATGGAGCCATTGTTCCAAGCTATCGTTGATAACGTTGCTGCTCCTGACGTTGACGCTGAAGGCGCATTACAAGTTCAAATTTCACAACTTGATTACAACTCTTACGTTGGCGTTATCGGTGTTGGTCGTATCACTCGTGGTAAGATTGCTCCTAACCAGCAAGTGATGGTATCAATGGCTGACGGTTCTACTCGTAAGGCTAAGGTCGGTACCGTATTGGGTTACCTAGGCTTAGAACGTCACGAAATGGACGAAGCTTGTGCGGGTAACTTAGTTGCCATCACTGGTCTTGGTGAATTAAAAATCTCTGACACTATTTGTGCCGTTGATTGTATTGAGCCATTACCACTGTTAAGCGTTGATGAACCAACTGTCACCATGACTTTCCAAGTAAACAACTCTCCGTTTGCTGGTAAAGAAGGTAAGTTTGTTACTTCACGTAACATCGCAGAGCGTTTACAGCAAGAGCTTGTTCATAACGTTGCATTACGTGTTGAAGAAGGTTCTGACTCAGATAAGTTTAAAGTATCGGGTCGTGGTGAACTTCACCTAGGTATCTTAATCGAAACCATGCGTCGTGAAGGTTTCGAAATGGCGATTTCTCGTCCTGAAGTAATCCTCAAAGAAGTTGATGGCGTACTAATGGAGCCAATGGAAAAAGTTACTGTTGATGTTGAAGAACAGCATCAAGGCACAGTAATGGAAAAACTTGGTTTACGTAAAGCTGTTATGTGTGACATGCAGCTAGACGGTAAAGGCCGTGTTCGTATCGATTTCGATATGCCTTCACGTGGTCTTATCGGTTTCCAAACTGAATTCATGTCGATGACTTCTGGTTCTGGTTTAATCTACCACACGTTTGAAGAATACGGCACACACAGAGGCGGCAACATCGGCCAGCGTTCTAACGGCGTATTAGTGTCTAACGCTACTGGTAAAGCTTTGACTTACTCATTGTTTAACTTACAGCAACGTGGTCGTTTATTTACTCAGCATGCTGAAGAAGTTTATGAAGGCCAAGTACTAGGTATTCACAGCCGTGAGAACGATTTAACTGTAAACGCGCTTAAGGGCAAGCAGTTAACTAACGTTCGTTCATCAGGTACTGATGAAGCACAAGTACTTACTACGCCAATCATCTACACCCTAGAGCAAGCTCTAGAGTTTATCGATGATGATGAGCTAGTTGAAGTAACACCAAAGAGCATTCGTATCCGTAAGAGACTTCTTACTGAAAACGAACGTAAGCGCGCTAACCGCGGTGGACCAAAGTAGTATTAGCTAACCTCGTTAGTTAATCTCAAAAAAAAGGGCTGATTATTCAGCCCTTTTTTTATGTTTTTTTTACGACAAATTTAGTCGACAAAAATCTGCATTTCTTCACCAATTTGCTTACGCATTTCCATTAGCTTAATGGCGGCGGAATGTTGTTTCTTATCTGCTGCTGTTTCCGGGACCCAAGTTGGTACCGTGATTTTCTGTCCTGTTTCATCAACCGCGACCATAATCACAATACAATGAGTCGTTAAGCGACGGTTGAGCGATTTAGGATCGCAAGCATTGACCTCTAGGGCGATATGCATTGATGAATTTCCGGTATAAATAACCTTACCGATAACTTCGACTAAGCTACCGACATGGATTGGTGCAACAAAGCGAATACCACCGGCATAGGCGGTGATACAGTAACGACCACTCCATCCTGCTGCACAAGCATAGGCCGCTAAATCGATCCATTTCATTACGGCTCCGCCATGCACTTTACCGCCAAAGTTAACATCTTGCGGTTCCGCTAAAAATCGTAGCGTAAGTTCTCGTTGTGGGTTGTTCATGATGGTCTCCTAATTTTGTTTATTCGATAGTAAGATATTGCAACTTATCACTGGTACCATTCCATTGGTCAGCATCGTTCGGCGGAGCCTTAACATCGATAATCTTAGGCCATACTTCAGATAATTCTGCATTTAACGCGGTAAAATGGCGTTGATCTTCTGGTAATTCATCTTCTTGAAAAATCGCATTGGCCGGACATTCTGCTACACATAAATCGCAATCGATACAATCGACCGGATTAATGGCTAAAAAATTTGGTCCTTCATGGAAGGCATCTGCGGGACACACTGAAACACAATCAGTATATTTACACAAAATACAGTTGTCTGTGACGACGAAAGCCATGAAATCTCCCCAAGGTTACAATGAATCGACGGGATCATACCTACAACTTTGACAATATCAAATATCATGACTGATAAATGTTAAATCTGCCAACTTAAAGCACTAATTTTATTCCCGTAGTGATAAAAAAGCGTACAATAGCCGCCTTTACTACACCCAAGTTACTATAATTCGGAAATCCTCATGATACGCGTCTCAAATCTTAAATTGCCATTGGATCATAGCGAACAAGATCTTGCTAATTTGATTATGTTCACTTTAAAAATTACGAGTGAACAACTGGTTAATACCACTATTTTTAGACGAGGGATTGATGCACGTAAAAAACGCAGTATCGTGTTGTTATATACGATGGATGTCGAAACGACCGACGATCAAATGTTACTGGATAAATTTAGTGATAACCCAAGCGTTAAACAAGCGCCGGACATGACCTATCAATTTGTGACTCAAGCGGTCAACGATGTCGGTGACCGTCCTGTGGTGATTGGCTTTGGTCCCTGTGGTATTTTTGTTGGTTTGATTCTCGCGCAAATGGGCTTTCGTCCTATTATTCTGGACCGCGGTAAAGAAGTGCGTGAACGAACCAAAGACACCTTTGGATTTTGGCGTAAAAAAGAACTTAATACTGAGTCAAATGTTCAGTTTGGTGAAGGTGGTGCCGGGACTTTTTCCGATGGTAAATTGTCGACTCAAATCAAAGATCGCAAACATTACTGTCGTAAGGTTTTGAATGAATTTGTCGATGCCGGAGCGCCGGAAGAAATTCTGTATGTCAGTAAACCACACATCGGAACCTTTAAATTAGTGACCATGGTTGAAAAAATCCGCGCTAAAATTATTGAGCTTGGTGGTGAAATTCGCTTTAGCGCCCGGGTTGATGATTTAGCGATTGAGGACGGTCAAATCACCGGATTAACCTTGAGTGATGGCGAAGTGATTAAATCGAAGCATATTGCATTGGCCATTGGTCATAGTGCTCGTGACACTTTCCAAATGATTAGTGACAAAGGGGTTTATTTAGAAGCTAAACCATTTTCTATTGGCTTTCGCGTTGAGCACAAACAGTCATTAATAGATGAAGCTTGTTTTGGTAAGTCGGCAGGTCATCCCATTTTAGGATCTGCTGATTACAAGTTAGTACATCACTGTAAAAATGGCCGTTCAGTCTATAGTTTCTGTATGTGTCCTGGTGGCGTTGTTGTTGCAGCCACCTCGGAAGAGAACCGTGTTGTCACTAATGGCATGAGTCAATACTCACGTAATGAAATGAATGCTAATAGTGCGATTGTGGTGGGGATTGATCCATCTGATTTCCCTGGTGATCCACTAGCCGGTGTTGACTTACAGCGTCAACTTGAAAGTGCGGCATTTGAACTGGGCGGCAGTAACTACGATGCGCCAGCACAATTGGTCGGCGACTTCTTAAAAGGGCGAACCTCAGAAAAGCTAGGAGCCGTACAACCTTCATTCAAACCTGGGATTAAATTAACCGATTTAACCAGCTTATTACCGGATTATTGTAACGAAGCATTACGAGAGGCGTTACCGGCATTTAATCGTAAAATTCATGGTTTTTCGATGGACGATGCTTTATTAACCGGTATTGAAACTAGAACTTCATCACCAATCTGTATTAAGCGTGATCGTGATTACCAAAGCTTAAATACTAAAGGATTGTACCCAGCAGGCGAGGGTGCAGGCTATGCTGGCGGGATAATGTCTGCGGCAATCGATGGCATTAAAGTCGCCGAAGCCATGGCGCTAAGCATGAATGGAGAGACTCGTGATTAATGTTGAGTTTATGCTCTCGTTTTTGACCATTAGTCTGCTGTTAGCTGTCACTCCTGGGCCATCTAATGCCTTCTTGATGGCGCAAACCTTTTCTAAAGGTCGTGCTGCTGGTGTTCAAAGTGCCGCTGGTTTTGCCGTCGCAGGCGTCATTCATACGGTGTTTGCTGTATTAGGCTTATCAGCTATTTTAAAAACCTCGCCGCAAGCTTATCAAGCGGTATTGTTTTTAGGTGCGACCTATTTACTTTATTTAGGTGTGATGGCGATTAAAGATAGTTTTGCCAGCCAAGAGACCGCAATCGCCGCAACGGTTGATAAAAAGAAAAATAAAGTATTTTTTCAAGCGATGATGACCGAAGTGCTTAACCCGAAAGTGGCGTTATTTTTTATTGCGTTTATTCCACAATTTGTCGATAACTCCCTAGCCACATCACCAACCATCCAAATGGCAATTTTTGGCTTAATGTATCCATTATTCGCCTTGCCGATTGATTTAAGCTATGTTCATTTTGGCGACAAGATTGCGGGATATTTTAGAACACACCCCAGCGCTCAGGTGTGGCTTGACCGGATTACTGGGATTATCTTTATTGCCTTAGCAATTAGTATGTTGCTTTAATTTATTTTTTAGCTGGCGGGGTGTAAGCGTACTTCTCAGTTTTAGGTTGGCGCTGGCCTCGTGGCTGGCGTGTTCGCTCAAACTTAAGCTGCTCTTTATCTGCAGTGCTACTCGGCGGAGCGACTGTTTTTTTCGATGTTGCAATCAGATTGTTTAATCCGCTCATTTCATCTTTGGTCAAATGACGCCAGCTGCCGGTTGCTAAATTATCAACGGTTAAATTCATGATCCGCATTCTTTTTAGTTTACGAACTCTAAATCCAAAGTGCTCACACATCCGACGAATTTGGCGGTTCAAGCCTTGAGTTAAGATGATTTCGAAGCTTTTAGGTCCGGTTTGGGTCACTTTGCATTTATTGGTCACGGTCTCTAAAATGGGCACTCCGTTCCCCATATCAAAGATAAAATCACGGGTAATGTACTGATCGACTGTTACTACATATTCTTTTTCGTGATTATTACCAGCCCGGAGAATTTTATTGACGATGTCACCATCGTTGGTTAATAAGATCAAACCTTCAGAAGGTTTATCAAGTCGGCCGATTGGGAAAATTCGCTCTGGGTAATTAACAAAATCAATGATGTTGCCATCAATATGCTGATCGGTGGTACAAGTGATCCCTTGTGGCTTGTTTAGCGCGATATAGACTGGGGCCGCTTTAGTGCCAATAAGCTTGCCGCTGACTCTTACTTCATCACCAGGCTGAACTTTCATGCCCATCACAACTTTCTCGCCATTGATGGTAATAATGCCTAGGTCGACATATTTATCTGCTTCGCGGCGCGAACAATAGCCCGCTTCACTGAGAAATTTATTAACGCGAATACCAGTGCTAGGTTGTTGTGGTGACTGTTGAGACATGACGATAGACTTATTAGCAAAAAGGAGTGCTATTTTACCATTAATTATGATGGACGAATATCGATTTTAGATTAATTTGAATTAATTGATTAGGTCGCTGGCGACAGCGACCTAATTTTACTAAGTATTGCGGCGCGCTTTAACGGCATCGGCTAGTTGTTGCAATACGAGTAAAGTATCATCCCAATGAATACATTCATCAGTCACACTTTGACCGTAAACAGCGGCTGCGCCATCAACAATGTCTTGTCGTCCTTCTACGAGGTTACTTTCGATCATCACACCAAAAATAGAGCGGTCACCCGCGGTAATTTGAGCACTAACGTCATTAGTGACATCCAGTTGGCGTTTAAACTGTTTGGAGCTGTTGGCGTGGCTAAAATCAACCATGATATTGTTAGGAAGCTTCGCTTTGGTCAATTGTTCGTTAACGGCTGCGATATGTTCTTTACTGTAGTTTGGTTCTTTACCGCCACGTAAAATGATATGACAGTCTTCATTGCCTGTGGTTTCGACGATCGCCGAATGGCCATATTTGGTCACTGATAAAAAGTTATGCGGGGCACTTGCTGCGCCTATAGCGTCGATGGCAACTTTGATCGTACCGTCGGTACCATTTTTAAAACCAACGGGGCAGGACATCCCTGAGGCTAGCTCACGGTGAACCTGGGATTCGGTCGTACGGGCACCGATAGCACCCCAACTCATCAGATCGGCAATAAATTGTGGCGTGATCATATCAAGGAACTCGCCGGCAGTGGGCAGTCCTAATTCATTGATATCAAGTAATAACTTACGCGCTATGCGTAATCCGTCATTTATGTGACAAGTGTTGTCCATACCGGGATCATTGATTAGCCCTTTCCAACCGACTGTAGTACGTGGTTTTTCAAAATAGACGCGCATGACAATTTCTAACTCGCCTCGTAAAGTGTGGCGAATTTTTTGCAAGCGTGTTGCATACTCCATTGCAGCATCGACATCATGGATGGAACAAGGACCAACGATAATGAGTAAACGGTCATCTTTGCCACTGAGAATATCATGAGTTGATTTTCGAGCGTCAAATACAGTTTTAGAGGCCGTTTGGCTGAGGGGAAATCGTTCGAGTAATGCAACTGGAGGTAATAGTTCTTTAATTTGATTGATGTTTATATCGTCAGTTTGGTAATACATTTTTTGCGCCTATCGTCATTGCCATAAAGTCTTCGAGACCTTCACCGTAACGCGACTGCCCCGACAACGCAATTAATGTTTTACCTATTAGCAATATGTCTAATCATTAACGATTAAAATTGAGTAAACTCTCACACTCTTGAGTGATCGGTTGTTTGAGTTCGTCTTCCCATTGGGCGCGCTGAACGTCAAAACGCATCCGTTGCTGACGTTTAAGATCTTTATAGCCCTGATGGGTAGGAAACTGGGATAACCGCTGGTCCAAATCATGCAAATTTGGGTAAGCTGCTGGGAAGTGGCGATCTCCAATGTGATGGAAGGTTTCTAGTAACCGCGCGATTCTAATCACTCCTTCCGATATCTCACATTGCTGTTCGACAATAGCTTTCGCAATGAGCCTAATGCTTTCGGCTATTTTCTCATTGCGATTGGTGACCAGTTGCTCTTGAGCAATTAATTGAGCGGTTTGGGCTTTTTTTTGTGTGGCAACCTGACTTAATAAATTACCAGCATAGACAGCTAATGAAATCACAATGAGCGCGGCTATTATTAATAAAATAGCCGTTAGGCTCACGACTCATCTCGATAGTCATCAAGATTCGCATCATCAAAACGATTCCACATATCTTGTTCATTATCAGACGGTATTATCTTTTTACTGTCAGAAATATCGTCTTCTTTCTCTTCTTCTTCGTCAGTTAAGCCTAAATCAATCATTAATTGTTGATGGCGAGCTGTCAATTGTTCTACATAGCTTTGATCGGCTGCAGAAATGTCGATATTGTTATCGAGCGAATCCAGTAATTCATTAAGACGTTCATCAATTTCAATCGCGGCTAGCTCTTGTTCTGGCGTTTGTTGTTGAACAGCTGGGGTTGGCTTGACCTTATGAATTGTTACTTTGGGTGTCATCGGTTGTTTTTTAGGGGTAACAACTAACTGGATCGCTTTTTTACTACCAACCATTAAATCTTGCGGATTGATGGATTGCTTAGACTTTGGTTTAGCTTTTTTACGAGCACCATCGATGTTTGCTTTGGCGCCAGCAGGTCTGCCTTTACCTTTCTTTTTAGCTAAAGGAGCTTTGCTACTAGATTGCTTTTCTAGTGGTTTTTTAGCAGCGCCAATTGAGCGCTCTGTACGGGTTTTTTTTATACGTGTCATGGCTATTTTTAAATCATAAAATTATTAATGTGCTTTATACCAGATTTGAAGAAGAATTTCATTAGAAGTGAGTGAAAAATGTGCATCTGAGCGACAAAATAAAAAGGCGACAGATTACTCTGTCGCCTAGTGTGTATTTACACTACTCTCAGATTTGAATCAATATGCAAATCTGAAAGAAAGTTAACTACTAAAACCTTGTTTTTATTGTTCTTCCGTGCTTATTATTATATTGAGCTATAAACTAACCCCGAATCAATGTTCACACTTGTGAATACTCCACCATCCTTGTGAATCTACTAAAAGTAGAACTGATTTAAAATTGAGATAAATATCACGCCTAAATAGGCTTTTTATTATTTGACCTGAAAATACAGGCTGATTTTAAAATTAAAATCTTTAAGTAAGTTTGGTGCATATAATTGCAACCGCGACACAAAACATGTCTATTATTATTGTTCTAAAAAGTTGATTGACGTCAACGGTAGTTAAACACTTATTATTACTATTATTGGTAATTGTTATTATGTACGTGCGCTTAACTGGAACCTACTTTAATGATTAGTTCCGTCAGTACAAGTGTTTTTTTTAATTATTTTTGTTGCCGTGTAATTAATTATCTTTATTGTATTGTTTTTTATACAAAAAACAAAATGCTTACGTTTACGTAATGGCTGATGTCTCACGACTATAAGGGGTGATATCTTAAACATTAAGGGGTGATCTCTCGCGATTGCTGATGTTAATATTATTTTAAAACTGATCGGTGATTGTATACTGTACGAATATAGTTTGATTTTTGAGCTTTACATTCAAACGTTTATTCTATTTTAAATTATACTAGTTTGGGGTTTCTCTATGTGAACTGAAATTATATGGTATCTTTGAGTTCTTCTTTTTAATAATAAGGCTGTTAATGATTTGTTTTTTCACCCCTAAACGTTTTGCATATTTATGCTCTATATTTGTATTATTGTTGATGAATAGCTCATCGATCTTTGCCCATGGTGTTGATGAAAATACCAAAGCGTTTTTAGTTCAGTCGACAGGGGTTGAGTTCGCGTCTTTTGTTTATATTGGCGCTAAACACATGATTACCGGTTATGATCATTTATTGTTCTTGGTGGGTGTGATCTTCTTTTTATACCGTCTAAAAGATGTTTTGCTATATGTTAGTTTATTTACCTTAGGTCATAGTTTAACGTTATTGTTTGGTGTCTTAAATAATATTCAGATAAACCCTTATCTGATTGATGCAATTATTGGCTTTTCAATTTTATACAAAGGCTTTGATAATCTCGGTGGCTTTGAACGATTATTTAGCTGTCGACCGAATCCTAAATGGGCGGTATTAATTTTTGGCTTATTTCACGGCTTTGGTTTAGCCACTAAAATCCAAGATTTTAATTTAGAGCAGCAAAGTTTATTGATTAATTTGTTGGCTTTTAATCTCGGAGTGGAAATTGGTCAGTTTATTGCGTTAATTTTTGTTATTTTACTCATCAATTATTGGCGTCAATATCGCAGTTTTACTCGTTTCTCAACCGCCGCCAATACATTATTAATGAGTGGTGGCATGATGTTAATTGGATATCAAATAACAGGTTATCTAATCAATACTAACTTTAACTCTGGTTTACTATGATGAAACAACAAATACAATCAACTAAAACATTAGTTAAAGCGACTATCATTTCATCGATGGTTGCGGCAGTAGGCTTAGTGCTGTTTATTCTACCGGCTGAATATGGCATTGATCCAACAGGCTTAGGCAACACGTTAGGTTTGACTCAGCTAGCACCAAATAATCAGGATAGCAGCGAAGTCGTACCAACGGCTCCAGACACAACCCAAGAAGATAAGGTGATGGTGACGGTTCCTGCACGCCGAGGTATCGAATATAAATTTGAGATGTTAGCAGGACAGAAAATAAAATATCAATGGCAGACTAATGATGGCAGTACATTATATGTGGATCTTCACGGTGAGCCTAGGGGCGATACTACTGGCTTTTTTGAGAGTTATGCAATAGCGAAGACGCCAGAAATGTCAGGAACGATTACAGTACCATTTGATGGTGTTCATGGTTGGTATTGGAAAAATAATACAGATCAGCCCATTGAAGTGAGTTTAACGACATCGGGTAGTTATACGGTGATTGGTTTACTTAAATGATCAAAACCGCTCGGAATGTATTACTCCGAGCGGTTTTCAATACCAAATCACTTGATTAGTGTAAACCACCTAAGTAGTTTGCTAATGCGGTGATTTCGCTATCCGTTAATTTTGCTGCCGTGTCACCCATCATTGATTGTGGATCGTTTGCGCGTTCGCCACTGCGGAATTTCTTCAGCTGTGCAACTAAATAGCTTGCATGTTGATTAGAAATTTTAGGGAACTTAGCTAAACCACTGCCATTACCGCGAGGTCCATGACAAGCTATACAGGCTGCAATTTTGCGCTCCATATCACCACCACGATACAAATCTTGAGCCAGGCGAACAGATTCTTCGGTTGAAGTACCTTCGGTCACTTGCATTGATTGGTAATAAGCGCCGATATCTGCCATATCTTGAGGTGACAACGCTGCTGCCATTCCCATCATGATTGGATCTTTTCGAGCGCCTGATTTAAAGTCGCTAAGTTGTTTAACGATGTAATCAGCATGTTGTCCTGCAAGTTTTGGATACATATCAATAAGGCTATTGCCATCAGATCCGTGACATGCTGTACACATGGCAGCTTTGTTTTTTCCTGCTTCAGCATTACCTGTGGCGTTTACGGTACCGACAAGGCTCACTAAAAGCGATAGTGCTATTGCTATTTTTTTCATGGCATCCCAACTTTTTACAGTTTTATATGATTGCTATTGCTCACAAGCTCCACAGGCATGATAAACTCTCCTGTAACAGCTAATCTATATATTCTACATGAAATAAATAAAAAGTAATCAGCTCATAGACTTTTGAGTGAACTTTTGGAGCAAAAATTGTGTCAGATCTAAAAATCAACTTCGAAGCCGCAACATTTTTAACGAGTGCGCCGGATATTTCCCATATGCACATGCCTGCCGATCTCGGTTATGAGATTGCCTTTGCTGGTCGTTCTAATGCGGGCAAGTCTAGCGCGCTAAATACCATTACTCGTCAAAAAACATTAGCACGTACCAGTAAAACCCCTGGTCGAACTCAGTTAATCAATATATTTTCACTGGATCCACAGCGTCGTTTGATCGATTTACCGGGTTATGGTTTCGCAAAAGTGCCGTTGGACATGAAAATAAAATGGCAAAAATCATTAAGTGAGTATTTACAAAGTCGTCAATGTTTACGCGGTTTGGTTATTATGATGGACATTCGGCATCCATTAAAAGAGCTTGACGTTAATATGATCCGATGGGCGGTGGCCAGTGATTTACCGGTCTTAGGCCTGTTGACTAAATGCGACAAATTAAAGTCCGGTGCGCGCAAAGCTACCGTGCTAAAAGCCCGTAAAGACTGTAAAGAGTTTGGTGGTAACATTACGATCCAAGCATTTTCATCATTAAAGATTATCGGTAAAAGCGAAGCTATTGCGGTAATGACCCAATGGTTACAGCCTGATGATGAGTTAGTCGACTTAACTGATGTTGACGAAAATATTGAGAGTTAATGAATTATCAACAGCAATTTAATGCCATTGATCAAGTTTTAACTGAAACACGGCAGTATTGGCAAATACTGCCGTTTCAACATCTCACCCTTCCTTGGCCAGATAATTTAGCGTTATCATCATTCTTAAATAGCTTATCGTTTGATCAGTTAGCATCTTTGGATAGCGATGATCAGTTACTCAGAACCACCTTCACGCCTTTTTTTGATTTTAATATTGATTGTATTGATGAGCTTGCGTTAGTTAGTCCTAAAATTATTCCCTGTCCCGATCGATTAAAAGCGGCGATCAAAGGACGGAAGTGGCAGCAAATTGAGCGCTTTGAAGCACTGGTGCCTCAAGGTGCTGACGATGTTTTAGAGTGGTGCGCAGGAAAAGGGCATTTAGGACGGCTTGTTGCATTTCATCAGCAACGTACTGTCACTAGCGTTGAGTGGCAAGAAAGTTTATGTCAGCAAGGGCAATTACTCAGTGACAAATTTAAGTTAACTCAACAATTTGTGCAGTCAGATGTTTTCTCAATCACTGATAGTTTGTTACAACAGCAACAGCAAGCCGTGGCATTACATGCTTGTGGCGATTTACATACGGCATTATTGCAGCAAGCTGTCGTGGCGAAAACTCGAGATTTACTGATAGCCCCTTGTTGTTATCACTTAATTCGAAGCGATCATTACCAGTCATTATCAGCTGCTGCTGGTGACAGTGAATTACGATTGTCTAAACGTGATTTGAATCTCTCGATGCAAAAAACAGTGGTTGCTGGTGCTCGGATTAAAAAATTTCGCACCATTGAGATTACATGGCGTTTAGGATTTGATTTATTACAGCGAGATATTCGAGGCGTTGACGAATATATGCCTTTACCTGCGATTAAACAATCGATGTTGATGGGTAACTTTGAACAATTTTGTGCCTGGGCGAGCGCGCTAAAAGCGATTGTTATTTCCCCAAGTATTGATTTGTCACACTATGAGCAAGCTGGATCACAGCGCCGTTTGATCAATGCCCGCATTGAGATAGTGACCCATGCCTTTCGGCAATTGCTTGAGCGTTGGTTGCTGCTGGATCGAGTGCTCTTACTCGATGAAAATGGTTACGATGTTGAGTTATTTAATTTTTGTGAGGATCATATCACCCCACGGAATGCGGTAATTAAGGCATCGTACTAACTATAAAAAAACCGCACCATTACTATTATTTTAGAGTAATGATGCGGTTTTTAAACTAACCGAGGTTGACTAATAACTTCTTAGAATGAGAAGTGTGCTTCATCAATCGCAGCTAGCGTGCTGTTACCCGCTTTAACCATCGCAGCGTGAGATAGAGTACGCGGTAAGATACGTGCAAAATAGAAACGAGCAGTTTCAATTTTAGCTTGGTAGAATGCGGCATTGCCTTCACCTTCAGTGAGCTTACGTTGTGCAACATCGGCCATTTTAGCCCAGAAGTAAGCAAGCGTGACGTAACCAGAATACATCAGGTAATCAACTGACGCTGCACCTACTTCATCTTGGTTTTGCATCGCTTTCATCCCAACTTCCATCGTTAGTTCACCCCATTCTTTATTCAAATCGGCTAACGGTTTAGTGAATTCTTGCATCGCTGAGTTATCCGCTTGGCCTTTAACGAATTGATGAACAATTTTGGTGAAATTCTTTAATAACTCACCTTGGCTCATTAATACTTTACGACCTAATAAATCAAGTGCTTGAATACCTGTGGTACCTTCATAAAGCATCGCAATACGAGTGTCACGAACAATTTGTTCCATGCCCCATTCTGCTATAAAGCCGTGACCACCGAATACTTGTACACCGTGGTTAGCTGATTCAAAACCTGTCTCAGTCATGAAAGCTTTCATGATTGGAGTTAAGAATGATAGTAAATCTTCAGCTTGCTTACGTTCTTCAACGTTATCACTCATGTGAGCGATATCATTTTGTTGTGCACCAAAGTAAAGCAGTGCACGGTTACCTTCGGCAAAGGCCTTTTGAGTTAACAACATCCGGCGAACATCAGGGTGAACAATGATTGGGTCAGCGACAGAGTCAGGTTGTTTAACACCGCTTAATGAACGCATTTGTAAACGATCTTTAGCATAGGCTAAAGCGCCTTGGAATGAACTTTCAGCTGCGGTTAAACCTTGAATTGCAGTGCCAATACGTGCTGTATTCATGAAAGTAAACATACAGTTTAAGCCACGGTTTTCTGTGCCAATTAAGAAGCCTTTCGCGCCATCAAAATTCATCACACATGTTGAGTTACCATGAATTCCCATTTTATGTTCTAACGAACCACAAGTCACCGCGTTACGATCGCCAACGTTGCCTTGTGCATCGATATTAAATTTAGGCACGATAAATAAAGAGATACCTTTAGTACCTTTAGGCGCGCCGGGTAGGCGAGCCAATACGATGTGAACAATATTATCGCTCATATCGTGTTCACCAGATGAAATAAAGATTTTGGTACCGCTGATGTTATAACTGCCATCATTGTTTGGCTCTGCTTTAGTTCTTAATAGACCTAAATCTGTGCCTGCATGCGGTTCAGTTAAACACATGGTACCAGTCCACTCACCGCTGATTAATTTTGGTAAGTAGGCTTGTTTTTGCTCTTGTGTTCCGTGACTGCTTAAGGTGTTCATACAACCATGGCTTAGACCTGGGTACATGCCCCAAGACCAGTTTGCAGCACCAACCATTTCACTAATCACTGAGCCCAATGATTCCGGTAGGCCTTGACCACCAAATTCAACATCGTGTGCTAAAGAAGGCCATCCGCCTTCAACATATTGCTGATAAGCTTCTTTAAAGCCATCAGGAGTTGTTACGCTACCATCTTCATGGCGAGTACAACCTTGTTGATCACCAATTTGATTAATAGGGGATAAGATTTCTTCAGAAAACTTTGCCGCTTCAACTAAGATAGCATTCACTAAGTCTGGTGTTGCTTCTTCGCCACCAGGCAGGTTCGCGTAATGTTGTTCAAAATTTAGCACATCATTCATGACGAATTCGATGTCTTTTAACGGCGCTTTATATTCTGGCATGGTAACCCCTATTCTATTTATTATTATTTCAAAACGGTTGTTTGAAACGTTTGTTAGTTTGATGTTAGCAATAGAAAGGGCTTTCGTATAGAGTTTTTGCTCAAATAAATGATTAAAGTGTCGAACTTTTAAGCTTATTTTTTTGATTTGTATTTATAATCAATAAGATATGATTTACTGTTGGTCTGACCTGTGACGACGGAAATAATAGCTCAGCTAACAATGACATCAGCTGAGCGTTAGTGGTTAGCGGGTGCCAAATACCACAATTGTTTTGCCATGGGCTGATATAAGGCCTTGCTCCTCAAGGAGTTTTAGCACTCTACCGACCGTTTCACGTGAGCAACTGACAATTTGTCCGATCTCTTGGCGAGTAATTTTTATTTGCATACCGTCAGGGTGAGTCATCGCATCAGGTTGCTTACACAGGTTAAGTAAAGTCTGTGCTATGCGTCCAGTGACATCTAAAAAGGCTAAATCACTGACTTTTTCACTGGTATTTTGTAAGCGACCGGCGATTTGCTTTGTTAAACGCATTAATATTTCAGGATTGACCTGAATTAACTGTTTAAATCGGGTAAAAGATACCTCAGCAATCACACAAGGCGCGCGAGTCTTAACCCAAGCTGTTCGCTCTGGTTCGTCTTCAAATAGCGCCATTTCACCTAAAAAATCGCCTTTAGATAAGTAGGACAAAATCATCTCTTTGCCTTGCTCGTCTTTAATTAAGACTGCGACTGAGCCCTCAACGATGTAGTACAGAGTATCGGCGGCATCACCACGATGGATTAACGTGCTTTTTTTCGGGTACTTATGTAAATGACACTGCGACAGAAACCAGTCGATTACTGGATCCTGTTGTGGTTTTTGAATTAATGACATAGACCCTCATTCAAAGTTAGTTAATCATAGAAATAGAATAGCTGAAAAACCCAGTTTGACCTAATTTTTAGCTCGACCGACTATTTTACCTTAAAAGTATCGAGAGTGCTTAATGGTTTGTGACGGAAGTGTGATTTTGCGCACCACTACGGCTTTTATTGCACTTTAATTGTGCAAATGAAAGGTGGAAGGCTATAGGGTTTTATATAACCATATATAAATCAACAGTTAATAAATCTGGTCTGGTTTGTGCTTTAGTAAAGATAAATAATTATTTATTAATGAGGAATAAAAATGAGAAAATTACTATTAGTTGGTGGGCTGTTAGCACTGTTTTCTTTACATGCCCCGGTAGTTTTTGCGGTCGAAGGGCTTTCTGCTAACGTTAGCGTGACCAATAATTATATTTGGCGTGGTATTTCTCAAACTAAGGATCAAACAGCGGTGTCTGGCGGTGTTGATTTTGCACATGGCTCTGGTGTTTATGTTGGTGCTTGGCTATCAAATGTTGATTTTGGGGATAGCACTAATTCAGAAGTCGACTTATATACTGGCTACAGTTTCAAGGTTGATCAATTTACCATTGATTTTGGTTATTTATATTACGGTTATCCAAGCGGTGACGAACTCGATTTTAGCGAAATTTATGCCAGTGTTAATTGGGCGTTTTTAACGGTTGGTTATAACGTGTTAGTAGATTCTGATGCCGGTGGTGACTTTGGCGATGCCGATTATGTTTTTGTTGATTTGGCCTTTGAAGTGGCTAAAGACCTTGAGTTAGCCTTCTATTACGGTCGCTCTGGTTTTTATGCCGGAGGTGACTACAGTGATTATGGCATCAGTCTGAGTAAAGGTGCATTTTCGGTATCGTTAACCGATGTCGATGATAACGCCGTTGAATCAGGTTATTTAGTTGCTGTCTCTTATTCAATTGATTTCGATCTATAAACTTTAAGAAGCGTAATAACCATCAGATTATTACGCTTCTCTTTGAACAAAAACTAGCCCATACTGCTGTCATCCTGTAGAATCACGCTTTTTCAAATGACTTGGAATTGCAATGATTGACTACCAAATTGCCCCCTCTATTTTATCTGCCGATTTTGCCCGTTTAGGCGAAGATGTTGATAAGGTATTAGCCGCTGGTGCTGATGTCGTCCACTTTGATGTGATGGACAATCATTATGTTCCGGCTTTAAGCTTTGGTCCTGCTATTTGTAAGGCATTGCGAGATTATGGGATTACGGCCCCGATCGACGTCCATTTAATGGTGTCCCCAGTGGATGCTCTGGTGCCTCAATTTGCTCAAGCTGGCGCATCAATTATTACGTTTCATCCGGAAGCGACTCAGCATTTAGATCGTACTTTACAACTAATTAAAGAGCAGGGCTGTCTAGCCGGTGTCGTCTTGAATCCTGGTACCCCATTGAGCTGCCTAGAGTTTATTATGGATAAACTCGATGTCATTCTATTGATGTCAGTTAACCCAGGCTATGGTGGTCAAAGTTTTATCCCATCAACCTTAGATAAATTACGTCAGGTTCGTCAATTGATCGACCAAAGTGGTCGAAATATTCGTTTGCAAGTTGATGGTGGCGTTAAAGTCGACAATATTGCTGAAATTGCAGCAGCCGGAGCAGATATGTTTGTGGCTGGTTCAGCAATTTTCAATCAACCGGATTATAAAGTCGTTGTTGATCAAATGCGTCAACAATTAGCTAGTGTAGAGCAATCAAGAGATTAATGATTATGTCAAAAGAGTTAGGGGCTAAGCCTGTCGTATTAAGTGGAATTCAACCTTCGGGTGGTTTAACGATTGGTAATTACATTGGCGCAATTAGCCAATGGCTACCCATGCAGCAAGAGAACGATTGTTTTTTTATGTTAGCCGATCTGCATGCAATAACGGTGCGTCAAGATCCTAAACTAATGCGCGAACGGGTATTTGATTGTTTAGCGATGTATATTGCTTGTGGTTTAGATCCTAAAAAAAGCACGATATTTGTTCAGTCACAAGTGCCTGAGCATGCCCAGCTAGCGTGGATATTGAATTGTTACACCCAAATGGGTGAATTGAATCGAATGACTCAATTTAAAGACAAATCTCAGACTCATGCGTCTAATATTAATGCCGGGCTGTTTAGTTATCCGGCATTAATGGCCGCTGATATTTTGCTTTATCAAGCAGATAAAGTGCCAGTGGGTGATGATCAAAAACAGCATTTAGAGTTAACTCGTGACGTTGCTGCTCGCTTTAATAATCTTTATGGTGATGTATTTAAAGTGCCAACACCATTTATTCCAAAAGTTGGTGCACGCATCATGAGCTTGCAAGAGCCGACGAAGAAGATGTCGAAGTCTGATGATAATCCAAATAATTTTATTATGTTATTGGACGAACCAAAGCAAATCGCTAAAAAATTAAAGCGTGCGATGACCGATTCCGATGAACAAGCACGGATCTATTTTGATGTCGCCAATAAGCCCGGCGTGTCTAATTTACTAACTTTACTGTCTAGTGCGACCGGTAAATCGGTCGAGCAATTAGTGCCTGAATATGAAGATAAAATGTATGGGCACCTTAAGAAAGATACCGCTGATGCCGTGCTATCGTTTATTGAGCCAGTACAGCAACGTTATTTCGAATTGCGTAAAGACGAAACTGCATTGCAGGCTATCATGAAGGACTCTGCACTGCGGGCGTCGCAACGTGCTGCTATCACCTTAGCTAAAGTTTATGATGCTGTTGGTTTTATTGCTGTAAAATAGTCATCACTATAAAAATAAAAAAAGCCGCAATAGCGGCTTTTTTTATCACTGAATGAAGGTCATAAAGATTAACTTTGTTTATTGGCTAAATATAGCATCAGTTCTTCAAACATTTCAGCACTGGTGATTGATTTAGTATTTACTTTATATTTACTATTAACAACAAAAGTTGGCACACCGGTAATTTGACGTTTTTTGGTGTTACGCTGCATTTTTGAAACATGAGTCTTTACCATAAAGCTGTTAGCTGCTTTATCAAATTTATCGCCGTCAATCCCATTAGCAACGAAGAACGCTTTGTAATCACTTAATGCTGGGAAAGTTTTACGCTGCTTATGAATCGCATTGAATAATGCCGGATTCATTTTTTCGCTCACTTTTAGTAAGTTAATAATCGCATAAATTTGAGTTAGCTCAGCGCCGACTTGAACGCCACCAACAAAATCGACATGATTTTTCTTAAATTTGATGTTGGCAGGAAGTACTTTTTGTAAATCGTCCACTAACGGTTCAAAACGGTAACATGCTGCACATTTGAATGAAAAAAACTCGACAATTTCCGAGCTTTTACTCGCTTTACCTTGATTGATAATATCGTAATGAACCCCTTCGAGGAACTCGGTAGCTAAAGCCAGTGGGCTAAATAGTATGGCAATTAATAGTGCGCTAATCTTTCTCATTGATTGTATGTCCTTAAAAATTTGTAATAAGCTTATCAAAATTGACTTGGTAAACAAAGGGCTGGTTGGCTAAGGGTGAATATTTGCTCTTTGATCGCGAGCACTTGTTCTTCCCAGTATTTGTCTGTGTTAAACCATGGAAAGTTCCGTGGAAATGCCGGATCTTGCCAGCGCTTAGCGAGCCAGTACATATAGTTAACCATTCTTATTGTTCTAAGCGGCTCTATTAACTGAAGTTCTTTCATGTCGAAGTCATAAAATTCTTGATAACCTTCCAGTAAAATATCAAGTTGCAGCACTTGATTATGACGTTCTCCGTTAAGCATCATCCATAAATCTTGGATCGCTGGTCCATTAACACTGTCATCTAAATCGACAAAATGTGGTCCGGCATCAGTCCATAGAATATTACCGGGGTGACAATCACCATGAACACGCAAGTTTGCTAAAGTGTTAAAATCTTGCAGCTGTTCGCTAGCGAGTTTAATTAGCAGGTTTAAATCTGAATTAAAAGTCGCACGTAAATAGCTCGGAACGCCATCGTATGTTAAGAGGAATTCCTGTGGCTGATAGAGGTAATTATCGAGCCCAAAAGAAACCCGGTGATTAAAGGATTGCCTTGATCCAACCTGATGGATACGGCCAATGAAACGACCAACCCATTCGAGGTGATCTAGATTATCTACTTCAAATTGACGCCCACCTTGGCAGGGGAATAAGGTAAAATAAAACCCACTGTAAATATGAAGTGTATGACCGTTAATGACCACTGGCGGTACCACCGGTAGCTCTTGTTCAAAAAGTTCGATGCTAAATTGATGCTCTTCTAAAATTTGAGCATCACTCCAACGACCAGGTCGGTAAAATTTAACGACATATCTTTTATTATCATCACAACTAAATTGGTAGACTCTGTTCTCATAGCTATTAAGTGCTAGTAGTCCAGAGCTTGGAAAGACGCCGATTGACTCAATAGCGTCTAGAATGAGATGCGGGGTCAATAAAGCGTAATCTTCGTTACATTGATGGAGTGCTGTACTCATATCTATTTCTCTAATAAGGTCGCGATAAAGTCTAATACTTCTTGATCTGCCTGGCGCTCGGTCTCTAGCCAACAACTTTCACTATTGTCTTCGTAATATAAGTTCAATCTTGTGCCCTCAAAATTAATACTCCAGTGATATAAATCGGCACCCTGTTCTTTGGTTAGGATTGTAGCATCTAGAGCCATTACTAATTTTTGGGCTTGTTGGGAAAAATTATCCCAAGTGATTTCCCATGGTATCGTTAAATATCCTAGTTGCCTGTTAGGAGCTGCTGAGGTAAAGTTATTGATAGACGTTAAATAATTGTTGCTCATAGTATTTACTTGTTTTAAGGACAAAGCGTATCGTAAATTATACATGAGTGATGGAATTTCAGGGTAGAAAAAAAGATGAAAAATCAATTGATTGAACTTACTAGTCTTAGCGAGCAAGACAAGGATGTTATTTTAGGTCAGATGTACAGGGCATTTTTGTTGATAGTGGATCAACAAGGGCTTATTCGTAGTGTCTCTAATGAGTTTTTGAAAGTAACAGGCTACCGAGCACAGGAGCTTGTTGACCGTCATTTATCTGAATTTGTTCCCAGCGATCATTCAGTATTGATTAGTCAGCACCTTAAGCAGTCGGGGTCGATTAAGCAGTGGTTAACTTTTTCTGATGGTGCGGTCAAAAAGGTTGATTTAACCGTTGAACTTATTGGTGTCGCTGACTTTAAATGCTATGGAGTGACTCATCTTCATGTCGAGTCAGAGGACTTGTTACAAGACAGCCTTCATTTATTTGAGCAGTCAGCTGTCGCTGAAATGTTATTAACACCTAGAAATTTGAACATTATCGCTGCCAATCACCATGCTCAGGTATTATGTGGGCTTGATGAAATAACACTCAAAGAGATGTTTTTATCAGACCTTTGTTATTTACCACAGCAACAATTATTAAGTGAATTAAAAAATTTACAAAGTGAACAAGGGAGTGAGTTTAACCTTGATTTTATCATGGCTAATGGCCAGCCTAGTTTTGTTGAGTTTAAGGTCAACCCAGTTCAATTTTCTGGTAAGACACTGCTACATCTTCAAATTTTCAATATTACCGAT
This sequence comes from Gammaproteobacteria bacterium, assembly GCA_013214965.1. GTDB lineage: Bacteria > Pseudomonadota > Gammaproteobacteria > Enterobacterales > Psychrobiaceae > Psychrobium. The sequence continues at coordinate 23,907 of JABSRU010000033.1, forward strand.
CAAAAAGAACACAAGAAACAGCTGCAGCACACTAATGATCTAAACACGGCATTATTTGATGGCCTGCCTGAGGCTGCATTACTAATGGATCAATTGGGAGTTATTACCCGAATCAACTATAAAATGCTGACATTGCTTGGCAAAACCTCAGAAAACTTGATTGGACAACGGGCAAAAAGCGCGTTGCCTGAAAAATTAATCGCGTTAATTTCACCGATGGCGGCATCGAGCCATAAAGAGACATTAAAAATTAATGATCATGTGGTTCATATCGTTTGTAAACAGCAGCCGATTAGGGATCAAGAAAATCAAAGTTTAGGATTGTTGCTGACGATAGAGTCGATTAAATCAAATGATGTGCCATTAAGGGTTAAGGCACTCGAAATTGCGAATAAAATGAGTGTCTATTCAATCTTTGTGACCGATCCGAAAGGAAAAATAATTTATGTTAATGAAGGATTCGAACAACAATCTGGTCATAAATCCAGTGGTATTATCGGCAAGAATATTGCCATATTAAACGATAAAACCAATGAGCCATTCGTGTTTGAAAACATGCTAGAGGTTATTAATAAGCAGCAAATTTGGCGTGGAATATTAAAAAAATTAAGAAAATCAGGGGCAAGTTACTGGGCCGATGTCACGATAAAGCCGGTGTTAGACGATCAAGGGAAAACAGAGTTTTTTGTTGGTTTAAGTTTAGATATTACTCAGCAAAAGGAAATGAATAAAGCTGGGATTTATATTGCTAATTACGATGTTGCGACAGGATTGGCTAATGAAATACTGGCTAAAGATCGACTCGACAGTATGCTCGGGCGTGCTCGACGTCGAGAGTTAACCGTTGCTGTTATATATTTGGATATAAGCAAAATAATTGACTTTTCACATAATTTTAGTGTCGTCAAAGGTAATGAGATATTAACTATCTATGTTGAAATGCTCAAATCTGCATTGCGTAGTGAAGACGCACTCGTTCGAATGTCACAAACGAGATTAGCTATATTGTTACCTGACCTGCCTAACGTCAGAGCATTAGAGGTGGTGGTTGCGAAGATAGATAAGGTTAATACCCAGCCGATTGTACTGGCTGATCAAACATACGACCTTGAAGTTAAGCAAGGCACTGCATATTATCCTGAACAAGGCGGCGATGCCGATACTTTGTTTTTGAATGCTGAATCGTCACTGCAGCAAGCATGGCAGACCAACGAAAGAATTGGCAGCTTTGGTGAGCAAGATAATGACAAAGCAATTATGCATTTTAATTTACGCCAAGATATTGTCGCGGCATTAAGAAATGATACCTTAGAAGTGGTATATCAACCAATTTTAGACCTTGCCACTAATAACATTGTCGCGATGGAAGCTAAACCACAATGGCATCATAAATTGCATGGCTTGATCAGCGGTGATGATATATATGCTGTTGCTGAATCCAGTGGTCTAATGGCTGATTTAGGGGAGTGGTTACTTGATAATAGTTGTATTGACTTAAAGCACTGGCGTGACCAAGGCTATGTTAATTTGAAATTGTCTTTAAATTTATCTCATGGTCAATTGCGAGATTATGACATTGCTCGGCACATTGAAAAAATAATCCAACGCCACCAATTGCCAGCTAGTCGCTTTATATTAGAGTTACCATTAAGTTACATTTCGACCCAGTGGATTGATTTGGAAGGTATCCTACAAGAGCTGTCCTTACTTGGTGTCGCACTGCATTATGATAAGTTCGGAGAGCGCGGTGCTTATATTTCTGATTTACATAATTTCCCATTTTCAGGATTAAAGATATCGAAAGATTACATCTCTCAGCTGGAAGATGATCCTAATGCCTCTAAACTTATTCAAGGAATGATTGCCATGGCTAAGGCACTGGATATGACCGTGACAGCGATTGGGGTGCGGAAATTATCACAAATGTTGCAGTTGCAAGAAATGGGCTGTGATTGGATTCAGGGTGAAGTGACACAAAGCTACGGTACTCGTGATGAAATAGACAGTTTTTTAATTCAACAGGCCAGTTATAAAAAACTCTCTTGGGAAGCATAGAAAAGGGCTGCGAATTGCAGCCCTTTTTATTTACCATGTGACTATCTACGCCAGGCCGGAATAGTGTCCTCATAGGATTTAATCTGATCAAGATGCTGTAAGGTCCAACCGATCGAGTCTAATCCCTTCAATAAACATTCCCGTTGAAAGGTATTAATCTCAAAGCTGAATTGACTACCGTCGGGGGCTGTGACTGTTAATTGAGATAAATCGACCGTGATCTCGCTACCGTTCTTAGTTTGGGCGAATAGTTGGTCGATCTCATCCTCGGCTAAACGCACCGGTATTAAGCCGTTATTAATTGCATTACCGTAAAAAATATCGGCAAAACTCGACGCGATAACGGCTTTAAACCCAAAGTCCGCTAGTGCCCACGGTGCGTGTTCACGGCTAGAGCCACAACCAAAATTCTCACGGGTTAGTAAAATGCTACCACCACTAAATTGAGGCTTATTAAGATTAAATTCTGGGTTCGGTTGTTCACCAGCGAGATCTAGATAGCGCCAATCATGAAATAAATGTACGCCAAAGCCATCGCGGGTAATTTTCGATAAGAATTGTTTAGGAATGATTTGGTCGGTATCGATGTTCGCGATATCTAACGGGATTGTTAGCCCTTGGTGTTTTATAAACTTACTCATTATACAATCCTATTTAAAATTACGAATATCAACAAAATGACCAGCACAAGCCGCTGCTGCTGCCATCGCAGGGCTAACTAAGTGGGTGCGACTTAAACGACCTTGACGGCCTTCAAAATTACGATTACTGGTGGATGCACAACGTTCATATGGCTCTAAGCGATCGTCATTCATCGCTAAGCACATTGAGCAACCCGGTAAGCGCCATTCAAAACCAGCGGCAATAAATATTTTATCGAGGCCTTCTTTTTCTGCTTGTGCTTTTACTAAACCGGAGCCCGGTACGACGATTGCGTTAACCGTTGCGGCGACATGTTTACCTTCGGCGATAGCGGCAGCCGCCCGTAAGTCTTCTATCCGGCTGTTGGTACATGAGCCAATAAATACTTTGTCGATACAGACGTCGGTTAGTGATTGCCCGGCAGACAACGCCATATACTCCAACGCCTGTTGCGCAGAATCCGATTCAACACTTTCACTAAAATCTTGTGGTGAAGGAATTAATTGATCAATCCCAATCACTTGACCAGGATTAGTGCCCCAAGTGAGTTGGGGTGCAATGTCTTCGCCTTTTAAGGTAATGATCGCGTCGAACACCGCATCACTATCGGTTTTTAAGGTCTTCCAATAGTTGACCGCGTCAATCCAATCCTGTCCTTTTGGTGCATGAGGGCGACCTTCAAGGTAGTCGAAGGTGATTTGATCCGGTGCTATCATGCCTGCTTTTGCGCCACATTCAATGCTCATATTACAGATGGTCATACGTGCTTCCATCGACAACGTCTCGATGGCTTGGCCACAATATTCCAAGATATAACCTGTGCCGCCGGCAGCGCCTATTTTTCCGATAATGGCCAGCACAATATCTTTGGCGCTAATGCCCGGTGCTACTTCACCGGTAATTTCTATTTTCATCGACTTGGCTTTATGCTGTTTTAAGGTTTGAGTTGCCATGACATGCTCAACTTCTGAGGTGCCAATGCCAAAGGCCAGGGCACCGAACGCACCATGAGTGGCGGTATGGGAATCACCACAAACAATCGTGGTGCCAGGTAGCGTCATCCCTTGTTCCGGCCCCATGACATGGACAATACCTTGGTTGATGTTGTTAATATCGTATAATTGGACTCCAAACTCATCACAGTTATCGGTTAGGGTTTCAATTTGAATCCGTGCTTGAGGGCTACAAGCATCCAGAGATCGTGATTTAGTCGAGGTGTTATGATCCATGGTGGCAAAGGTTTTATCGACATGGCGCAGTGGCCTATTATTGGTTTTCAATCCCGAGAATGCTTGTGGTGAAGTCACTTCGTGCACTAAATGGCAGTCAATATAAATTAGCGGCGTTTCGTTTACTTCATCACGTACGATATGGTCTTGCCAAATTTTGTCATAGAGGGTCTGTGCCATTATTGCTGTCCTTCTAGAATTACTTGAGCAATAAAATCACCCATTTCGCTGGTGGATTTAGCATCACTCGCTTGTGGTGCTAACTCGCGGGTCAAATAACCATTTTCAAGGGCGCTGATAATTGCTGCCTCAATCGCTGCTGCGGCATCATCTAACTTTAGACTAAAGCGTAATAACATCGCCGCTGACAAAATTTGTGCAATTGGATTAGCAATGCCTTGTCCGGCAATATCGGGTGCACTGCCTCCGGCAGGTTCATACATTCCAAAACCTGCAGCGTTAAGGCTGGCCGACGGTAACAAGCCCATTGAGCCGGTGATCATCGCACATTCGTCGGATAAGATATCGCCCATTAAATTAGAGCATAACAACACATCAAATTGTGACGGATCGCGGATCATTTGCATCGCAGCATTATCAATATAAATATGTTCAAGTTCGACATCTGGATATTCTGTGGCGATTTCTTCAACCACTTCACGCCATAACACGGAGCACGCTAATACATTCGCTTTGTCGACCGAGGTAACTTTGCCGCGGCGTTCTCGTGCCGATTCAAACGCAATCCGAGCAATTCGAATAATTTCTTTACGGCTATAGCGCATAGTGTCGAATGCCGACACATCTTCACCTTCGCCGCTACGGCCTTTATCACCAAAATATATGCCGCCGGTTAGTTCTCGGACACATAAAATATCAAAGCCACGGGCTGATATGTCGGCCCGTAATGGTGATAATTGTGCAAGTTGTGAATAAATCCGTGCCGGGCGTAAATTACAGAACAATCCAAAATGCCCTCGTAATGGCAATAGCGCGCCACGTTCCGGCTGGTCATCTGGGGCCAAATGAGTCCACTGAGGCCCACCAACCGAACCAAACAAGATGGCATCAGACTCTTCACAACCCTTTAGAGTGTGTGGTGGTAACGGCATACCGTGGTGATCTATAGCATAACCACCCACGGGTAACTCGTTATAGTTAAGAGTGAAGCCAAACTTCTGTTGCACAGCGGCTAATACTTTAATCGCCTCTGCCATGACTTCAGGGCCAATGCCGTCGCCAGCAAGTACTGCGATGTTGTAGGTAGAATTGCTCATTATATTCCTATGGTTAAAATTAAAATTTGATTAAATACTGGCGACGTTTTGTTGTATTTGTTGTTTTTTATCTGCCACTAAATCTGCGCGATGTACCAAGTTCAACACATGGAGTAAAGCGCGAACTGATGCGTGAACGACATCGGTCGCGAGGCCCATACCGTGGAAATTTTGACCGTTATATTTAGCGACAATGTCGACTTGACCGAGGGCGTTTTCCCCTTCGCCTTTTGACTCTAACGAGTAATCAATGATCTCAATGTTGGTATCTGTAATTTGGTTAATCGCCTTATAAGCCGCTTCTACGGGTCCATTTCCGGTTGCAGCTTCAATAAATTCTTTTTCACCAATAATTAACTTAACACTAGCGGTTGAAACCATACCGGAACCCGAATGGGCACTTAGATAGCCTAACTTGTAATAATCATTCTCGTCTTTTTGTTGATTAAAGAACAATAAGGCTTCTAAGTCATAATCGAATACTTGACCTTTTTTATCCGCGAGGCGCACAAATGAATCGTACAAGTCATTAAGGTCAAAATCACTTTCCTGATAACCCAATTCGGCCATCCGGTGTTTAATGACATGGCGGCCAGAACGAGACGTCATGTTTAAGGATTTTTCCGGTTGACCGATTGACGCGGGAGTCATTATTTCATAAGTGTTTTTAGCTTTTAACATGCCATCTTGATGAATGCCGGAGGAATGGGAAAACGCATTGCTGCCAACAATAGCTTTGTTCGGTTGTACCACCATATTACAAATTTGACTGACTAATTGGGAGGTACGATAAATCTCTTGGGTTTTGATATTGGTGGTGACGCCCATGATATCTTTGCGTAAGCTTAAGATCATCGCGACTTCTTCTAGTGAACAGTTACCGGCACGCTCGCCGATGCCATTAATGGTACATTCGATCTGACGCGCGCCCATTTCGATGGCACTAATAGAGTTGGCTACTGACATGCCTAAATCATCATGACAATGGACTGAAATGACCGCTTGATCAATATTAGGAACCCGGTTGTAAAGCATTTTAATGATTCCTGCAAACTCACTGGGAATGGTATAACCCACGGTATCGGGAATGTTAATGGTCGTTGCACCGGCTTTTATCGCTTGTTCAACCATCCGACATAAATTATCGATCGGTGTTCTCCCTGCATCTTCACAGGAAAATTCAACATCGTCGGTAAAGTTACGGGCGTATTTGACTGCACTAACAGCCATTTCTAATACATCATCAAAACTGCGCTTCAACTTACTTTCAACGTGAATCGTCGAGGTTGAAATAAAGGTGTGAATACGGAACTGATCGGCCACTTTAAGCGATTGGGCACAAGCATCAATATCAGCTTTGACCGCGCGCGATAGCCCCGCACAAATACTATTCTTTACTGTTTTAGCAATGGTTTGCACCGACTCAAAGTCACCAGGTGATGACACAGGAAAACCCACTTCCATGACATCGACTCCTAAGCGTTCCAGTGCTAGTGCGATTTGTAACTTTTCTTTTACCGTTAAACTGGCCGCCAAGGCTTGCTCGCCATCGCGTAATGTAGTGTCAAAAATGATGACTTGATCAGACATTGTCGCTTTCCTTAATTGATTAATGCACATTGCTAAAATTTAGAAATAAAAAAACCCGCATCGGATGCGGGTTTCAAGTGTTCAGTTTAATAACCTACAGCACTAAGAGCCCGCACAACGTTGTGGCAGGAGCAGTAGTAAATCTAAAATGCTGTGGTTTAAAATCATAGTATTGATTCTTTATTGTTAATTATATGTTTAAAGCTTGTTATTTGTACCGTGCAATGGGTCGATAGTCAAATGCTTTTATTGACTTAACACGATAAAATAATTATAAGGTCAATATAACGTATGAATTAGGCTAATCGCTATTAGCCTAAGGTCTAAAAATACTAACCTAAAAACTATAACCTGAGATTTCAAAATGAATGATGACCATTGGAAAGAAGTATTAACGTCAGAGCAATACCATGTCTGTCGTGAAAAAGGCACAGAACAACCATTTTCAGGGCAATGGCTAGTGTGTAAAAGTAAGGGTTTCTATCGTTGTGTTTGTTGCTCTAATGAACTATTTGATGCCACCAACCAGTTTGATAGCGGTTGTGGTTGGCCAAGCTTTGATGATGTGATGGATAACAGCCAAGTGAAATTGATTGTAGATAATAGCCATGGTATGCAACGCACGGAAGTTTGCTGTGCCAATTGCGACGCTCACTTAGGCCATGTTTTTAACGATGGTCCGACCCAAACAGGGTTAAGATATTGTATTAATTCTGTTGCGATTGATTATACTAGCAACTGTTAATTAACATTATTTATAAAAAGGACATGTTTGATGTTATCTAGAATATACATTCTCACCATATTATTTATTTTTAGCACGAGTTTATATGCTAAAAATTTAATTCCTATTGAGCACTTTTCTAAACACTCAACATTCCATCAGATAAAATTATCGCCGACGGGAAAATATATTGCTGCAGAAATGACGAATCAGGAGAGTAAAAGAATTGTCGTGGTAATTAATCGCATAACGATGAAAACGACAGCAATATTAGGTTTTAAAGGCAATGAAGCTCCAGGTTATTTCTTTTGGCTAAATGATGAAAGGTTTGCGGTTAATGTCATTCAGAAATTTGGATCGCTTGATCGACCTTCACCAACTGGCAATGTTTATGCGATGAATGCCGATGGCTCAAAAAAGAAATTAATATTTGGTTATAAAACAAAAGGTGGAATGCTGATTAACCCAAGTATTGATGTGATGCGGGTGTTGAATTTATTGCCTGACGATCCTAAGCATATCGTTATTTCTTCTATTGCGGTCAACAAGTCCAGCTCTAAATATACCGAAGCTTTAAGATTAAACGTTTACAGTGGCAAAACACGTCGCTTGGCTAAGTCTCCGATCCCTAATGGTCAATTTGTCGCTGATAATAGCGGTGAAGTTAGAATTGTGATGGGACCTGTTGCTTCTGAAAATAACAAAATTGTCATTTATTCCCGAAAGAAGAAAGGTGAAGATTGGGTCTTAACCGATAGTTTTTACGAGGATGATGGTGGTTTAACACCGGTTAGTTTCTCGCTAGATAATCAAAAAGTATATATGAAAAAAAGTTCTGTCAATGCACCGAGTAAACTCTACTTATACGATTTAAAGAGCAAACAGCTTACATTTGTTGCCGGTCACGATATTGTTGATATTAATGGGATTGATAAGGATCGCGATGGTCAAGTTTTTGCGGTTCATTTTGAGCCAAATTATTCAAAAGTGACCGTAATTGACAAAACACACCCACTGGGTAAGTGGTATCCAGCGATGGTCGCTGCTTTTCCTAATATGCAAGTAAAGATTACCAGTACGACCCGTGATAATGAACTAATGACGATTAGAGTTCGATCGGATAAACAGCCAGGTATTTTCTATTTATTTAATACTAAAACTAAATCAATGAGTGAATTGATGAAATCGAAGCCTTGGCTAGATCAAAGTCGTCTTGCTCAAACTGATGCTTTTAGTTTTAAAAGCCGAGATGGTTTAATAATCCATGGCTTTATTACAATTCCTAAGGGTGAAGAAAATAACTTACCAATGGTTGTATTACCGCATGGTGGCCCACATGGTCCTCGTGACTATTGGACTTATGATGACGATGTCCAATTATTAGCGAGTAGGGGCTACGCGGTGTTAAAGGTCAATTTCCGTGGTAGTGGTGGCTATGGCGCAAAATTTCAAGCACTAGGTTATCGTCAATGGGGCGGGAATATTATGAATGATATTACCGATGCTACTAATTGGGCGATTAAAGAAGGGATAGCTGATAAAAATAGAATTTGTATTTATGGTGCTTCTTTTGGTGGTTATGCGTCGTTAATGAGTGTCGTTAAAGAGCCAGAACTTTATAAATGTGCGATCGGTTATGTCGGTATTTATGATATGGATCTGATGTTTGAAAAAGGCGATATCGCTGATATGAAATACGGGCAAAATTTCTTAAGTAAAGTACTGGGCGATGATAAAGCACAGTTAGACATGTTTTCGCCAGCGCGTCATGTCGATAAAATTAAAGCTGATTTGTTTATTGTTCATGGTGAAAAGGATATTCGAGCACATTATGATCATGCATTACTGTTGAAAAAATCATTAGATAAAGCAGGTAAAAAATACCAGTGGTTAACCAAGAAAAAAGAAGCTCATGGTTTCTACAAAGAAGAAAACAGAAAAGATCTTTACCAAAAAATGCTAACCTTTTTAGATAAAAACATTGGTCATTAGTGTGTTGTTAAGGTCACCAATGGTGACCTTTTTTATATCACTGCTAGGGTGTTTAAACTAACATCCTATCTGATACTGGCGAATGATTGCTAAGAAATCATCGCCAAATTTTTCTAATTTACTATCACCTACACCATTGATTTTCAAAAACTCGAATGGAGATTGTGGTTGTTGTTCTGCCATTTCAGCTAGGCTGGCATCATTAAAAATAACATAGGGTGGTTTACCGGCTTCATCGGCCAATTTTTTCCGCAGTTTCCGCAATTGGCCAAATAATACTTCGTCATAATTATAATCGTCTTTGCGCGATCGTTTACTGCTACCCTTGCTGATTGCTTGTAAGCGAGGCACGGCTAATTCGACATCTACTTCGCCTTTTAGCACGGCGCGGGCCGCTTGGGTGAGCACCAAAATAGAACTACGGGTAATATCTTGGCGTAAGTAGCCTAAATGAATTAACTGACGGAATATACTTAACCAATACTCACCACTGTGCTCGACACCAATGCCGTAGGTCGATAATTTATCATGACCATAATCGAGTAAGCGCTGGTTTTTAGAGCCGCGTAATATTTCAATGACATAACCGACCCCAAAGCTTTGTTTAACCCGATAAACACAAGATAGCGCTTTTCTAGCGACTGTTGAGCCGTCAAAATGTGACGGTGGATCGAGACAAATATCGCAGTTGCCACATTTTGAAGTACCATATTCGCCAAAATAATGGAGCAATACTTGGCGACGACAGGTTTGTGCTTCAGCAAAGGCAGCCATCGCATTAAGTTTTTGATGTTCTACTTGTTGCTGGTGTGGGTTATTACCTTGTTCAATCAAGAATCTGACTCGACCAATATCGGCTGGGTCAAATAACATCACCGCTTCAGCAGCCATGCCATCACGACCGGCACGGCCGGTTTCTTGATAGTAGGACTCGATATTCTTGGGGATATTATAATGCATCACAAAACGAACGTCGGGTTTATCAATCCCCATCCCAAAAGCGACTGTCGCGACTACAATATCGAGATTGCCACGAATAAAGTCTTCTTGAACTTGTTGGCGATCACGATGTTCCATTCCACCGTGGTAAGCCATGACCTTTAATTTTTGCTGTTGTAACTTAAAGGCAATTTCTTCAACCTGCTTACGGGTGGTGCAATAAATGATCCCTGAATTATCCTGCTGGGTTTTTAAATATTGCTGCAATTGGGCAAAAGGTTTGTATTTTTCATACAGGGTATAGCGAATATTCGGGCGATCGAAACTAGCCTGATGGTAATGGTGATTTTGTAAATTAAGGCGGCTGACAATTTCTTCTCGGGTCGCTTCATCCGCTGTGGCGGTTAACGCCATTACTGATGCTTGCGGCAGTAAAGTTTTGATTTGTCCGAGCATTGCATATTCAGGTCTAAAATCATGACCCCATTGCGAAATACAGTGCGCTTCATCAACCGCCACTAATGAGACATCGAGTTGTTGAACCCGCTCTAAGAAGCTGTGTTGCATTAAACGTTCTGGTGCAACGTAAATCAGTTTAATTTCACCAAATTGCATCGCGTTAAGAATAGCCATCGACTCTTCACGACTCTGACTTGAGTTAAGGTAGGCAGCATTAATCCCATTAGCTTGCAAACTATCAACTTGGTCTTTCATTAACGATATGAGCGGTGACACTACTATGGTCAGTCCAGGCATTAACAGCGCTGGAATTTGAAAGCACAATGACTTACCGCCACCCGTTGGCATGATCACCAAGCAATCTTGCTTAGCGAGGGCACAATTAATGATGTCTAATTGGCCAGCGCGAAATTCACTATAACCAAATACTTGGCTAAGAATTTGTTGGGGTGATGTGGGCTGTGGTTGGGTCACTACGAATACTGCCTTTATATTTGGGATAGACAGTTTAAATCAGTGAGCGGTCGTTGTCTCATTAAAATGCTTGTTTAAACTAACTGTTTTATCTAGGATGTAATGCTGTTACATTTTTATAACAAAGGAATTGCCATGAGTAAGCCGCTAACGACCAAGGATATACGTGAGATGATCGCGCAATTCTTTGGCCATCAAATGCCATTTCATTTATTGATTGGTCTTGAAATAGTTAAATACCAAAAAGATCATATTGAATTACGCTTGGCGATGAAACCAGAGCTGATCGGTAATCCTGTTCATGGTATTTTACACGGTGGTGTCACGGCAACCATTTTAGATGTTGCCGGCGGAATGATGGTGTTTGCCCAAGTGTTGGAAGATATGACCTTACCATTATCACAAGAGGCGATTATGCAGCGATTACAAAATCTTGGAACAATCGATTTACGGGTTGATTATCTGCGCCCCGGTCGTGGTCAAGAATTTATCGCCACGGCAAAAGTAATCCGAGCTGGCAATAAAGTTGCTGTCGCCCGGATGGAGTTGCATAATGAACTAGGTGAACATATTGCATTTGGTACCGGTACTTATATGGTGGGTTGAATATTTGATGTGTGGCATGATATTAACATTCTATTTTGTTGTCGCGGTGAGCCTTTCGTTACTTAGTGGCGATAGCCGCGCTGAAAAAATTGAAGTAGTCACTGAAACTCTTCAACCATTTCAGTTTATAACCGAAAAAGGTGCTTTGTCGGGTGCTAGTGTTGAAATAGTTGATGCATTATTTAAAATCACGCAGGATAAATATTCTACATCATTATTACCTTGGGCAAGAGCTTACCTAATTGCTTTGAATACCCCCGATGTGATGATTTATTCAATAGCCCGAACGGCTGACCGGGAACATAAATTTCATTGGATTGGAAAAATAAAAACTGAGCGCTTTTATTTTTGGCGACTGAATTCTAATGACACCATACCAATTAGGTCATTAGAGCAACTAAAAACGTTAACTGTTGCAGCTTCAAACTCATATAACTCGGCTGCATTTTTAGAGAAAAACAACTTTTTGTATTTTTATAAGCTAGTTAAGGACTCGCAGAGTCTCGGGATGTTATTTAAAAAGAGAGTTGACTTGATTTTGAGTACAGAGCTAGTGATCCAAAAAAATGCAGAGCGTCTTAATCTTGACCTCTCTAAAATCGAAAAAATACTTGAAGTAACGGAATTAAACAATGAATTAAGCATTGCGTTTAGTTTAGGGACTGAGCCTAATACACTCATCCGCTTTCGTTCTGCTTATGCGCAATTGGTGAACTCTGGTGAATTAGGTCGGATTAGAAAGAAGTGGGCAATCGAAGATGATGAATAACCTTACTCATCACCAATTTGCTGTTTGGCTTGAATAAAAGTGCTCACTAGGCTGGCTAATGCTTGACCGATGTCACTATTACCTTGAGCGATGCCTGCTGGGTGCTGACATGGCGCACCTTCAGCTAAATGGAGGTAACAACTATTGTCCATCGTGGCGATGCTATGGACATAAAATTGAGCATCGCTAATACTGATACCACAATTGGTATAAGCGCTAGCGGGCATGAACGAAATACTATCGAGATCGAGCTCAATACCAATGGGTTTCATGCTATCACCTAAGTAACATTTTGCGACGGTTAACGCTTGTTCGAATGTTAGCTCGCGTCGACTCCAGATTTGCTGATAACTAATCGCTGGAAAATGATAGTGATTAAGTCCTTGAATATTAGCGGCTGAATTTTTTAATTCGTGCATACCCAAACAAAAATAATGGCTTAAAAAACCTTGCTCAGTGGCATAATGAAAACCATTGCCACTATGACGCCCTTCAAGCGCTCTAAAATCAGTATGCGGATCGAGATTGATTGCTGCAAACGTGGAGTGACGGCCTTGGCTCATCCCTTTGAGAATTGGATAGGCATTATTGTGACCGCCGCCAATAACAATGGGGATTAACTGTTGTTGAGAAATTTGGCTCATCACTTCACTGACGCGGTCATCTAACTGACTGACTAATTGACGTAAAGTCGCTAAATCTTCAGTTAATTCTAGATTTAATGATGTACTTTTCTGCTGTAAATCATTACATTTAATCTGTCCTAACAGGGCAACTTCAGAGGAACGAATGAAAGGGTTCTGTTGCAGGTTACAAAAACTCGACAAAAAAGCCGACCAGCCTTGATCTGCGCCGCCACGACCTAAGTTTGCTTTTGGACCGATATCTTCCGCTATTCCTAGAATAACAAACTTAGCTCCTCGTTTTTTTAACTCGATTAAACTCTTGGTTAAGTTATCGGTTAAATTCAGAGGTGACGGCGTTAATAATTGCTGACCAATTCGAGTTTCGCCAGGGCGAATTGAGGTGTACTGATTCAGCGTTTCAGTCGTGGCTGGTATTAAATAAGACATGTATTCTCTATTCTAAATCGAGCGGTTCTGGTGATAGAATGATACCCGTTGAATCCGCGTAAACATGATCTTCAGGTAAAAAAGTGACGCCACCAAAGTTGATTGGCATATCGAGCTCGCCATCATTACTTTCATTCGCTAGGACCGGAATTGACGCCAGTGCTTGAATGCCTAATTCGAGTTCATCAATCAAATCAACATCTCGAATACAACCGTAAATAATAATGCCTTCCCAATCATTCTCAAGGGCAAGTTCTGCTAGCTTTAGATCGACAAGAGCGCGGCGTAATGAGCCTCCACCATCGATCACTAATACTTTGCCTTCGCCATTACGGGATAGTACATCACGAATTTGACCATTGGCTTCATGGCATTTTATCGTCACCACTTCGCCGCCAAAGGAATTTCGACCGCCAAAATTGGCAAACATTGGTTCGACAACGTCGACACTGTCGAGGTAGATATCACAAAGTTCAGAGGTGTTATATTGCATAGTAAGCTCCAATGATGAGTCTATGATGATATTATCTTAAGTACTGAATAAGTGAAGTGTTATTTTTGATCTTACGCACATAACTGATGATTAAAATTTGCACCCGCTTGCAATAAATATGTTGTTAGCTAGCAGGTTAAGCGAGATGTTGCTACCATTTCATCAATAGATTTAATCGTGGATATATAATATGGATGCAATGGGTAGTGTTGAATGGTTTGGGTTTGCAGCGTCGGTTGTGGTTGCATACTCATTGATGTTAAAAGATATGCTTAAACTGAGGATCTGGAATTTGATCGGCGCGCTAATGTTCGCCATTTATGGTGGCTTAATCGATGCGATGCCAGTATTAGTCTTAAACGCCTTTATTGTGGTTGCCGATATTTATTATATCGTCAAAATAACTCAAGAATCACGTACGCAAAACGTTAGATTATCTCAAGAGTAAGTGCTTGCTGTTTGATCCGGTTAGCCTTGGCTAATCGATTCAAATATTGCAACCATAACTGATCTTGGTTTTTGGCTAAATAGTACAGATCTTGCCACTCAAAAATCCCACTGTCATGACCATCATTAAATAATAATCGTAAGCCATTATCGGCAATTTTTTCAATTAATTTTAGTCGAATAAATGCCTTGTTTGTGACTAATAATGGCTTCCCTGCCAGAGATTCCACCGCTGGTGAGTATACCCTTAGCATTTCTAAAGACAGCATTTCGTTAAAGCCATTGCTAAAGTTAAGCTCTAACAAAGATGAGCTGGGATGCAGTCTCATTCTGTTTGATTGAATCATAATTACTAATAAAATTGTTTAAAATCAATGATGATATAATAAAGTTATTAATGTCTCTTACCTTGATTTATATCAATTGACATCGCTGTTTGTTTAATTTTTCTTTTTGTTTGAACCTTTTTTTACTTCAGATCGTTATAGAATAGTGTTGATAATATCGATAAGTGAGATGTTAAATGGAACAAGCTCAAATTGAGTTACTGGTGATGGAAAGTCAAATGGGCGATCGGGAGTCTCTGGATTGTCTGTGTCGTTATTTTCATCCTAAATTAGTTCAATTTGCGTTTAAGATTAGCCAGAATACTCAAATTGCAGAAGATGCGGTGCAAAATAGTTGGTTGAAGATCGGTCAATCTTTATTGCGACTAGATGATCCTCGTGGGTTTAAACCTTGGATCTACCAGATGACAAGATGGCAAACCATTGATCTACTCCGTCGCCAACAGCGAGAAGTGTTACGTAATACTGACGATGACGTCGACAGTATTGCCTGCCAAACCAATATCGAAAATACTAGTTTAATCAAGATGATTAACAAGTTACCGCAATTGGAGCGCGAAGTTATTCATTTGTTTTATCTCGAACAATTTAGCCTTGCTGACATTAGTCAAATTTTATCAATACCTAGTGGCACCATAAAATCACGTCTATACCGAGCACGTAATATATTAAGAAAATTAATGGAGTAGTTTGATGAATATCGATAACAAAATTAAACAAGAGTTAGAGGAAGAGGCGCAGCAACTTGATGCGATGTTAGCTGGTCAACCTGGTATTTTTAATATGCTTGCCAATGCTTACAAAGGGGCACTTGGTGGCTGGGTGGTCGTTGTGACTCTCGTTGCGCTGGTGGTGACGGGGGTCTTATGTTGGGCTGGCTATGAGTTCTTTATGACCAAGGTTGATTTTATCGGGCCAAAATTATACTGGGGAGTGATATTAACCATCGCGATCATTATTTTAATTGCATTGAAAATGTGGGTGTTTATGGAAATGAACCGTCAGTCGACAGTACGGGAAATTAAGCGGTTGGAGCTAATGATTGAACGTTTGATTATTCAATTGGAAAAGTAACAGACGGCTGGTAAACCGTCTGTTGTGAATGCTAATTTATAAAATAAAGCGGCTTAAATCTTCATTTTCAATCAGTTCGCCAAGGTGTTTGTTAACGTATACTTCGTCGACAATCACTGTGTCGCCACTGCGATCTGAGGCATGGTAAGACACCTCTTCCATTAAACGCTCCAGCACAGTGTGTAAACGGCGGGCCCCAATGTTTTCGGTCCGTTCGTTAACTTGCCATGCGGCTTCAGCAATACGCTTAATGCCGTCGGTTGTGAATTCAACCGTAACACCTTCTGTCCCTAACAACGCTTTATGTTGTTCGGTTAAGGAAGCATTAGGCTCGGTTAAAATACGAATAAAGTCATTACTGGTTAATGCGCTAAGTTCCACTCGAATCGGTAACCGGCCCTGTAACTCAGGAATTAAATCCGAAGGCTTACACACCTGGAATGCACCAGAAGTAATAAACAAGATATGATCGGTTTTAATCATGCCGTGTTTGGTCGATACCGTACAACCTTCAATTAAAGGGAGTAAGTCACGTTGTACTCCTTCACGAGAAACGTCTGGACCCGTTGATTCGCCACGCTTACAGATTTTGTCAATTTCATCGATAAAGACAATACCGTTTTGCTCAGCCATTTCGATCGCTTGTTCTTTTAAATCGTCTTGATTGACTAGCTTGGCTGCTTCTTCTTCTTGAACCGCCTTTAACGCATCTTTAATTTTTAATTTGCGTTTTTTGGTGGGTACACTCGACATGTTTTGGAACATGCCTTGTAACTGATTGGTCATTTCTTCCATGCCCGGAGGGGCCATGATTTCAATGCCAACCTGTGGTGCTGCGATATCTAACTCAATTTCTTTGTCATCGAGATCGCCTTCACGGAGTTTTTTACGGAATATTTGGCGAGTCTTACTATCTGTCGGTGGCGTGTCATCGTCAAAGCCAGTTTTGGCTGGTGGCAATAAAGCATCTAAAATTCGCTCTTCTGCAGCTTCTTCAGCGGCAAATTTCACTTTTTTCATCTGTTGTTCGCGAGTGATTTTCATCGCAACATCGGCTAAATCACGAATGATTTGCTCGACTTCCTTACCAACATAACCAACTTCGGTGAACTTCGTCGCTTCAACTTTAATAAAAGGCGCGTTCGCTAGTTTGGCTAAACGACGGGCAATTTCAGTTTTACCAACACCGGTTGGTCCGATCATTAAGATGTTTTTTGGGGTAACCTCTTGGCGCAACTCGTCGTTAAGCTGCATCCGACGCCAACGGTTACGCAGGGCGATAGCCACAGCACGTTTAGCGTCTTGCTGACCAATAATATGAGCATCTAACTCGGAAACGATTTCTCTTGGGGTCATTTGTGACATCAGTTTATTCCTTCTCAGCGATATCTAGGGTTTCAACCGTATGATTACCATTGGTAAAGACACAGATATTACCGGCAATCGTTAATGCTTTGGTCGCAATCTCATGGGCGTCTAGATCGGTGTTTTCAAGCAATGCGGTGGCAGCAGCTTGGGCAAATGGCCCACCGGAGCCAATGGCAATTAAATCATTCTCAGGCTGAATAACATCACCGTTACCCGTGATAATTAACGAGGCGGTTTCATCGGCAACAGCTAATAGCGCTTCTAACTTACGTAAGCCGCGATCGGTTCGCCAATCTTTTGCTAGCTCAACAGCTGCTTTAGTCAGATGGCCCTGATGCATTTCTAACTTGGCTTCAAAGCGTTCGAACAACGTGAAAGCATCGGCGGTGCCGCCAGCAAATCCTGCTAACACTTTGTTGTGATATAAACGGCGAACTTTGCGCGCGTTACCTTTCATGACGGTGTTGCCTAGTGACACTTGTCCGTCACCAGCAATAACAACTTTTCCTTCACGACGTACAGATACAATAGTAGTCATTGTCTGTCCTTTAATTAAATGGGCTTAAAGCCGATAAATGATAACTATAAAATGGGGATGATAGTCGATTTTTCAAGGGGGAATAGAAAAAACCAGAGCGTAGGGGCTCTGGTTTTATGCTAATTGATTAACTTAATATTAGTTTTAGTCTTGCCAATAATAGATTTTGCAACCATTAATCCGGGCGCGCTGCATCCGATGGCGGGCTGCTTCGGCGAGACGCCGCGTTTTAAAAGGCCCCAACGATACTTGGTACCAATCGCTGCTGCTGCCCTTAACCTGTCTTATGGAACTTGCATAGCCCTGAAAAGCGATTTTTGCTTTAAGGCTATCAGCTTGGCGCTGGCTACGGTAACTGGCACATTGTACCCGATATTGATGGCTCGACGTTGGTTGATCCGGGACATCAATAATCACTTCTTTGTCTTTTAACTGATCGATATATTGCCATTTCTTGGCTGGTACTTTAGGTAGCGCCGAGGTCGGTTTTGTTACCGATTTAACATTTTTTTCAGCCACGACAATCGGTGTTTCATCAGCCTTGCCATCAATATAAAACAAAAAGTAAAAGAAGCCGCCTAATAATGCAGCCGCCATCACTAGCATGAACCAAATGCGTGGTCCGTTATTTTTAGGTTCAGGCTTTCCTTTGCCTTTGTTCTTACTTCGCCCTTTAACGGGCGAGTTAGGCTTACCTTTTTTAGCGTAATCCGCCATTGATTACATCCGTTCTAGTGTTTTGATGCCAAGCAATGATAAACCTTGTTGTAAGGTTTTCGCCGTTAACGCCGCTAATTTAAGGCGACTGTTCTTGACCGCTTGATCTTCGGCAATTAAAATTGGGCAAGCTTCATAGAAACTAGAGAATGCACCCGCTAATTCGAATAAGTAACTACACATCACGTGTGGCAAGCCTTTAGCCGCAACATTGTTTACCGCATCGTTAAACTGCATTAGCTTGTTACCAAGGACTTTTTCTTGCTCGCTATTCAGGATTATTTCACCTTCAATGCTATCGGCGGCAACACCTGCTTTAGCAAAAATACTGGCCACACGGGTGTATGCGTATAATAAATAAGGCGCGGTATTACCTTCAAAACTTAGCATGCTATCGAAGCTAAAAGTGTAATCACTGGTTCGAGTTTTTGATAAATCAGCGTATTTAACTGCTGAAATTCCGACCACATCACCAATGATTTTTAGTTGCGCTTGATCCATGTCTGGGTTTTTTTGCTTCACTAGGTCGTAAGCACGTTGCTGTGCTTCATCGAGTAAATCAGCTAATTTAGCGACATCGCCAGAGCGGGTTTTAAATGGCTTGCCATCTTCGCCCATCACGGTACCAAAGGCCATGTGCTCTAAAGACATTGCGTGGGTCGCAAAGCCAGCTTTTTTAGCCAGAGTGAAAATTTGCTGGAAATGCAGGCTTTGGCGAGCATCAACAAAATACAACACCCGATCGACCTTTAAGACATTTTTACGATAGCGTATCGCCGCTAAATCGGTGGTCGCGTATAAGAAGCCACCGCCAGTTTTTTGGACAATAATTGGTAGCGGATCGCCATCTTTGCCTTTAAATTGATCTAAAAACACACATTGTGCACCATTATCTTCAACCAACAAGCCCTGCTGGGTTAAATCGTCAATCACATTTTGTAAGTCATCGTTGTATGAGCTTTCAGCTTTAACATCACTACGGCTTAAGCTAACGCCTAACTTATCGTAGGTCTCTTGACAGTGAGCTAATGAAATATCGATAAACTGTTGCCATAACTCTTTACAATGCGCATCGCCAGATTGCAGCAATACCACTAATTCACGGGCACGAGTTGAGAAGCTTTCGTCCTCATCAAAACATTTCTTTGCCGCGCGATAAAATTTTTCAAGATTATGGAGTTCCATCGAAATCTCACCACCTTGCTGTTGCAAGCGTTCCATATAGGTGAGTAGCATCCCAAACTGAGTGCCCCAATCACCAACGTGGTTTTGACGAATAACGTGATGGCCTAGAAATTCTAGGGTGCGAACCACACTGTCACCAATGATCGCTGAGCGTAAGTGACCGACATGCATTTCTTTAGCCAGGTTCGGCGCGCTGTAATCAACCACGATGTTTTGTGGGCTAGTCGTTTTTGTGACATTTAAGTCGGGATCAACATAAGCCGCTTCTAACTGATCGGTTAGGGCATTGTCGGCGACGAAAAAATTAATAAAACCCGGACCAGCAATTTCAGTTTTCTCGATAAACGCCGATTGCGGTAAATGCTGACAAATGAGTTGCGCTAATTCACGAGGATTTTTGCCCGCAGGCTTGGCGGTCATTAATGCCAAGTTAGTCGCGAAATCACCATGAGACTTATCCTTGGTTCGGTCGACTTGAATGCGAGGCATGGCATCGGCAGGTAAAATATTTTCCTGCTTTAAAATGGCGACGGTTTGTTCAAGTAACTGCTGAATATTCTCTTTCATTGGGCTCTTTCACTGCTATATTTATAGTTTAAAATTAGTCGATACTTGGTCGACTCTGCTGTGCTCAAGTCTATCGCAATTATTCAGTAGTCACTAGCTCGTAATAGCACATAAATTAAAGTTTTTCTGATTAATTATCATAATTCAGCTAAACCATATCGGTTGGATCGACATCAAGGGACCAACGGACATAGCGGTTTGATTTAGTATGGGCTAATTGATCACTTAACATCACAACAAACTTATGCAATTGACTCCGTTTTGATGACTCAAATATGACCTGCCAACGGAAACGTCCGGCGCGGCGTTCCATCGGTGCTGGCATGGGGCCAATTTGACGCACTGGCGTTTCCTTACTGCTTAATTGCACTAGTAACTGACCACTGTGTTTATTGAGTTCGGCGATAAACTGTTGGATTTGTGTGTTGTCATGCGACTCAATCCGCAAGAGAGCGATATGCCAAAAGGGTGGCAGTTGTGCTGCTTTTCGTTCAATTAATGCCGATTCAGTAAAAGGCAAATAGCCCTCCTGACTGAGTCGTTGTAATAATTGATGTTCGGGATGATGAGATTGCAACACGACTTGGCCGGGTTTACTGGCGCGGCCGGCACGACCAGCCACTTGTAAATAAAGTTGGGCCAGTTTTTCATTGGCTCTAAAGTCGGCACTAAATAAAGCACCATCAACATCAAGTAAGGCCACTAAAGTAACATTGGGGAAGTGATGGCCCTTAGCCAGCATCTGAGTACCAATTAAGATTTGATAATCGTTGTTGTTAATACCCGCTATCGACTTATCTAGAGCACCTTTGCGACGGGTGCTATCTCGATCAATCCGCACCGTTTTATAATCGGGAAATAAATCATTAAGGGTTAGCTCTAATTGCTCGGTACCAACTCCAGCAGTCACTAACTGGGTGCTACTACAATCGGGGCATTGTTTAGGTAAAGGATGTTGCGAGCCACAATGATGACACTGAATATATTGATAACGTTGGTGCACCGTATAATGCGCATCACAGCGCTGACATTCACCGAGCCAGCCACATTCATGACATAACAATGCGGGCGCATAGCCGCGGCGGTTTAAAAACAACATCACCTGATTACCACGGGTTAAATGATGTTTGATCAGCTCAAGCAGTTGTGGTGACATCCCGCTTTGCAGTTGCACCCCTTTAATATCGATAATTTGATGGGAAGCCTCACTGGCATTGGCGGCACGTTTGGTTAAGTTTAATAGCTGATATTTGCCTGATTTCGCGTTATGCAGTGTTTCTAATGATGGCGTGGCACTGCCGAGCACTAACGGAATGTTTTCTAAATGTGCTCGCACTACCGCTAAATCACGGGCGTTATAACGAAAAGTATCCTGCTGTTTAAAGGAGTTGTCATGCTCTTCATCGACAATAATGATCCCTGGCGCGACCATTGGGGTAAAAATGGCCGAGCGAGTGCCGATAATAATCGCCGCTTGTCCTGCACGCGCTCTTAGCCAGCCATCAAGCCGCTCTTTATCGTTCAGTCCGGAATGTAAAAACACGATAGGGACATTAAAGCGGCTTTGAAAGCGGTGCAAAGTTTGTGGGGTTAAGCCAATTTCTGGCACTAAGATTAGCGCTTGTTTACCCGCTGCAATAACCGATTCCAGCGCTTGTAAATACACTTCGGTTTTACCACTGCCAGTGATCCCTAATAATAAACTGGTCTGAAAACTAGCCTTGGCGTTAATGGCCGCGACACAAATGGCCTGCTCGGGGTTTAAACGGTGGCGATCATCGCTGTTTAACTGTTGCTCATTCCACGCGCAAGGTAAGGGCAGGGCTAAACTGACTTGTTCGATTAATTCTTTTTGCAGCAGGGCTTTTTGGGTGGCCGCGCTAATGTCTAGTTGCCGTAATTGTTCGGTCGTTTGCGGCGGATGTTGCTCGAATAGCTCAAACGCCTGATGCTGTTTCTTCGCCCTGATTAATGTTTCACTGTCAGTGCTTTTGCCTAATGGTGTTAACTGCCATACCTGCTGTTGCACAATATCGGTGCTTGCGCCTTTACGTAATAAGACCGGTAATGCCTGTTGGTAAATCTCACCCAAGGAATAGACATAATAATTGCTGGCCCACTTTAGCATTTTTAACATCGTGCTTGGTTGCAATGTCTCGCTATCTAAACAGTCGGTGATCGCTTTGAGTTTGTTGAGGTTAATCTCGCCACGTTCAAGGTGGGCGGTGACAATACCGGTCAGGCTGCGGCTACCAAAGGGCACACACACTCGACTGCCGATCACCGGTAATTCAAATTCGAGCGGGCACAAATAACTAAATTGTTTACGCAAAGGAATAGCAAGGGCAACTTCGACTAATAGAGCGTGCGACATGAGTACCAAGTAGTTAATAGAAATATAAACTTGAGTGTAATCTGCCTCGCCGCTAAATAGAAGCGGATTTTTCATTCAAATGACTGGCATATTAAAAATGATTGCTATATAATTCGCGCCCTATTTTATGTTTTATAACTTCGTATGGTGTCTTACCGTGGTGTCACAACTATGGGTCTGATGGCGATGCGAACTAATTAGAAGGTCTATCTAATGCAACAAGGTATTCACCCAGAATACATCGCGATCAAGGCAACTTGTTCTTGCGGTAATATAATCAACGTTGGCTCAACAGTTGGTAAAGATTTAGCACTTGACGTATGTTCAGAATGTCACCCATTCTACACCGGCAAGCAAAAAGTTCTTGACTCAGGTGGTCGTGTTGATCGTTTCAAGAAGCGTTTTGGCGCTCTTGGCGCTAAGAAGTAATTCTTCTTTGCGTGATGAAAAAAAGACACCTCCGGGTGTCTTTTTTAGTTTCTGGGGTTAAAAAAACTAAGTAGTTACTTAGCTTGGAGTATTTTAAAATGCATAGTATCGATCTATTTGTCAAAAACTGGGGCAGTAAAGACTCGATGGTCCCAATCGATAAAAATGATATTGACGAGCTGGAATCAAAATTTAATGCTGTTTTACCAGACTCATACAAATATTTAATCGCGACCTATGGTTTGGTTCACACACCAAATGTGTTGACTAAAATCTGTGATTTAGGGGTCGAAATTTCAGAAGTGCAAGATTTTTTAAGTTTAGAAGATGTCTTTTCTTTATCAAAATTATATGAAATGACCGGCATGCCATCGGGGCACATTTTATTTGCATCGGATTGTAAGGGCAATATGTTTTGTTTCAAACTAGCCGATTGTGCCAGCAAGCAATTCGATGTCGCAGTATGGTTCTTTAACCAACAATTATGCACCGTTACCAAGGTATCAAACTCATTTATCGAATGGCTAGAACAGTTCAATGAACTTTAAATCTGCTAACGAGTAATAAAATCAGATTAGGCTTTCAGAGGCACAGTTTCGTTGTTGACGGGATGCTTAATTGATCCCAACAATCCCAATCCAAATACCAATATTATTTATAATAAATCCTCGGCATTTCATGCATTGTAACTCGCTACCGCGCAAAAGCGCCTTAAGCCGTCAATGTTAGATTTAAAGGATTATGAATTTTTGAGAAACATTTTATTATGCGGTTAAGGTCAAAAACGTTCGCACAGTTGACGTAAGGAAATTAAAATACTAATGTCAGCTATGAGCGAATTGCAGTCGTTTAATATTTAGATTATAGGGCGCGGACAAATAAGGATATGGATGAATACAACAAAAGTTGAAGTCCCAATTG